>NZ_JAQIRJ010000002.1:0-600692 GCF_032601995.1 Klebsiella sp. 141153 | reverse complement strand
GGGCTCTTTTCTTTTATATTCTCCGTTGGGGGGGATGAGAACCCCCGACCGGGGTTCGACAACTGGCGCAGCCAGTTGGACAGACCGCGAACGCAGTAAGCGGGCTGCCCCGCAGGGGCGAGCGAAGCGAGTCAATCCCCCCCTCACCGCCATATTCGAGATGAGAGCTCGTACGAAAGTACGGGCTTTTTTTCGCATGTGGCACCGCCGCCCTTCCCGGGGTCGGCATAAATGCCTCGCCCGGGCTACCCATCCCAAAGGCCGCACCACCAGCCAGTAGCCCGGCCAAGCGCAGCGCCGCCGGGAATCCCACAGCCGCACCACCAGTAGCCCGTCCAGGCGCAGCGTCGCCGGGAATCCCGCAGGCCGCACCACCAGTAGCCAGACCAGGCGCAGCGTCGCCGGGAATCCCGCAGGCCCCGCCACCAGTAGCCCGTCCAGGCGCAGCGCCGTCGGGAATCCCACAGGCCGCACCACCAGTAGCCCGTCCAGGCGCAGCGCCGCCGGGGAAAAGAGTCTAAGCTAATCCTCTTCCATGCGCTGATACTCTTCGCTGAGATAATCCACCAACGCTCTGACGGAAGGTAATAAACCGCGCCGCGAGGCAAACACCGCGTGAATGACTTCCCGTCGCGGTTGCCACTCATCAAGCACGATTTCAAGCTCCCCTGATGCCAGCTGATCGCGCACCATTAATAAAGGAAGCTGTACCACGCCAACGCCCGCCATAGCCGCCTCGCGCAGCGCCAGCATATCGCTGGTCACCATTCGCGGGGTGAAATAAACCTCGGCTCGCGCCCCCTCCGGGCCGGTCAATTGCCATTTATGCTGATGTTTTCCGGCGCCAATACTTAGCCCCGGCCAGGTACTCAATTCCGCCGGCGCCTGTGGGCGCCCAAGCCTAGCGATCAGCGCCGGACTCGCCACCAGGCGATGGCCGCGATCGGCCAACACCCGCATGACCAGGTCGCTATCTTCAAATGGCCTTGGCCGCACGCGGATGGCCACATCAACCCCCTCGCCCACCACGTCCACCCGCCGGTTAGTGGCTTCAAGATGTAGCGTCACCCCTGGGTATCGCACCATAAAGCGCGCCAGCATCGGGCCAACATGGGCATGCAACAGGGTTACCGGACAGGTGAGCTTAACGCTGCCGCGCGGTTCAGACTGCAGCGTTTCTACCGCCTGATGCGCCGCTTCGGCTTCTATCAACATCGCCTTGCAGTGTTGATAGAAGGTTTGGCCGACTTCCGTTACGGCGAACTGTCGGGTGGTTCGTTGAATCAGGCGCACGCCCAGGCGTTCTTCCAGTTGCGCAATGCGGCGGCTGAGTTTGGATTTAGGCTGGTCGAGCGCCCGACCGGCAGCGGCAAAACCGCCATGGTCTACCACCTGAACAAACCAGGCCAGATCGTTGAGGTCATGCATCCTTCTCTCCATCGTTCCATTTTTAGAACAGTATAGGTCATTTTCGCTATCTACCGGAATATTAGCTCCAGATATAAGCTTATTCACATCAGATACAGACATGCAGGAGATAACCATGAAACAGATTACTGGCGTTTACACCGCCCCTTCGCAGCACTGGGTGGGCGACGGTTTCCCGGTTCGCTCAATGTTTTCTTACCAGACCCACGGCGAACAACTGAGCCCGTTCTTACTGCTCGACTACGCCGGCCCGCACACTTTTCCGGCGGGAAACGGTAAACGCGGCGTCGGCGAGCATCCGCATCGCGGATTCGAAACCGTCACCATTGTCTACTCCGGCGAAGTAGAGCATCGCGACTCAACCGGCAGAGGCGGCGTTATCGGCCCAGGCGACGTGCAGTGGATGACGGCTGGCGCCGGGATACTGCATGAAGAGTTCCACTCCGAAGCGTTCACCCGCTCCGGCGGTGAACTGAAAATGATGCAGCTGTGGGTCAATCTGCCGGCGAAAGACAAAATGACGACTCCGGGCTATCAGAGCATTACCGCAGACGTCATTCCGCAAGCGACGCTGGAAGACGATGCCGGGACCGTCAGAGTGATTGCCGGGCGTTACGGCGATGTTGCCGGCCCAGCGCACACATTCTCACCGTTAAACGTGTGGGATATGCAGCTCAAACAAAGTCACGATGTGACATTGCGTCAGCCGGAAGGCTGGAGCACCGCGTTGGTCGTACTGGAAGGTGAAGTCACCGTTAACGGTACGGAAAACGCCCGGGAAGGACAGCTGGTGGTGCTGAGCCAGAAAGGCGAAGCCTTCCATCTGGAAGCGGGCTCCGACGCGAAAGTTCTGCTGATGGCCGGCGAGCCGCTGCAGGAGCCGATCGTGGGCTACGGCCCGTTTGTGATGAATACCAAAACGCAAATTGCCGAGGCAATTCGCGATTTTAACAGCGGCCGTTTTGGCCAAATCTAACAAAATTGAGGTGAAGAATATGTCTACTCCAGCTAACTTTAACGGTTCTCGTCCGGTGATTGATGTTAACGATACCGCGATGCTGTTGATTGACCACCAAAGCGGCCTGTTCCAGACCGTTGGCGATATGCCGATGCCAGAACTGCGCGCTCGCGCCGCCGCGCTGGCGAAAATGGCATCCCTTGCCGGGATCCCGGTGATCACCACCGCTTCCGTACCGCAAGGCCCGAACGGCCCGTTGATTCCGGAAATTCATGAGAACGCGCCGCATGCGAAATATATTGCGCGTAAAGGTGAAATCAACGCCTGGGACAACCCGGAGTTTGTCGCCGCGGTGGGAGCGACCGGGCGCAAAACCTTAATCATCGCCGGTACCATTACCAGCGTCTGCATGGCTTTCCCGGCGATTGCCGCCGTCGCCGACGGTTATAAGGTGTTTGCCGTTATCGACGCCTCGGGTACCTATAGCAAAATGGCGCAGGAGATCACCCTGGCCCGCGTAGTCCAGGCCGGTGTAGTGCCAATGGATACCGCCGCGGTAGCCTCTGAACTGCAGCGCACCTGGAACCGTCCGGATGCCGCCGAGTGGGCTGAGGTGTATACCAAAGTCTTCCCGGCGTACCAGTTGCTGATTGAAAGCTACAGCAAGGCGCAGGATGTCGTGAAGAACAACGAAAAGCTGGATTCCCAGCGTTAAAATAGCTGCCCCGTCGATGAATAGACGGGGCAGTGTTCATTGCTTAACCGAACGGTAAAGAAAGAAAAAAATATGCTTGACCGTTTTAGCGCAACTCCCTATAGTAGCGCCCCGTTGCCCACCCAAGGTGAGCAGCAAGACAATATGGTGAGGTGTCCGAGTGGCTGAAGGAGCACGCCTGGAAAGTGTGTATACGGCAACGTATCGGGGGTTCGAATCCCCCCCTCACCGCCATATTCGAGATGAGAGCTCGTACGAAAGTATGGGCTCTTTTCTTTTATATTCTCCGTTGGGGGGGATGAGAACCCCCGACCGGGGTTCGACAACTGGCGCAGCCAGTTGGACAGACCGCGAACGCAGTAAGCGGGCTGCCCCGCAGGGGCGAGCAAAGCGAGTCAATCCCCCCCTCACCGCCATATTCGAGATGAGAGCTCGTACGAAAGTACGGGCTCTTTTCTTTTATATTCTCCGTTGGGGGGGGACGAGAACCCCCGACCGGGGTTCGACAACTGGCGCAGCCAGTTGGACAGACCGCGCACGCAGTAAGCGGGCTGCCCCGCAGGGGCGAGCGAAGCGAGTCAATCCCCCCCTCACCGCCATATTCGAGATGAGAGCTCGTACGAAAGTACGGGCTCTTTTTTCGCATGTGGCACCGCCGCCCTTCCCGGGGTCGGCATAAATGCCTCGCCCGGGCTACCCATCCCACAGGCCGCACCACCAACCAGTAGCCCGGCCAAGCGCAGCGCCGCCGGGAATCCCACAGGCCCCACCATCAGTAGCCCGTCCAGGCGCAGCGCCGCCGGGAAACCCCACAGCCCGCACCACCAGTAGCCCGGCCAGGCGCAGCACCGCCGGGAATCCCGAAGGCCGCACCATCAGTAGCCAGTCCAGGCGCAGCGCCGCCGGGAAATCCCACAGGCCCCACCACAGTAGCCCGTCCAGGCGCAGCGCCGCCGGGAAACCCCACAGCCCGCACCACCAGTAGCCCGGCCAGGCGCAGCGCCGCCGGGAATCCCGAAGGCCGCACCATCAGTAGCCAGTCCAGGCGCAGCGCCGCCGGGAAAATGCTGCAAAAACAACAAAGCCCGGGATATCCCGGGCTTTGCACACTCACTAGCGTTTAGTAATAGGCTTTCAACGTTCGCTGGCAAAGCGTTGAACGCACGCAGTCATCGGTGGTAAAGCGCACAATGCCAATCATCTCGTCTTCTTCAAAACGCGACAATGCATCGCTCAGACCCGATTTTACGCCAGAGGGCAAATCACACTGGGTAATATCGCCGTTGACGATCACAGTGACGTTCTCCCCGAGGCGGGTTAAAAACATCTTCATTTGCGCCGCGGTCACGTTCTGGGCCTCGTCCAGAATCACCACCGCGTTTTCAAAGGTGCGTCCGCGCATATAGGCGAACGGTGCGATTTCTACCTTGCCGATTTCCGGGCGCAGGCAATATTGCATAAAGGAAGCGCCCAACCTCTTCACCAGCACGTCATATACCGGTCGGAAATAGGGAGCGAATTTTTCGGCGATATCTCCCGGTAAGAAGCCGAGATCTTCGTCGGCCTGCAGAACGGGACGGGTAACAATAATTCTGTCCACATCCTTATGGATCAGGGCTTCAGCTGCTTTAGCCGCGCTGATCCAGGTCTTCCCGCACCCGGCTTCGCCGGTGGCGAAAATCAGCTGTTTATTGTCGATGGCATTCAAATAATGCGCCTGAGCTTCATTACGCGCCTCAATCGGTGAAAGATCGCGGCTATCCCGCGCCATCCCGATTGCTTCTACGCCACTCATTTGCACAAGCGATGTGACCGATTCTTCTTCACGTTGTTTATGGCTACGCGAATCCCGTCTCAGCACACGTTTTGCCTCACGACGAGCTTTGATCACTGCTTTTTGTCTTCCCATGGATAGCACCTTGCGTTGTTGGTTTACATCACGCGCGTCAAGAGCAACGCGATTATGCGCACGAACGATTGAGGTTTGGCTTCCTTGTAAGCCATTGCTTGCCGGTTGAATGGACAACGAGTCGCGGCTACGCGCACCGCGTACCCTGCCAGAGTTAGCCTGATTAGTAGTGGAAGAAATTGGGGTTACAGAGTGAAAATCGCTGCCGGAAGCTGGGCCCCCGTGCTGGAAAGTACGGTATGTGGTTTTACGTTGTCCGCTACAGGACCTTACCATTCGCGATCTCCATAGTGAGCGACATCACTGCCGGGAACTACCGCGTATGTAATAAGTACATCAAAAATTATTCTTAATGCAACTTATTTTTTACATTGACGCAACAATGATTTCTAAAATCATTGTAGAAAACTATCCGTCATTTGTATTACAGAAATATAACACATGGCAGGAAATATATTGAATCCGAGAAAAACAGCAGAAAACGCCCTGCCTTCGCCGGCAGGACGCCTATCAGGCTTGTAACAGCGATTGTCCAAGATAATGCTGGTCATTCATCACGCCGGGCAACACAAAGAAGTATCCGCCGCCAATAGGTTTAACGTACTCCTCCAGGGCCTCGCCGTTCAGCCGTTTCTGCACCGTCAGGAATCCCTTTTCCAAATCGTGCTGATAGCAGACAAACAATAACCCCATATCCAGTTGCCCTGAGTTGGTGACGCCTAACGAATAGCTGTAACCGCGGCGCATCATCAGGCTGGACTGAGTTTCCGGCGTACGCGGGTTCGCAAGACGAATATGGCTATCAAGGGCAATCACTTCACCGTTCGGATCGCGACTGTAGTCCGGAACATCATGTTCATGCTTCATCCCCAACGGCGCGCCAGAATGTTTATCGCGGCCAAAAATCGTCTGCTGCTCTTTCAGCGGCGTACGATCCCAGAACTCAACGTGGAACTGAATGATACGCGCAGCCTGATAACTACCGCCGATCGCCCAGGCCGGTTCGCCCTGGTCGGCAGTAACCCACACCACGTTATCCATTAGCGCTTTATCCTGGCTCGACGGATTAGCGGTACCGTCTTTAAAGCCCAGCAGGTTAATTGGCGTCTCTTTGCCTTTGCTACGGGCCGCGCTATCAGAGATAAACCCTTCCCGCTTCCAGCGCACGCTCAGTAGATCGGGCGTGTGTTTGATAATGTCACGTAGCGCGTGAATGACCGTATCCTGGGTATTGGCGCAAATCTGCAGTAGTAAATCGCCATGGCACAGTGCGGCATCCAGCGAATCATTCGGGAAACGCGTCATTGCCTGCAGTTTTTTTGGCGCTTTATCCGCTAAGCCAAAGCGCTCATCGAACAGCGAATGGCCGACGGAGACGGTGATAGTCAGGTTATCCGGCGCAATCCACGGCCCTAAAATCCCGGAATCCATCGGCGGCAATCGGGGATTCGGGGTATCCGGCGCCGGACCGCCTGCGGTTAAAAAGGCGATCCGCTGGGTCAGCAAGCGGAACAGGCGTTCGAGGTCGGCTTTATCCGCCGCCAGTACATCAAACGCCACCAGCATCATCGAGGCCTGCTGCGGCGTCAGTATGCCCGCCTGATGCGGGCCATAAAATGGCTGTTTTTCCTGACGCGCATCGGGTGCGAGCGTGCCGGGGGAGCTTTCCGCTTTCGCCGCCTGCGCCATCGGGCAACCGCCGCTGATGGCCAGCGCGCCGCCAAGCGCGCCGATCCCCTTCAGTAAGCGGCGACGTGACGGTTCATTCACGTCGCGTGGTTTCTGTTGTGTCATCGAATTAATCCAGGCCCAAAATTCCACGCAGTTGAGCCAGATCTTCTGCCAGCGTCGTGATCGGCCCTTTCAGCGCATTACGGTCAGCGGTGGTGAGCTTGTCATAGGTCTCGAAACCGTCTTTCGTGCGGTATTTAGCAAGGATGGCATCAACTTTTTTGAAGTTGGCGTCAACTTTGGCCAGCAGCGCGCTATTATCCTTTTGCAGCTGCGGGCGCAGCAGGTCGACGATTTTCTGTGCGCCGTCGATATTGGCCTGGAAGTCCCACAGGTCGGTATGGCTGTAACGATCTTCTTCGCCGCTAATTTTGCTGGCCGCCACTTCTTCAATCAGCCCCGCCGCGCCGCCTACCACTTTCGACGGTGGGAAGGCCAGCTCGCTAATGCGTTTTTGCAGTTCCAGCACATCGCTGTTCAACTGTTCGGCATAGTTTTCCATTCCCTTCACGCTGTTATCGCCAAACAGCGCTTTTTCCAGACGGTGGAAGCCGGTAAATTTCGGGTCTTCGGCTTTTTTCTCGAAATCATCTTCACGGGCGTCAATGCTGCCGTCGAGGTCGGAGAACAGTTCGGCAATCGGTTCGATGCGCTCGTAGTGCTGACGGGTCGGGGCATACAGCGCCTTCGCTTTCTCGATATCACCGGCTTTTACGGCATCGGTAAAGGCTTTAGTGCCGCTAACCAGCTGCGCGGTCTCCGCGGTAACGTAGGCTTTATAGGCAGTAATCGCCTCGCCAAGACTCAGCACCGCATCGGCTTTCGCCGCATCTTTGCTGGTTTCACCGGTGACAATCAGCTTACCTTTCGGGTTAGTCAGCAGGCCACAGGTCATATCGTATTCGCCCGGCTGCAGGTTAGCCGTCAATTTTTGCGTGAATCCTGGCGCGATGTTTTCCCGCTCCTCGACCACCATTACCCCTTTCAGGATCTCCCACTCCAGCGCTTTCTGGCTGTGGTTCTGAATGATGAACTGGGTTTTACCCGCCTTCACCGTTACCTGCATCGGCTCGCACTGCTTGTCGTTGACGGTGACCTTCACCTGCGGGATATCCGCAGCCTGAGCGTAAAAGGCGGAACTAAACAGCGCGGCGACGGTTAACTGCAGCGCAGTACGGCGAAAATGAATTATCATGACCATCCCTTTCGAAAAGTATGTTGTAACTATATTAATCAGCGGCGCCTGAATTACGCGGCTCGCGATGCTGTCGTTTTGCTGCCCGGCGGCAAGGCAAAGCACACCAGCGCCGGGATCAAATAGAGGAGATAAACCGCCACTTCACTGACGGTGGGCGTCTCCTGATAACCAAAGATGCCTTCCAGCAGCGTGCCGAACAGCGTATGCGTCGATACCACGTTGCTAAGGTCAAAGGCGACATTCTGGAAGTAATTCCACAATCCCGCCTCGTGGAAGGCGCGAATCGCCCCGGCGGCCAGACCAGCCGCCACCAGCAGGATAAACAGACTGGTCCATTTGAAGAACACGCCGAGATTAAGACGGATACCGCCCCAGTAAAGCAGGAAACCTAATACTACCGCCGTCGCCAGCCCGAGCATCGCCCCCAGCGGCGGCCAGATGCCCACATCCTGCTGGAATGCTGCCAGCAGGAAAAAGACCGACTCCAGGCCTTCGCGGGCAACCGCAAAAAACACCATCATCACCAGCGCCCAGCCGTGGTTATTCCCGCGCTGCAGCGCGTTATCCACCGCCTGCTCCAGCTGTTGTTTGACGTTGCGCGACACTTTACGCATCCAGAACACCATCCAGGTGAGGATAAATACCGCTATCACCGCCACGATGCCTTCAAACAGTTCCTGCTCGCGCTGCGGAAATTCTCCGGTGGTCTCGTTGATAAAAATCCCCAACCCGAGACAGAGCGCCGCCGCGAGGAATACGCCAATCCACATGACGCCGATCCAGCTGCCGCGCTGGGTTCGTTTTAAATAGCTGGCAATCAGGCTGACAATCAGCGCGGCTTCCAGCCCTTCGCGTAACATGATGAGAAATGGAACAAACATGCCGAAACCCTTAAATGTGAACCGCCGTCAACGGATGCAAAGATAGGTAAATATTTATGATAGTGATTATCATTACAACAATGAGAAACACAAGCGAAATGTTCAGGGAATGATGACAAGCTGTAAATTAATCGCTACAAAATAGTCACTTACGAAAATATCTCACCAGCTAAGCATTAAAATGGCAAATAGCATGATTTTTTATGTCGCATATTTACCGGACCGTAGCGCTGTGGCTAAATGGCGGTCCTGATTTATCTGCGAAATAAATAACATGACTCAAATTTTGCACTTCCTGCTGGCGCTGGCGGTTATTCTCGCCCTCGCCTGGCTTGCCAGCTATGACCGTCAAAAAATCCGCATTCGCTACATTCTGCAGTTAATTATTATTGAAATCGCCCTGGCTTTCTTTTTCCTTCACGCCGAAAGCGGGTTATGGGTAGTGAAAAATATTTCAGGCTTTTTTGCTTCGTTACTCGGGTTCGCCGCTGAAGGGACCAACTTCGTATTTGGCGGGATGGGTGAAAAAGGGCTGGCCTTTATTTTCCTCGGCGTACTGTGTCCAATCGTCTTTATTTCCGCGCTGATAGGTATTCTGCAACACTGGCGTATTCTGCCGATCTTTATTCGTCTGATCGGCACCCTGCTGTCGAAGGTGAACGGCATGGGCAAGCTGGAATCATTCAATGCCGTCAGCTCGCTGATCCTCGGCCAGTCGGAAAACTTTATTGCTTACAAAGGCGTACTCGGGGACCTCTCTCCGCGTCGCCTGTTCACGATGGCGGCGACCGCCATGTCAACGGTATCGCTGTCGATCGTCGGCGCCTATATGACCATGCTTGATGCGAAATACGTGGTGGCGGCGTTGATTCTTAATATGTTCAGCACCTTTATTGTGCTGTCGATTATTAACCCTACGCGCCCCGGCAGCGAAGCTGAAATAAAGCTTGAAAAGATGCATGAATCGCAGAGTTTCTTTGAAATGCTGGGCGAATATATCCTGGCGGGCTTTAAGGTGGCGATGATTATTCTGGCGATGCTAATCGGCTTTATCGCCCTGATTAGCGCCGTTAATGCGTTATTTGCGACCGTTTTCGGCCTAAGCTTCCAGCAAATCCTCGGTTACGTCTTTTATCCGCTGGCGTGGCTGGTGGGTATTCCATTAAGCGACGCGCTAAATGCCGGGAGTATTATGGCCACCAAGCTGGTCGCTAACGAATTCGTGGCGATGATCGAGCTGCAGAAAATTGCCGCCAGCATGACGCCGCGCGGGCTAGGGATCCTTTCCGTGTTTCTCGTCTCGTTCGCCAACTTCGCCTCCATTGGCATCATTGCCGGGGCGATTAAAGGGCTTAACGAGCAACAGGGCAACACCGTTTCCCGCTTCGGCCTGCGTCTGGTCTATGGCGCGACGCTGGTTAGCCTGCTGTCCGCCAGTTTTGCCGGGCTGGTGCTGTAACTCGTCGGGCGGGGGCTCTCCCCGCCCTGTTCGTCAGAAATGTACGCACACCGGCTGATCAACGCGCATAACGGACTCCTGGGCGAATCGCGTCTTATACGTATTACGCAGCGCTTCAATCCCCTGCTCACTTTTCGCATCATTGCTGTGAATCAGCATCAGCGCCTTGCTGGACTCGCGGGCCACTGCGCCATTGTTACCTAACCACTGGCCGCGGGCATCAAAAACCGTCAAGCCATCGCGAAAACGCGGCGTCACATCGCGGTCGACAAACTGCTGCCACTCCTGGGCGGTAATATCTTTCCCCGCTGGCCGGCTAAGGCCGAAATAAAGGGTGGTTTGCACCATCGCGTTGTCCGCCGGACAGGCGTTATTATCAACGCGCACGGCGCTTTTCTCGGATGGCGCCACGCATCCTGTCAACAGTGCGGCAACGATCAGCGCCGCGGCGGCCTGGGGTAATTTCATTTGCTATCCTCATTGTTTTTTGTACCCAGATATCAGCGTATTTTCAGTGAATTAGCAAGAGAGGCGCGAACATTACTCTCTGGCGATACGGCGTATTTTCTTTTGTTCTACACTGATAAACACAGTCTGGGCGAAATTCTTTTTTAAATTATTTCCTGCGTTTTTTATTTCAAAGACTTCTCTATAGTTGAGCGTTTTTAACTGGCCTGGCGGCCGCGTAAAATAACAACTGGAATAATTCATGATAGAAAATAATGAGTTAGCTAATATTGAGAAAAGAATTGTCACCCGCTTTCTCGATATGTTTATTAAGTTCGGCTTGATACTGGCGCTGGCCTCCTTCTGCTTTACCGTCTTCTCGCCGTTCCTGAACATGATGCTATGGGCGCTGATCCTGGCCGTCACCCTCTACCCTTTACATCAACACATCGCGCGACGTATCGGCGGGCGACAGGGGCTGGCATCAACCATATTGGTATTATTCGGCCTGCTGATTATCGTCATCCCGACCATTTTCATGGTGACCTCGCTTGGCGAAAGCGCCGGTAGCCTGATTGATAAGGTCAGCGGCAGCGATCTAACGCTGCCGCCCCCTTCGGCCAACGTCGCCTCTATTCCCCTCGTCGGCGGTAAGCTGTATGCGTTCTGGCTGAAGGCCTCGGCGGACCTGCCGGCGGTACTGAGCAGTTATCACACGCAAATTGGCGAGGCGGCGAAACTGGTGCTCGGCGTGCTGGCAAGTATGGGCGGCGGGCTGCTGGGCTTTGTCCTCTCCTTTATTGTCGCCGGCGCCATCATGACCTGGGGTGCGGCAGGCGCCAACAGCGCTAAACGTATCGCCGTTCGTATCACCGACGAAACTAAAGGTGTTGCCCTGAGCCGCCTGTGCACCGGCACCATCCGCGCCGTCGCGCAGGGGGTGATCGGCGTGGCGCTGATTCAGGCCTTGCTGACGGGAATTATCATTGCATTGGCGGGGATCCCGGCCGCCGGTATCTTCTTCGTGCTGGCGCTGGTGCTCGGTATCGCGCAAATCCCGGTGATACTGGTCACCGCCCCGGCGATTGCCATTATGTGGATGACCGGCGACCACGGCACCGCGGTGAATATCGTGTTTACCGTCCTGCTGATTGTCGCCGGGATGGTCGATAACGTCCTCAAACCGCTAATGCTGGGGCGCGGCGTAGACGCGCCGATGCCGATCGTTCTGCTCGGCGCGTTGGGCGGCATGGCCACCGATGGCATTCTCGGGATGTTTATTGGCGCCACTCTGCTCTCCATCGGGTATCTGATCTTCATGAACTGGGTAAACGAAGGCGCGGCGAAGTAACCGCCTGACCGCCAGCAGCTTTCCGCCGGGCCGTACAGGCGGCAAAAAAAACGGCTCCCTGATGGGAGCCGTTGCGGTTTCTGGTGCTCGCTACTTTTATTCAGCGGTAGCGCGTACCGGCGGCGCAGAATGGTAATGCGCGTCCGCTTCGGCAAAACGCTGCTGCATGGCCGCCGATGGCGCTTTGCCCAGCAGGCTGAAGACCACAATCCCGATACTGCCGAACAGGAAGCCAGGGATGATTTCATACAGTCCCAACCAGCCGAACTGTTTCCAGACGATAACCGTAACCGCGCCAATAATCATCCCGGCCAGCGCGCCGTTACGAGTCATACGCGACCACATCACCGAGAACAGCACCACCGGGCCAAATGCGGCGCCGAAGCCTGCCCATGCGTAGCTGACCAGACCCAGTACGCGGTTTTCCGGGTTAGCGGCCAGCGCAATCGCAATCAGCGCTACCACCAGCACCATGAAGCGGCCGATCCAGACCAACTCTTTCTGACCGGCGTTTTTACGCAGGAAGGCTTTATACAGATCTTCGGTAATCGCGCTGGAGCAGACCAGCAGCTGGCAGCTCAGGGTCGACATGACCGCCGCCAGAATGGCCGACAGCAGGATCCCGGCAATCCACGGGTTAAACAGGATTTGCGCCAGTTCGATAAATACCCGTTCGGCGTTCTGATTAACCGCGCCCGCCAGGCTCGGGTTGTTATTAAAGTAGGCGATACCGAAGAAACCGACCGATACCGCGCCCGCCAGACAGAGGATCATCCAGGTCATACTAATACGACGCGCATGAACAATGCTGTGGTGAGAATCCGCCGCCATAAAGCGCGCCAGAATATGCGGCTGGCCGAAATAACCGAGACCCCAACCCATCAGCGAAATAATCGCCACGAAGTTCAGTCCCTTGAGCATGTCGATATTTTCGATGCTTTTTTGCTTAATCACTTCCAGCGAATCGCCGAAACCGCCGACCGAGATAATCACCATCACCGGCGTCAAAATCAGCGCGAAGATCATCAGGCTGGCCTGCACGGTATCGGTCCAGCTTACCGCCAGGAAACCGCCCACGAAGGTATAGATGATTGTCGCGGCGGCACCGGCCCACAGCGCGGTTTCATAGCTCATACCGAAGGTGCTTTCGAACAGACGCGCGCCGGCAACAATCCCGGAAGCACAATAAATAGTGAAGAACAGTAAGATAACCAGCGCGGAGATAATACGCAGCACGCGGCTTTTATCTTCGAAGCGGCCGGTAAAATAGTCCGGCAGAGTCAGGGCGTTGTTGTTGACTTCGGTATGCACGCGCAGGCGCCCGGCCACCAGTTTCCAGTTAATCCACGCCCCCAGGGTCAGGCCGATGGCGATCCAGCTTTCGGAAATTCCGGAGAGAAAAATCGCCCCCGGTAACCCCATCAGCAGCCAGCCGCTCATATCTGATGCACCGGCAGAGAGCGCGGTCACAAATGGGCCAAGACTGCGGCCGCCGAGAATATAATCGTCAAAGTTCTTGGTTGAGCGCCAGGCAATAAAACCTATCAGTACCATGCCAAAAATATAAACAATAAACGTCACCAACATGGGTGTGCTAATAGCCATGCAAATCTCCAGAATTTATTTCGACAACGTCCAACTTTGTCGTTTTATCCACTACCGGAACGGGGTAATGGCGTATTGGTTGTATTGGGCGAGCGTATCCTGACGGATGCGTCGGTATTTCACAAACGATTTAACACAGCATTTACACGAAAGTTGTCTCAGGAAAAATAGCAATTTTCTATAGGTTGCACTCCCTCACGTTTTTACGGGTTGCACCTGAAAAAACTGTTAAGCAACGCAGATAAATACGTTATTTGAATGAGGCTATTTATTGGAAAATCTTATCAAGGCTATTAACAATTCATTCATTTCTCAGCTTGCTAGCCAGGTCACAATTAACAAGGTTGCACAAAGTTGCAACATGGGTGATATTTCTACGCAACCAATAAAAGGGCATTACATAGCTAACAGGAGTTCCCGCAATGGGCACCACCACCATGGGTGTAAAACTTGACGACGCCACGCGCGAACGCATTAAGTCCGCCGCGAGCCGTATTGACCGCACGCCGCACTGGCTGATTAAGCAAGCCATCTTCAACTATCTGGAAAAGCTGGAAAACGACGAGACGCTACCGGAACTGCCGGCGCTCCTTTCCGGCGCCGCCAATGAAAGCGATGAAGCAGGCACTCCGGCGGACGAGCCGTATCAGCCGTTCCTTGAGTTCGCCGAACAAATTCTGCCGCAATCGGTCAGCCGCGCGGCGATCACTGCGGCCTGGCGACGCCCGGAAACCGATGCGGTACCGATGTTGCTGGAGCAGGCCCGTCTGCCGCAGCCGTTAGGCGAACAGGCGCACAAGCTGGCCTACCAGCTGGCGGAAAAGCTGCGCAACCAGAAAACCGCCAGCGGCCGCGCCGGCATGGTGCAGAGCCTGCTGCAGGAGTTCTCGCTTTCCTCGCAGGAAGGCGTGGCGCTGATGTGCCTGGCCGAAGCGCTGCTGCGCATTCCAGATAAAGCCACCCGCGATGCGCTAATCCGCGACAAAATCAGCAACGGCAACTGGCAATCGCATATCGGCCGCAGCCCGTCGCTGTTCGTTAACGCCGCCACCTGGGGGCTGTTGTTTACCGGGAAACTGGTGTCGACGCATAATGAGACCAGCCTCTCCCGCTCGCTGAACCGCATTATTGGCAAGAGCGGCGAACCGCTGATCCGCAAAGGCGTGGATATGGCGATGCGCCTGATGGGCGAGCAGTTCGTCACTGGCGAAACCATCGCCGAAGCGCTGGCCAACGCCCGCAAGCTGGAAGAGAAAGGGTTCCGTTACTCCTACGATATGCTCGGCGAAGCCGCGCTGACCGCCGCCGATGCGCAGGCCTATATGGTCTCTTATCAGCAGGCGATCCACGCCATCGGTAAAGCTTCCAACGGCCGCGGCATTTATGAAGGGCCGGGGATCTCAATTAAACTTTCCGCGCTGCACCCGCGCTACAGCCGCGCGCAGTATGACCGGGTCATGGAAGAGCTCTATCCGCGCCTTAAATCGCTGACGCTGCTGGCGCGCCAGTACGACATCGGCATTAACATCGATGCCGAAGAGGCCGACCGCCTGGAGATCTCCCTCGACCTGCTGGAAAAACTATGCTTCGAACCGGAGCTGGCCGGCTGGAACGGTATCGGCTTTGTTATTCAGGCCTATCAGAAACGCTGCCCGTTTGTGATTGATTCGCTGATCGACATGGCGACCCGCAGCCGCCGTCGCCTGATGATTCGCCTGGTGAAAGGCGCCTATTGGGATAGCGAAATCAAACGCGCGCAGATGGAAGGCCTCGAAGGCTATCCGGTTTATACCCGTAAGGTCTACACCGACGTTTCGTATCTCGCCTGCGCCAAGAAGCTGCTGGCGGTACCGAACCTGATTTATCCGCAGTTTGCCACCCATAACGCCCATACGCTGGCGGCTATCTACCAGTTGGCGGGGCAAAACTACTATCCTGGCCAGTACGAGTTCCAGTGCCTGCACGGCATGGGCGAACCGCTGTATGAGCAGGTCGTGGGCAAAGTCGCCGACGGCAAACTAAACCGTCCGTGTCGTATCTACGCGCCGGTCGGTACCCATGAAACGCTGCTGGCGTATCTGGTGCGTCGTTTGTTGGAAAACGGCGCCAATACCTCCTTCGTTAACCGTATCGCGGATAATACCCTGCCGCTGGACGAACTGGTGGCCGATCCGGTCAGCGCGGTCGAAAAACTGGCGCAGCAGGAAGGCCAGGCCGGCCTGCCGCATCCGAAAATTCCGCTGCCGCGCGATCTCTACGGTAACGGCCGCAGCAACTCCGCCGGTCTGGATCTGGCTAACGAACACCGACTGGCCTCCCTCTCCTCTTCGTTGCTTAACAGCGCGCTGCATAAATGGCAGGCGCTACCGATGCTGGACCAGCCGGTGGTAGAAGGCGAGATGCAGCCGGTCATTAACCCGGCGGAACCGAAAGATATCGTCGGCTACGTCCGCGAAGCCAGCGATGCCGAAGTGCAGCAGGCGCTGACCAGCGCTATCAATAACGCGCCAATTTGGTTCGCCACTCCGCCGCAGGAACGCGCCGCCATTCTTGAGCGCGCTGCCGTACTGATGGAAAGCCAGATGCCGACCCTGATGGGGATCCTGGTGCGCGAAGCTGGCAAAACCTTCAGCAACGCCATTGCTGAAGTGCGCGAAGCGGTCGACTTCCTTCACTATTATGCCGGTCAGGTGCGTGACGATTTCGATAATGAAACCCACCGCCCGTTGGGCCCGGTCGTCTGTATCAGCCCGTGGAACTTCCCGCTGGCGATCTTCACCGGCCAGATTGCCGCGGCGCTGGCGGCAGGCAACAGCGTGCTGGCCAAACCGGCCGAACAGACGCCGCTTATCGCCGCGCAAGGCGTAGCGATTCTGCTGGAAGCCGGCGTACCGCCGGGCGTGATTCAACTGCTGCCGGGCCGCGGGGAAACCGTCGGCGCCGCGCTAACCTCAGACGAACGCGTTCGCGGCGTAATGTTTACCGGTTCGACCGAAGTAGCGACGCTGCTGCAGCGCAACATCGCTAACCGCCTTGATGCGCAGGGCCGTCCGACACCGCTTATCGCGGAAACCGGCGGCATGAACGCGATGATCGTCGACTCGTCGGCGCTCACCGAGCAGGTGGTGATCGACGTACTGGCCTCGGCTTTCGACAGCGCCGGCCAGCGCTGTTCCGCCCTGCGCGTGCTTTGCCTGCAGGAAGAAGTCGCCGACCATACGTTAACCATGCTGCGCGGCGCGATGAGCGAATGCCGGATGGGTAATCCGGGTCGCCTGACCACCGATATCGGCCCGGTAATCGACGCGGAAGCCAAAGAGAATATCGAACGCCATATTCAGGCGCTGCGCGCGAAAGGCCGCAATGTCTTCCAGGCGGTACGTGAAAATAGCGAAGATGCCCGCGAGTGGAATCATGGTACTTTCGTGGCGCCGACGCTTATCGAACTCGAGAGCTTCGACGAACTGAAAAAAGAGGTCTTCGGCCCGGTTCTGCACGTGGTGCGCTATAACCGTAACGAACTGGATAAGCTGGTTGAGCAGATTAACGCCTCCGGCTACGGCTTGACCCTCGGCGTGCATACCCGTATCGACGAGACCATTGCGCAGGTCACCGGCAGCGCGAAAGTCGGTAACCTGTACGTCAACCGCAATATGGTTGGCGCGGTGGTCGGCGTACAGCCGTTCGGCGGCGAAGGGTTATCGGGCACCGGCCCGAAAGCCGGCGGCCCGCTGTACCTGTATCGTCTGCTGTCCAGTCGCCCGCAGGGCGCGGTCGGCGTCACTTTCGCCCGCCAGGATGCGGAGCGTCCGCTGGACGCCCAGTTGAAAACGCTGCTGGAAAAACCGCTGCAGGCGCTGCAGCAGTGGGCGGCTGGCCGTCCTGAACTGCAGGCGCTGTGTCAGCAATACAGCGATCTGGCGCAAAGCGGCACCCAACGCCTGCTGCCAGGACCAACCGGCGAGCGCAATACCCTGACGCTGATGCCGCGCGAGCGCGTATTGTGCGTGGCGGATAACGAGCAGGACGCGCTGATTCAGCTGGCGGCGGCGATGGCGGTTGGTTGTGAAGTGCTGTGGCCGGATAGCGCCCTGCAGCGCGAACTGGCGAAGAAACTGCCGCGTGAGGTCAGCGAGCGGATTCATTTTGCGAAAGCGGATCAGTTGACCAGTCAGGCCTTCGACGCGGTCATTTATCATGGTGATTCCGATCAGCTGCGCGAGCTGTGTGAGCAGGTGGCGGCGCGCGACGGGGCAATTGTATCGGTGCAGGGCTTTGCGCGCGGCGAAACCAATCTGCTGCTGGAGCGCCTGTATATCGAGCGTTCATTGAGCGTCAACACCGCCGCAGCAGGCGGTAACGCCAGCCTGATGACCATCGGCTAAAACGGGCTCCCCGGTGGCGCTACGCTTACCGGGGCTACATAACACTGCCAGAGGATTGCCCGGATAAGGCGCTATGCGCCGCCATCCGGGAAATCTAGGGCGTGTTCAACTAATGACAGCCGACGTTAGCTGTGCTTAATTAAGGCTCCCGGACGGGAGCTTTTTTTATGGGAGTAGAACGATGAAACGCACTTTAATTGCCGTGGCTGCCCTATTAGCCAGCGGCGCGGCGTGGGCGGATGACTGCAGCAACGCCAACACGCAAACCGAAATGAACCAGTGCGCCGCGGCACAATATCAGGCGGCCGATAAAAAGCTGAATGAGACCTGGGAGCAGGCGCTGAAACGCGCCTCCGGCAAACAGCTTGAATTGCTGAAAAAAGCCCAGCAGGCGTGGATTTCCCTGCGTGACGCCGACTGCGCGTTTCTCGCTTCCGGCGCGGAAGGCGGCAGTATGCAACCGATGCTGATAAGCCAGTGCATGACCGATAAGAGCGTCGAGCGCGAAGCCTTCCTCGCCTCGCTGCTTCAGTGCGAAGACGGCGACCAAAACTGCCCGCTGCCGCCAGCTAATTAACGTACGCGGATCCCTTCGATAATCATCCGCTGCACGTTATCCACGGTTTGCTGGAAAAACTGCTCATCCTGCAGCGTTGCGCCGGTTACCGCCTCCACCTGAGTGGCGAAATCGGCGTAATGCTGCGTCGTCGCCCAGATCATAAAGATAAGGTGCTGCGGATCGACCGCCGCCAGCTTGCCGCTATCAATCCATGACGAGATTATCGCCGACTTTTCATCTATCAACGCCTTCAGATCGCCGGTCAGTTCGCCCATGAGCAGCGGCGCCCCCTGTAGCATCTCCAGACAGAACAGTCTGGAGGCCTGAGGATGATCGCGCGATACTTCAAGCTTGAGGCGAATATACTCGCGGATCGCCACCAGCGGGCTGATATCTTCGCGAAATGCCCGCAGCGGCGCCAGCCAGATGGCGAGGATCCGCTGCAGCACGGCAACGTACAGCGCCTCTTTTGACGGGTAGTAATAGAGTAAATTGGTTTTCGATACCCCGGCCAGTTCAGCGACCTGCTCCAGCCGCGTACCGTGAATGCCGAACTGCGAGAAGGTCTCCAGCGCAGCGGCCAGAATGGCCTCTTTTTTGGCGCTCACCGCCTGTGAACGCTTGCCGGTTTTTTTCACGGCGCCCTGTGCCATACGTCTTCTCCTTCAGTAGTCGTCTTCAGCATAGCAAAAGCCCCTCGCCGACACGACCCTGCGCACTCCGATCGCGCATGACTGCCGTTTTTTCGTGCACTGATTTTGACCATTCGGTCCACATTTTCATCATCAAATCCGGCAACCATTACACAACACATTAATAACAAAACCTTTTTTAAAACTGGCATTACCTTTGCTTTATTTCCACTGCGAGGTGGTTCGGGGAGAGGCAGGATGCCGCACCGCGCGATTTCATCTTCCAAGACGACAGAGAGGTAGTTATGAAAATCGGTGTTTTCGTTCCCATTGGTAATAACGGCTGGTTAATTTCCACGCATGCGCCGCAGTATATGCCGTCCTTCGAACTGAATAAGGCGATTGTGCAGAAGGCCGAGCGCTACCATTTCGACTTCGCGCTCTCCATGATCAAACTGCGCGGCTTTGGAGGAAAAACGGAATTCTGGGATCATAACCTGGAATCGTTCACCCTGATGGCCGGTCTGGCGGCGGTGACGTCGAAGATAGAGATTTATGCCACCGCCGCGACGCTGACGCTCCCTCCGGCCATCGTCGCCCGCATGGCGTCCACTATCGACTCTATCTCCGGCGGACGTTTTGGCGTGAATCTGGTGACCGGCTGGCAAAAACCGGAATATGACCAGATGGGGATCTGGCCCGGCGATGAATACTTCGCCAGTCGCTATGACTACCTGACTGAATACGTTACGGTTCTGCGCGACCTGTGGGGCACCGGGCGCAGCGATTTTAAAGGTGATTACTTCACCATGAACGACTGCCGGGTCAGCCCGCGGCCCTCGCAGCCGATGAAGGTTATCTGCGCCGGGCAAAGCGACGCCGGCATGGCGTTCTCCGCCCAACACGCCGACTACAACTTTTGCTTTGGCAAAGGGGTTAATACCCCCGCCGCCTTCGCGCCCACCGCCGCACGGATGATGCAGGCGGCGGAAAAAACCGGCCGCGACGTTGGCTCCTACGTGCTGTTTATGGTGATCGCCGACGAAACTGACGAAGCGGCCCGCGCTAAATGGGAACACTACAAGGCCGGCGCGGATGAAGAGGCGCTGGCTTGGCTGACCGAACAGAGCCAGAAAGATACCCGCTCCGGCAGCGATACCAACGTCCGCCAGATGGCCGACCCCACCTCCGCGGTCAACATCAATATGGGCACCCTCGTCGGCTCTTATGCCAACGTCGCCCGTATGCTCGATGAGGTGGCGGCGGTCCCCGGTACCGACGGCGTACTGCTGACCTTCGATGATTTCCTGCAGGGCATTGACGCCTTCGGCGAACGTATTCAGCCGTTGATGCGCTGCCGTGACCATATTGCTCCCATTACCCGCGAGGTGGCCTGATGATTACCCTTCCCGCTCGCCCGGAATCGCTGACCTTCGCGCCCCAGCACAGCGCGCTGATCGTGGTCGATATGCAAAACGCCTATGCAAGCCAGGGCGGATATCTGGATCTCGCCGGTTTTGACGTCTCCGCCACCCGGCCGGTTATCGATAATATTAATCTCGCGGTGGCCGCCGCCCGCGCCGCAGGCATGTTAATTATCTGGTTCCAGAATGGCTGGGACGAACAGTATGTGGAAGCCGGCGGCCCCGGCTCGCCGAATTACCATAAATCCAACGCGCTGAAGACCATGCGCCAACGCCCGGAACTGCAGGGCAAGCTGCTGGCAAAAGGCGGTTGGGATTATCAACTGGTTGACGAATTGCGGCCGCAGGAGGGCGATATCGTCCTGCCGAAACCGCGCTACAGCGGTTTCTTCAATACCCCGCTCGACAGCATTTTACGCAGCCGCGGTATTCGCCACCTGGTGTTCACCGGCATCGCCACCAACGTCTGCGTCGAATCGACGCTGCGCGATGGCTTCTTCCTCGAATACTTCGGCGTGGTGCTGGAGGATGCCACCCATCAGGCAGGCCCCGCCTTCGCGCAACAGGCGGCGTTGTTCAACATTGAAACCTTTTTCGGCTGGGTCAGCGATGTCGGCAGCTTCTGTCGCGCCATAGAACCCGCCGCCCCGCTCGCTTTTTGCGAGGAGAAACGCTATGCCTAAACAGGTGATTATTCCCCCCGGCACCGCTACGCCGATTGCCCCCTTTGTTCCTGGGACGCTCGCCGACGGGGTGGTGTATGTCTCCGGCACTCTGCCGTTTGATAAGCAAAACGATGTGCTCTACCCCGGCGACCCAAAGGCGCAAACCCGTCACGTGCTGGAGACCATCAAATGCGTTATCGAAACGGCGGGGGGCAGTATGGCGGATGTGACCTTCAACAGTATCTTTATTACCGACTGGCAAAATTACGCCGCGATTAACGAGGTCTACGCCGAGTTTTTCCCCGGTGATAAACCGGCGCGTTTCTGTATTCAGTGCGGGCTGGTGAAACCCGATGCGCTGGTGGAAATTGCCAGCGTCGCCCATATCGGTACTCCAACATGATGAGGCTCAATATTGCCCCGCCGCCGTGGCCCGGCGCGCCGGTGGTGGTGCTGAGCGCCGGGCTTGGCGGCGCTGGCGCGTACTGGCTGGCGCAGCGGGCGGCGCTGGAACAGCATTATCAACTGGTGCTCTATGACCATAACGGTACCGGGGAGAATCGCGGCCCGTTGGCGGAAAATTACAGTATGGCGACCATGGCGCAGGAGCTTTTCCTCGCTCTGCAAGCGGCCGGTCTCACGCGCTTCGCGCTGGTGGGCCACGCGCTAGGGGCGCTGATTGGCCTGCAGCTGGCGCTCGACTATCCACGCGCGGTCAGCGCCCTGGTGCTGGTCAACGGCTGGCTGACGCTGTCGCCGCATACCCGCCGCTGCTTTCAGGTCCGCGAACGCCTGCTGCATGCCGGCGGCGTTCAGGCGTGGGTCGAGGCTCAACCGCTGTTTCTCTATCCGGCAGAGTGGATGGCAGCCCGCCTGCCGCGTCTCGAAGCGGAAGACGCGTTGGCCATTAGCCATTTCCAGGGCAAGGAGAATCTATTGAAACGGCTGCAGGCCCTGAAACAGGCGGATTTTTCGCGCCGCGCGGCGGCTATCGCCTGCCCGACGCTCATCATCAGCGCCGCCGACGACCTGCTGGTCCCCGCCTCCTGCTCGCGAATGCTGCAGGCGGCGATACCCGGTAGCCGACTCGTGGAAATGGCCTGGGGCGGCCATGCCTGTAACGTTACCGACAGCGACACTTTTAACCCTATCTTACGCGACGGTCTGGCGGCCCTGCTGCCGGTCGCCGAGGAGAATATATGAGCGAAGCAATCAACCAAAAGGCTTGCGAAACCCTTTTCACCCGTGCCCGGACCTACAATGGCTGGCGAGATCTCGCGGTTAGTGACCAGCAACTGCGGGCAATTTACGACCTGATGAAAATGGGGCCGACCTCGGCCAACTGTTCACCGGCGCGAATCGTTTTTGTGCGCAGCGCCGAGGGCAAAGCGAAACTCCGCCCAACGCTCTCCAGCGGCAATGTGGAAAAAACCATGCAGGCGCCGGTCACCGCCATCGTGGCCTGGGATAGCGCGTTTTACGACCGCCTGCCCGCGCTGTTTCCCCACGGCGACGCCCGGAGCTGGTTTACTTCCAGCCCGCAGCTGGCTGAGGAAACCGCCTTTCGCAACAGCTCGCTGCAGGCGGCGTATCTGATTTTCGCCTGCCGCTCGCTGGGCCTCGACACCGGCCCGATGTCGGGGTTCGAGCGCGAGAAAGTCGATGCGGCGTTTTTCGCCGACAGCGGCTGGAAAAGCAATCTGCTGGTGAATATCGGCTATGGCGACCCCGGCAAACTGTACGACCGACTGCCGCGCCTGACCTTTGATGAAGCCTGCCTGCTGGTATAAGGAGACGATAATGAACCTAGCGGATCGACACAGTTTTCGCGACGCCATGGCCCACGTCGGCGCGGCGGTGAACATTATCACCACCGAAGGACCTGCCGGGCGCGCCGGTTTTACCGCCAGCGCGGTCTGCAGCGTAACGGACACCCCGCCTACGCTGCTGGTGTGCCTCAACCGTTCGGCCTCGGTCTGGCCGATATTCAGCGAGCATCAGACCCTTTGCGTCAATACCCTCGCGGCAGGGCAGGAGGAATTATCGACTATCTTTGGCGGCAAAACCCCGATGGCGGAACGTTTCGCCGCCGCCGTCTGGCAAACCGGCGCGACCGGCTGCCCGCGGCTGAAAGAGGCGCTGGTCAGTTTCGACTGCCGCATCGACCAGCGGCTGCAGGTCGGCACCCATGACATTCTGTTTTGCCAGGTCGTGGCTATCACACGCCAACAGGAACCGCGCGGTCTGATGTGGTTTGACCGCGGCTACCACACGCTTATGCGGCCCGTTTGTTAACCTCTCACCCGGGATATCATCATGGCACTCTTCAGTTTTCCTCGCTGGCAGTTAACCTCCCCCGCCGCGGATGCCGGCGTTGTCGCCCCGGATGAACGTTTATCCGCCGCACAAACGCTGATCATGGGCGTGCAGCACGCCGTGGCGATGTTTGGCGCGACCGTATTAATGCCTTTATTGATGGGGCTTGATCCAAACCTGGCTATCCTGATGTCGGGAGTGGGCACTCTGCTGTTCTTCGTCGTCACCGGCGGTCGGGTACCGAGCTATCTTGGATCCAGCGCCGCCTTCGTCGGCGTGGTCATCACCGTTACCGGCTTTACCGGTCAGGGGTTGAATCCTCATCTCAGCGTCGCCCTCGGCGGCATCATCGCCTGCGGGCTGCTCTATACCCTGATTGGGCTGGTGGTGATGAAAATCGGCACCGGCTGGATAGAGCGTCTGATGCCGCCCGCGGTAACCGGCGCGGTGGTGATGGCGATCGGTCTTAACCTGGCGCCGATTTCCGTGCACAGCGTTTCCGCCAACGCCTTCGACAGCTGGATGGCGATGCTGACGGTGCTTTGTATCGGCGCCGTCGCGGTATTTACCCGAGGACTGCTGCAGCGTCTGCTGATCCTGGTGGGGCTCATTATCGCCTGTGCGCTCTATGCGCTGCTGGCCAATGGATTCGGTCTTGGCAAACCGCTGGATTTTGCCCCTGTCGCTCAGGCGGCATGGTTTGGGGTTCCGCACTTTACTTCGCCCACCTTTGACAGCCAGGCGATGCTGCTGATAGCGCCAGTGGCCATCATTCTGGTGGCGGAAAACCTGGGGCATTTGAAGGCCGTCGCGGGAATGACTGGACGCAATCTGGATCCCTGGATGGGGCGCGCGTTTGTCGGCGACGGGCTAGCGACCCTGCTTTCCGGCGCCTGCGGCGGTAGCGGCGTCACCACCTATGCGGAGAACATCGGCGTTATGGCGGTGACCAAAGTCTATTCAACGCTGGTGTTTGTCGCCGCGGCGCTGATCGCCATCCTGCTCGGTTTTTCACCCAAGTTCGGCGCCCTGATTCATACGATTCCAGGCCCGGTAATTGGCGGCGCGTCAATCGTGGTTTTTGGTTTGATTGCGGTCACCGGGGCGAGGATATGGGTGCAAAATCGGGTCGATCTCAGCCAGAATGCGAATTTAATCATGGTGGCGGTGACTTTGGTTCTGGGCGCAGGCGATTTTACCTTGTCGCTGGGGGGCTTCCGCCTGGGCGGGATTGGGACGGCGACTTTCGGCGCTATTGCGCTGCATGCGTTGCTTAACCGCCGCCAGCATCAGGAAAAGGTGGCGAAAGCCACTACGATATAACCAGGGATGGGTTCGCCCCGGCGGCGCGGCTGCCGGGGCGAAAATTAGGGCTCGTGCCGATCCGCAAGCTCTGGTGCTTCCTCCGCCGCGATCTGCGGCCGTGATTTTTTCTTCCACTTCAGCTCGCTGACCAGTACCCCGGCGAGAATAAACAGACAGCCCACCAGCGCCAGCAGCGGCAAACGCTCGCCGGCGATACGACCAAACACGCCCGCCCAAACCGGCTCGCCGGTGTAAATCAGCGTCGCCCGCGTTGGCGATACGCTACGCTGCGCCCAGTTCATGGTGACCTGAATAATGGCGCTGAAAATCCCCAACCCCAGCGCGACGGCCAGCAGTTCCGGGCGCATCGGCGGGATAGACTCCCCTGCCGGCCCCATCGCGGCAAAAGCCACCAGCGAAGCGGTCGCCAACTGTACCACCGTCACCCGGCGCACATCGACCTGACGCGCCCACGCGCTGATTAAAATGATTTCGGCAGCGATAGCCACGGCGCTTGCCAGGGTAATCATTTCGCCAATTCCCAACGCCAGCAGGTTGTTTTCCGGCCCCGCCAGCAGGATCAGCCCGATAAACGCCAGCACGATGCCCACGCAGGACATGACGCCGGGCATGCGCCCCAGACACAGCCACTGCAACAGCGGTACCAGCGGTACATACATGGCGGTAATAAACGCCGATTTACTGCTGGAGATGGACTGTAAGCCCCAGGTTTGCAGGCTGTAACCGAGCGCAATCGCCACGCCGATCGCGACACCGGCCTTAACCTCAAGCCAGGTCAGGCCACGTAGGGTACGCAGCGACAGTAGCGCCACCGCCAGCGCGGCGGTGGCGAAGCGCAGGCCGACGAAGAAAAACGGCCCGCTAAAGCTCACGGCGTATTGTACGGCAAGAAAGGTACCGCCCCAGAACATGGTGATCACAATCAGGATCAGTTCCTGCGGCGTTATTGAGAGTTTGAGCGAAGACATGCGGCGACCAATAGCAAAAAATAGCTAACCAGTTTCGCAGGCGCTTCAGGCCGAAAGCAACACCCATTGACAAAAAAACCGCCGACATACGTCGGCGGCGAGGGTGATGCGGCAGGGTCGGGGGAGATTAACACCGCATCATTAAAGACAGTCCCGGCTAGCTATTGCGATTGCCGTGACTATTTTTACCCCCTTTTTTGCCAGCTTCCGAGGCGCGTTGAGGATCGTTTTTAAAGTTCCCCCCGCTGTGCTGGCCACCTTTACGACCTGCTTCTGATGCTCTGGCACGATCTTCGGCAAAGTTGCCGGAACCGCCACGATGGTTTGCCATTACTGACCTCCATTGGATTTGACATCATATTGCATTAGGTGAGTTCAGGGCCTAAGCCCCCGCGGCATATGGCATGGCCATTATGCATCGCGTGCTTATAAGCGTAGTAAATGAAACTCATTCCCTGGGCAAATAGTCACATTCCGCAACATTTAATCGTCAAAACCAGACGCCAGCCGCGAGCGCAACCGCTAAGCATTTCTTCTCTCAGCTGAAATCAGCCCTGCGCAAAATGTATCTATTTGCTACGAGATACGTTGCAAATTAATCTTTGCCATTTTGTTATAAATCAAACAAATGTTTGTTGGATTTGCACTCTGCGCCACAGGCCTTATCTTTATAGATAGCCAGTCGTTTGGCTGGACAATTACGCAACCGAGGAGTGATGCAAATGGCTAAAATTCTGGTGCTTTATTATTCCATGTATGGACACATCGAAACCATGGCCCATGCCGTTGCCGAAGGGGCAAATAAAGTTGACGGCGTTGAGGTGGTTGTGAAGCGCGTGCCGGAAACTATGCAGGCTGAAGCGTTTGCCAAAGCAGGCGGGAAAACACAAAATGCGCCCGTCGCCACACCGCAGGAACTGGCGGAGTATGATGCCATCATCTTTGGTACCCCTACCCGTTTCGGCAATATGTCGGGACAAATGCGCACCTTCCTGGATCAGACCGGCGGTCTGTGGGCGTCTGGCGCGCTGTATGGCAAAGTCGCCAGCGTCTTCAGTTCAACCGGTACCGGCGGCGGCCAGGAGCAGACAATTACCTCAACCTGGACTACCCTTGCCCATCATGGGATGATCATTGTGCCGATTGGCTACGGCGCGCAGGAGCTGTTTGATGTCTCCCAGGTGCGCGGCGGCACGCCGTATGGCGCAACCACCATCGCAGGCGGCGACGGCTCCCGTCAACCAAGCCAGGAAGAGCTGGCTATCGCTCGCTATCAGGGTGAACACGTCGCCAATGTGGCTGTGAAATTACACGGCTAACCTTTAACAGGAGGAGTTGCATGCCGAACCAAGAAGCGAAGGCCCACCACGTGGGCGAATGGGCAAGCTTACGTAATACCTCTTTGGAAATCGCCGAAGCCATTTTCGAACTCGCGAATTACGATGAAAAGCTGGCGGAGAAAATTTGGGAAGAAGGCAGCGATGAGGTGCTGTCGCGAGCTTTCGCCAAAACCGACAAAGACAGCCTCTTCTGGGGCGAACAGACCATTGAACGTAAAAACGTCTGATAGCTCAATTACGCGGGCATTGCGCCCGCGCTAATTCTTCACCCGGATTGCTCCGGGTTTTTTGTTTTATTTTGCCGCCTCGTTCATGACCTTTTTGAACGTTTCCAGCGGGCAGAATCCCTGATCATCTACCGGACAACCGTTAAGCGCCAGCGTGACCCGCTGCGGCGGGGATTGCAGGCTCAAGGCATCCGCGTTGCGCAGCTGTTCAGTGCTTTGATAGACATACTCAATTTTCATTAAATCGCGATTGCTGCCGCTATCGTGCCAGCGCTGGAACAGCAGCTTGCCGCCGATGGGGGTGCGCTCATACTGGCCCGGTAACTGGTAGGGTTTAAAGTCCAGCGCCGTCAGCAGCGAAGCGATATTGGAATCATGCCCGACCAGCAGCGTTACTTTCGCCTTCGCGGCGCCATCGCCTACCAGCGCATTATCGATATATTTGACCAGCGGCTTAGCGACATTGCGCGCCACTTCCGCGGAAGTAAACAGGCTGTCCTGATAGCCATTTTTCAGCTTCGACAACACCTGCCACTGCTTATCGCTGGCAATTTCGCCCCACGCCACCTGATCCTTCGGAAAACCTTCGTAGTACTGCAGGGTGAAGGCGTCGACCAGCGAGTTGCCGACCTTCAGCGGCCCGGAGACGCCCGGCTCCTGCTGATATTTGGCGCTAAAGGTATCTTTACCGTCGCTAAGCGAGCAGACATGCTTTTCTTTACAGGATGGCGAATTGCGATAGTCGGTCATCTCTTCCAGCAGCTTGTAGCTCTCAGCGAGCTGCATCCCCTGACGCTCTTTCTCCATCGCCTGCACCGCTTTTTGCGCGAATTCGGCTGAATCATCGGTAATGACCGGATTGAAAGTAGGATCCATGGTTCCCATCTGCGGCTGATGATGCACAGGCACCCCGCAGCCCGGGAAAGCGCCGGTGATAAAGAACTGCGCGGTTGCAACGGTGCGCTGCAGGCTATTGGCGTAGGCGTAAACCGCATTTTCCGGCGGGCACTCGCCGCTGGTCACCAGCTTCTGCTGCGCCAGCCACTCACGCATATAGTGACCCATGTAGACTTCCAGCACGCCGCCTTTGGTGGTCAACTGACCCCCTGGTACATCCCACTGCGGCCAGGATTTCGGCGTCGACTGCTCAAGTACGCTGCCATTATTGGCCAGCGGCGCGCGCAGGTTATGGCGGCTCATGATCAGCACCTGTTGCAGCTGATAGCCCTCTGGCGCAACGGCGTCCTGCGCCTGCACGCCGGCGGATAACAATACGGCCCCGGCCACCGCGGCGGCGAGTAGACTTTTTTTCATCCCTTCATCCTCAGTCATTTATTATCATCGCCATCATTGTGACGGATTTATGGCATTTTTGCGGGCAATGGCTCACAAACTGAGGCGTCGGTCGCTTTTTTAACACTTCAGAGATGGCCGGGAGCGGCAGATTCAGGACCGTAGATACTGTTATCGGTTTACAACTTTTTAGCTTGAGAAAAGCGTTTATCTCGTGTCGCTCCAGAGTATATCGCGCTCCCGGTTAATTTTTCTGCCATATGTTTTCCGCGGCGCAGGGAGCGCACAGAGGGCGGCCAATCGCTGCCAGTTTTTTTTCCCGGAGGCGGCGCGTTGCGCCTTCTCCGGGCTACCAAATCGCACAACGCTGTAGCCCCGGTAAGCGGCAGCGCCACCGGGGGTTTTGGGATCACCAGCACCAGTAGTGTCAGCCAGCGTGGTGAAGAAATTAACGGCAGGCCGCACGGACCGTAGATCGGGTAAAGCGTTAGCCGCACCCGACAAAAAACGGCACCGCCGGTCGCCCGGATAAAGCGCAAACCATAACCCGGGAGTACCTCAGTTGGTATGAACTTAACCGCTACCAAAGGCATAAAACAGAGTCAGGATGAGTGTCGCAGAGGGAGTGGCGAAAGCGGCGTCTATTCCGGTAATGGCACCGCCGCCAGCGTACAAATCGCTTCATGTTCGCCGCCCCGGCGGTCGACCATCACCACTTTATCCCCGGCCTTTTTACCTTCGCAGGGTTTTAACACCTGCTCGACAATTCGTTCGCGAACCTGTTGGCTTTCCGACTGCGCCCAACTGGCAAAAGCCGTCAGCATAAGCGCCGAAGCAAGCAGGCCGGCGAGACTTTTTTTAAACATGCATTACTCTCAGAAAATTCTCATTCAACGATTAGCGTAACAGCCGCAGCCCCGTTCGTCTGTAAATTGACTTAACGGAGTGTTACATCCAACGCCAGGACGCCCACAGAGCGTCATAAACACATTAACACCATCAATACTTTAACATAACGAGCCATGCCGGATGTCTTTGGCACTTTTAGGTCATCTTTCGGAAACATCCCGATGATATCGTCTTCGTGAGGCGTTATTTTTTCTTCTGTTTAAACAACTCATTAGGTTAATTTATGTCGGGTTTTGTGCTCTTTATCGTGGCGATTGCTCTGCTGGGAGTCGCCGTTTACAGTCTGGTGTCCTATATCAAAGAACGCCGCGCCGCTCAGTTGCCAACCGATAAAAAAAAGAAATAATTTCACTTTGCCAATCTTTACACCCGGGCTGCGTATTACCAGGGACAGGAGCCGATCCCACGGTCGGCTTCTTCCCGTAAATACAATTAGATTCAGCTCAATACCCCATATGTTGATATGCCTTATTGACGGCTAAAACAGTCAATGACACACCGGCGCCAAAAGCAATAATGGGTATTTATCCACTCTGGGCAATCCTGTATACCACAGTGTTTTAGGCGCAGTAACGGACTTAACCTCCAGATAGAATGGGATCTTTTCTTCTACATCAGCAATGACGGACATCGGCTGGTAAAGATATACCGGCTTTTCGCCTACTGCTCTGACATAGTGATTAGTGAACGAAAACGCACAGGCGCTTTCCATACTTTTTGAATCACTGTCTTCTTCATGCATATCGACAGTAATGACGATTCGGTTAATGATGTTGTCATCGGGCGCAGCGATCCATTTACCCACAATGCCGTATTCAGGACACTCGGTAAGGTATTCCACTTCACAGGCGTTGGCGTTAGGGATGTTCAGGTGCTCCAGAACCCTCCTCAATGCATCCACACAGAAGTTATCTCCCCCACGTAACCAGACGATAAATTCAGTTCCGCGGTAATGTATAGCGATCAGAAGGGTGGATAAATTTTTTGGTAAAAATTCGGTAGAACTGACTTACCGGTTCGGTATGAATCCCCCTCAGCGTATCCGTGTACCAGAGTTCGCCCTCACAGTCCCAACCCTTCAGCTCCAGATAACGGTGGTCATCGAAACGATAAATAACCTGCGTCGGCGGTTGTTGCGCCTGACATCCAACGACCATAAGCATGGCCGCCAGAACGGTCCCTGATGTGTATCTCTGCTTCATAAATATTCCCTAAATATCGAGCGCTGACCGTTGGTTTCCTATATCCAGTTCCCTGTCACTTTTGGGTTTCGGCATCTCCCACTGCAGGTTTGCCAATTCCTGATTACCGGCAGCCAGGTCGCGGGATGGCCTCACCCTGGTCGCATTGTTAAATTCGTTTAACACTCCAAACTTGCCCGTGGGTAAAACTTCATTCGGTTTGTTCATAAAGAATTTGGTTACAGCTGCAGGCAATTTACCGGAACGATAATATTCAATTGCCTGTTGGTTCAAACTCAAAGGATCTCGCCAGTCTGCACGATGCAGTAGATCTTCCCAGAATTTACCTACTTTATAGTCAAATACACGGCTTACTGAGCGTCTCTTCGCCTATAAAAGAATACACATCGGCAGCCATATTTTTGCTTCGAGGAAAGTAAAGCAAATAACGGTTTAACGTATCCTGTAATTGAATTATTTTCGTTTGTTCTGTCACAACCAAATATCCTTTTGATAAAACAGGGTCACTCAAAAATAATACGCCCGGCAACACAAAATTAAAATATAAGTTTATTATTCCATAATATATAATATTACCAGCCAATTACATTCACAGCGGAAATAAAAAACATTCATTTAAAGTCGACAAAAAAACAAAAAATGGGGTAAAGCATATATACAAGTCATTAAAAAGGGCTCCATGATAAACATGGAGCCCTTATTCGACATCAGGCTTGCCTGCCTTGTTGTCATAGTAACGGCGAATTACGACTCCCAGGCCTGCTCCGCTTTCGTCGCGTCAAACTGCGGAGGCGGTTTACGGAAACGGCGGGTCAGGTAGGTCAGATAAAGCAATCCCAGCGCGGCCCACACCAGACCCAACGTCAGCGAGGTCGCCTCAAGGTTCAACCACAGCACCCCCACGGTCAGCGCGCCGACCATCGGCAACAGCAGATAGTGGAAGCGGTCTTTCCAGGTTTTGTTATACCCCTTACGCCGCCAGAAGTGGTTGTATACCGAGAGATTAACGAAGGTAAAAGCTACCAGCGCGCCGAAGTTGATAAGCGCCGTCGCGGTCACCAGGTCGAAGAACAGCGCCGACAGCGCGACGATGCCCACCATAATCACGTTCAGCGCCGGGGTACGCCATTTCGGATGCACATAGCCGAAAATGCGCTCCGGGAAGACGTTATCGCGGCCCATCACGTACAGCAAGCGCGACACGCTGGCGTGCGACGCCAGGCCCGATGCCAGGGTATTAACAAAAGTGGTGCACAGGAAAATCGACTGGAACAGCTTGCCGCCGACGTACAGCGCAATTTCCGGCAGCGCGGCGTCCGGATCTTTAAAACGATGGATATCCGGGAAGAACAACTGCATAAAGAACGAGGCGACGATAAAAATAATGCCGCCGTACATCGCGGTAAGGAAGATGGCCTTCGGGATCACCCGCGCGGCATTCGGGGTTTCTTCTGAAAGCGTGGTAACGGCGTCAAAGCCGAGGAACGAGAAGCAGACAATCGTCGCGCCGGTAATAATCGGGATCAAATGCGCATTCTCGCTGATAAACGGCTGCAGCGACCAAACGGTGCCAACGCCCTCGCCTTTATGCAACCCTTGTACCACCAGAATCACAAACACCACCATGATGGAGATCTGCACCAGCACGAACAAGGTATTGAAGTTGGCCACCAGGTTGACGCTTTTCAGATTCGCCGCGGTCAGAATGGCGACAAAAGTCACCACCCACACCCACGGCGGCACTTCCGGAAACAGCGCGGAGAGGTAGATCTTCGCCAGCAGGACGTTAATCATCGGCAGGAACAGATAGTCCAGCAGTGAGGACCAGCCGACCATAAAACCGATGTGCGGGCTAATTGATTTTTGCGCATAGGTGTAGGCCGAGCCCGCTTCCGGGAACTGGCGCACCAGTTTACCGTAGCTGATGGCGGTGAATAGCACCCCAGCCAGCGCCAGCAGATAAGAGGCTGGAACGTGGCCATTACTGATGCCGGAAACGATGCCGAAGGTATCAAACACCGTCATGGGGGTCAGATAAGCCAGCCCCATCATCACCACTTGCCACAGTTTGAGCGATTTACGCAGACGCGGTTTTCCCGCCTGAGCGGCGTTTTCTGCAGGAAGATTAGCAGCCATGACGCATTCCCCCCATGCCGACGACAGTTTGCGGGCACAAAGACCGGGTAACAAACCTGCTTAGCAAGGGGGTAAGACGTAAATAAAAGGGTAAGACGGACCGATGAACGGCGGTAAGTTGGCATCCAATGCGGCCAAAGAGGCTCCCTTCTCCCTGCGGATATTTGAACATCTGCATCATCTCATTTCCTCGTCACACACTGTGTCGTTAACTGAAGCCCCGTTGCCGCCTGCGCTCCTTAACGCGACATCCGGGAAATGGCTGGGCTCCCAGCAAAAAGGACGACCAGGCTCCGCTCAGGCCGTATGATGCTACTGATTAAACTAATGCGCCCCTTACGGGGCGAACATCAGGCGTTTTTCAACATCCACTCAATTTCTGTTTCTGTGATAAGACGCTCAAACTGCAGTAACTCATCATTCTTACAGGCGTGGTAAACGTGGCAGAAACGCTCGCCAAGACGCTCCCGCAGATGATCGTTTTGCATAAACTCCCACAGCGCGTCGCTCTGGCGGATCGGGAACGGCAAGCCTTCTTGTTCCAGACCGTTACCTTCCACCTCTTCCTGCAGCGGCAGCGGATTATCCAGGCCGTGCAGGATGCCGGCGAAAATCGCCGCCATCACCAGATACGGGTTGGCGTCCGCCCCGGCTACGCGGTATTCAACGCGGTGGTTATGTCGATCGCCGCACGGGATACGCAGCGCTACCGTACGGTTGTTATGCCCCCATGACGCCTGCGTCGGCACATACATGCCCGCCTGGAAGCGACGATACGAGTTCACGTTCGGCGCCAGCAGCGCCATCGACGCCGGCATCAGGTCAATCATCCCGGCCAGCACGCGTTTCAGCAGGGCTGAATCCTCGCCGTCCGCATCCGCCAGCACGTTTTCACCCTTATTGTTTTGCATGCTGATATGGATATGCATCCCGCTACCCGCATGCTCTTCATAAGGTTTCGCCATAAAAGTGGCGTGCATCTTATGCTTCTCCGCCATTAAACGCACGAGACGTTTTAATGCCAGCGCATCATCGCACGCATCCAGCACGTTATCGGTGTGGTGGAGGTTGATTTCGAACTGCCCCGGAGAGGCTTCAGCCACCGCGCCATCCGCCGGGATCAGCTGTAACTGGGCCAGTTCATCAATATCATTCAGTACATCGGCAAAATGGTTGAGGTTATCAACGGAATAGACCTGGCTTTGGGTATTGCGGTCGTCGGTGCCGGGCGCGCACGGCGGCTGCAGGTAGCCTTCGGCATCGCGTTTGCGATCGAGTAAATAGAACTCCAGCTCTACCGCTACCACGGGGAACAATCCGCGCTGGCGGAGCTGCTGCCAGAGGCGGTTGAGTACGTTCCGCGGCTCAACGTCAAAGGGAGCGCCATCTTCATCAACCATGGTCAACAAGACCTGGCCGATGTATTCCGGATCGGCGGCCGAAGGGGTCAACGTACCTAATACCGGGACACAGCTGCGGTCCGGTTCGCCCATATCCTGGCCAAGCCCGGCCTCTTCCACCACGTTGCCGAGAATATCCATCGCGAAAACGGACGCCGGGAAGTAGCAGCCTTTCTCGAGCTTGCTGAGGCTGGCGACCGGAATGCGTTTGCCGCGGAAGCAGCCGTTAAGGTCTGTGAGGAGTACATCGACGTACTGAGTGTTGGGGTAGGTTTCGAGGTAGCGCTTCACTTCTTTAGCGAACGCGCTTACCCGTCTCTCTTCCGTCTGCTGAACAAAATTCTCAACTTCTACGATATTGGTTTCCATGATTCACCGCCGTTGTTTTAGTTTTCGGACCCTGACTGAAAACGTCAAATATAATGTCCACCCTTCGAATGTGTATGCAAACAAAATGTTTGTCAAATGTTAAATTAAGTTTGCAAACGGCTATTTCCACTGCTAGATTGAGAAAATATTGAACGATATGGCCGTTTATCAGTCACCAGCGGTCATAATTTAGTCCACTTTGTGAGGGCGATCATGGAAAATATAATGTACAAGCCAGTTATTGGCGTCGTGATGTGTAGAAACAGGCTTAAGGGTCACCAGACCCAGACTCTGCAAGAAAAGTACCTGAATGCCATTGTTAACGCTGGCGGACTGCCGATTGCCCTGCCGCACGCGCTGGCCGAGCCGGAACTACTGGATGCGTTAGTCGATAAACTGGACGGGATCTACCTGCCAGGCAGCCCCAGCAACGTGCAGCCGCACCTTTATGGTGAAAACGGCGATGAGCCTGACGCCGACCCCGGGCGTGATCTTCTGAGCATGGCGCTAATTAACGCCGCGCTCGAAAGGCGCATCCCCATTTTCGCCATCTGCCGAGGGCTGCAGGAACTGGTTGTCGCCACCGGCGGGACTCTGTATCGTCGTCTGTTTGAACAGCCGGAACTGCTGGAGCATCGCGAAGATCCTGAACTACCGGTGGAGCAGCAGTATGCGCCGTCCCACCAGGTGGAGGTGCAGGAAGGAGGTTTACTTTCTCAGTTAATACCGGGCTGCAACACGTTTTGGGTAAACTCGCTACACGGCCAGGGCGCAAAAACGCTGGGTTCGCGTCTGCGCGTGGAGGCCCGTTCACCGGATGGGCTGGTTGAGGCGGTCAGCGTCAACGACCACCCTTTCGCGCTGGGCGTACAATGGCATCCTGAATGGAACAGTAGCGAATACGCCCTGTCGCGTATGTTGTTTGATGGTTTTATCACCGCCTGTCAGAGCCATGTCGCCGAAAAGCGGCGGCTCTGACCACTACAGTTAAGGAAATGCAAATATGAGCGATGACGGACTGGCGCCAGGGAAACGTCTGTCAGAGATCCGCCAACAGCTGGGTCTTTCACAGCGTCGTGCCGCCGAACTGTCTGGGTTAACACATAGTGCCATCAGCACCATAGAGCAGGACAAAGTCAGTCCTGCCATCAGTACGCTGCAAAAGCTGCTGAAAGTATATGGGCTGTCGCTCTCGGAATTCTTTTCTGAACCCGAAAAGCCGGATGAACCGCAGGTCGTCATTAATCAGGACGATCTTATCGAAATGGGGAGTCAGGGCGTTTCAATGAAACTGGTTCATAACGGAAATCCGAACCGTACGCTGGCGATGATTTTTGAAACTTACCAGCCTGGGACCACAACCGGGGAGAGAATAAAGCATCAGGGTGAGGAGATAGGCACCATACTGGAAGGTGAAATCGTGCTGACGATTAACGGTCAGTCGTACCACCTGGTGGCTGGACAGAGCTATGCCATTAATACCGGCATCCCTCATAGTTTCAGCAACACCTCGGCAGGTATCTGCCGCATTATCAGTGCCCACACCCCCACCACATTCTAATTTCTTAGCCTGAGCAGGTTTCAGGCTTTCTTCAGGCCTGCCGCGGCGGATGTAATATTTCCGCCGCGGCGAAGAACTCGCAGTAATAATACCTGCGCAGCGCGGAAATCTTATTTCCTGCTGGCCCAAAGATAATTAACGCCAGTTAATGGCGAAGAGACGGTTTTCTACCCCGGGGACGCCCTGCGCCCTGAGCCCCTGAAAACGCCGAACCCTATATTTTGCCGATGATGTTTTTAAGGAGTCATGATGAATTTTCAGCACCTGGCTTACTGGCAGGAAAAAGCGAAAAACCTGGCCATTGAAACGCGCTTATTTATTAACGGCGAATATTGCGCCGCGGCCGATAATACCACCTTCGAGACTATCGACCCTGCCGCACAGCAGACATTAGCGCAGGTCGCCCGCGGTAAAAAAGCCGACGTCGAACGGGCAGTGAAAGCCGCGCGCCAGGCCTTTGATAACGGCGACTGGTCGCAGGCCTCCCCGGCCCGGCGTAAAGCGGTTCTCACGAAATTTGCCGACCTGATGGAAACCCATCGTGAAGAGCTGGCGCTGCTGGAAACGCTCGATACCGGCAAACCGATCCGCCACAGCCTGCGCGACGATATTCCCGGCGCCGCCCGCGCCATTCGCTGGTACGCCGAAGCGCTGGATAAAGTCTATGGCGAAGTGGCGCCCACCGGCGGCAACGAGCTGGCAATGATCGTTCGTGAACCGATTGGCGTGGTGGCCGCGGTGGTGCCGTGGAACTTCCCGCTGCTGCTGGCCTGCTGGAAACTCGGCCCGGCGCTGGCGGCAGGCAATAGCGTAATCCTCAAACCCTCGGAAAAATCGCCGCTCACCGCCCTGCGTCTGGCAGGGCTTGCAAAAGAAGCCGGACTTCCGGACGGGGTGTTAAACGTGGTCAGCGGCTTTGGCCACGAGGCCGGGCAGGCGCTGGCGCTGCATCCTGACGTTGAAGTCATCACCTTCACCGGATCCACCCGTACCGGCAAACAGCTGCTGAAAGATGCCGGCGACAGCAACATGAAGCGCGTGTGGCTGGAAGCGGGCGGCAAGAGCGCCAATATCGTCTTCGCCGACTGTCCGGATCTGCAAAAAGCGGTCAACGCCACCGCCGGCGGTATCTTCTATAACCAGGGGCAGGTCTGCATCGCCGGCACCCGCCTGCTGCTGGAAGAGAGCATCGCCGACGAGTTCCTGGCATTACTGAAAGCCCAGGCGCAAAACTGGCAGCCGGGCAATCCGCTCGATCCCGATACCACCATGGGGATGTTAATTGATAACGCCCATGCCGACAGCGTGCACAGCTTTATCCGCGGCGGTGAGGCCAAAAGCACGCTATTCCTCGACGGGCGGAAAAATCCGTGGCCAGCCGCCGTCGGCCCAACCATTTTCGTCGATGTCGACCCGTCCTCAACCCTCAGCCGCGAAGAGATCTTCGGCCCGGTGCTGGTGGTCACGCGCTTCAAAAGCGAAGAACAGGCGCTGCAACTGGCCAACGACAGCGACTACGGTCTCGGCGCCGCGGTGTGGACCCGCGATCTGTCGCGCGCCCACCGCATGAGTCGCCGCCTGAAGGCCGGCTCGGTCTTCGTCAACAACTACAACGATGGTGATATGACCGTCCCGTTCGGCGGCTATAAGCAGAGCGGCAACGGGCGCGATAAATCGCTGCACGCGCTGGAAAAATTCACCGAACTGAAAACCATCTGGATTGCTCTGGAGTCTTGATCATGACTGAACATACCACTAGCTACTACGCCGCCAGCGCCAACAAGTATGAACCGTTCCCAACGCTGGAGGAATCAATCAACTGTGACGTCTGCGTCGTCGGCGGCGGTTACACCGGCCTCTCCTCGGCCCTGCATCTGGCCGAAATGGGCTACGACGTAGTAGTGCTGGAAGGCGCGCGTATCGGCTTCGGCGCCAGCGGCCGCAACGGCGGACAGCTGGTTAACTCTTATAGCCGCGATATCGACGTTATTGAGAAGAACTACGGCCCGGATGCGGCCAAAATGCTCGGCAGCATGATGTTCGAAGGCGGCGATATTATTCGCGAGCGCATCCAGCGCTACCAGATCCAGTGCGATTACCGCCCAGGCGGCCTGTTTGTGGCCATGAACCATAAGCAAATGGAAACGCTGGAAGAGCAAAAAGCCAACTGGGAGCGCTACGGTAATACCCAACTGGAACTGCTCGACAGCCATGCCATTCGTCGCGAAGTAGACAGCGACCGCTACGTCGGCGCCCTGCTCGACCACAGCGGCGGCCATATTCACCCGCTGAACCTCGCCATCGGCGAAGCGGACGCTATTCGTCTTAACGGCGGCCGGGTGTATGAGCAGTCGCCGGTGACCCGAATTCAGCACACCAGCCCGGCGGTGGTCAGTACCGCACGCGGCCAGGTAACCGCGCGCTACGTGATCGTCGCCGGTAACGCCTATCTCGGCGACAAGCTTGAACCGGAGCTGGCAAAACGCAGCATGCCGTGCGGCACTCAGGTCGTGACGACCGCTCCGCTGTCGGAAGACTTAGCCCGCTCGCTGATCCCGAAAAACTACTGCGTGGAAGATTGTAACTACCTGCTGGACTACTACCGTCTTACCGGCGACAACCGCCTGCTGTACGGCGGCGGCGTGGTCTACGGCGCCCGTGACCCGGACGACGTAGAGCGGCTGATTATGCCGAAGCTGCTGAAAACCTTCCCGCAGCTGCAGGGGGTGAAAATTGACTACCGCTGGACCGGCAACTTCCTGCTGACCCTGTCGCGTATGCCGCAGTTCGGCCGTCTGGATAACAATATTTACTACATGCAGGGCTACAGCGGTCACGGCGTGACCTGTACTCATCTGGCCGGACGCTTGATTTCAGAACTGCTGCGCGGCGATGCCGAGCGCTTCGATGCCTTCGCCAAACTGCCTCACTACCCGTTCCCGGGCGGGCGCAGCCTGCGAATTCCTTTTACCGCCATGGGCGCCGCCTACTACAGCCTGCGCGATCGCCTTGGGGTCTGATTTGCCGTTCGGTTCCGTGATTAACTTTTGCTAAAGGGTGTTTATTATGAGCAACAATGAATTCCATCAGCGTCGTCTTACCGCTACCCCGCGCGGCGTGGGCGTTATGTGCAACTTCTTTGCCCAGAGCGCGCAAAACGCCACCTTGACCGATGTCGAAGGCAATGAATATATCGATTTCGCCGCCGGCATCGCGGTGCTGAATACCGGCCATCGCCATCCGCGGATGGTCGCCGCGGTTGAACAGCAGCTGCAGCAATTTACCCATACCGCCTATCAGATCGTGCCTTATGAAAGCTATGTGTCGCTAGCGGAGAAGCTCAACGAACTGGCGCCGGTGAAAGGCCCGGCAAAAACCGCCTTCTTCTCTACCGGCGCGGAAGCGGTAGAAAACGCGGTGAAAATCGCCCGTGCCCATACCGGACGCCCCGGCGTTATCGCCTTCGGCGGCGGTTTCCATGGCCGTACCTATATGACGATGGCGCTAACCGGTAAGGTCGCGCCGTACAAACTGGGCTTCGGGCCGTTCCCCGGCTCGGTATACCACGTGCCGTACCCGTCAGCGCTGCACGGTATCAGCACCGCCGATTCGATTACCGCCCTTGAACGCCTGTTCAAAGCCGATATCGAAGCCAAACAGGTGGCGGCGATTATTTTCGAACCGGTACAGGGCGAAGGCGGCTTTAACGTCGCGCCGAAAGAGCTGGTTGCCGCAGTACGCCGCCTCTGCGATGAGCACGGCATCGTAATGATTGCCGATGAAGTACAGAGCGGCTTCGCCCGCACCGGTAAATTGTTCGCCATGGATCACTATGCCGATAAACCGGATCTGATGACGATGGCTAAAAGCCTGGCGGGCGGCATGCCGCTTTCCGGCGTGGTCGGTAACGCGCAGATCATGGATGCCCCGGCGCCGGGCGGCTTAGGCGGCACCTACGCCGGCAACCCGCTGGCGGTGGCGGCCGCGCATGCGGTGCTGGATATCATTGATAACGAAGCGCTGTGCGAGCGCGCGCAGTTCCTCGGCGAGCGCCTGCTGGCGACGCTACAGGAAGTTAAGGGCTGGTGTCCGGCGCTGGTGGAAGCGCGCGGCGTGGGTTCGATGATCGCCGCCGAGTTCTTCGATCCGGCGACCGGCGAACCGTCGGCGGCGATTGCGCAGAAAATCCAGCAGCAGGCGCTGGAGCAGGGCCTGCTGCTGTTGACCTGCGGCCAGTATGGCAACGTTATTCGCTTCCTCTATCCGTTGACCATCCCGGATGCTCAATTCTCCCGCGCGCTGACGATCCTGCAGAGCGTCACTCGTCTGTAACGCCCTCCGCCGGCGGCGCTGGTCGCCGGCTGTTTTCCTCGCTGCTGACGATACACTGCTGGGGATAGTGCTGCTGAAAATAGTGGCGCAGAAACTCTACGGTGGTGCGAATTTTGGCTGAGGTCGCCAGCCGCGACACGTAGACCGCCCAGACGTTGGCGGGCTGATAATAGTCCGGCAGCACGTGTACCAGATGGCCGCTGGCGATATTTTCACTGACATCCCACCATGAACGTAATGCAATCCCCTGCCCATCCAGACACCACTGATGCACAATCTCACCATGGTTGGAGGAGAGCGGCCCGGTTACCTTGATCGCGTGCTGGCCCTCTTTGCTGTGCAGTTGCCAGACGCCAAACGGATGATCGCGCTCTTTAATCACCAGACAGGGTAAGGCTGCCAGGTCGCTTAGCTGTTTCGGCGGCGAGTGGCGGGCAAGGAACTGCGGCGACGCGCAGAGAATACGGTGGTTGGTCGCCAGCTTGCGGGCAATCAGATTCGGCGCGATATCGTCGCCGACGCGAATATCGAGATCCACCCCTTCATTGACCAAATCCACCAGCCGGTCCTGGACATCGAAGCGCAGCTCAAGTTGCGGGTACTGGCGGGCCAGCGCCGACAGCGCGGGGGCGACCACCCGGCGACCAAAGCCGAAGCTGCTGATAATTCGTAGCGTTCCCTGCGGTACCTGACGCACGTCGGAAAGCTCGTCCATCATCTCATCCACATCCTGCAGAATGCGCTGCGCCCATTCGTAGATCCGCTCCCCCTCTTCGGTAATGGTGACCCGTCGGGTGGTACGGTGCAGCAACATCACATGCAGGGTTTGCTCCAGCAGCGAAACCCGCTTGCTGACGAACGCCGGTGAGACGCCAAGCTCCTCGGCGGCGGCGGCAAAACCGGCCCGGCGAGCGACCAGCATGAACACGCGTAAATCATTTAGCAGCGGCAGATTATTCATGATCTGTGTTTTATGTTTCACCAGTTAGCGTGATTAATTATGAACCAGTCAATTATAGGATAGGCAGGTGGTCAAACATCATCGCTAAAAAGTGAGAACCGGAATGAAAAAAACCTGTCGTATTGCCGCCATCCCCGGTGACGGAATTGGTAAAGAAGTTCTGCCTGAAGGTATTCGCGTGCTGCAAGCCGCCGCGCAGCGTTGGGATCTGTCGCTGAGCTTCGAGCAGATGGAGTGGGCAAGCTGCGAATATTACGCCCACCACGGCAAGATGATGCCGGACGACTGGCGCGAGCAGTTGCAGGGCTTCGATGCTATCTATTTCGGCGCCGTCGGCTGGCCGGATACCGTCCCCGACCATATCTCGCTATGGGGATCGCTACTGAAGTTCCGCCGTGAGTTCGATCAGTACGTCAATCTGCGTCCGGTGCGCCTGTTCCCCGGCGTCCCCTGTCCGCTGGCGGGTAAAAAGGCCGGCGACATCGATTTTTACGTGGTGCGCGAAAATACCGAAGGCGAATATTCCGCCCTCGGCGGTCGCGCCAATGAAGGCACGGAGCATGAAGTGGTGATTCAGGAGTCGGTCTTCACCCGCCGCGGCGTTGACCGGATCCTGCGCTACGCCTTTGAGCTGGCGCAAAGCCGCCCGCGCAAAACGCTGACCTCCGCGACCAAATCTAACGGTCTGGCGATCAGCATGCCCTACTGGGATGAACGCGTGGAAGAGATGGCCAAAAGCTATCCCGAAATTCGCTGGGACAAGCAGCATATCGATATTCTCTGCGCCCGCTTCGTGCTGCAGCCGGAACGTTTCGACGTGGTCGTCGGCTCGAACCTGTTTGGCGATATTCTGTCGGATCTCGGCCCGGCCTGTACCGGCACTATCGGTATTGCGCCGTCGGCTAACCTGAACCCAGAGCGGACCTTCCCGTCGCTGTTCGAACCGGTTCACGGGTCGGCGCCGGATATTTACGGTAAAAATATCGCCAACCCGATCGCCACCGTTTGGGCCGGGGCGATGATGCTCGATTTCCTTGGTAACGGCGATGAGCGCTACCACGCCGCGCATAACGGCATTCTGGCGGCGATAGAGCAGGTGATCGCCAGCGGGCCGAAAACCCCGGACATGAAAGGCACCGCCTCAACGCAGCAGGTCAGCGACGCTATCTGCAAGGCCATTTTGGCGTAATTACCGCGCCGCTCCCCGGTGGCGCTGCGCTTACCGGGGCTACAATGGCACGCTCATGTAGATATCGCATCGGTTTGCAACGGTTTTGGTCCGGGAAAAACATGTGCTTTGTGTTAATTCAGAGCACATTGCGCTCCCGATATTTCTTCTGCGTTATGGCTCTCATGGAGCAGGGAGCGCACAGAGGGCGGCCATTCGCCGCCGCCCTCTGTACTCCCGGGCTCTGGCCGCCAAAATCGCCACTTCGTGGTACCTTCGACTTATCCCTGCAGGCTTCGGGTCGGGCCGAGGCAGCGTCCTTGCAAAACACGGCCCTCAGCCCGCATCCATGCGGGCTGCCCCGGCCTTCCGGGAACGTCTCAGCGATTTTGAGGCCACCAACACCAGCAGTTTCAGCCAGCGTGGTGAATAAATAAAAGGCAGGTCGCTCGGACCGTAGCCCGGGTAAGGCGTAGCCGCTACCCGGGAAAACCCGCACGCCTGGCCTGCCAACTCCCCTCTCTCCTCTCAATGCAGAATCCCCCACGATTGACAAGTGAACCGCATCACAGCGGCGAACTTTATTGATTCCTGAAAGGAAAGAACCTGCGCCAATTCACCTTTTATTATTTCCGTTCCGTGTTTTATTGCTTCACGAATCGGCCAATTGTTTAATTCATGTAACAAAGAAATAATCCAATTGTTAATAGCATTTTGCTACGAACCCTGACCCTACAGCGTGATAACAACGACAGGCTAAAGCCACCGACGGGCAACCGTGCCCAGGAGATCACTCATGTTGAGCAACGTAAAGAAAAAAGATGTGCCGCTGATTGTCATCAGCCTGGCGGCCATTGTTTTCATCGCCGCTACATTAAGTCTCTTCCCCCAACAAACCGCGCAGGCGGCTAATTCGATTTTTAACGGCGTCACCCGCCTGCTGGGTTCCGCGGTACAGGTGCTGGTGCTACTGGCGCTGGGACTGGTGTTGTATCTGGCCACCAGCAAATACGGCAATATCCGGCTCGGTGAAGGCAAAGCCGAGTACAGCACTCTCTCATGGCTGTTTATGTTTATTTGCGCCGGACTCGGCTCCTCTACGCTGTACTGGGGTGTTGCCGAGTGGGCTTATTACTACCAGACCCCTGGCCTGAATATTGCGCCGCATTCAGCAAAAGCGCTGGAATACAGCATCCCCTACTCTTTCTTCCACTGGGGCATTAGCGCGTGGGCGACCTACACCCTCGCCTCGCTGATCATGGCCTATCACTTTCACGTGCGGAAAAATAAAGGCCTCAGCCTCTCCGGGATCATTTCGGCAATCACCGGCGTCAATCCGCAGGGTTTCTGGGGTCGCCTGGCTGACCTGATGTTTCTGATCGCCACCGTCGGCGCGTTAACCATTTCGTTGGTGGTCACAGCCGCCACCTTCACCCGCGGCCTGTCAGCTCTCACCGGACTGCCGGATAACTTCACCGTCCAGGCGTTTGTGATCCTGCTCTCCGGCGGTATTTTCTGCATGAGCTCGTGGATTGGCATCAATAACGGCCTGCAGCGACTGAGCAAAATGGTCGGCTGGGGAGCGTTCCTGCTGCCGTTAGTGGTATTACTGGTTGGTCCGACCGAATTCATCACCAATAACATCATCAACGCCATCGGTCTGACGAGCCAAAACTTTCTGCAGATGAGCCTGTTTACCGACCCGCTCGGCGATGGCGCCTTTACCCGCAACTGGACCGTCTTCTACTGGCTGTGGTGGATCTCCTATACCCCAGGCGTGGCGATGTTCGTCACCCGCGTCTCCCGCGGACGTAAGATTAAAGAGGTGATCTGGGGGCTTATTCTCGGCAGCACCGCCGGCTGCTGGTTCTTCTTCGGGGTGATGGAAAGCTATGCCATGCATCAGTTCGTCAACGGCGTGATTAACGTGCCGCAGGTGATGCAGTCCCTCGGCGGCGAAACCGCCGTCCAGCAGGTGCTGATGTCGCTGCCGGCGGGCAAGCTGTTCCTCGCCGCCTATCTGTTCGTGATGATCGTTTTCCTCGCCTCGCATATGGATGCGGTGGCCTACACCATGGCGGCAACCAGTACCCGTAACCTGCGCGAAGGCGAAGATCCGGATCGCGGCATGCGCCTGTTCTGGTGCGTGGTGATCACCCTCATCCCGCTATCGATTCTGTTTACCGGCGCCTCGCTGGAAACCATGAAAACCACCGTGGTGCTGACCGCCTTACCGTTCCTTGCCATTTTACTGATCAAGACCGGCGGCTTTGTACGCTGGCTAAAACAGGACTACGCCCACGTGCCTGTGCATCAGATAGAAACCCATACGCCCGAGCCGATCGTTAAAGCCGAGACGCTGCCGGTTGGCGCGGTACTTAAAGGCGACGGCCAGTCGCTGTAAAAAACGCTTACTGACAATAATCACAAGGTGACCCTACATGAGCAATTTAAGCCCTGACTTTACCCTGCCGATTAACTTTTGCGCCAATCCGCAGGACGCCTGGACCATTCCGGCCCGTTTTTACACCGACAGCCAGGCGTTTGAGCACGAGAAAGAGCGTATCTTCGCCAATAGCTGGATTTGCGTCGCCCACGGCAGCGAAGTCGCCAGGCCGAACGATTACATCACCCGGGAGATCATCGGCGAAAATATCGTTATCGTCCGCGGTCGCGACAACATTCTGCGCGCCTTCTATAACGTCTGCCCGCACCGTGGCCACCAGTTGCTGAGCGGTGAAGGTAAAGCCAAAAACGTGATTACCTGCCCCTATCACGCCTGGGCCTTCAAGCTGGACGGCAATCTCGCCCACGCCCGCAACTGCGAAAACGTAGCGAACTTCGATAGCGAAAAGGCAAAGCTTGTGCCGGTGCGCCTTGAAGAGTATGCCGGCTTTGTGTTTATCAATATGAACCCGGAAGCGGAGAGCGTGGAAACGCAGCTACCGGGACTGCAGGACAAAGTGCTGGAAGCCTGCCCGGATGTTCATGAGCTGAAACTGGCGGCGCGCTTTACCACCCTTACCCCGGCGAACTGGAAAAATATCGTCGATAACTATCTGGAATGTTATCACTGCGGCCCGGCGCACCCGGGCTTCTCGGATTCCGTGCAGGTTGACCGTTACTGGCACACCATGCACGGCAAATGGACGCTGCAGTATGGCTTCGCCAAACCGTCCGAGCAGTCATTTAAATTCGAAGAAGGCACCGACGCCGCGTTCCACGGTTTCTGGCTGTGGCCGTGCACCATGCTCAACGTCACGCCGATCAAAGGCATGATGACCGTCATTTATGAGTTCCCGGTGGATGAAGAGACCACCCTGCAGAACTACGACATCTATTTCACCAATGAAGAGTTGACCGACGATCAGAAGGCACTGATTGAGTGGTATCGCGACGTGTTCCGCCCGGAAGATTTACGTCTGGTGGAAAGCGTGCAGAAGGGGCTGAAGTCCCGCGGCTATCGCGGCCAGGGACGCATTATGGCGGATAACAGCGGCAGCGGTATCTCCGAGCATGGGATCGCGCATTTCCACAATCTGGTCGCCCAGGTGTTCCAGCCGTAATCCTGAAGGAGTTAGCCATGTCCGTATTTCACTCAAATCTGTTTCGCCAGCAGGCGCTGATTGCCGGAAGCTGGCGCGACGCCGCCGACGGTACGACGCTTGCCGTCAGCAATCCCTCCACCGGCGCGACGCTCGGCCAGATCCCCAATATGGGCCGGACGGAAGCGCAGCAGGCGGTGGATGCCGCCGCTGCCGCGCTGCCGGCATGGCGCGCGCTTACCGCCGCCCAGCGCGCCGCGCTATTGAAGAACTGGCACCGCCTGATCCTCGAAAACAAGTCCGCGCTGGCGCAGATTATGACCGCCGAGCAGGGCAAGCCGCTAGCGGAAGCGGAAGGCGAAATCGCCTATGCGGCCTCGTTTATCGAGTGGTTTGCCGAACAAGGGAAACGCGCCAACGGCGAGATAATCCCCTCCCCCGGCGCCGATAAACGCCTGATGGTGATCCGCCAGGGCGTGGGCGTCTGCGCGGCGATCACCCCGTGGAACTTCCCGGCGGCGATGATCACCCGTAAGGCCGGCCCGGCGCTGGCCGCGGGTTGTACGATGGTAATTAAGCCTGCCAATGAAACGCCGTTTACCGCGCTGGCGATGGCGGAACTGGCGAATCAGGCCGGGATCCCGCAGGGCGTCATTAACGTCGTAACCGGGCAGTCGCGTGAGATTGGCGCGGTGTTCACCGGCGATGAGCGGGTGCGTAAGCTCTCCTTTACCGGTTCGACCGAAGTCGGCCGCGTGCTGATGCGCCAGTGCGCGGAATCCATCAAAAAGCTCTCTTTAGAGCTCGGCGGTAACGCGCCGTTTATCGTCTTTGACGACGCCGATATCGATAAAGCGGTCGAGGGGGCGCTGATCGCCAAGTTCCGCAACGCCGGGCAAACCTGCGTCTGCGTCAACCGTTTCTATATTCATCGCGCCGTCTACGACCAATTCTGCGACAAGTTCGTCGCCCGCGTCGCCGCCTTGAAAGTCGGCGATGGCAGCGAGTCCGATGTCCAGATTGGCCCGCTTATCAACGCCGACGCCGGACGCAAAGTCCAGTCCCTGCTCGACGACGCGCTCACCCGCGGCGCGACGCTGTTAACCGGCGGTAAAGCGCATCCGCTGGGCGGTAATTTCTTCACCCCTACGGTGATCGGCGACGTACAGCCGGGGTCACTGCTGCTGCAGGAAGAGATTTTCGGCCCGGTGGCCGCGCTGGTGAAATTTGAGGATGAGCAAGAGGTCATTGAGCAGGCCAATAACACCATCTACGGCCTCGCCTCCTATTTTTACAGCAACGATGCCGCCCGTATCTGGCGCGTCTCCGAACAGCTGGAATACGGCATGGTCGGCATCAATACCGGGCTGATTTCTAATGAAGTCGCGCCATTTGGCGGAGTGAAACAGTCGGGTCTTGGCCGCGAAGGGTCGGAACACGGTATCGAAGATTACCTGGAGATGAAGTATCTCTGCCAGGGGTTGTAACTGTATTCTCCCGGCGGCGGCTCTGGCCACGCCGGGATTTTTGATGGAGTTCAGCGATGTCTGATTATCAAATGTTTGAGACGATCGTTCGCGATGTTGAACAGATCACCGCCCAGGTTAAGCGTTTTACGCTGGTCTCGTCGACCGGCGCTCCGCTACCGGAGTTCAGCGGCGGCAGCCATATAATCGTCCAGATGCAGGATGGCGAGCAGCGCTACAGCAATGCCTATTCGCTAATGAGCTCGCCGCTGGATACCGCCAGCTGGCAGATTGCGGTGCGTCTCGAGTCGCCTTCCAAAGGCGGCTCGCGTTTTATGCACCAGCAGGTGCGCCCGGGCGATACCCTGACGGTGTCCACCCCCAACAATCTTTTCGCCATCGAACCCCAGGCGCGCAAGCATCTACTGATCGCCGGCGGCATCGGCATTACGCCCTTCTTATCGCATATTCCGGAACTGGAACAGCGGCAGGCCGACTGGCAGCTGCATTACTGTTTTCACGACGCCGACAGTAATGCTTTCGTCGATACGCTTCGCGCCGCGCCGTGGCGCGACCGGGTCAATATTCACATCTCAGCGCTCGGCAGCCGTCTCGATCTGTCGCGCCTGTTCGCCGACATCGAGCCCGGAACCCACGTCTATACCTGCGGCCCGGCTGCGCTTAACGAGGCGGTGAAAGCCGCCGCCGAACGGCATCAGGTTCCCGCCAGCCAGCTGCACTTTGAGCAATTTATCCTTGAGGATAAAGGCGGAGAAGCATTTACGCTGGTGCTGGCGCGTTCCGGACGCGAATTTACCGTGCCGCAGGATATGACCATTTTGCAGGTTATTGAGAATAACAAAGCGGCGAAGGTGGAATGCCTGTGCCGCGAAGGAGTATGCGGCACCTGCGAAACGATGATTCTCGAGGGTGAAGCCGACCACCGCGATCAGTACTACAGCGATGAAGAGAAAGCCAGCCAGCAGAGTATGCTGATCTGCTGCTCACGCGCTAAAGGCGGCCGGTTAGTGCTGGATTTATAGCACGCTCTCCGGCCAGCGGCGCTGGCCGGAGAGACAATCACAGTTCCAGCTCGCGGCGCAACAGTTCGGCGATATCCTCGGGGCTTGCCGCATTTACCAGAGCGGTACGAAAACCCTCATGCATAATCCGCCGCGCCAGGCGTGAGAAGATCCGCATATGCTGGTCACCCGCCGAGTGTTTGTTCAGCGTCAGCATAATGACAAACTGCGCTTCTTCATCGCCCCACATCACCGGTTGCGCCAGCCGCGCGACGCTGATGGTCGACTGTTCAATATGCTCGGATTTACTGTGCGGAATGGCGAAGCTAAAGCCCAGACCGGTGGAGAACACCGCCTCGCGGGCCCACAGATCGGCTTCCAGCTTACGCGGATAGCGGCAACGCCCGGCCAACAGCAGATTGTCGGTCATCCCTTTCAGAACTTCTTCTTTGCTGCGCCAGTCGCTATTAAGCGTAATGCACTGGGTACTCACCAGCGGAACATCCTGCTGACGCATGCGGAACTGGGCCAGCAGATGTTCCACTTCCAGCGAAGTACGGCACTGCATCGCCTGATTCAGCAGCTGGCGGCAGGCGCGACTATCCAGTTGCGCCAGGCGCGCCTTGGTCGCCGGGATTGCCGGCGCGCTCATACTCAATTCATCTAAACCGAGGCCAACCAGCAGCGGCAGCACCGACCCTTTCGCCCCCAGCTCGCCGCACAGGCCAATCCATTTCCCCTGACGATGCACCGCCTGCACGGCATAGTCCAGCGCGCGCAGGAAGGCCGGATTCAGGCTGTTGTAGTGGCGCGTTACTTTAGCGTTATCGCGATCGACCGCCAGCAGATACTGCGTTAAGTCGTTACTGCCGATGCTAAAGAAATCGATCTCTTCACAGCACTGATCGATGATAAACATCACCGACGGTACCTCCAGCATGATACCGAGCGGGATCTTTTCATCAAACGGGATCTGTTCGGCGCGCAGCGACTGCTTGGCCTCCGCCAGCCGCTCTTTCACCCACAGAATCTCCTCCATTGATGAAATCATCGGGATCATAATTTTCAGCGAGCCATGCGCCGAGGCGCGTAAAATCGCCCGCAGTTGAGTATGAAACAGCGCCTGATACTCTTCATAAATGCGCACCGCGCGGTAGCCGAGGAACGGATTGTTTTCCGCCGGAATATTGAGATACGCCACCGGCTTATCGCCGCCGATATCCATGGTCCGCACGATAATGCTGCGGCCGTTGGCCGGCTCCAGCGCCTGACAAAAGATGTTGTAGAGCTCATTTTCCGACGGCGCGCCAGGGCGGTCCATATACAACATTTCGGTGCGGAACAGCCCAACCGACTGCGCGCCGTTATTGAATGCCGCCACCGCTTCCACCGAATGCGCGATATTGGCGGCAATCTCGACGCGGATACCGTCTTGCGTCTGCCCGGCTTTATCGAGCCATACCTGCTGCTGTTGCTGAATTTGCTCCTGTAGCCAGGCCTCCTGCTGATAATAACGCGCCACCGCTGGGCTGGGGTCCACCACCAGCAGCCCGGCATTACCGTCTATCTGTACCTGGGTATCGACCCACGGCAGCAGCGCCGGCAGGTCAACCCCCACCAGGGTAGGAATATTGAACGAACGGGCCAGAATGACAGTATGTGAAGTGGTGCCACCGCTGCGCAGCAGTAGCCCTTTCAACTGCGACTTATCCAGTTCCAGAAACTGGCTTGGGGTCAGTTCATCGGCAAGACAAATAGCCGCTTCCCGCAGTTGTCCCGGTGCCGGAAAGCGGTCTTCACCGTAAATATGCTGCAATAGCTGGAAACAGACGTCGCGGACATCCAGCACTCGTTCCTGCAGATAGCTGTTGCCGGAATCGCGGAACTGGGCGCAGAAGTGGTCGCCGGTGGCGACAATAGCCTGCGCGCAGCTAAGGCCGGTAAGAATACCGCCAAGCAGGTGCTGGCGCAGGGAAGCATCGGTCGCCAGCGAACGGTGAGCTTGCAGAATCGCGCTGGCGGTGCCGTCATTGTCCAGCAACCGCAGATCGATATCCTGCACCAGCAGACGCAAACCGTTATCCAGCGCCGTCTGCTCCTGTTCAAGGCCGGCGGCGACGGGCAGTTCGCCAAGGTCGTGAAGATCGCGTGATTTGAGATGAACCAGCTTACCGCCCGCACTGCCGGCGCAGACCGGGCGCGCAGGAAACAGCGTTGGATTCAGCCGCGACAGCGATTCCGGTACCGGCTCGATATCCAACGCTTGCGCGGCAGGTAGCGGCGCATCGCAGTGCGGAAACTCATTTTCGATAAACGCGGTTAACGCGGCAAATGCTTCGGCTTCATCCTCACCGCTGATAATCAGCTGACAGGCGTCGCCCTTGAGGGTGTTACTACCAATGATCGCCAGCGCGCTTTTCGCATTCCCGCGACCGTCGCTACGCAGATTCCGCCACTCAACCGCCGATGAAAAGCGGTTACACAGCGTTTCGACCAGGCTTGCCGGGCGCGCATGCACGCCATTTGGCAAATCACATATGAATTCAATTACCAGTGCCATCGCCTTCCTCCTGAGCAATGCGTTATTTCAGCCAAAGGTAATGAAAGAAGGCGCAATGAACTACGTGATAAAACTGGCAATTACTGGACTATTGTACACATACATCTTTTTTATGCTCACCATCACAATTCATCAGCCAGGACATACACAACCCTCTTCACAGCTAAGATTTGAGGTTGATCGCAATTCCTTTCTCACCTTACAAATATCCAGTAAATGCACTTTTTCTCTACTATTTTATACCCCGCCCTTTTTCTAATGTTGAAGCATCAATACTGTCACGGGCCACACAGCGCTCAGGAGCAAGCAATGAACGAACTGGTGCAAATACTAAAAAATACTCGCCAGCATCTGATGACCGGCGTCTCACACATGATCCCCTTCGTCGTCTCGGGCGGGATCCTACTGGCGGTGTCCGTCATGTTGTATGGCAAAGGCGCGGTGCCCGATGCCGCCACCGACCCTAATCTGAAGAAGCTCTTTGATATCGGCGTCGCCGGGCTGACGCTGATGGTGCCTTTTCTTGCCGCCTATATCGGCTACTCCATTTCTGACCGCGCCGCGCTGGCCCCTTGCGCCATTGGCGCCTGGGTGGGCAACAGCTTCGGCGCCGGCTTCTTCGGCGCGTTGATAGCCGGCATGATTGGCGGTCTGGTGGTCTATTACCTGAAAAAAATCCCCGTACATAAAGTTCTGCGCTCGGTGATGCCGATTTTCATCATTCCCATCGTCGGCACCTTTATCACCGCCGGGATCATGATGTGGGGGCTCGGCGAGCCGGTAGGCGCGCTGACCGCAAACCTGACCAGTTGGCTGCAAGGGATGCGCGAAGGCAGCATCGTGGTGCTGGCCATCATTATGGGCCTGATGCTGGCTTTTGATATGGGCGGCCCGGTCAACAAAGTGGCCTACGCCTTTATGCTGATTTGCGTCTCTCAGGGCGTCTACAGCGTCGTGGCAATCGCCGCGGTCGGCATCGCCGTACCGCCGCTGGGCATGGGGCTGGCGACGTTGATTGGCCGTCAATATTTTACCGCCGAAGAGCGTGAAACCGGCAAGGCCGCGCTGGTGATGGGCTGCGTCGGCGTGACCGAAGGCGCCATCCCCTTTGCCGCCGCCGACCCGCTGCGCGTTATTCCCGCCAACATGATTGGCGCCGCCTGCGGCTGCGTTACCGCCGCGCTGATGGGCGCGCAGTGCTATGCCGGCTGGGGCGGGCTTATCGTGCTGCCGGTGGTCCAGGGCAAACTCGCCTTTGTCACCGCACTCTTTGTCGGCGCCTGCGTCAGCGCGGCCTGTGTCATCACTCTGAAAGCATTCACCAAAAAGAAACCGTCCGACGCCCAGGACGACGATGAATTAGATCTTGATTTCGAAATTAACTAACAGACTGGAAGGAACACCTTATGACCCACATTATCGCCGTTACCGCCTGCCCATCGGGCGTCGCTCATACCTATATGGCCGCCGAGTCGCTGGAAAGCGCCGCCAAAGCCAAAGGTTGGCAGGTTAAGGTAGAGACCCAGGGTTCCATTGGTATTGAGAACGAACTTACGGCGGAAGAGATCGCCGCTGCCGATATGGTCATCCTGACCAAAGACATCGGCATTAAGTTTGAAGAACGCTTTGCCGGGAAAACCATTGTGCGCGTCAACATCAGCGATGCGGTAAAACGCGCAGACGCCATCATGAACAAGATAGACAGCCACCTTTCCCAGAACGCCTGAAGCCCAAAAGAGGCGCTACGCGCCTCTCAGACTGCTGACAAAGAAGGAAAAAGCGTGGTTTTTCCTTCTTTGTGGTTATCAGACGAAAATCAATAAATTGATTTTCCTTGTTATTTGCCTGGTGCAATTTGCAAGCTCAATGATTGCATGAGGTTTGTCATTAATCTCAGAGGCGCTACGCGCCTCTTAGCCACAACATGGAGTTTGTCATGACGAATCGTACTCAACGCCTGAAAGCCAGCCTGTTCGCCCAGCCGCGCGAAATCTCCCTTGAACGCGCATTGCTCTATACCGCCAGCCATCGGCTAACGGAGGGGGAGCCGGTGATTATCCGCCGGGCGAAAGCCACGGCGTGGATCCTCGATAAGGTGGCCATTTCGATTCGTGATGATGAACTGATTGCCGGCAACCGCACCGTCAAACCACGTGCGGGGATCATGTCGCCGGAGATGGACCCCTACTGGCTGCTCAACGAGCTCGACGCCTTCCCGACCCGCCCGCAGGACCGCTTCGCGATAAGTGAAGAAGATAAGCGGATTTACCGCGAAACGCTGTTCCCTTACTGGGAAAAGCGTTCGATGAAAGATTTCATTAACGGTCAAATAACCGAGGAGGTCAAGGCCGCGATCGGCACGCAGATTCTCAGCGTTAATCAGACGGATAAAGGCCAGGGCCATATTATTATCGACTATCCGCGGCTGCTGAATAATGGCCTTGATGCGCTGATCGCCGAGCTGAAATCACACTGCGCCCGGCAGCCTGATAACCACTTTTATCAGGCGGTCCTGATCTTGCTTGAAGCTTCGCAGCGTCATATTTTGCGCTACGCCACGCTGGCGGAAGAGATGGCCGCCAACTGCACGAATGCCCGGCGTCAGCAGGAGCTGGCAACCATCGCCGCCATCTCACGCCATAACGCGCAGCATCGGCCGCAGGATTTTGCCCAGGCCTGCCAGCTGTTCTGGTATATGAATATTATTTTGCAGTACGAGTCCAACGCCAGCTCGATTTCGCTCGGACGCTTTGACCAGTACATGTTGCCTTTTTATCAGGCATCGCTGAATCAGGGTCAGGATCCCGCGTATCTCAAGGAGCTACTGGAGTCGCTATGGGTGAAGTGTAACGATATCGTTCTACTGCGTTCATCCAGCAGCGCACGCTATTTCGCCGGTTTTCCCACCGGCTACACCGCCCTGCTTGGCGGACTGACGGAAACCGGGCGTAGTGCGGTAAACGTACTGTCCTTTCTTTCTCTTGATGCTTACCAGAATGTGCAGCTACCGCAGCCGAATCTGGGCGTGCGGGTCAATGAGCTGATTGACCGCCCGTTCCTGCGCAAAACCGCTGAGACCATTCGCCTGGGTACCGGGATCCCGCAGATTTTCAACGATGAAGTGGTCGTCCCGGCCTTCCTTAACCGCGGCGTGTCGCTGGAAGATGCCCGCGATTACGCGGTGGTCGGCTGCGTAGAGCTCTCTATTCCAGGGCGCACCTACGGCCTGCACGATATCGCGATGTTTAATCTGCTGAAGGTGATGGAAATTGTGCTGCAGGAAAATGAACATCAGCCTGAAGTCAGCTGGGACGGTCTCATCAGCCAAATCCGCGACAAAATCCGCTATTACATCAAGCTGATGGTCGAGGGCAGCAACATTTGCGATATCGGACACCGCGACTGGGCTCCGGTCCCCCTGCTGTCATCCTTTATCGAAGATTGCGTGCAGCACGGCAAAGATATCACCGCAGGCGGCGCGCGCTATAACTTCTCCGGCGTTCAGGGTATCGGAATCGCTAACCTGAGCGATTCGCTGCACGCGCTGAAGGGCATGGTCTTCGAGCAACAGCGCCTCAGCTTTGCCGAACTGATGGCGGTACTGAAAGCCAACTTCCGCACGCCGGAAGGAGAAAAAATCCGCGCCCGTTTGATCAACCGTTACGAGAAATACGGCAACGATATCGACGAAGTGGATAATATTAGCGCCGATCTGCTGCGTTTTTACTGTAAAGAGGTAGAACGGTATCTAAACCCGCGCGGCGGCCATTTCACCCCAGGCTCCTATACCGTATCCGCGCATGTGCCGCTGGGCTCGGTGGTCGGCGCGACGCCGGACGGCCGGTTGGCCGGCGAACAGCTGGCGGACGGCGGCCTGTCGCCAATGGTTGGGCAGGATGCCCAGGGGCCGACGGCGGTGCTGAAATCGGTCAGCAAACTGGATAATTATCTGCTATCGAACGGTACGCTGCTGAACGTAAAATTCACCCCGGCAACGCTTGCCGGCGACAGCGGCCTGAACAAATTGGCAGACTTTTTACAGGCCTTCTGCAAGCTCAAACTGCAGCATATCCAGTTTAACGTGGTCAACGCCGACACGCTGCGTGAAGCGCAGCAGCGGCCGCAGGATTTTGCCGGTCTGGTGGTGCGCGTCGCAGGTTACAGCGCCTTCTTTGTTGAGCTGTCAAAGGAGATACAGGATGACATTATCCGCCGCACCGCGCATCAGCTGTGAGGTCATCGAAACGCGCGCCGATACGGCGCGCATTTTTAACCTCCAACGCTACTCGCTTAATGACGGGCAAGGGATCCGCACGGTGGTGTTTTTCAAAGGCTGCCCCCACACCTGCCCGTGGTGCGCCAATCCTGAATCGATCTCGCCAAAGATCCAGACCGTGCGCCGGGAGAGTAAATGCCTGCGCTGCACGCGCTGCCTGCAGGACGTCGCCGAGTGTCCCTCCGGGGCATGGGAGCAGATTGGCCGGGATGTTACGCTCGATGCCCTGCTGCGCGAGGTGCTTAAGGACGAGGTCTTCTTCCGCGCCTCCGGCGGCGGCGTCACCCTGTCTGGGGGCGAAGTGCTGATGCAGGCCGTGTTTGCCGCCCGCTTCCTCCAGCACCTGCGCCACTGGGGGGTGCGCACCGCTATCGAGACCGCGGGCGACTGCGCCTTTAGCCGTTTTCTCCCGGTGGCCGAAGCCTGTGACGAAATACTGTTTGATTTGAAAATCATGAATAGCGAGCAGGCCCATTCACTACTGCAGATGAATCAGCCGCGAGTGCTGGACAACTTCCGTCAGTTGGCCATCCGCAAAATGAATCTTATCCCGCGCGTGCCGCTGATCCCTGGCTACACGATGAACACGGAGAATTTTAAGCAGATCTTAAAGTTCCTCGCGCCGTTCGGTCTGACGGAGATTCATCTGTTGCCGTTTCATCAATATGGCGAGGCGAAATACCGTCTGCTGGGTAAAACCTGGCCGCTGGCCAACGTCAACGCTCCCCGAGAGGCGGATATTCATCCTTATCAAGCGCTGGCTGAAGCAGCAGGATATCACGTCACTATCGGCGGTTAACGCCTGGAGGATGTTATGGACTTCAACATTGTCGCGGTGACCGCCTGCGTGAGCGGGGTTGCACATACCTATATGGCAGCCGAGCTACTGGAAAAAGTCGGTCATCATGAAAAATGGTCTCTGAAAGTGGAAACCCAGGGCGCGCTCGGCGTGGAAAACCGAATTAGCGAAGAGGATATTGCCCGCGCCACGGTGGTGTTACTGGTAACCGATATCGAAATCGATGGCGCTCAACGCTTTGACGGACTCCGTACCATTAAAACCAGTATCGCCACATTCCTGTTGCAGCCACAGCAGATTGTCAAAGCCGTTAATAGCATTATGAAAAAGCCGGTCGTTTACCTGGAAGTTCCCTGACCGGCCACGGCGTTTATTGCACGTCGAGCAGCCACTTTTGCGCGGGTGTCAGGCGGCTCGCCGTTTCTGGCGTCAGCCAGCGCTGCTGGTCCTGCTGCGCGGTATCAGCACGATCAATATATAAGCCATGAAGCACGCGCCTTCTGCTGCCTTCACGATTGCGGGTGCCGCCGTGCCAGGCATGCGCGTTATAAATCATTACGCTGCCGGCCGGCGCGGCAAAAACAATTTCATCAGGATGTGTCTTTTCCGGATCCGCCAAAACCTCTTCCGGCAGCTCCGGGAGCAGATGGGTAGCGGGAATAATCCGCGGCGCGCCGTTGGCGGCGCTCAAATCATCAATAGCCCATATCGTATTGACCAGATGCACTTTCGGGAAGTCTACCCGTGGCTTTTTCCAGTCGGCGTGCAGCGGTTGATGACCACCGTTATACAGCGCCTCGCGGGCATTGAGGCTGGAAACTTTAAACGCGCCATTAAAAATATAACGACAGGCGGAAAGAATGAGCGGATGCGACCACACCTTCTCCCAGATAACGCCCTTGTTGATGAGGTTGGCAATACGCGTCGCCGTCGCCTCCTGATGGTGTTCCATCGCCAGATTCTCGCCTTCACGCTCCACCAGCGCGTCAATGCGCTCGCGTATCTCGCTCAGCCACTGAGGATCAACGACGTTGTGCACCACGGTATAGCCAAGCGTATCAAGTTCATGTTTCATTTGGTCGCTTAGCGTCCGGGTCGCGCCAAGCGCCTCCAGATGAATCATCGATTGTGAGTCCATATTGCCTTCCTTTTAACTTTTAGATAACACAATCAAACTCTACGATGCGGCCAACGACCAGGCAGGAAGGGAAAACTACGAAAAACTGGATATCCGTACGCCAGACACAAAAATGTGAGCCTTATCAATAATTGCCGATGGGTAAATTCGTTGTAAATATTCACCCATTTAATAATGCATCCGCCGCGCGCCGTAAGGCGGAACATCAGGATAAAAAAGATTATAATCAAAGAGATAATTTTAACTCGGGGTCGACAGGATGATTGATGATCTGGCGGGCATACTAAATCGTTTAGTTAATCAAAAAGATAGGCTGCAGGTCCGCTTTCCGGAGCCGGATATTCCCGTTCCGGCGCTGGCGTTGAAGGTGCCCTTCCCGCGTCTGGAAATCGTCCTTGAAGGCGAGCTCCATGATCAGGGTCTACCGCTATCCGCGGCGGTTTTAGCCACTTCGCAGGTACTCTACGTACAGGCGGGAAAGTGGACGCTACCCGAGTGGAACGGTCCGGCGGTCACGCTCAGCATTTTATTTGGCCGCCAAAAGCTCGGCTTTTGCATTCAGCGCTGGGACGGAAAAAAACTACATACTGAAAAGCAAAACGTCGCCCGGCTGGGCCCCCGCGTTGGCTCCTATCTGCTGCTGGCGTTGAATGAAGTCTGCCTGCAACCTGACCCAATAACCGCCCGGCTGGTGGTTTCCGCGCTGTTAAGCCACTGCCTTGAACAACTTGTCGGTCTGGAAATGCGCGTTAGCCGCAGCCGCGATCTGTTTTTAGCGGTTCAGGATTATCTGCAAGAAAATCTTAGCCAGCCGCTGACCCGCGAATCGGTTGCCAGACGCTTTCATATTACTCCGAACTATCTTTCGCATATATTTCAGAAATCGGGGTCAGTGGGCTTTAATGAATATCTAACCGCCGTGCGGCTGGAAAAAGCCAAGCAACTATTACGCGGTTACGATTTAAAAGTAAAAGAAATTGCGCATAATTGCGGCTTTATCGATAGCAACTATTTTTGCCGGGTGTTTAAACGTAATACTGAACGTTCACCTTCGGAATATCGTCGCCACTGCCGTAGCGCGCAGCAGCGTTAATCATCTCAGGGGAAATAAGAATGGACTGACCCCGCGGAAATATTCCAACGACCTACCACTCCATGGCGACGAGATCAGTGGCGCGGATACTAATGCGTTCGCGGGTAGTGTAATTAGCACAATGTGCTACATCAGCAGCTAATTAACGCATCTCCGCGCCAAATCAATTTTTATCCCAGCTGAGCGGTCAGCTTTTAGCCGCTATGCGCAAAATATCCGCGCCTGGCCAATAATCTCCAGGCGAACCGGAGCGCCTGTTTGCCAGGCAGCCTGGCTGACGGTTTTCAGCACCAGCGGCATTGATTGCCCCGCTACCGTCACCGTCAGCGTCGAGATATGGCCGGCGAAATCGACATCTACGATGCGAAAGGCGCTCTCCTGCGGCCCGCACGGCGACACCCGCAGTTGCTCCGGGCGCAGCATTACGCGTCCGCGGCCGCTGGCGTGAGGATTGTCAGTCGGTAACTCGCCGATGGCGCAACGCGCGCGCCCCTCCGTGAGCTCGGCGTCGAGCACCAGCGCATCGCCAAGAAATAGCGCGGTGGCCTCGTCAACCGGGCGCGAATAGACCTCGAACGGGGTTCCTACCTGAGTAAAACGCCCCTGCCGCATCACCGCGACCTGGCTTGCAAACGACAGCGCCTCCGTCTGATCGTGAGTAACCAGAATCGACGCCACCCCAGCCTCGGCCAGCAGGTCGGCGGTGGCTTTGCGCGTCGCCGCACGCAGCCCGGTATCCAGCGCCGAGAAAGGTTCATCCAGCAGCATCAGCGATGGCCGCTGGGCCAGCGCGCGCGCCAGCGCAACCCGCTGCTGCTGGCCGCCGGAAATTTCATGCGGCCAGTGGCTCGCTAATGTCGAATCTAACGCCACCATTTCCATCAGCGCGGCGACCCGGCGCCGTTTCTCTTCGCGACCGCAATCGAGCCCCCAGGCGATATTGTCCGCGACGTTAAGATGGGGGAACAGCGCCCCTTCCTGCGGCACGAAACCGATCCCACGCTGATGCGCCGGCACAAACACGCCGTCGGCAAACAGGGTGTTGCCCTGCAGAACGATTCGCCCGTGATCCGGGGTTTCAAAACCGGCAAGAATTCGCAGCAGCGTGGTTTTACCGGAACCCGACGGGCCGACAATGGCGGTACGGCTTCCCGGCGCCACGGTCAGATTAAGGTTATCGAGCACCAGCGCGTCGGCGAAAGATTTCGAGATAGAAGACAATTCCAGCATGTTACAACCCTGCAATTTTTTTCGACTGCACATAAAGAACCGCCGTCAGCGGTAGCGAAATCACGATCATCAGCATCGCATAAGGCGCCGCGGCGACGTAGTCGATCTCGCTGGTTAACGCCCAAAAACCGGTCGACAGCGTGCGGGTGCCTAGCGGCGACAGCAGCAACGTCGCGGTAAGCTCGTTGCTCACGCCAAGAAACACCAACGCGGCGCCAGCGGCCGCTCCCGGGGCGGCAAGACGCATGGTGACGCTCCATAAGGCGCGGGCCGGACTGCGCCCAAGGCTACGGGCGACGTTTTCCAGCTCAACTGGCGCCTGGGCGATACCGGCGCGCAGGTTAATTAACGCTCGCGGCATGAACATCAGCAGGTAAGCCAGAAACAGCGTCACTTCGGTCTGATACACCGGGCGGGCATAGTGGATAGTCACCGTCACCAGCGCCAGCGCGGTAACGATACCCGGCAGTGAGCTGGTGATGTAATTACAGCCCTCCAGCAGGCGGAACAGCCGGCGCGGATAACGCACGCCGAGCCAGGCGATAGGAATCGCGCAGGCGGTGGTCAGCAGCGCGCCGCCCGCGCCCAGCATCAGGGTCTGGCGTAGCGAATGCCAGAGATCGGCATGCAGCCAGTTCTCCACCCCGCCGAGCCATAGCCAGCGGCACAGCACCAGCAGCGGGACGCCCATCGCCAGCATCACCAGCGTCAGCAGCAGCAGTTGCGCGGCCCATGCGGCCACGTTCCCCAACGGACGTCGCTTCTGTTCGCGCGCCGCGCCGGCGCCGATGCGCGCGTAGCGCGCTTTACCGCGCGAAACGCTCTCCAGTAGCAGGATCGCCAGGCAGCACAGCGCCAGCACTCCCGCCAGCATATTCGCCGCCGGGCCGCTAAAGGTGGACTGGAACTGGTCATAAATGGCGGTGGTGAAGGTGTCGAAGCGAATCATCACATACAGGCCATATTCCGCCAGCAGATGCAGCGCCACCAGCAGCGCGCCGCCGCAGATAGCCAACCGCAGTTGCGGCAGCACCACGCGGAAGAAAACCTTCCACGGCGGCGTGCCCAACGAGGCGGCAACATCTTCCAGCGTCGGGTCGAGACGACGGAGCACCGCCGCCACCGGCATGTAGATAAAGGGATAGTAGGCCAGCACGGAGAGGAACACCCCGGCGGACAGACCGTGGAGCGAAGGAACCGCGCTGACCCAGGCATAGCTCTGGACAAATGCCGGGATAGCCAGCGGCGCGACAGCCAGCGCCGACCACAGCTGACGCCCGGCAAGCACGGTGCGTTCAGTAAGCCAGGCCACCGCCACGCCCAAGGCGATGCAAATAGGCACCGCCAGCAGCGTCAGCCATAGCGTATTGCTGAGCAGTTCAGCCACCCGCGGGCGAAACACCAGTGCTTTTATGGTCGGCCAGCCGGTCTCAATTCCTACGGCGGCCACAAAACCTAACGGCAGTAACGCCATTAGCGAAAACAGTACAGCTAAGGCAACCATCGGAAATGCAGGACGCCTGCGCTCGGGCAGGCGTCCTGTTTTCTTTCCGAGTACCAGACTCAGAGCAGACATAGATAAATCACTTCAGCATCAAATTACAGCAGGCCCGCCTGGGTCATCAGGTCGATCACTTTCTTGCTATTGAGCGTTGACGGTTCAACCTTCGGCGCATCCAGCTCTTTCAGCGGCGTCAGTTTCGGGTTAGAGGCGGCATTCACGCCCACCGCATATTCGAAGGCGTTATTGGTGCGCAGCTCATCCTGACCCTGCTTGCCGGTGATCCATTTGATAAAGGCCTGCGCCTGCTCTTTATGTTTGCTGGAAGCCAGTACGCCGCCGCCGGAGATACTCACGAAAGCGCCCGGATCCTGATTTTTGAAATAATAAAGTTTGGTGTTTTTGCTGTTCTCACCGGTTTTCGCCTGGTCGACAAAGCGGTAATAGTGGTAGATCACCCCACCGTCGATTTGACCGGCGTTGACCGCTTTCATTACCGTGCTGTTGCCTTTGTAGGCCACGAAGTTCGTTTTCATCGCCTTCAGCCAGTCGAGGGTCGCTTTTTCACCCTTCAACGCCAGCATGGCGCTGACGATAGCCTGGAAGTCGGCACCCGATGGGGAGGCGGCCCAGCGCCCTTTCCACTCAGGTTTCGCCAGATCCATCAGCGAATGCGGCAGCTGAGATTCGCTGATTTTCGCCGGGTTATAGACGAAAACGGTGCTGCGGGCGGCAATGCCAATCCAGCGGCCGTGCTCGGGACGATACTGCGGGGCGACCTGATTCAGCGTTGCGGCATCCAGCGGCGCAAACAGTTTGGCGTTATCGACCAGCACCATGGAAGGCGAGTTTTCGGTCAGGAAGACATCCGCCGGCGAGGCTGACCCCTCCTGCACCAGTTGATTACCCAATTCGCTATCGTCGCCGTTGCGCAGCGTGACCTTAATACCGGTTTCTTTGGTAAAGCCGTCAACCCAGGATTTCACCAGGTTTTCGTGCTGGGCGTTATACACCACAATGCCGTCGCCGTTGTCAGCAGCCATAACCTGCGGAGCGGTAAACAGAGCCGTCGCAGCGAGCATCGCCGCGCAATATGCCGATAAGCGGAAATTCATAAGCTAATCCTTAGTATGGGTAGTCGAAAAGCCGTGGAGAAACCGGGCTGGCACGGATTAAATCACAGAGGAATGTGAATGATAATGAAAACAATTACCATCATTTTAAAAAAGTGAAAAACACCGCCAATTAGAATTTCCTGATGACAAAATGCTTATTTCGACGCGCGACTGAAACAAACCTTAAGACAACATTAAGCCAACAGGTTTAAATATTATCGCTGTTTAAAATCTTGATCGTCTTCACAGATTCTCCCCGCGACACGGCAACGGACCGCTGTTTGCCGGATGAAACCATCACTCTTGCCAATAATTTTAAATGAGAATGATCTTGATAATCATTCTCAATATCACATATCATCCTGTTCCAGCAGCAAGATACGAAGAAAAGACGACTAAAAAGCCGAAAATGGATATTTTATGTTTAAGGAAACCCTTTTAAACACTCTGGTTATAGGCTGCGCGTTGCTCATGAGCGCCTGTCACAGCCCGGTTTATCCCCTCTCCCCTGCCGGGGAGGGCGCGCTGGTAGAGCAGGCGGATATTCGTGATACCGCCAGCGGGCGCTCCCTGACGCCGCAACAATTGCTGAACCAACTCGCCCAGGCGCCGCTGGTTATTGTTGGCGAAGAACATACCAACACCCAGCATCACCAGATTGAGCGCTGGTTGCTGCAGAACCTTCACACCCTTCGCCCGCAGGGTAGCGTGCTGATGGAGATGATCGACCTAAGCCAGCAGGAAGCGGTTAATCGGGTCAAGCAGGCCAGCCTCAGCGGGACGACCGTTTCCGCCACTCGCGCGGCGGAAACGCTGCGCTGGAATCCCGGCTGGCCGTGGGCGCTTTATCGCGACGTCGTGATGACCGCGCTGCAAGCGCCTTATCCGCTGCTGGCAGCCAATCTCAGCCGCCAGCAGGTGAGCGACATCTATCAGCATCCCACGTTTCCCCGCGGAACGCTCTCCAACAGCCCGCAGGTACATGAATCGCTATCGGCCATTATCTATCTGATGCATAACGGGCAAATCGATGGCGAGCAGGTCACTTCCATGCTCGCCATCCAGCAGCAGCGCGATCGCCTGATGGCGACGCAAATGAAAGCCGCGCCGCGCCCGGCGCTGCTGATTGCCGGCGGCTATCATGCGGCCAAAGATATTGGCGTACCGCTGCATCTTGCCGACCTCAGGGCGGAAAAACCGCTGGTGTTGCTGCTGACCACCGACGGCGCCACGCCGACGGCGAAGCAGGCTGATTATGTCTGGTCGGTAGCGGCAGAAAAATGAATATCCCTCTCTCCACGCCATTAATAGCGTCGCGTCCCCGCTGGTTCGCGGGGACAACGGCCAGCGTGCTGGGCCATCTGGCGCTGGCGGTGCCTTTTATCATTCACTTCGCCTCGCCGCCGGATGTCGCCCCCCCTGCCGCGGTGATGGTAGAGTTCGCGCCGGAACTGGAAGTGTCATTTATTCACCCCGAGCTGCCGCCGGGCGTCACCCAGCAGCGCAAAGTCGAGGCGATGACCGAGCAGGAAACCGCAGCGGTGAAAGAGGCGCCGAAGCTGCTCATTCATGACAATGCGCAAATAAAGCTCTCCGCCAGCAAACCCGAACCGCAGCGGAAAAAGAAAATCGAGGTTAAAAAACAGTCCCGCCGCCAGCAGCAAGAGGAAAAGGGTAACTCAACCATCACCAGCTTCGCCGCGCCCCCGGCGCCAGCCGCCCTCACTCAGCGTACCACCGCGCCGCTCGATAGCGATGCCGCACGCCTGAGCGACAACAAGATCAGTTGGGAATCGCTGGTGAAAGGCAAAATCAACAAAATGCGCCACTACCCGGAAGATGCGCGCCGCCGTAAACGTACCGGTACCGCCATTATTACCTTCAGCGTCAACGAACGCGGCGAGGTGTTGCAATCGCAGTTGGTGAACTCTTCAGGGACCCATTCGCTGGATCGCGCCGCGCTGATGGCGCTGGAAAATGCGCGTCCGCTTCCGCCGCCGCCAAAAGAGCTGCTGCGTAACGGTATAAATAAGGTCACGCTGCCGGTGGAATTCGGCTTATTAAAAATATAAACCCCAGGTTCCCTGTTATTTATTCAGGCAACCCGGACGTTATTTATAACGGTCACTGACCGCTGATGTTTTTTTATTTTGGGCAATGTGTCATCGCACTTAGCAATAAGCGCGATGCACGCTGCTGCCCTTTTTGTGCGTTAAATATTTATTACCTCAGGATTTGATTATGGAAAAATCACAGCTCATTAAGGGGCTCGTCACCGGGCTCCTTATCGTCAACGGCCAGGCTTTCGCCGCCGAAAGCGAAGGAGAATCTGTTTTCTCTCCTATCACCATTACCGATAACCCGCTGGCGGAGAATGCCGGCCAGGTCGGCTCCTCAGAGGAGAGCTATACCCGTCCCGGCGCCTACAGCTCGCGAACGCTCAATAAGAATCTGCAAAGCCTCGACGCCTCGCTGCGCAGCATGGCGGGCACCTATACGCAAATCGACCCGCTGCAGGGCACCATCAGCGTCAATATTCGCGGTATGAACGGGCTGGGCCGGGTCAACACCATGGTGGATGGCGTCACCCAGACCTTCTTCGGCATGGCGCCGGCTAACTATCACGGCGGGGCGAATACCGCCGCCGGAGTGCCGCTGGACCCTAACTTTCTGGCCGAAGTGGATATCACCCGCGGCAATAGCGCCGGTTCGCAAGGCGTCAACGCGCTGGCGGGCAGCGCCAACCTGCGTACGATCGGTATCGATGATGTGTTAAAACCGGGGCATCAAGTCGGCCTGCTGTCGCGTTTTTCCGTGGGCGATAACGGACTCGGCCGTACCGGTATGGTAACGGTAGCCGGCAAAACCGACACTTTCGATAACGGCGGCGGCCTTGGCGCGCTGCTCGGCATCAGCGGCACCCGCACCTATGCGACCTATAAAAACGGCGGCGGACGCAGCAGCGAAGAGTTTATCGGCGAAGATAATAAATATCTGCGCCAGGAGCCGCGCTCGCAGCTGTACAAAATCAATTTCAACGTCGATCAATTTAACCGCTTCGAGTTTTCCGGGCGTAATTATCGCAATAGTTTTACCCGTCGCGATATTAGCAGCGACGACTACTATCTGCGCTATAACTATGCGCCGCTCAATGAACTGGTCGAGTTTAATGTCCTGGCCAGCACCAGCCGCGGCAATCAGGCATATAAACCGGAGTCGCTGTATAATTTTAACGACTCCTCGACCACCAATAAGTCCAACGCGCTGGACGTGAACAACACCAGCCGTTTTCGTATTACCGACGATCTGTATGCCGCTTTCCAGCTAGGCGGCAAGTTAATGGACACCCGCTATTCCCGCCGCTTCGTGCAGGATAACGAGACCGACCATAACGCCTTTGCCCCGGCGGGCAAACAGAAGATCGCCTCGCTCTATAGCGGGCTGACATTAAACAAGGATATTTATCAGCTCGATCTTAATCTCAACTATACCCGTAGCCGGGTACAGGGCTATAAACCGGCCTGTGCAGATAACGAAAAATGCTTCCCGCAAGGGGCAACCCAGCTCAACGTCAAAGATAACGGTTTTAATCCCTCGGCGACCTTCTCCGCTCAGGTGACGCCATGGCTGCAGCCGTTTGTCAGCTGGAGCCGTTCATCGCGCGCGCCGAACGTTCAGGAAGTGTTCTTCGCCAACGAGGGCGGCGCATCGATGAATCCGTTCCTGAAGCCGGAAAAAGCCGAGACCTGGGAGGCCGGTTTTAACGTTATCAAAAAAGGATTATTGAGCGAGCAGGATAGCCTTCATCTGAAAGCGCTTACCTACCGCTCGCGGATTAAAGATTACATCACCAGCGAATCCTTCCTGCTGTGCAGCAACGGCGGGCTGTGTAAAGATGTCGCCAATGCTTCGCCGGATTTCAACGCCAATATCTCAGTTAACGTGACCTCGCCGGTGACCACCGAGGGCTATGAGATTGAAGCCGGATACGACATCGGTTTTGCCTACGCCAATGTGTCATGGAGCAAGCAGCGTACCGATCAGCCCACCTCTATTGCCAGCACGGTCTATAGCTTCGCCTATAGCGACCTGAGCGATCTTCCCAGCAGCTACGCCACGGTTGATGTCGGCGGGCGCCTGTTCGATCGCAAACTCACCGTCGGCAGCCTGGTGAAATTCACCGGTAAATCAAAACGCCTGAGTACCGAAGGTATTAGCCTCGATACCAATACGGTGCCGAAAGAGAGCATGCCGAAGATCCCGACCATTATCGACCTCTATAGCAGCTGGCAGATGACCGAGAACGTGCTGCTGCGCTTTAGCGTGCAGAACGTGACGAATCGTGACTATTCCGAAGCGCTAAACCGTATGAACCAGAGTCTCGATAACGCCAAAGAGGGGGCGTCTGTTAACACCACCGCCCGCGGCCGCACCTATATTTTCGGCGGCGAAATCCAGTTCTGAGCCCTATTTATCAACAAGGATAACCATCATGCCTAATCGCAACTTGATAAAACCGCTGGCTGCGCTACTGCTCGCCGCCCTGCTCCCCCCGCCGGCATTCGCCATCGATCCGCCGCCGCGGGAAGCGTCGCGCTTTGCGATGAAAACCAATTACCTGCAGGAAGCCAATGAAGGGGTTTATGAGCTGGCGTTCGATAATGGCGACAACCTGCTATTCGCCGCGGCGACCGACCGGGTTAACCGCGCGGCCAATAAAGGTTATCTCTACGCCTTTAATCCGGCCACCCTGCAGGTTATCCAGCGCTATGATATGCCCTGGCGCGCTTTCTCGCTGGCGATGAACCAGCCGGCGCGCGTGCTTTACGTCGGCCATACCCAGGCGGCTTCGCTGCGTATCAGCCAGTTCAACGTCGCCAGCGGTAAAATCACCCGCACCAGTCCGCGCCTGAGCTTCACCACCGACGGCGCCGCCGATGCGCGCTTCGAGCATCTGCGGCATATGGTATACAGCCGCGCCGCTAACCTGTTATTCGTCAGCTACAGCCATATGTTGAAAACCCAGGACGGAATGCGTCCGCTACATAAATTACTGATGCTCGACGGCACGACGTTACAGCTAAAAGGGGAAGTCAAAGGCGCCTATCGCGGCACCGCCTACGGCCTGACGCTGGATGAAAAGACGCAGAAGATCTACGTTGGCGGCCGCGACTATATCAACGAGATCGATGCCAGAACCCAGCAGGTTGTCCGCACTATCCCGCTTAACGCGCCGCAGTTGGCCAGCGCGCAAAACCTGATCGTCGATTCCGACTCAGGGCGTATTTTCGTCGTCGCCTTCGATCACGACGATCGCAGCGGCCCTCACGACGGCCTGTATATTTTCGATCTGAAAGACGGCAAATCGCGGGGTTACGTGCGTACCGGAGTGGGCGCCAACGCGGTACGCTACAATCCGAAATACAACGAGCTGTACGTCAGCAATTTCACCAGCGGCACCATCAGCGTCGTGGATGGCAAAACCTGGCGGGTAACCCATGAATTCCGCACCCCGGTTTATCCGAATCAAATGGTGCTGTCGCCGGACATGGATACCCTGTACGTCGGCATTAAAGAAGGGTTCAATCGCGAGTGGGATCCTGAGGTATTTGTCGAAGGGGCGAAGGAGCGCATTCTGCGCATTGATTTGCGTAAATCGTAATCCGCTAACCACCTGCCCGGCAGGTGGTTATCAGCCTTCGTTGGCCAGCTTCGCGCGCAGGCGCTTAATCGCCTGGCTGTGCAGCTGGCTAACGCGGGATTCCCCCACCTCCAGCACCGCGCCGATCTCTTTAAGGTTTAGCTCTTCCTGGTAGTAGAGGGTGAGGACCATTTTTTCGCGTTCCGGCAAGGCTTCAATCGCCTCAATGACCCGCTGGCGCAGGCTGCCTTCCAGCAGATGATGCAACGGATTGGCCTCTTCGTGCCCTTCCAGTAGTCGTTCGGCATTCTCGCCCTGCTCTTCCCGCCATTCGTCATAGGAGAACAGCTGGCTGTTATTGGTATCCAGCAGGATTTGTCGGTACTCGGCAAGGGTGATACCCAGCGTCTGCGCGAGTTCGCTTTCCGTGGCCGGGCGGCCCAGATGCTGCTCCAGCTTCTGCATCGCCTGAGCGACTTCGCGGGCGTTACGCCGCACGCTGCGCGGCACCCAATCGCGGCTACGCAGTTCATCGAGCATTGCGCCGCGGATACGTTGCACCGCATAGGTGGTAAAGGCCGTGCCCTGTAGCGAGTCATAACGCTCGATGGCGTTCAACAACCCGATTCCCCCGGCCTGCAGCAGATCGTCAAGCTCGACGCTGGCGGGCAGCCTGACCTGCAGGCGTAACGCCTCGTGCCGCACTAACGGAACGTAGCGCAGCCAGAGGGAATTTTTGTCCATCACGCCTTCGGCGGTATACAAATCGCTCACTATTTCTGAAACCTGCGGATAAGAGAGTCAGCGCTATTATGCGCAGGGGCAAAAATGCCAATCGCCGGAAAAACCGCATAAAAGCGTCTCTATTTACGACATGCTTTGCCGTTGCGCCGTTTTGTACCGGGTGGCTACGGGCAAAAAACAAAAACCCCGCCGAAGCGGGGTTGCGATGCGACAGTAATCAGACGTGCGATTAACGCAGCAGAGACAGGACGTTCTGAGTCGACTGGTTAGCCTGCGCCAGCACGGAGGTACCCGCCTGCTGCAGGATGTTCGCGCGGCTCATGTTGGACACTTCGGTCGCGTAGTCAGCATCCTGAATACGGGACTGGGAAGCGGACAGGTTGTTAACGGTGCTGTTCAGGTTGTTGATTACAGAATCGAAACGGTTCTGTACCGCACCCAGGGAGGAGCGCAGTTGGTCAACCTGGGACAGGGCTTTGTCGAGGGTAGCCAGCGGATCGGCAGTTTTCGGCGTGGTGCTCATTTCAGCGCCTTTGGTCACTTTACCGGTGCTGTCAGCGGTCGCTTTGAAGTATTTCGCATCCGCGCCAGTACCTTCCTGGATGATGTAGGATTTACCACCATCGTAGGATTTCAGGCCAGTGGTGTCGCCGGTTGCGGTTACTTCTTCGCCAACGGTGGTCACTGTTTTCGCTCCGGTCAAGCCAGTGACGGCGCCAGAATCCGTGGAGCTAAAGCCAGTTACTTTACCTGTAGTTTTATCGATGGTGGCTTCATACGTTTCGGTGCCTGCAGCATTAGTACCATAGATCTTACCGTTATCAGCCTGTACAAAATGGTCCGGGTCGGCTGGAGTTGCACCAATTTGCTTACTGTTGGCATCGATAGCCAACGACTTACCGGTAGCAACAGTTGTGGTATCACCATCAATTTTACTGGTATCAATACCGTCAGCCACGCTGAATTTTTCCAGACCCAGGGTCTTCGCATTGATATCTTTCAGATCGATATCGATGGTTTCGCCGTCGTTGGCGCCGACCTGGATGGTCAACTTCTGGTCGCCGCTCAGGACTTTAACGCCGTTGAAATCGGTCTGTTCGGAGATACGGTTGATTTCAGACAGACGCTGGGAGATTTCATCCTGGATGGACTGCAGGTCGCTTGCGGAGTTAGAACCGTTCTGTGACTGTACGGTCAGACGGCGGATGTTCTGCAGGTTATCGTTGACTTCGTTCAGCGCGCCTTCGGTGGTCTGCGCCAGGGAGATACCGTCGTTAGCGTTACGGGAAGCCTGAGTCAGGCCTTTGATGTTAGCGGTGAAACGGTTGGAGATCGCCTGACCCGCGGCATCGTCCTTGGCGCTGTTGATGCGCAGACCGGAAGACAGACGCTCAATCGCCGTGCCCAGGGAAGACTGGGATTTGTTCAGGTTATTTTGCGCCATCAGCGACAGGCTGTTGGTATTAATTACTTGTGCCATTATATGCATTCCTTACGAGTCAGTTGCGTTCTGTGCAACGTGGTTAAAAGGTTCGGGCTTGCTTGCCCACGGCGTCAACCACCGTCCCTTCTGGTATCGACGTATCCTCTGCAACCTTTAGCCATTTTTTGAAAAATTTTTGCCCCTCCGCCAATGGCGAAAATAACGCGCTTTTTCCCTCTTCTATTACGCCATCGCCTTTTTCACTTTTTCGGTAAACTTTTTCTCCACTGGGCCGATAACGCAATAAGCGAATAACGTCATTAGTAAGGAGAAACACCAATGGCATCGATCAGTTCCTTAGGCATCGGCTCAGGACTCGACCTCAACGGTTTACTGGACAAACTCAGCAAGGCGGAACAACAGCGCCTGACGCCGTATACCACTCAGCAAACCAGCTATAACGCGCAGCTAACGGCTTACGGCACGTTAAAAAGCTCGCTGGAAAAATTCGATAACCTGAGCAAGGAGCTGGCTAAGCCGGAGTTTTTCAACAGCACCACCGCCACCAAGCACGACCAGTTCACCATCACCACCACCAATAAGGCGGTGCCGGGCAACTATAGCGTTGAAGTGCAGAAGCTGGCGCAGCCGCAAACCCTGACCACCCAGGCGACGATTACCGATCAACAGGAAAAACTGGGTACCGCCGGCAATAGCGATCGTTCCATTACGATCACCGCCGGCGACCCGCCAAAAGAGACCACGATTCCGCTGAGCGACGACCAGACCTCGCTGCTGGAGATGCGCGATGCCATCAACGGCGCTAAAGCCGGCGTCACCGCCAGCATCATGCGCGTCGGCGACAATGACTATCAGCTGGCGCTGAGCTCCTCCACCACCGGCGAGAAAAACACCGTTTCGGTGCAGGTGAATAACGACGATAAACTCGGCGCCATCCTCAACTACGACAGCAGCAGCAAAAGCGGCGCGATGAAGCAGACCGTCGCCGGGCAGGATGCGGAGATCGTCGTCAACGGCACCAAAATTAAGCGCAGCACCAACTCGATTGCCGATGCGCTGCAGGGCGTCACCATCGACCTGAAAACCACCACCAAAGCCGGCGAACCGCAAAACCTGGTGATCGGCATCGATAAAAGCGGCACCGCCGACAAAATCAAAGAGTGGGTGGATAACTACAATTCGCTGCTCGACACCTTCGGCTCGCTGACCAAATATACCCCGGTGAAAAGCGGTGAAGCGCAAAGCGCCAAGAACGGCGCGCTGCTCGGCGATAACACCCTGCGCGGCATTCAGTCCTCGATTAAAAGCGCGCTCAGCGCCGCTCAGGACAATCCGGAGCTGAAAGGCCTTGGTAACCTCGGGATCTCTACCAATCCCAAAACCGGCAAGCTTGAAGTCGACAGCACCAAGCTCAATAAAGCGCTCGACGAGAAACCGGATCAGGTCGCCAATTTCTTCGCCGGCAACGGTAAAGACACCGGGATGGCCACCGAAATCCATAATGAAATCCAGAACTATATTAAAGCGGGCGGCATCATCGAGAACTCGACCAAAAGCATCAACACCAATCTCGATCGCCTGAATATCCAGATCGACACCGTTTCCGACAGCATCCAGAACACTATCGATCGCTATAAACAACAGTTTGTTCAGTTGGATACCATGATGTCCAAGCTGAGCAGCACGGGTAACTACTTACAACAGCAGTTCTCGTCCCAGTAACCCTTAATCAGGTAATGAAACAGCATGTATAACCGTAGCGGCACGCAAGCCTACGCACAGGTCAGTCTGGAAAGCAGCGCGATGAGCGCCAGTCCGCACCAGTTAATCGTAATGTTGTTCGACGGGGCGCTTAACGCCCTGCTTCGCGCACGCATCCTGATGAATCAGGGGGATATCGCCGGTAAAGGCCTGGCGCTGTCGAAGGCAATCAACATCATCGACAACGGGTTGAAAAGCGGCCTCGACCACCAGCAAGGCGGCGAAATCGCCGATAATCTGGCGGCGCTGTACGATTATATGAAGCGACGCCTGATGCAGGCCAACCTGCATAATGACGAAGCGGCGATCGTCGAAGTGGTCAAGCTGCTGGAGAATATCGCCGATGCCTGGCGGCAAATTGGGCCAAACTATCAACCTGCTCAGGGTACATTGTGATGGAACGCCAACAGCAGCTTTTAGCCGCCTATCAGCAGATCCATACCCTGAGCAGTCAGATGATTGCCCTGGCGCGCGCCGGGCAATGGGAAGCGCTGGTGGAAATGCAGTTTGCCTACGTGACGGCGGTCGAGAAAACCGCCGAATTTACCGGCAAAGCGGGGCCATCGCTGGCTCTGCAAGAGATGCTCAACGCTAAGTTGAAGCAGATTATCAACAATGAGGGAGTACTGAAAGGGCTATTGCAACAGCGGATGGAACAATTAAAAACGCTGATCGATCAATCCACCCGCCAGAACGCGGTCAACAACGCTTACGGCCAGTTCGACGATCGCTCGCTCCTGCTTGGCGAACTGCAGTCCGATAATGTGGTCGCCATCAAGAGCAAAAGCGAAGAATTACAATAACAACAACAGCGTCACAGCCTGATATCCGGTCAGGAAGCGCATGATGGGTCTCACCAGGGCAATGCAGAGTGTTGCCTGGTAAGCCATCGGCGGATTTTACAGGAGTGAATAAGCAATAATATATAGTTTCATTTACGCCCCACTCATTCATCAATTAAATATTCCAAACATCGCGCCAGCTAAAATAAGCCACTCACGGGCTTAGGGAAATATGCCTGTAAAATATTCTGTGTTATCTTGACCGGATTAATATGATATTACTCACGGGATAAAACATGGATGTATTCTTCGGGAAAACGCGTTTTTCCAATTATTTTATGGCCATGGCGCAAGCTGAAAATAACGGATTAATGAATACCGCGCTGGCGGTTTCTGCTTATCACCTTCATGATCCCCTGACCCGAGTCAGGTTTCAGGACAGCGTTAAAAGATTTGCCCTTTCACAGATTAACATTATCCGTCATAGCAGTGATGATAAGAAGTGCCAGCAGTGCATTCAGGCAATCAGACAAGAGCGGGAAAATCTGCTTATTCAGGACAGAATGTTGCGAACCGGTGAAGCCATGCTCACTGCCTCCGCGCGGTTCTACCGGGAAAACGAAAAAGTCATCGGCTATATCATCGACGGAATCGGTGTTGTTCTTGGCGGTATGCAGGTTATCGGAGGTTTTGGAATAACGGCTAGCTCATTAATGACAGGAAACGTTATTGGCGTTATTGCTGGTGCAGCATTGATGTTTCATGGCTTTGGCACAATGGCTGAAAAGTTAGATGGTGTAAATTTTGCAGAAAAATATTATGAAGATGCATCTCAATTTTTAGGGTTTAGTAGAGAGTTGGGAAAGCTTTCATATCAGGTAGTCGATCTTTCAACCTCTTTTTATGGCCTTGCCAAACTTACCTTAAAACCAGAAGCGTGGCGCTTGTTTTATTTCACTGGCCCAGATTTTTACCGAAAAGTAACAACCATGAGTAAGCCAGCCATGGCGTTAAATGGGATATCTTCAACGGTAAAAGGGATACAGATAGGTAACACGATGTATGAAGTTAAAGATAAATGACTATCTTATTTTTAGATACAATTTGTATGCTTTGAGCGCCATTGGAAACGGAGTTAGTTTGTAAACTACCGAGAAACCGAATAATAAAATGAAAAAATAGGCAAAATGATTAATTGAATCATAATTATAACACCAATGAATGAGCACTATAAAAACAATAAAAAAACCTAAGACTCCAGCCCAAAGTCTTTTGCGAAGTTCATCGATTAAATCAAAATAGCTTTTGTTTTGGCTTTCTTGCCGCGCCAGGATTTCACGCAGGCGCGCAATCTCTTTTTCGGTGAAGCCATGTTCACGAAGGTCATCTTCAGTTAGCTGCTTTCCCACGCCCGGCTCCTCCATGCTGGTTATATATTTTTCCAATATTTCCGACTAAAGGTACCCATTGCGTTGCTCAGCCAAATGCTCAGATGTAATGCCACTGCCGGGGTTACCACAGTCCGTGGAATATTGCCCCTGAAGTTGCCAGGGGTCAAGCGCGCGTTCATATCCTACAACGGCTTCACGCCTGATCCGCCAGAATGCTGTCAGTTTAAAGGAGATGCGTTACGCTACCGCCCCGCCTTCATCCTCCCAACGGCAGACCATATGGTACAGTTCCCGCTCGTCGTATTCATCGTGGAATATATTCACAACAACCTCCAGATGATTGTTAGACACGATCTAAGTTTAGTTGTTGGTAAGGAGGGGGCATATCAAGAAGAGTAAAAGCGGCGGTTATTCGCTATCCTGTCGCCAGGTTTCATGAAACATCGCTATCGCAACAAAAGCTAAAACGACAAAAAATACAACGGTCTGAAGCCACAGCATAACGCCTCCGCGGAGCAAAATTTGCGCAGATTATTTGCTACAGAGCCGAAAAACGATAGTGAATTGCCATCCAAATTTAAATTTTCGCCTTACCCCGCTCACACAACAATGCCTGTCTTCTGGCTGACAAGCCGATACTAAATAACAGTCTAAGCTGTTCGGACTACGCCAACGCGTAGGCCACCATCGTTGCTATCGCTCCCCAAAAGACCAACAAACCGAGAAAAATCCCTATCCATACCTTACGCCGCAATTGATGGTCTACTTTTTCGGACATCTGCTATTCCAAATTAGAATTATTTTGGCAAGACCATACAGTTTGTAGTGGTTGTAGTCAGATCGTTTGTATCGATCGATGAGCGGCTATTGATCTGTATCCCCTATCGATTGTAGTGATATTTCAGACTCATTCATTCACCGGTTGATGGGTTAAAATCAATGCAGAGGCGCGCAATTTTTTGCCGTTGTCGCCGTAAATAGACAAAACCGCCAGCGTTAAGCATAGCGGTTTGCAGGAAGAAGTAGCGCCGAGATTTTATGACTAAACTGGCATATTCATAATGTCCTGATAGGCCGCCACCAGCTTATTACGCACCTGCACGCCCATCTGCAATGAAACTGAAGATTTTTGTAAATCGACCATCACATCATTCAGACTGATGCCCGGCACGCCCAGCTCGAAGTTCTGCGCCTGTTGACGCGCGGCCTGCTGAGTATCGCTGATTTTACCCAGCGCGGCGGTGAGTTCACTGGCAAAACTGACTCCCTGCGGTACGCTATTCTGCCCGTTTTTTCCCGCCTGAATCGCCATCGCCTGCATCTGTTGCAGTACGCCTTCAATACCCTGAATCGCCATCTTTTCCTCAATACTCTCGTGATCGCCAGGCGCTATTTCACCCTGTATTTCTCCAATGCTGCACACCCTAACACAGCGATTTTTGCTTAAAGCGGTTAATTAGCTGCAAAAAACCCGGCTTATCGGGCAATCAGAATCATCTGATAAGACGAATAATGGCCTGCCCAGAAATGGGAGCGCCGCTATTGAGAAAAGATGTGTATCAGGGAGTCTGTTTTGTCACATAACGCTATCCATACCGTTCGTCAGCACGCCAGCGCGCGTCGCCGTCTGAACGCCAGCGAAGGATACCGCCTACCATGAGTGCCTCGTTATCCGCCGGCGAAAGCCGCGACAACGGCCTGCAGGCCATCTGGAGCCGTCTGCGCGCCAATCCAAAAATTCCGCTGCTGGTGGCCGCCTCCGCCGCGATTGCCATTATCGTCGCGCTGCTGCTGTGGGCGAAAAGCCCGGATTATCGCGTGCTGTACAGCAATCTAAACGATCGCGACGGCGGCGCTATCGTCACCCAGCTGACGCAGATGAACATCCCCTACCGCTTCGCCGAGAACGGCGCGGCGCTGATGATCCCGGCGGAAAAAGTGCATGAAACCCGCCTGCGTCTGGCACAGCAGGGGCTGCCGAAGGGCGGCGCCGTCGGCTTCGAACTGCTGGATCAGGAAAAATTCGGCATCAGCCAGTTCAGCGAACAGATTAACTATCAGCGCGCTCTCGAAGGCGAACTCTCACGCACTATCGAGTCGCTGGGGCCGGTGCAGAATGCGCGGGTGCACCTGGCGCTGCCGAAGCCCTCGCTGTTCGTCCGCGAGCAAAAATCCCCTTCCGCCTCTGTCACCCTGACGCTGCAGCCGGGTCGTGCGCTGGATGATGGCCAAATCAACGCCATCGTCTATATGGTATCGAGTAGCGTCGCCGGCCTGCCGGCGGGCAACGTCACCGTGGTCGATCAGGCCGGACGCCTGCTGACGCAGTCCGACGGCACCGGACGCGACCTCAACGCCTCGCAGCTGAAATATGCTAACGAAGTGGAAAACGGCTATCAGCGACGCATTGAAACTATCCTTGCGCCGGTGGTCGGCAGCGCCAACGTCCGCGCTCAGGTGACCGCGCAGATCGATTTCGCCTCCCACGAGCAGACCGACGAACAGTATCAGCCGAACCAGCAGCCCGAGAAAGCGGCGATCCGTTCGCAGCAAACCAGCAGCAACGAACAAATCGGCGGTCCGCAGGTGGGCGGCGTCCCTGGGGCGTTATCCAATCAGCCGAGCGCGCCGGCAACGGCGCCGATTGAAAGCGCTAAACCGGCGGCCAATAACGCCAATAACGCGACCAACACCCGCAGCGCCGCGGCCAACAGCGGTCCGTTAAGCACCCGACGCGACGCCACCACCAACTACGAACTCGATCGCACCATCCGCCATACCCAACAGAAAGCCGGGACGGTGGAACGCCTGTCGGTCGCCGTGGTGGTGAACTATAGCCTCAACGCCGACGGCAAAGCGCAGCCGATGAGTAAAGAACAACTGGCGCAAATTGAAGCGCTGGTGCGCGAAGCGATGGGCTACTCCAGCACCCGCGGCGATAGCCTGCAGGTGGTCAATACGCCATTTACCGACAATCAGATGACCGGCGGCGAACTGCCGTTCTGGCAGAGCCAGGCGTTTATCGATTTGCTGCTCGAACTGGGACGTTACCTGCTGGTGCTGCTGGTCGGCTGGGTATTGTGGCGCAAGCTGATTAAGCCGCAGCTGCAGCAGCGTCAAGCCGCGCAGCAAGCCGCGGTGGCCGCCGCCAGCGCGCCGGTCGCTAAGGCGAACGACAGCCATAAACCAAGCAATGAGGAGCTGGCGCTGCGCCGTAAATCGCAGCAGCGCGTCAGCGCAGAAGTCCAGAGCCAACGCATCCGCGAACTGGCGGATAAAGATCCGCGGGTCGTCGCTCTGGTAATCCGCCAATGGATGAGTAACGAACTATGAGCCTGACCGGAACCGATAAAAGCGCCATTTTATTAATGACGCTGGGCGAAGACCGCGCGGCGGAGGTGCTCAAGCACCTCTCCTCCCGCGAAGTCCAGCTTTTGAGCGGCACCATGGCCGGCATGAGCCAGGTCTCGCATAAACAGCTCGGCGAGATCCTCTCTGAATTTGAAGACGATGCCGAACAGTTCGCCGCCTTGAGCGTCAACGCCAGCGACTATCTGCGGTCGGTGCTGGTGAAAGCGCTGGGCGAAGAGCGCGCCGCCAGCCTGCTGGAGGATATTCTCGAATCCCGCGAAACCACCTCCGGGATGGAAACGCTCAACTTTATGGAGCCGCAGAGCGCCGCCGACCTGATCCGCGATGAACACCCGCAGATCATCGCCACCATCCTGGTACACCTCAAGCGCGGCCAGGCGGCGGATATTCTGGCGCAGTTCGATGAGCGCCTGCGCAACGACGTGATGCTGCGTATCGCCACCTTCGGCGGCGTGCAGCCGGCGGCGCTGGCGGAGTTGACCGAAGTGCTCAACAACCTGCTCGACGGCCAGAACCTCAAGCGCAGCAAAATGGGCGGAGTGCGTACCGCCGCCGAGATTATCAACCTGATGAAAACCCAGCAGGAAGAAGCCGTTATCGACGCGATGCGCGAATACGATGGCGAGCTGGCGCAGAAGATCATCGACGAGATGTTCCTGTTCGAAAACCTGGTGGAGGTCGACGATCGCAGTATCCAGCGCCTGCTGCAGGACGTGGACAGCGAATCGCTACTGATTGCTCTGAAGGGCGCCGAACAGCCGCTGCGCGAGAAGTTCCTCAAAAACATGTCGCAGCGCGCGGCCGATATTCTACGCGACGATCTCGCCAACCGTGGGCCGGTGCGCATGTCGCAGGTGGAAAACGAACAGAAAGCGATTCTGCTGATAGTCAGACGGCTGGCGGAAAGCGGCGAAATGATCATTGGCGGCGGCGAGGACACCTATGTCTGATCGCATTAATTCCATGCCCTGGCAGCCCTGGTCGCTCAACGACCTTGGCGACGCGGCCCCGGCTTTCGAACCGCCGCTACCGACGCTGGATAACGAAGCCTTGCAGCCTGACGCTCAGGCGGAACTGCAGCAGCAGCTTGCCGCCCTGCGCCTACAGGCCGAGCAGCAAGGTCAGCAATCCGGCTATGCCGATGGCCAGCAAAAAGGCTATGAAGCCGGATTTCAGCAGGGGCTTGAGGAGGGCCGCCAGCAGGGACTACTGGAAGCTCAGCAGCAGCAACAGCCGTTGACCGACCACTGGCAGCAGCTGGTGAGCGAGTTTCAGCACACCCTTGATGCGCTCGATTCGGTGATCGCCTCCCGCCTGATGCAGCTGGCGCTGACCGCCGCGAAACAGGTGCTTGGCCAGCCGCCGGTCTGTGACGGCACCGCCCTGCTGACGCAAATTCAACAACTGATCCAGCAAGAGCCGATGTTCAACGGCAAGCCGCAATTGCGCGTGCACCCGCAAGATTATGAGCGCGTTGAGCAGCAGTTAGGTACCACCCTCAGCCTGCACGGCTGGCGGCTGCTGGCGGACGGCGATCTGCATCCCGGCGGCTGTAAGGTCAGCGCCGAAGAGGGCGATCTCGACGCCAGTCTCGCCACCCGTTGGCATGAATTGTGTCGCCTCGCCGCGCCGGGAGCGCTGTGATGACCGCCCGTCTTGGCCGCTGGCTGAATTCACTTGAAACGCTGGAGCAGCGTATCGCCCGTACGCCGACCGTGCGACGCTACGGTCGGCTGACCCGCGCCACCGGCCTGGTGCTGGAGGCCACCGGTCTGCAGTTGCCGCTCGGCGCAACCTGCCTTATCGAGCGCGACGGCGGCGACGGCGTGCAGGAAGTGGAAAGCGAAGTGGTCGGCTTTAACGATCAGCGGCTGTATCTGATGCCGCTGGAAGAGGTCGAAGGGATCGTACCTGGGGCGCGGGTTTACGCCCGTAGCACGGCGGACGGCCAGCACGCCGGTAAACAACTCCCGCTGGGCCCGGCGCTGCTGGGACGCGTGCTCGACGGCGGCGCCAGGCCGCTTGACGGCCTGCCCGCGCCGGAAACCGGCTATCGCGCGCCGCTGATTACCGCGCCGTTTAACCCGCTGCAGCGTACCCCTATCGAGCAGGTGCTGGACGTCGGCGTGCGCACCATTAACGGTCTGCTGACCGTTGGGCGCGGCCAACGTATGGGGCTGTTCGCCGGCTCCGGCGTCGGTAAAAGCGTACTGCTGGGCATGATGGCGCGCTACACCCAGGCCGACGTTATCGTCGTCGGCCTGATTGGCGAACGCGGCCGGGAAGTCAAAGACTTTATCGAGAATATTCTCGGCGCCGAAGGCCGCGCGCGTTCGGTGGTGATCGCCGCCCCGGCAGACGTATCCCCCCTGCTGCGCATGCAGGGCGCCGCTTACGCCACCCGCATTGCCGAAGATTTTCGCGACCGCGGTCAGCACGTGCTGCTGATCATGGATTCGCTCACCCGCTATGCGATGGCGCAGCGTGAAATCGCGCTGGCGATCGGCGAACCGCCGGCTACCAAGGGCTATCCGCCTTCGGTATTCGCCAAACTGCCGGCGCTGGTTGAACGCGCGGGCAACGGTATCAGCGGCGGCGGTTCGATCACCGCCTTCTATACCGTACTGACCGAAGGGGACGATCAGCAGGATCCGATTGCCGATTCGGCACGCGCGATCCTCGATGGCCACGTGGTGCTTTCCCGACGGCTGGCGGAAGCCGGTCACTACCCGGCCATCGATATTGAAGCCTCGATCAGCCGCGCGATGACGTCGCTTATCGATGACGAACATTATCGCCGGGTACGTACCTTTAAGCAGATGCTGGCCAGCTTCCAGCGTAACCGCGATTTAATAAGCGTCGGCGCCTATGCCGCCGGTAGCGACCCGCTGCTGGATAAAGCCATTGCCCTGTATCCGCAAATGGAGACCTATCTGCAGCAGGGAATTTTCGAGCGCTGCGGTTATGACGAAGCCTGTCAGCAGCTACAGCAGCTGATTGTTTAACGCCATCGGAGACGCCACGCGATGAAAGCACAGTCCCCTTTGATTACCCTGCGCAATCTGGCCCAGGAGGCCGTCGAACAGGCGGCGCAGCGTCTGGGCCAGGCGCGCCAGGCGCAACAGGCCGCCGAGCAACAGCTGACGATGTTGCTTAACTATCAGGACGAGTACCGGCAAAAGCTCAACAGCACCCTTTCCGGCGGTATGGAAAGCTCTCGCTGGCAGAACTACCAGCAGTTTATCGCCACCCTCGAACAGGCCATCGAACAACAGCGCCAGCAGCTGCTGCAGTGGGGACAAAAGGTGGAGCACGCCGTGAAGCAGTGGCAGGACCATCAGCAGCGGCTGAACGCCTACGATACCCTGCACACGCGCGCGCAAAACGCCGAGCTGCAGTTGGAAAACAAACGCAATCAAAAATTGATGGATGAGTTCGCGCAACGCAGTACACAAAGGAATACCGCTTCATGAATCTCAATGCTTTGCCCGCCCTTAGCCTGCCCGGCGACGCCAGCGCCCTGCCGGATCTGGCGCTCGACGACGTTCAGCTGTCGTCTGCCTTCGCGCAACTGCTCGGCGCGCGCTTCACGCCCGCGCAAAGCGGCACGCTGCCGCCCGCGGCGCTGAGCGCCGACGATGAAAGCGCCCCGCCGCTAAGCCGTAACCAGCTTAACCAGCTGCTGGCGGCGCTCGGCGAACGCGGCGCGCTGCTGGTCAATGCGTTACCGCCATCGGCGGGAAACGCCGTCGACGCAACAGCGAAAAAAGAGGATAGCGGCCCGCATACGCCGCCGCTCAGCGAGGCGAAAACCTTAGATCCGGCGACGCTGCAGGCGCTGTACGCCATGCTGCCGGCGGCAATCGTCGCCCCGTCGCCGCAGACCGCGCTACCGCAGGCTCAACAACCAGCGCCCAGCGGCGATAAAGCCGCGTTCCGCATCGGCAACGTGGCGACTCAGCATGTCGTGAATCTGCCGGAAGGCGAACCGGCGGCGAAGCCGCAGCCGGGTACGGATCCCCTTAGCGGGCAAAATCTGCCCTCCCCTGTCGCGCAGGCCGCGGCCACGCCGCAGCACGATATGGCCGAACGTCCGGTGGAGAATACTCCGGCGCAGCCAGCCGCCGTCGCTTTCGCCACCGCCAGCCCCAGCCAGAGCGCCACGCCCGCCAGTGCGCTGGTAACCGCGCCGCCGACGCCGCAGCTTAATGCCCAGCTTGGTAGCCCGGAATGGCAGCAGGCGCTGAGCCAGCAGGTACTGATGTTCCACCGCAATGGCCAGCAGAGCGCCGAACTGCGCTTGCATCCGCAGGAGCTGGGCGCGCTGCAGATCACCCTGCAGCTCGACGATAAACAGGCGCAGCTGCATATCGCTTCCGCACACGGTCAGGTACGCGCGGCGGTCGAAGCGGCTATGCCGCAGCTACGTCACGCGCTGGCGGAGAGCGGAATCAACCTCGGTCAGAGCAGCGTTGGCGGCGAGGCGACGCCGCAATGGCAGCAGCAAAACGGCAACGGTGAAGGCCGTGCCAGCTACGCGGAACGCCACGGCGGCGGCAACGATGGCGCGCCGATTGAGCCAGTCAGCGCCCCGGCAGCCCTGCAGCGAATGGTCAGCCAGGTCAACGGCGTCGATATTTTCGCCTGAGGGGCGCTAAACGGCCAATCTGGCCCCCATTTGCCCGTTTATTCCGGCTATTGCCTCGCGCGTTAGCCGCGATAATACCTTTATATGTCATACGTGCGGCGCCGCCGCGCGTGATGCCCGTCAGCAACGCGGCGGGCGGAACAACAGGAATTTGATTTGGCTATGTCTCAAAACTCCCTTCCGGCAACCGCGCCCAAACGCCCCTTATTGATCATCCTGCTGACGATCGTGGCCGTGGCCGCCTGTGCGGCCGCAGGTTACAGCTGGTGGCTGCTGCAACAGCGCGACGGCGGCGCGCAAACCGCCATCGAAAAGGAAAAACCGCCCGCGCCGCCGGTATTTATGCCGCTCGATACCTTTACCGTCAATCTGGTGACCCCGGACAACGATCCGGACCGCGTACTGTATATCGGCCTGACGCTGCGCCTGCCGGATGAAGCAACCCGCCGCCAGCTTAATGATTTCCTGCCGGAGGTGCGTAGCCGTCTGCTGATGCTGCTTTCGCGTCAGGAGGCCGGTCACCTGGCGAATGAGCAGGGCAAGCAGCAGCTGGTCGCGCAGATCAAAGAGACGCTGAGCGCGCCGCTGGTTAAGGGACAACCGAAGCAGGTGGTCAGCGATGTGCTGTTCACCGCCTTCATACTGCGGTAATCACCATGGGCGATAGCATTCTTTCACAGGCAGAGATCGACGCCTTGCTCAACGGTGACAACACGGGCGATGAGCCCGAGACGGTTGTCGGCGGTAAAGAGAGCGAGGTTAAGCCATACGATCCGAATACCCAGCGCCGCGTGGTGCGTGAACGCCTGCAGGCGCTGGAAATTATCAACGAGCGTTTTGCCCGGCAGTTCCGCATGGGATTGTTCAACCTGCTGCGCCGCAGCCCGGACATCACCGTCGGGCCGATTAAAATTCAGCCGTACCACGAGTTTGCCCGCAATCTGCCGGTGCCGACCAACCTTAATCTGGTACACCTGAACCCGCTGCGCGGCACCGCGCTGTTCGTCTTCGCCCCGAGCCTGGTATTTATCGCCGTCGATAACCTGTTCGGCGGCGACGGGCGTTTCCCGACCAAGGTCGAAGGCCGCGAGTTCACGCCCACCGAGCAGCGGGTCATCAAACGTATGCTGCGCCTGGCGCTGGACGCCTACGGCGACGCGTGGAGCGCAATCTATAAGATTGACGTCGAATACGTGCGTGCGGAAATGCAGGTCAAATTCACCAACATCACCACCTCGCCGAACGATATCGTGGTGACCACGCCGTTCCAGGTGGAGATTGGCGCGCTAAGCGGTGAATTTAATATCTGTATTCCTTTCGCCATGATTGAACCGCTGCGTGAACTGCTGACCAATCCGCCGCTGGAGAATTCCCGCCAGGAAGATAGCCAGTGGCGCGAAACGTTGGTCAAGCAGGTGCAGCACTCCGAGCTTGAGCTGATTGCCAACTTCGTCGATATCCCGATGCGCTTGTCGAAAATTCTTAAGCTGCAGCCTGGCGACGTTTTACCGATAGATAAACCGGATCGCATTATCGCCCATGTCGACGGCGTGCCGGTGCTGACCAGCCAATATGGCACCTTAAACGGGCAGTACGCCCTTCGTGTTGAACACTTGATAAACCCTATTTTGAATGCTCTGAGTGAGGAACAGCCCAATGAGTGATCCTAAGCAACCGTCTGGCGCAGGAAAGGAATCCGTAGACGATCTGTGGGCTGATGCGCTTAATGAACAACAGTCGTCTGAGAAATCCAGCGCCACCACCGATGGGGTGTTCAAATCGCTGGAGGCCCAGGATGCGCTCGGCAGCCTGCAGGATATCGATCTGATCCTCGATATTCCGGTGAAGCTGACCGTTGAACTGGGGCGCACCAAAATGACGATTAAAGAGCTGCTGCGCCTGTCGCAGGGATCGGTTGTCGCGCTGGATGGCCTGGCGGGCGAACCGCTGGATATCCTGATCAACGGCTATCTGATAGCCCAGGGCGAAGTGGTGGTGGTGGCCGATAAATTCGGCGTGCGCATTACCGATATCATTACTCCGTCCGAACGTATGCGTCGGTTGAGCCGCTAATGACCGCCCCCGTTATCGTGCAGACCAGCCAACCGGCTACCGAACCGGCAATATCCGGCGGCTCGGCGCTCATGCAGGTAAGCAGCGCGCTCGGCGCGATTCTGCTCCTGATCCTGCTGGCCGGTTGGTTGTTCCGCCGCCTCGGCTTTGCGCCGCAGGCGCGCAACGGTCGGTTGCTTAACCTGCGCGCCAGCTGCCAGGTTGGCCAGCGCGAGCGCGTGGTGGTGGTGGAAGTCGATAATACCCTGCTGGTGCTGGGCGTCACCGCCCAGCAGATCACCCCGCTTCATCAGTACCCGGCGCCACCGCGCGATGAAGATACTCCGGCGGTCACGCCTGCGAACGACTTCCGCCAGCTGATGCGCAACGTCCTCAACCGCCCGGAAAAATAGCCATGTTCCCTACTCTGTTCGCTTGTCTCCGCCGTCGGGCGCCGTGGCTCGCCGCCGCGTTACTGCTGCTGAGTCCTGCCGCCTTCGCCCAGCTTCCGGGGCTTATCAGTCAGCCGCTGGCCAACGGCGGCCAGAGCTGGTCGCTGCCGGTGCAGACGCTGGTGCTGTTGACCTCGCTGACCTTCCTGCCGGCGATGCTGCTGATGATGACCAGTTTTACCCGCATTATCATCGTACTGGGTCTGCTGCGTAACGCGCTGGGCACGCCTTCCGCGCCGCCGAACCAGGTGATGCTCGGGCTGGCGCTGTTCCTGACCTTCTTTATCATGTCGCCGGTGTTCGACAAGGTCTATCAGGAGGCGTACCTGCCCTTTAGTCAGGACAAGATCGGCCTTGATGCGGCGCTGGATAAAGGCGCGCAGCCGCTGCGCGAATTTATGCTGCGCCAGACCCGCGAAAGCGACCTGGCGCTGTACGCTCGTCTGGCCAACCAGCCGCCGCTGGCCGGGCCGGAGGCGGTACCGATGCGTATTCTGCTGCCCGCCTACGTCACCAGCGAACTGAAAACCGCTTTCCAGATTGGTTTTACGGTGTTTATTCCGTTCCTGATTATCGATCTAGTGGTCGCCAGCGTGCTGATGGCGCTAGGGATGATGATGGTGCCGCCGGCGACGATCTCGCTGCCGTTTAAGCTAATGCTGTTTGTGCTGGTGGATGGCTGGCAGCTGCTGCTCGGCTCGCTGGCGCAGAGCTTCTATTCCTGAACCGCCGGAGAACAATCATGACGCCAGAATCCGTGATGGCCATTGGCACCGAAGCGATGAAGGTCGCCCTGGCGCTGGCCGCCCCGCTGCTGCTGGCGGCGCTAATCAGCGGGCTGGTGGTCAGCCTGCTGCAGGCCGCCACCCAGATTAACGAGATGACCCTGTCGTTCATCCCCAAAATTCTCGCGGTCGTGGCGACGATTATTATCGCCGGGCCGTGGATGCTGAACCTGCTGCTGGACTATATGCGCACGTTATTCAGCAACCTGCCTAATATTATCGGCTAGCCGTGATCCCCTTTGACAGCGCCCAGCTTAGCGAATGGCTCAGCCAGTATTTCTGGCCGCTGCTGCGTATTCTGGCTCTCATCAGCACCGCGCCGGTACTGAGTGAAAAGCAGATCAGCAAAAAGGTGAAAATCGGCCTCGGCGGCCTGATTGCGATACTGATCGCCCCAACGCTGCCCGCCAACGCGATCCCCATTATCTCTGCTGCCGGTTTATGGCTGGCGATTCAGCAGATCCTGATCGGCGCGGCGCTGGGGCTGACGATGCAGCTGGCTTTCGCCGCGGTACGCCTCGCCGGCGAAGTCATCGGCATGCAGATGGGGCTATCGTTCGCCACCTTCTTCGACCCCAGCGGCGGCCCCAATATGCCGGTGCTGGCACGGCTGCTGAACCTGCTGGCAATGCTGCTGTTTTTAAGCTTTGACGGCCACCTGTGGCTTATCTCGCTGCTGGCCGACAGCTTCCATACCCTGCCGATCCAGAGCCAGCCGCTAAACGGCAACGGTTTCCTGGCGCTCGCCCAACTGGGTTCGTTAATCTTTATCAACGGCATGATGCTGGCGTTACCGCTGATTTGTCTGTTGCTCACGCTCAATATCGCTTTGGGTCTGCTCAACCGCATGACGCCGCAGCTGTCGGTATTCGTGATCGGTTTCCCGGTGACCATGACCTTTGGCATTATGACCCTCGGCATGATGATGCCGATGCTGGCCCCCTTCTGCGAACACCTGTTTGGCGAGATGTTCGATCGCCTGGCGGCCGTTATCGGCGGTATGACGTTTTAACCCTGCCGTTATTTCCCTCTTTTTCGCCGGACAAAATGGCAATAAAAAACGTTTACTGGGATAAAAGCCTGGAAAAACGTTTTTATTGCTACTAAGGTCCGAATGTTCATAGCGGCTTGAATTAAAAAATAGCCACCCTACAATAAAACCTGAATTTGATTGTTAGTGAATTTTATTTTTTAGAAAAATTAAAACCTCGGGAAACGCAGAATATTTTTATGCGTGGGTTTAGTGCATCTTTAATAAAATAAGGAGCGACATCATGATTAAGGCGAAAGGTAACCGTATAGCGCGGCGTGTATTAGGCCTGCCCCACTGGGAAAGTAACCGATTTAAAATCGTGCTGGCCGACACTGCCGCTGGCGGAAAATGGAAAGTGGTGAAGAAAAAGAAATAATCCTGACTGGCAATTGTTCTTTGCGCAACATAATTCCAAATTGCACAGTATCGTAGCCCCGGTAAGCGCTCGCGCCGCCGGGGATTTTGAGGCCACCAACACCGGCAGTTTCAGTTCGCAATGGTACGAGTCGTAGACCGTAGGCCGGATTAGGCGCAGCCGCCATCCGGCGCGAAAGTAGCTCTTTACCCGCGGTTATTGCCCGGCGGCGCTACGCTTGCGCGGGCCTACAGATCACATGCCGTGGTAGATACTGTTATCGGTTTGCAACTTTTTTAATGGTTTTTCCCGGACGCGGCGCGTTGCGCCTTCTCCGGGCTACCAAATCGCAAAGCGCAGTAGCCACCCACCGGGGGATTTTGATGCCACTAACACCGGCAGTTTCAGTTCGCAATGGTACGTTCCGTAGGTCGGGTAAGGCGTTAGCCGCCACCCGACAAAAATATTCCTGTCGGTTTCCATTCTACATTTGACCATAGAAGATATAGATATTGCCTGGTTCGGAAAAACAAAAGAATTAATAAAACAGTCAAGGAGAAATAACTCCTCTTTACTCTATGATTACTTTCTTTAAACGAATACGCTCACACAGCATGACGCAGCGCCCGTATTCCCTTTCCAGTCTGACGGCGCAGCAACGCCCGCAGCGTTGACACTTCTGAATAACCCACGTCAGCGGTAATCGTCTCAATATCTTTCCCCTCGGCAAGCAGCTGCTTTACTCGTTCGACCCGCAATTGCTGGAAAAAAGCCAACGGTGATTTCCCCAGCGCGGCCTCCATTCTGCGCTGTAAGGTGCGTGGATGCACGTTAAGCGCGCCGGCAGCCGCCTGCAGGGAAAATCCCTGCGCCAGATGCGCTCGCGACCAGTGCGCAAAGCGGTTGATCAGGTCATCGGCATGCTGAGGATAACCTGCCGGCAGGCGTGAAACCTGAGGATGGCGGATATCAGCCGCCATCGCTTTTGCCAGCAAATCGGCAAGCGGCGGGCTGCTCTGGCGAATCAGCCACAGCGCCAGCTCCACATGGCCCATCATTGCGCCGGGAAGGATCGGCGCAGCCGCATTGAGCCATGACGCAGCGGCGGTCTGCTCATTGAGCAAACGGCTATCCGCCAGGATGAAGGTATTTAAACAGGCGGCGGCAATTTTAACGCCGCGCTTCGCCATGTTTTGCAAAAACCGCTTAGCGTCAGCAATATCGTGCCAGCCATCCGGTGGCGATTGTCGTGCGTGAACGTTGATCGCCGGCACCACAATCCAGTCGGGATAATCCAAACCCGATGCCTGATGAGCAGGAATACTCAACCCATGGGCTGATTTAACCTGCCCGGTCACGGCAATCATTTGCACCTCAAAGCGAGAAATATTCATGCTCTGGCGTCGCGCCATATCATTGGCCGCGGCGAACGTATCCAGCAACGTCGCTAAGCCGGTGTCGAAAACGCCATCCAGAGTCAGAATATTTATCTTCATGTCGTTAATGGTATTGAAATTGTCATTTTTGCATATGGTTCTATTTTAACCTTAGCCATAGACTTTCCTCTATCGTTATTAATTACCAGACTCAATTGCCATGAAAAATAATCCTGAACTGATTATCCTTGCGTTAATTTGTCTGCTAACGGTTATGATGTGGATCCCCTATATTATTGCCAGAGCCACGCGCGTTAACGTCGCGCCCGCGGCGGGAAACGGCCATTCGCCATCAACCGGGCTGGCGCCCTGGGCGCAGCGTGCGCAAAAGGCGCATGCCAACGCGGTAGAAAACCTCGTTATTTTTGCCCCACTGGTTGTGGTCGCCGCGTTACTTAACGTCAATAACGCCATAACGTTAATTGCGGCTAAAGTTTATTTGCTCGCGCGCATTGTCCATTATATTGCGCATACCGCCGGGATCCCCGTTATCCGAACGCTCGCCTTTCAGGCCGGTTTTGTCGCGACGGTTACCATAGCGATAGTTATTTTAAGTTCGGTTTTTTGAGGTTAAAAACTCCCGGCATTCTCTGCCAACGCCAGGCTTTGTAGCGCCGTCTTAAGCCATTTGGTTGCTCCTCGCTGCCCGCCGCGTTTATGGGAATAGATCTTCACGGTGAACGGGCTTATGGCGAACGGCAAAGGAAAAATCGCGATCGGGGCGGCATGAAGGAACTTCTCTGCGGCATAACGAGGAATCGCCATTAACAGATCGCTTTGCGCCACAATAAACGGCGCGCTGAGCATCGAGGGGGTTCTGAGCGCTATCTGCCGCGTATAGCCTAATTCCTGCAGGCGTAAATCCAACACTCCCTGCTTTTCATTCCACGGCGTGACCACCAGATGCCGCGCGGCGAGATAATCCGCCAGCGTCAGCGCCGTGCGACGGGTATTGCTGATAACCACGTACTCATCCTCAAACCAGTCAATTTCCTCCAGTTCATGATGACGGATATCTTCAGCGGTGCTGAAGCCCAGCGCCAGATCCACCTCTCCCGCCAGCAGCTCCGTCAGCGCCGGGCTATGCGGCAAATAACGGAGTTCAAAACGCAGTCCCGGCGCTTCACTCTGCAGCTTTTGCATCAGCGCAGGGAAAATGCATAACGCGGTGAAATCGGTAATAGCTATCTGGATCCGCTCGGTGCTGTCGGCGGCAATAAACTCTGGCTGTCGCGTGAGTTCCTGATTAAGCAATTTCAATACTGAAGCGATGGAGGGCGCGAGCTGAGTGGCATAGACGCTCGGGCACATCCGATGTCCTTCGCGAAAAAACAACGGATCGTTCAGCCCCACGCGCAGCCGCGACAGCGCGTGGCTCAACGCGGAGGTACTCATCGCCAGCTCATCTGCGGCAAGACGAACGGAACAGTGGCGATAGATGGCATCAAAAACGAGCAGCAGATTGAGATCGAGGCGTCTGAGCGCCGGATGCATAATATTCATCATTGGGTGATTTCATTGCACTTAATTCTTCTGACAATACCCCCTATGCTTAGCGTCATCAATATCGTTAACGTGTGAAAACGACAGGAAAAATTATGGGTATTACGATTAGACAGGCCCGTGCGGATGACGCTTCCGCCATCTACAACATGATTTATGAACTGGCGGTGTACGAAAAAGCCCCGCAGGAAGTGGTCACCACCCCCGAAGAGATCCGCGAAACCCTGTTTGGCGACGACAGTAAAACCGAAGCGCTGATCTGCGAAATTGACGGTAAAACGGCGGGCTATGCCGTGTTCTTCACCAGCTATTCAACCTGGCTCGGACGCAACGGTATTTATATGGAAGATTTGTATATCTCACCGGACTATCGCGGCCAGGGCGCGGGTCGAGCGCTGCTAAAAACCATTGCCCGGTATGCGGTTGCGCGCCGCTGCGGACGCCTTGAGTGGAGCGTGCTGGACTGGAACCAGCCGGCCATTGATTTTTACCTCAGTATTGGCGCCGCGGCGCAAAGCGAATGGGTCCGCTATCGCCTCGATGGCGAAGCGCTGGTTAATTTTGCGGAGCAATAACATTGCTCACAGCATCACTCATCTTGCTCTTTGCAAAAAGCACAGCAGCCCCGAAAGAGCGGAGCTGCTGAAAGACAAGTTAGTACGCTGTTTCAGTCTGCGATGAATCCTGCACTACCTGTAGAATATTGGCCGCGGCGGCGGTACCCATTTTGACGTAAGAGGCGTCGCTTACGCCGCCAACGTGCGGAGATAGAATGACATTTTCGACCCGCTCCCAGATGTGCGGCGCGGTGAGTGGTTCGCTGTTAAAGCTATCGAGCGCCGCCCAGCGCAACGCCCCTCCTTTTAGTGCCGCTGCCAGCGCTGCATCGTCGATTAATCCGCCCCGCGCGGTATTGACCAGGATGGCGCCGGGTTTACACTGTGCCAGGGTAACGGCATTTATCATTCCCCGATTTTGCTGCGTTAAGGGACAATGAAGGGAGACAACATCAGCCTGCGTGAGAAGGTCTTTGAGTACATCAACACGTTCGCATCCGGGAGGAACCGTGGCGGCATACGGATCGTAAGCCAGCACCTTCATACCGAAGGCGCCGGCAATTTTCGCCACGCGGCTGCCAATCGCGCCCAGACCAATCAGCCCCAGCGTTTTGCCCTCCAGTTCGAGCGATCTATGCGTCGATTTATCCCAGTGCCCTTCGCGCAGGCGGCGGTCAAGCGGAATGATTGACTTGGCGCAGGCCAGAATTAATGCCCAGGCGTGTTCTGAAACCGCCGCGGCGTTAGCGCCTGTCGCCGCGCGAACCATAATGCCGCGCGCCGCCGCCGCTTCGACGTCAATGACATCAATGCCGCTGCCATGCTTGGAAATGACCTTCAACGCCGGAGCGGCATCCATCACAGATGCCGTAATCTTGCCATAGCGCACTAATATGGCGACCGGATTATGCTGCTGACATAATGCTATCAATTGGTTTTCTGTTGGTTGGCGGCCAGCAAATACGAGTTCATAATCTTCCAGCATGCCGAACGCGGCTTCAGCCAAATCGCTGCCGGTTACCAGTACGACTTTTTTATCGCTCATGGCAATGCCTCCCCTTCGCTCAGCATACCCGCCTGACGCAACGCGTTCTCCAGCCAGTGCGGGCGAAGATCGCCGTCGTGGATGGCCGACAGACGTTTGACTTCCCCTTCCAGTTTACCTTTCGCCAACTCAATGATGGCGCGTACTTCATCGCGGGGGATAACCACCACGCCGTCAATATCCCCTACCACCAGGTCACCCGCCTGCACCGCGGCGCCCGCGACCGAGATAGCATGATTGACCCGGCCGGGAATGAACTTGGTGGGACCACACGGATTAAGACCGGCAGCGAAAACAGGAAAGTTTTGTTTACTTAAGGTTTCAGCATCGCGAACTGCGCCGTCAATGATGATACCTGCGATGCCGCTGGCCTGCGCCTGTGTGGCCATGATCTCACCGAGTAAAGCGCAGGAGAGATCGCCTTTGCCGTCTATCACCAGCACATCGCCAGGTTTAGCGACGGCCATCGCAGCGTGAATCGCCAGGTTATCTCCCGGGCGGACCTCTACGGTAATCGCCGGGCCGGCCACAGCCATATGTGGCGCCAGTGGCTTGATACGGCCATGTAATGTGCCGCGGCGTCCGGCCACGTCAGCGAGAATCGCCGCCTGATATTCAGCGGCCTGACGGACCTCCTCCGCGCTAACGCGCTCAATATCCACATTTATTAATTTCTGTTGTGATGCAGGCATGGTTAGTCTCCATTTGTTTTACTATATACAACACAGATGTACTATATAAAACAACTATACGAGCATTGCTTCTCTTTTCGCCAGCGCTGAGAGCGTGTTTGTGATGTAAACACGATGTTAATCACAAAATTCAGGTACAATTTTGTTCGGCCAAAAGGAGAAAATGATGGGGAATGAAGGCGTAATTGCCGTTGAAAAGGCGCTCGCTTTACTGGATTGCTTCCGTCCGGGTAATGACAGCCTGACGTTAACTGAGCTGGCCCAGCTTTCGGGATACCACAAAACCACCGTTTATCGCTTAATGAATTCGCTTGAGCGTATGAGCTACATTATCCGGCATGACGATGGCACCTATACGCTCGGCCACCGTCTGCTCTATCTCGGCAAGCTTTATGAGCAATCATTTCAGCTTGCGAGAATTGTACAGCCGGAATTGCAGGCGCTGTCTCAGGCCTCCAGTGAGAGCGCGAGCTGGTATGTGATAGAGGGCGGCCAACGACTGTGTCTGTTCCGCGCCGAAGCTTCAGAGGGATTACGCCATAGCAACCTGCCCGGCAGCCAGTTCCCACTGGATGGTTCCGCGATCAGCAAAGTTTTACGTCATTGGGGACTGGGTGAGGCGCTGCCGGAAGACGAAGAAACGCTGCCGTTCTATACCTCTGGCGCGCGCGATCCGCACACCTCCGCCTTCGCGATGCCGGTTTTTGGCGTCCACGATAACCCCATCGCGGCACTGGCGCTGACAGGACCGTCATCGCGTCTGACTGCGGACCGTAAAGAGAGCGGTCTCAGCCAGCTAATGCGCGAGACGGCCAACCGCCTGTCGATCAAGTTAGGGGCCAGTAAATCCTTCTGCGAAACGTTTTACGGTATACAAGAATAACGTATGTTGAAAAGGCGGGAAAAATCCCGCCTGTGCTTATTAATGGGTGACCGGTTTTTCCTGACCGGCAGGCTGCGAGTAACGGCGTCCCATGATCAGCACCGCGATGCCGCCTGCCAGGCACAATCCAGCCAGTGGTAGCATCGCCAGCGTATGGCTTCCTGTCTGTTCGCTAATCACACCATAGGCATTCACCATCACCACTCCGCCAATCAGGTTGGCTATCGCGCCGATTGCCGCCAGCCCCGCAGCGGCTGACGTGCTGCTCATCCAGCCTGAGGCCAGCGCCCAGAATGGCCCCTTCGCCGAATAAGCGCCAATTAATATGGTACTGAGAATAACAATGGTAATCGGCAGCGACAGATTGATGAACGCCGCGAACACGCCAGCCGCAATCATAAAGAGGGTGAGAGCCGTGTGCCAGCGGCGTTCATTGGTGCGATCCGAACTCCGCCCCCAGACAATCATCAGCACCGAGGCCAGACCATAGGGGATGGCATTGAGCAGCCCGGTAGTCAGGTTATCAAGATGGAAAGACTTCAGTAGCTGTGGAGACCAGACGCTAAGCGTGGTGCCAGCAGACGACGCGCCCGCGTATATCAGCGCCATCAGCCAGATTTGGCGATGCTTTAACAGTTGCCATGTGCTGATGTGACCGATCTGTTTCTGCTGTTGGCGCTCTGCCTGAAGCGTGTTTTCCAGCCACGCTTTCTGCCGCTCGTTCAACCAGCCAGCCTGATGTGGGCGGTCACGCAGGAGAAAAAATGCGGCTATCCCCAGCAGCACCGCAGGCAGCCCCTCAATGATGAATAACAGATGCCAGCCGCGTAACCCGAACCAGCCATCCAGCGTCAGGATCAACCCTGAAAGCGGTGAACCGATAAAGTTAGCCAGCGGAATGGCCACCATAAAAGAGGCAATAATGCGCGCACGGTAACGCGAAGGGATCCACCAGGTAAGATAGAGCACCACGCCCGGGAAAAAGCCCGCTTCCGCCGCTCCCAGCAGAAAACGCACGATATAAAGGGAGGTTGTATTTTGCACCAGCGCCATGCACATCGATACCACGCCCCAACTGATCATTATCCGCGGGAGCCACAATCGCGCGCCCACCTTCTGCATCGCCAGGTTGCTGGGAACTTCAAATATAAAGTAGGCGACAAAATACAAGCTGCTGGCGAAGCCAAAAGCCGCCTTGCTCAAGCCCAGATCCTCATTCATCTGTAGCGCCGCCATACCAATATTGCCCCGGTCAATAATCGAGACCAGGTAGCTGACAATCAAAAAGGGCAGGATGCGCCAGATAACCCGCCGCATGGTCTCTTTTTCCAGCGCGTCGTTGTCGATAGCGCTATTCGGTAATTGATCGGTCATTGTTTCCTCGCAGGGTTTCATTATGTTTATCAGGAAAACGATGTAGAGATGAAATACGTTACTTCAGCTTGATGCCCCTGGTTTCCGGCGCTCGCCACACCACCAGCATCGCCGCAAGGAAGGCGACCACGGTCGTCGCCAGTCCCGCGGTGAAACCGCCGGCGTTGGCGACGGCGCCAATCAGTAGCGGCGCGATAAATCCGCCCAGCCGGCCGCCATTGTAGGCAAGCCCCATCAGGAAACCGCGCGATGACGTGTCTCCAATGATTTCTGCAAGGAAGGGTCCCGAGCCCGCAAAAATACCATTAACACCAAAACCGGCCATGAAAATCGCCACCATCAGAATGAAGGGTTGAGTGGTCACAAGGTAAAGCGCGACGGCAATGGCGCCCGTTAACAGATAAATCAGGAACATCGGACGGCGTCCCCATTTATCTGCCAGCACCGAAAACACCAGAAAACCCGCGATGGCCCCAGCCTGCAGCGCAAGTACAAATTTCAGACTGTGCAGAAAATCCAGGTGTTTTACTTCTCGCAGATAGGTGGGTGTCCAGGTAAATACGCCCCAGAACAGATACTGAATAAAAAAGATAAAGACAAAGGCCAGCAGCAGACCTTTCAGATTGTGTTTACCCAGCTTCGCGACAGGTTGACTACTCGTCGCCTTCGCCTGTTGACGAGCAAGCCAAACCTGCGATTCCGGCGTGAACCGGGCCACCACGCTCATAATGAACACCGGCAGCGCGCCGATCATAAACAGATAGCGCCATGCGCCCTGCTCCAGGCCGCCATTAACCGAGCTCACGATTGCCGTCAGGCTGATGGCCAGAATCGCGCCAACGGGCAACCCCATTTGCATCAGCGCCCCGCCGCGCGCGCGCCGCTCTGGCCGCCAGGTTTCCGCAATCAGCGCCGCGCCCGATGTCCACATTCCGCCCATACCCAGCGCGCCGCAAAAACGTAAAAGCGCGAAATGTTGTTGATCGTGCGTAAAGGCTAACAGGCCGGAAAAGAGTGAATAGATGGCGATACAGGTCAGCGCCGTTTTTACACGGCCAATTTTGTCGGCGATAAAACCAAACAGGATCCCGCCAATAATCTGCCCCCCGGCCGTGACGCTGATAAACAGCCCAAGCTCGGTTTTATTAATACCGAACACCACGCCCAGTACCGGCAATAGCAGCGAAAGCAGGAAGGAGTCGTAGCTTTCAAATGTCCAGCCAAGGCCGCCCAACGCCAGCGTCCGCCTCTCAGCAACGCGTTGTGGCAATGTGTCAGGCGTCGATTTAGTCGCAGTAAATTGATTCAGCTCGCTTTTACTGGTCATTGATATTCTCCACAGAGGTTAACCGATAACAGGTTGCGGCAGTGCGCCAGAACAACTGCGCCTGTTCGCCAGGGGACATCTGTTGCGCCAAGCGTTTGCAGGCGTTCCAGAAAACGCCGTAGCTGAACATGCCTTTATCGACCGGAAAGTTGCTGGCGAACATGCAGCGTTCCGCACCGAAAAGCGAAACAATGGTCTCAAACCACGGTTGCCAGGCCTGTGCCAGCATTTGCGAATCCGGCGGTGTTTCTGCCGCTGCGAAGGGAAATCCCCTGACCGTCATACCAAATCCGCTAATTTTTACGCATACGTTCGGTAGTTCCGCCAGATGTCGCATACTGTTTCGCCACTGCTGAAACATGTCTGGATCCCTTTCTGAATAGGGTCCAACGCCGACTGGCCCGCCACAGTGATCGAGCACAATCTGAAGCGTTGGTATGTGCCGCGCCAGCTCGGCAATTTCATCCAGTTGCGTGTGGTAAACCCACACATCAAGCGACAATCCATTTTTCGCAAGGCAGAGAGCGCCCCGACGGAACGGGTCGCTCAGCGCCAGTCCTGCTGGTGGCGTAACCGGGCTGGACGTGACCCGCGGATCCGGATGCCAGGCCAGTGGATTACGCATTCCGCGCAACCGCCCGCCTGATAAAGCCAGCGCGCTCTCGATGGCAGGCTGCATCGCATCGCCCGCCAGCAAGCTAAGGCCGCCGATGATGGCTTCACATCCGAGAGCGTTTGCATAATGTCCGCTGGCGAACATCGCGGCTATCCCGCTGGCAAACTCGATTTCACCAAGCGGTTTCAACGTTTCCGGCCCGTGGCGGCGCAGCATAGAGCGGCACTGCACGTAGACCGATGAGTAAACGCGATGCCCTGAGGTCTGGATATCGTCGCTGAACTCATGGGTGAGATAGCGTCCGGTTTGCCTATCCCAGAGATGATGATGCGCATCAATGATGGGCAGCTCGGGTTGTAGTGGCGCCTCACGATGTAACGCAAGCCACTCGTTTCTGACCGCAAGATGCGGTGCGGTAACGATCTCCATGAACACCTCGCCTTTGTTGTACTATGTACAACCGTGTTTTATTTTACAAAACTACTATAACGAGGCTGTCGCGTTTTTATCCAGTTAACGATTGGTTTAAATGATGTAAATAAGAGGTGAATCACAGATGTTTAAAGTCGGTAAAGAAGGAGAACGTTGAGAAAAAACAAAAATAAATTAAATTTCAATAATTTATAAAATAACGCCACCCGTCGCAGCCAGATATCTGGCAAACCTTACGTCTGCCAGACCCGCTCACGTTGTCCATTTACCGATGACTATTCGATGAGTAAAGCGTTATATCGCTCTTGGGCTTTTCAGCTTCCAGACCAGCGCCATGCCGCAGATCATCGCCACCGCCGCCAGTAATGCCAGTGACGAAAGACCAAACCTTGCCGATACCAGGCCGCCGACAAGCGCGCCAGTGCCGATGGCAGCATTGAAAATAGCGACATATAAGGCGGATGCGGGCTGCGTCGCCTCCCCTGCGCTTTGTAGCAGCCAGGTTTGCAAGCCAACGAACACGATAGCCATGCCCGCGCCCCATATGCCGAGCAATACCGCGGTGAACCAAAGAGGAAGCGAGGACAGGCTCTTCATCCCCAGCATCCCCAGCGCGCCTGCGCTGAGCAGCAGTGATGTCATAATCAGCAACCTGATATGTCGATCGATGAGTTTGCCGGCGATGATATTTCCCAGCAGCCCGGAAAGTCCTGACATCAGCAGCAGCGCGGAAATCGCCGATGTCGGTATACCTCGGGTTTGCGTGAGCAACGGCTCAAGATAGGTGAAGGCTGCAAAATGCGCGGAAATAACGCAGGCTGTAGCGCCGAACAATGAAAGCAGTAGCGGATTCTTAACTATCCCAACGTAAACCTTCAGCCTCAACGGCTGCGGAGCCGCCAGCGTGGGAAGCGTCCAGAGCAAAGCCACGGCGGTGGCTAGTGAGAGCAGTGAAATCGCGCTGAATGCCTGTCGCCAGCCGACCATGTCGGCAATAAAGCTCGATAGCGGCACGCCCAACACGCTGGCCGCCGAAACACCGGCGAAAATCACCGAGGTGGCCAGCCCCAGTTTATCAACCGGTACCAGTTGTACCGCCACGGTGCCTATTAGCGCCCAGAATGCGCCATGCGCCAGCGCCCCTGTCATCCGCGCCGTCATAAATGTCTGCATAGTGTGCGACTGGGTCGCCGCCAGACAAGAAAATGCGAGGATTAACATCAACACAATCAACAACGCCTTACGTGAAATCCTGGCGGGGATCGCGCCGGCCAGTAAAGCGGCCAGCGCGGCTACCCAGCCATAAGCGGTGACGGCAAGACCCGCTCCCGCCTGCGACTGATGCAAATCGTTCGCCAGCGCGCTGAGCATACCGACCGGCGCCAGCTCGCTGGTCACAATCGAAAATGCGCTGACGCCCAGCGCAGCTACGGCGAACCATGCGCGCATTGGCGTTGGGTTAGCCTGTAAAACAAGGTCGTTCATGTCTTCTGTATCCCGGTGAAAATGGCTGAAAAGGAGTTGGCTTGCCTGATACGCTAGAGTTTCCGCGTCGTTGCTTATTGCCTTCTCTTGAGGTGCAGTGCAGTATCATTCCAGGAGAAGTGATAAAATAGCCATGAAAACGGAGAGCCGTTTTCCAAAAATGGAAAATAATGAAAGCAGATTTTAACTGGGACGATACGCGGATTTTTCTGGCTGTGGCCCGCTCAGGTACGCTAAGCGGCGCGGCAGAAACTATGGATATGGGCATCGCAACCCTGTCAAGAAGACTCGACCGGCTGGAAAAATCATTGGCCGTCCCCCTTTTCAGCCGGCATCAAAGCGGCTACCGGCTAACGGATGATGGCGAGGCGCTGCTGGCGCGAGCAGAGGCGCTCGAGCATGCAGGGCTCGCTTTTGGCGAGACGGCGAGGCTGCAGGGGAATGTTGCCGGGCTGGTCCGGCTGGCTACCTCGGACAATCTGGCGGCGCATTTTATTCTGCCTTCACTCAACGGCTTGATGGAAAAATATCCCGACCTGCGGGTCGAGGTGCTCAGCGGCGTGCAATCCGTCAACCTGCATCGACGGGATGCCGATTTAGCCATTCGAATGGTCAAACCGGAAAGCGGCAACCTGACGCTGAAGCGTCTCGGGAAGGTGGGGTTTGGTCTGTACAGCGCCGATACCGGACAAGCAGGCTCTACCGACGTCGCGTTCAATCACGCTCACTACATAGGCTGGCCAGAATCACACCAGCATCTGCCCGCCGCGCGCTGGATAACTCGGACGCTTCGCGGCAGGCCGTGCCGGGTGGAAGCCAACACGCTGCTGGCGCAGCTGTCGGCGGTTTCAGCCGGCCTGGGGTTGGGCGTGTTGCCACACTTTATGGCGCGGAAAAATGGCCTGCAGTGCGTGAATGCGGATATCGGCGTCGACCAAACCCTATGGCTGGTGATGCATTCCGATTTAGCCCACTCGCGGCGCGTCAGAGTGGTGGCCGATCATTTAATTGCCCTGTTTGATGAGATTAAAGATCAGCTGACATCGCCATAACTCTGTAAGCGCTCGCCGCCAGATACAGCCCGATGCCGTAGGCCAGGTGCGCCACCAGGCTCAGCGAACGCGCCAGCCACGGTCGGGGAGTCCGTGAGGCCGCGACGCCAAAACCAAATGCGGGCTGCAGGATCAAGAACGGCGCGAATAAGGTTACGACCCCTGACAACAGCGCTGTCGCCAGAGTGGGGGCATAAAACCAATCGGCGCCGCTCAACACAAGCGGCACCGCCGCAAAAGCGATACCGATCAGATAATGGCATAACCAGCCGATAAAACGCTCACCCTCTAGCGGAGGGGTTGCGGCGATGGTGTTATGCCGCACTTTCCCCCGCGAAAGCCATAACGCCCAGCGACCGACCAGCGCATAGTTCAGCGGCGCAATCTTGAGTATATGCTTCTGAAAGAGCGACCATAAATCCATGACTAACGTGGCGCCGAGGCCCGTCAGCAAAATTTGCACAGCAACAATCATCTTCAATTTATTCTTCCTTTTTATGAGCCAATGCTACTCTGTTGACCAGTGTGCAACTTAAAGTGAGGTTTAAGTCAATCATGAAAGAACTGGATATCCGCGAGGTCGCGACGCTGTCCGGCATTACGCCTTCAGCGCTGCGTTTTTATGAAAAGAAAGGTTTGATCAAACCGATTGGTCGTCATGGTCTGCGAAGGCAGTACCATGAAAATGTGCTGAACAAGCTGGAACTGATCGTGCTGGGACAGGCCGCCGGCTTTTCGCTTTCTGAAATAGCCGGGATATTTAACGCTGACGGCAAGATAGCCATTGATAACCAACGGCTTGAGCAGCGCGCGCAGGAAATTGATAACACCATTCGTCGGTTACAGCTGTTAAGCCAGGGGCTAAAACACGCTGCCCGCTGTACTGCGCCGGAACATATGCAATGCCCTGAATTTAAAAAAATTATGGCGAAGGGCATTAGACTGTTTAAATGAACATCCCTGTATTGGGGCTTGCTGAGGAAGAATTAGCGCATTGAGGCGCGAGTCTTTATCCCCACGCTTTATTCTGGAGCACCACCCTGTAGCCATCTGGATCAACGAACGTTTGGCCATTGACATCCCAGTAAGGGTTAAAAGAATTCGTCAAGGTAAAGCCCGCTTCGCGCATTCTGGCGCAAGCATCCGACCACTCCTTCTTATCCGGGTAATACAGCACGAGTAAATCTTCCTCCGTCTGCAAGGGTTGCACGGGATGATACTGGCACCAGGTAAATTCTATATGCCAGCCGAGCCCCTGTCGCCCTAACATTATTCCATTAAAACCATCGTGATCGTTGAATTCAGCAATTTTGTGTAAGCCCAGTCCCTGGCAGTACATCAAACAGGACCGTGCAAGATCGGTGACGGGTTTGGCGATACGCATATGAGTAAACATCCTGGATTCTCCTGAAGAGGATACGGTGTGAAGGTTGGGATCCGGTTTGAGTTTACACGCTACGATGTGGTGAGTTTGTCGCTGAGAGCCCACCCGCTCTCTTCTCTAATCAGGCCCCCGAAAAAAAGGGCACCTCACCCCGCGTACACAGAGAGAACGGGATGTGGTGCCAAGGTGCTAAATGAAAAAGTGGTTATTCGTGATTAGCGATTCATCTGAAACAGCGACATGCCCTGCATATCGCTGAAGGTTTTATAAGATGCCTGCAGCGCCGCCTGCTGCATAAAATAAGAAGAGATAGATTCCGCCAGGTCAGCATCGGTCAGGGCGCTCATCTGCAGCTGGTTGGTCATATCACGCTCTTTGCCGATGCTATCGAGCTGATCCATCTCCTGTAGCTGATTGCCCAGCTCAGCGCGCACGCTTAATACCTTGTTGTAGGAGTTATCGAGGCCGCGGTTGGCCTTCGCCAGCGCATCGTTCACCTGCTGTTTGGTGGCGTCATCGGCCCCCTGCAGCGGCGTTTTCAACGCCTCCAGCGCAATATCGATACTGGCGAACACATCGGCGACCGGCGCACTGCCGTCCGGCTCCGGCTTCGGATTGCTGGTCAGCGCCATAAATACTGAATTACCGGTATGGCCGATGGTCATCGTACGGTTGGCGTCAACCTTCTGTTCCACGGTTTTATTGCCGCCCTGATAGCTAATCTTGCCGTTAGTATCGACAAACGGCGGCTTATCATTCTCATAGCCGCCAAACAGGTAGCGTCCGTTGCCATCGGTACTGTTGGCCTGGTTGAGCAGTTGATCCTTCAGCCCCTGTAGCTGGGTCGCCAGCGAATCGCGGTCGTTATCGCTCTCGGTGCCGCCGGCGTTAACGATCAGCGCCTTGATATCAGATATCGTCGAGGTGGCTCCGGAAAGCACGGTCTCTTCCATTGATACGCTCTGGCGGGCGAATGTGCGCGCCAGAGTGTACTGATTGTTCTCGGCCTGCGATTGCGACAGCATCACCGCCCGCGATGCCGCCAGCGGATCGTCGGAGGGATTAATCACCTTCTTGCCGGTTGAAAGCTGCTCGGCGGCCTTCATAAACAGCGACTGATTGCCGGTGATGCCGGTCATGTTCTGTTGGTACATCATGCTGGTGCTCATGCGCATGCTGTCAGTTCCTCAATACAATCAACGAATATTCAGCAGCGCGTCGAACAGCGAGCTGGCGGTCTGGATCACCTGGGCGTTCGCCATGTAGTACTGCTGGAAACGCAGGAGCTCGCCATACTCTTCGTCGAGGTTTACCCCGGAGAGCGACTGCTGTTGACGGGCCAGTTGGGTGACGATACTGGACTGCGATTCGCTGCTCACCTTCGCGGCGGCGGTCTGGTTGCCCACGCCGCTGACGATCCCGGCGTAGGCGCCGCTGAGCGTCGCTTTGCCATCCACCAGGTTTTTGGTCTGCAGGTCGAGCAGTTTTTTAGCGTTATCGTTATCGCCGCGGCCGCTGTCATCTTTACCGGCGGCGGCGATTTTCGCTGAATCGGTAATCGCCACTTTCAGGTTGCCCGCCACGTCGCTGACCGGCTTCACCGTAAAGCTATCTTTCTGCTGCGGGTTGCCATCAATGCTGACTTCGAGACCATCAAAGCTCAGCGTCGGGTTACCGTCTGCATCTTTACCGGCGGTGGCGTTGACTTTGACGTTGTCCGGCAGACGGCTGACCTGCCAGTTGGCGCCGTCATACTCCACGCGGTAGTCGTTGGCTTTTACCTTGCTGGTATCGGTATAGGAGACCGACAGCGAGGCATCGCCGGTATTGCGCGTGTTATCAACCACCCGCGCGCCGCTGAAGCTGAAGAAATCGCCCCCCTGCTCACCGTTGAGATCGAAGCCCTCGCGGTGCTGCTGGTTAAAGCTATCGGCCATCGCCAGCGCCAGTTGCCCGAGCTGATTGCGCACGCCGTCCAGCGTCTCGCTGCGAAAACGCAGCACGCCGCTCAGGCTGCCGCTGGTGATCTGCCCTTCCGGCACTTCGCTGGCGCCGCTGCCGCGGTTATAGCCGAGAGTCAGGCGCGAAGGGTCGCTGCTGGAAGGGATCGCTTCCACCTGATAGCTGTTGTTGCCCTGCACCAGGGTCAGGCCGTTGGCGAAGGAGACGGTATAAGCGTCGCCGTCCTGCTGGGTTACCTGAACGCCCACCAGTTGGTTGAGTTCGCTAACCAGCTGATCGCGCTGATCGAGCAGCGCGTTCGGTTCGCCGCTGGCGCTGCCGCGCAGGCGGGTAATCTCATCGTTAAGACGGGCAATCTGCTGGCTATAGCTGTTAATCTGCTGGGCGGTGTCGTTAATTTGCTGATTAACGCCGCTGTCCATGTCGCGCAGATATTTATCGGTATTATTAAACTGGTTGACCAGGCCGTTAGCCTTACCCAGCACCGTCTGGCGCGCCGCGTCGTCGCCGGCGTTGCTCACCAGGTTCTGCAAATTGGTGAAAAAATCCTGCAGGCTCCCCGACAGGGTATTAGTTTTGCTGGCCAGCAGATTATCGATCTGCGAAATCTTTTCGTAGTAGGCGTTCTGCGAACCGGCCGCGCTCTGCGCGCCGCGCAGCTGATTAGTGATGAACTGGTTATATTCGCGGTTGACGCTGGTCACGGTCACGCCGTTACCGATAAAACCGTTCATAGTGGCCAGGCCGCCGTTTTGGGCCAGAATCGCCGTCTGCCGGTTATAACCCGCCACGTTGTAGTTAGAGATATTGTTGCTGACGGTACTGAGCGCCACCTGCGCCGCATTCAGTCCGCTCATCGCCGTATTGATTAAGCTATTGGACATCAGGGTTCCTTATGCTGCCAAGTCAATTCGCTCAGCTTGCCCTTGTTATCGGTCAGAGAAGTAAAAACTTGAGTAAATCTGCCTGCAAAATTCCGCAGCCGCTTTTATGCCGGATGGCGCTACCGCTTACCGGGCTACAGCACTGTGCGATGTGGTAGCCCGGACAAGGCGCAATGCGCCGCCTCCGGGAAAACATATCGCAGCAGAATTAACCGGGAGCGCGAGCCGGGAGAAGGCGCGACCTTCGAACCTAGAACAGATCGTTAATATCCGCGGCATAGGCTTTCACCGCCTGCGCCCCGGCGTGCTTCATCTGCTGAATCACGCTGACCAGCTTGCTGGCGTACTGCGGGTCGGTGGCGTAGCCCGCGCGCTGCAGCTCGTGCGCCGCCTGCTCCGGAGTGGACGCTTCGGCAACCGAGGCATAACGCGGGTTGTTGGTCAGCAGCTTGACGTAATCAGCGATCGCCGAGAAATACGAATCGTAGACGCGGAATTTGGCCTTCACCTTCTTCGCCACCCCCTGTTCAAATTCGGTGGTGGTGATCTCGGTAACCGGCCCCTTCCAGTTGCCCCCGGCCTTAATACCAAACAGGTTGTAGCTCGGGGTACCGTCAGCGGTCGGGATTTCGCGCTGCCCCCAGCCGGATTCCAGCGCCGCCTGGGCGACTATCAGCTGATGCGGGATCCCGCTGCGCTCACTGGCGGCACGCGCCGGCATTGACAGACGGGCAACGAAGTTGCCGTTGTTGAGCGATAGCGGCGCGGCGGCTGGCGGCGCTTTCGGCAGCGCCCGGCGGATCATCTGCTCCAGCGCCTGATTCGGCAGCGTCTGCAGCACCTCATTATCCAGCGCCATCGGCGCGGTGCCCGCCGTTTCGCTGGGGACCGCGTTGGCATTGCTCATCTGCTTGACCATCATGTCGGCCAGCCCTAATCCCTTTTGCGACATCTGCTGGGCAATCTGCTGATCGTACATCGAGGTATAGAGCCGGGTCTGGTCGCTGCTGAGTACGCCATCCTGCGGTAGCGCGGCGCGCATGCTCTTTAGCATCATCTGTACAAACATGCCTTCGACCTGCTGCGCCACCTGCTTGAGGTTGCCCTGCGGATCGGCGGCGGCATCGCGCTTCAGGCCGTTCAGCGCCTGGGCGTCATAGGCGGCGCCCGACATCGCCATAACATCGCTGGCCATTAGATAATTTCCAGTTTGGCGCGCAGGCAGCCGGCGCTTTGCATGGCTTGCAGAATCGACATCAGGTCGATTGGCGTCGCCCCCAGCGCGTTCAGCGCGCGCACCACGTTGTTGAGGTTGGCGCTGGCGTTGATTTTCTGCAGCGAACCGCCCTGCTGCTGCATTGAAATCTGGGTATTCGGCGTGACCACCGTCTGGCCGCCGCCGAACGGCGTCGTCGGCTGGCTGACGCTGGTTTGTCGGTCGACCACCACCGACAGGTTACCCTGAGCCACCGCGCAGGAATCAAGAATCACCTCGCGATTCATCACCACCGAACCGGTACGCGAGTTGATAATCACTTTGGCATCCATGGCGCCAACGTTAACGTTGATATTCTGGATCTCGGCGAGGAATCGCACCTGCGAGCTATTGCCCTGCGGCACCAGTACCTGAATGGTACGCGCATCGAGCGGCGATGCGGTGCCGCCGCCGCGCTGGCGGTTAATCGCATCGCTAATCTGCTGCGCGAGGGTGAAATCTTCATCATTGAGCTGCAGGTTGAGCACCCCGCCGCTGCCGAAAGTAGTCGGCAGTTCGCGCTCGATGGTGGCGCCGTTGCTGATGCGTCCGCCAGCCAACTGATTGACCTGTACGCTGCTGCCGCCCGCCGCCGCGCCGGCGCCGCCCACCAGCACGTTGCCCTGGGCCAGCGCATAAACCTGGTTATCCACCCCTTTGAGCGGCGTCATCAGCAAGGTCCCGCCGCGCAGGCTTTTAGCGTTGCCCATTGATGAGACCACCACATCGATATTCTGCCCCGCGCGCGCGAAGGGCGGCAGCTTCGCCGTGACCATCACCGCGGCGACGTTTTTTAGCTGCATGTTGGTGCCGGGCGGCACGGTAATGCCGAGCTGCGATAGCATGTTGCTCAGGCTTTGGGTGGTAAACGGCGTTTGCATGGTCTGGTCGCCGGAGCCGTCGAGCCCCACCACCAGGCCGTAGCCGATTAAGGCGTTATCGCGCACGCCCTGTACCGTCACCAGATCGCGAATACGCTCCGCCGTCGCCGGTAAGCTGGCCGCGCCGATTAATAGCGCAATGATGAGTTTTTTAACCATGTGAATCTCTTTTCAGTAACACCGCAAATGGCCCGCCCATTAGTACGGGGAGACGTTGAGGAAGAACCGCTGCAGCCAGCCCATCGTCTGCGCTTCATTGATGTAGCCGTTGCCGACATACTCGATGCGCGCGTCCGCCACCTGCGTTGAGGTGACCGAGTTGCTACCGCTGATGGTGCGCGGGTTAACCACCCCGGAGAAGCGAATGAATTCGGTGCCCTGGTTAATGGCGATCTGTTTTTCCCCCACCACGTGCAGGTTGCCGTTGCTCAGTACCTGATTAACGGTGACGGTAATGGTGCCGTTGAAGGTGTTATTGGCATTCGCCCCACCTTTGCCGCCGAAACTGTTATCGCCGGAAATATCCATATCGGCGCGGGCGTTGCCCAGCAGGCCGTCTAAGTAGCGCGGCGCGGTGGCGACGCCAAACTTGCTGGAACCGTTACGGCTGGCATTGGCGGAAGAACTTTTGCTGGCGCTGACGTTTTCCTGCAGCACGATGGTTAGCGTGTCGCCAACGTTGCGCGGGCGGCGGTCTTCAAACAGCGGCTGATAGCCGTAGTTCATCGGCTGCGCGGCCTGAAAAATAGAGCCGTTCGGTACCGGCGCGGTCGGCGGCGCGGGCTGCGCCGAGGTCGAGCCATCGACCAACGGTTTATGCGGAATGTACGCGCAGCCGCTCAGCGTCAGCATCACCATGCCCGCCAGCAAGCGTTGTCCCTGGCGCGGCAGGGTGGCCATCGAATGTGTGGTTACCACGGGGTATCGCCTTTGTTACACCAAAAAAGCGACGGGCGCGGCAGGCGACGCCCGTCATCAAAGATTACAGCTGGGTCAGCTTCTGCAGCATCTGATCCGACGTCGAAACCGCTTTGCTGTTGATTTCATAGGCGCGCTGGGTCTGGATCATGTTGACCAACTCTTCCGCCACGTTGACGTTAGAGGTCTCGACATAACCCTGGTAGAGCATGCCGGCGCCGTTCAGGCCCGGCGTGCTCTCATTCGGCGCGCCGGAGCTCTCCGTTTCCTGGTACAGGTTCTCGCCCACGCTTTCGAGGCCGCTGTCGTTAATAAAGGTGGTTAACGTCAGTTGCCCGACCTGCTGGGCGGCGGTCTGACCTTGCTGGGTGACGCTCACGATGCCATCGCGGGCGATGGTAATGGTCAACGCGTTGGCCGGAATAGTGATCGCCGGCTGCACCTGGAAACCGCTGGCGGTCACCAGTTGGCCGTTCTGATCGATCTGGAACGAGCCGTCGCGGGTGTAGGCCTGGCTGCCGTCCGGCAGCAGCACCTGGAAGAAGCCCTGGCCTTTAATCGCCACGTCTTTGCTGTTGTTGGTCTGCGACAGGTTACCCTGGCTATGCAGACGTTCGGTGGCGACCGGGCGCACGCCGGTACCGATCTGCAGGCCGGAAGGCAGCGTGGTCTGTTCGGAGGACTGCGCCCCCGGCTGACGCATGGTCTGATACAGCAGGTCTTCAAACACCGCGCGCTGGCGTTTAAAACCGTTGGTGCTGACGTTCGCCAGGTTGTTGGCGATCACGTCCATATTGGTCTGCTGCGCATCAAGACCGGTTTTCGCAATCCATAAAGAGGGAATCATTGGTTATTTCCTTTGGCCGCGGGCCGACTGGCTATCAGCTTACTGACAGCAGAGAATTCGCCCGCTGTTCGTTCTCATCCACGCTGTGGATGACCTTCATTTGCATTTCAAAGCGACGGGCGTTGGCGATCATATCGACCATGGTCTCCATCGGCTTGACGTTACTGCCCTCCAGCACGCCCGGCATGACCCGCACCTGCGGGTCGTTGGCCAACTGGTTGCCGCGGCGCTGCTGGGTTTCCGGGGTCAGGCGGAACAGGCCGTCATCGCCGCGCATCACTTCGCGCGCATCGGCTTTCACCAGCTTCAGGCGGCCAATCTGCGCGATGGTGTTCGGCGGATCGCCGGGATTCAGCGCCGAAATGGTGCCGTCGGCGGCGATAGTGATTTCCGCCGACGGCGGCACCTCAATCGGCCCGCCGTCGCCCTGCAGCGGCATCCCCTGCACCGTTAGTTGACCGTTGGCCGAAACCTGAATGCTACCGTTGCGGGTATAGGCTTCGCCGCCGCCCGGCAGGCTGAGCGCCAGAAAACCGTCCTGCTGCAGCGCCACGTCCAGCGGGCGCCCGGTGTAGTTCAGCGCCCCCTGGCTCATATCGGCGCCCGGCGTCGAGGCCGCCACCAGCGTGCGGGTGGCGAGGCTCGGCCCGTCTACCGGCACCGCGCGCAGCGCGGCGAGCTGGGCGCGAAAGCCCGGCGTCGAGGCGTTGGCGAGATTGTTGGCGGTAATCGACTGCTGCTCCAGCGTCTGGCGCGCGGCGCCCATCGCGGTATAAATCGCGTGATCCATAACTCAGTTCCGTTAGCGCAGGCTGACCAGCGTCTGCAGGATCGAATCCTGCGTCTTGATGGTCTGGGCGTTGGACTGATAGTTACGCTGGGCGACGATCATGTTCACCAGCTCCTGGCTCAGGTCGACGTTGGACGACTCCAGCGCGCCGCTGGTCAGCTTGCCAAAACCGCCGCCGCCGGAGAGTCCTACGCGTGGCTGGCCGGACGCGCCGGTCTCCTGCCAGACGTTATCGCCCTGCGACGCCAGCCCTTCCGGGTTGGAGAAGTTGGCCATCACAATCTGCCCCAGGACCTGGGTCTGCTGGTTGGAGTAGATACCGACGACGGTACCGTCATCGTTAATCTGGAAGTTGGTGTATTCGCCGGCGGCATAACCATCCTGCGCCACTTTACTCACCGAATCGCTACCGACGTTCTGCTGCATACTACCGGCGAAGCTGAGCGTGAAGTTCTGCGCCGGTGCGCCGTCTTTGGCGCTCATCGGAATGGTCATGCTGAACTCGCCCGCCTGACCGTTAACGCTCACCAGGTTGCCGCTGGTATTGAACTCCATGGTGCCCGCGCTGACCGCAGCCGCGCTGCCGTCCTGGGTATAGACCTGCCATTTGTTATCGTCGGTTTTCACGAAATAGGCGTTGATGTTGTGGGCGTTACCCAGCGAATCGTAGGCGGTGATGGTGTTGACGTAGTTGTAGCTGTCCTGCTTCGCCGGGTCGAAGGTCTTGTTCTCCGGCACTTTATGCGTCGACTTGAGGTTGGCGACCATTTCGCCGGAAGTCGATGCTTTGGCGTTCATCATCCCTTCGGGAATGCTCAGCGGTACCGGGTTGGCGCCCTGCTGAATGGTCGGCGGCGTGCCGGCGGCCGGATAGCCGGTCAGCTGCAGCCCCTGCATATTGGTCAAATTACGGTTTTCGTCCAGCTTAAACTGGCCGTTGCGGGTATAGAAAATACCGCCGTCTTTATCCTGCATGCGGAAGAAACCGTTGCCGTTAATCGCCACATCCAGCGCGCGGCTGGTGCCGGTAGTGGTGCCGCCTTTAAAGTTCTGGGTGATTCCGGAGACTTTAACCCCCAGTCCGACCTGCGAACCGGCGAACATATCGGCGAACGACACGCTGCCGGATTTGAAACCCGCGGTAGCGGAGTTAGCGATATTGTTGCCAATCACGTCGAGATTGGTGGCCGCCGCATTTAAGCCGCTGACTGCCTGAGAAAAGGCCATGTTACTCTCCAAATATTGAGGATATCGATAAAATCAGGTGCGAATTACAGGATCTGCCGCACTTCTTCGAGACTGGCGTTACCGGCAAGGCCGAGATCCAGCTTCGCGCCGTTGCTGTCGTTAATCACGCCGTTAACCATGCCGAAGTGCAGGCTGCGCGCCACCAGCTGCTCGCCGTTGCCCTTGGCGTTAATCGCCACTTTATAGGCGCCGTCCGGCGCGGCGGTACCATCATCCAGCGAGCCGTCCCAGGTAAAGGCGTGCACCCCGGCGGTGAGGCCGCCAATCTCAATGGTCCGCACCACCTGGCCGTTGGCGTTGGTAATGGTTGCCGTGACCTGATCGGCGGCGCGCTCCAGTTCGACGCCAAACGGCGTGGTGCTGACCTGGCCTTCTTTGCTGCCGACCAGAATGTTATTACCCGGTACCATCACGCCGTGGCCGATCAGCGCGCTGGCCTGCAGCGACTGGTTGCTGTTGATCTGCCCGGAGATCGCGCCAAGGGTGGTGTTGAGTTTTTCGATGCCCTGTACGGTATTAATCTGCGCCAGCTGCGAGGTCAGCTCGTTGTTCTGCATCGGGTTGGTCGGGTCTTGATTTTTCAACTGCGCCACCAGCAGCGTCAGGAAGCTGTTATGCAAATCCTGGCTGGTGCTGCTTTTGCTGGCGGAATCAAGAACCGCGTTATTGGTCGATTCATTGGTGGTTGCGGCGATAGCCATCGGGATCTCCGGTTACTGACCCAGCGTCAGGGTTTTCATCATCATCGACTTAGTGGTGTTGAGCACTTCGACGTTGGCCTGATAGCTGCGGGAGGCGGAGATGGTGTTAACCATTTCGCTCACCACATCGACATTCGGCATCCGCACGTAGCCCTTAGCATCGGCCAGCGGATTACCCGGTTGATAAACCATCCGCGCGGGCGCCGGATCGTCAACCACCTGTGAGACGCGCACGCCGCCGGTCTGCTGCCCCGGCGCCGCGGCCACTTCGAACACCACCTGCTTCGCGCGATAGGGTTCGCCATCCGGGCCGGTGACGCTATCGGCGTTGGCCATATTGCTGGCGCTGACGTTCATCCGCTGCGACTGGGCCGAGAGCGCCGAGCCGGAGATATCAAAAATATTGAGTAAAGACATTCGCCTTATCCTTGTTGCAGCACCGACATCATCCCTTTGATCTGACCGTTGAGCAGCGTCAGGTCGGTCTGATATTTCAGGCTGTTGTCAGCGAAGTTGGTGCGTTCGCGATCCATGTCCACGGTGTTGCCGTCCATCGACGGCTGGTCCGGCACCCGAAACAGCAGATCCAGCTCAGGCGGCTGCATGGTTTGCGCCGGAATATGACGCGCCGCCGTCAGGTTCAGCGCCATGCCGTTGCCGTTTACCCGCCCCTGTTGCAGGACTTTATTCAGTTGGCTGGCGAAATCGATATCCCGCGCCTGATAGCCCGGCGTGTCTGCGTTGGCGATATTGGCGGCCAGTATTTCCTGGCGCTGGGCGCGCAGGTTCAGCGCCTCCTGGCCAAAACGCAGAGCAGCGTCCAGTTTGTCGAGCATGCTCCCTCCGCAAGGTTAGAATTTGGAGCCGACAGCATAAACGCCCCCTGCGCCAACCTATCGCGGGAATAGGGGCAAAATGGAGTGCTATTTATCTGTTTAGTCCCTCAGGGCAGCCGTTACACTTAACCCCTTTCCGGGTGGCGTGAGGGGAACGCGATGAAAAGTAAAATCCTGCTGGTCGGCCTGCTGTGCAGCCTGAGCGCCCGCGCCGACACGCTGGCGACGCAAATCGAAAGCTTCATTAAAAGTAAATTCAACGATAATGCCGTGCAGGTGAAAGTGCTGGTGCGCACGCCGCCCGCCCAGTGGCCGCCGTGTGAATTACCGCAGCTGTCGCTGGCGCCCAATGCGCGAATCGGCGGCAATATCAGCGTCTCCGCCCGCTGCGGACAGGAGCGGCGGTTTATTCAGACCCAGGTACAGGTATTTGGCCGTTATCTGACGGCGGCGCGCGGTATTAGCGGCGGAACGCCGCTGACCCCGGCGGATGTGGTGCTAAAATCAGGCAGGCTCGATACCCTGCCGCCGCGTACGCTGACCGACAGCAAGAAAGCGCTGGGCGCGGTGACGCTGCGGAATATCAGCCCAGGGCAACCGCTGACGCTGTCGATGCTGCGTCGCGCTTGGGTGATCAAAGCCGGTCAGCCGGTGCAGGTCATGGCCGAGGGCGACGGCTTTAGCATCAGCGGTGCCGGTAAGGCGATGAATAACGCGGCGGCCGAAGATAGCGTGCGCGTGCGCATGGTTTCCGGCAAAATCGTCAGCGGTATCGCCGGGGAGGATGGATCCATCCGTATTACGTTATAAAAAAGTAAAGGTTTGCCAGCCCCTGCCGATAACCCCATTAGAAACCCATTTTGGAGATGGACCATGAGTATCGATCGCACCCAGCGGTTACAGCCGGTTTCCACGGTGCAGCCGCGTGAAACCACGGCCGACAACCCGCTTCAGCCGCGTAAGGCCGCCGTGGCGGAAACCGCCGTTAGCGCCACCAAAGTGAAACTGAGCGATGCGCAGGCGCGGCTGATGCAGCCAGGCACCCAGGATATTGATATGAACCGGGTTGAGGCCATCAAACAGGCGATTCGCAGCGGCGAACTGAAAATGGACGCGGGCAAAATCGCCGACGCCCTGCTGCAGGATGCGCACAACGATATCCAGCGCCTTGCCGGTATCAAAACAGATAAGGCCTGATGATGGACAGATTACGCACTCTGCTGGATAAACTGGCGGAAACCCTGCGGACGCTGGATGACGTGCTGGCGCAAGAGCAACAGTTGCTGTGTGCGGATGAGCTGCCCGGCGTGGCGCTGCAGCGCATCACCGATAGCAAGAGCCAGCTGCTGGCGACGGTGGCCTGGCTTGAGCAACAGCGGCCGGCGCTGGAAGCCAACCTTGCGCTACACGCGCCTTACCCCAAACATGAAAGCTTCGGCGAAAGCTGGCGGCAGATCCAGCAGTTAAGCCAGAGCCTGCGTGAAAAGAATCAGCATAACGGCCTGTTGCTCAATCAACAGATCGCCCATAACCAGCAGGCGCTGGCAATTCTTAGCCAGAATAATAAATCGCTGTACGGGCCGGATGGCCAGTCGCGCGCCGCGAGTCTGCTGGGCCGTAAAATCGGCGTCTGAACGCCTTTCTCTGTATTTTCCCCGCTGGTGACGATTACCCGTAGCGCCGTTTTTTGTCAGGTGGCGCTACGCTTACCTGACCTACGCCGGCATGTGATCTGTAGGCCCGCGCAAGCGTAGCGCCGCCGGGCAATAACCGCGGGTAACGAGCCATTTTCGCGCCGGATGGCGGCTACGCCTTATCCGGCCTACGGTCCGTGCTATTGTGAGCTTAAGATCTCTATCTTGTCCCCATGGCTACTGAAACTGCCGGTGTTGGTGGCCTCAAAATCGCTGAGACGTTCCCGGAAGGCCGGGGCAGCCCGCATGGATGCGGGCTGAGGGCCGTGTTTTGCAAGGACGCTGCCTCGGCCCGTCCCGAAGCCTGACGGGATAAGTCGAAGGTACCACGAAGTGGCGATTTTGGCGGCCAGAGCCCGGGGGTACAGGGGGCGGCGGCGATTGGCCGCCCCCTGTGCGCTCCCTGCGCCAGGAGAGACATAACGCGGAAGACATTTCGGGAGCGCAATGTGCTCTGTATTAATACAAAACTTTTCCCCGCAACTACTGATAATTAACGATAACCTGATTGGCAATCGCCCGCAGCGGCGGGTTTAACGGCCCGCGGGTCTGTACGGAATAGACAAAACGCAGCGGCCCTTCTGCCGCCTCGCCGGCCAACGCGTGGCTGGTGCCGCTGGCGCTGGTCAGCGGAATACAGCGATTCAGGCTACACAAATGCACCTGCAGCCCCGCCGGCTCCGCTGACAGCAGACGATAGCGCCAGCTAACGGTCTCGATGCGCGCATTGCCGCCAGGCAGCGTATTGGGCGGCAGCAGCGCGGCGGAAGAATCACTCATCCCGCCCTGTTCAAGAGTGACGCCGGGCCCTTCGGCAATCCATGAGCCCGACGCCGCGCCGGCGGCAACCGGCAATAAAAGGCACAATAAAGGAAGATAGCGCGTCATCAGGCCGCTCCAATGGTTGAGGACATGCGAATCTGGCGATCGTCGTTGATCTCCAGGTTGGAAAGCACCGCCATCTGCGGCAGACTACGACGCAGGAAACGCGCCAGCAGCGGGCGCAGCGCGTGGTTAACCAACAGCACCGGCGGCGCGCTAAGCATCTCCTGGCGCTGCAGCGCCTGCCGCGCCTGCTCCAGCAGGCGGTCGGCAAGGCCCGGTTCGAGACCGCCGCCTCCCTGCAGCGCCTGTAGCAGCAGTCGTTCCAGTTGGGTATCCAGACCGATAACCTGAATTTCGCCATTGCCGGGGAACCACTGCTGGGCAATCGCCCGCCCCAGCGCCACGCGCACGACGGTGGTCAGCTCGTAGGGATCGCTTTGCGTCGGCGCATGCTCCGCCAGCGTCTCGATAATGGTACGCATATCGCGGATCGATACCCGCTCGGCCAGCAGATTCTGCAACACCTTATGCAGCGTGGTCAGCGACACCACGCCCGGTACGAAATCTTCGGTCAGCTTCGGCATCTCCTGCGACACGCGATCGAGCAGTTGCTGCGTCTCCTGGCGGCCAAACAGCTCGCTGGCGAACTGGCCGATGAGATGGTTGAGATGGGTCGCCACCACCGTACTGGCCTCAACAACCGTATAGCCCTGGATTTGCGCCTGCTCGCGCAACGCGCTATCGATCCACACCGCCTCCAGACCGAAGGCCGGATCGATGGTTTTATCCCCCGCCAGCTCGCCGATGGCGTTGCCGGGGTTAATCGCCAGCCAGCGCCCCGGCTGCGCTTCGCCGCTGCCGATTTCCACTCCTTTCATCAGAATGCGGTAGCGGGCGGGCGCCAGTTCAAGGTTATCGCGAATATGTACCACCGGCGGCAGATAGCCCATCTCCTGGGCGAATTTCTTGCGGATCCCGCGGATACGCCCCAACAGCTCGCCATTTTGCTGAAAATCGACCATCGGGATCAGCCGGTAACCCACTTCCATGCCCAGCGGATCTTCCAACTGGACATCAGCCCAGCTGGCTTCCGCGGCCTGAGTATTCTCCTGCACGATGGGTTCGTCGGCGGCTTTCGGCGCCTGTTTTTCACGGCCGCGCAGCCACCAGGCCAGCCCGAGCAGCGCGGCGGTAAACAGCAGGAAAACCAGGTTCGGCATCCCCGGCACCAGCCCCAGCAGCCCAAGTACCGCGGCACACAGCAGCATGACCTTTGGGTTATTGAATAGCTGGCCGACCATCTGTTCGCCGACGTCCTGATCGGTCGCCACCCGGGTAACGATGACCCCGGCGGCGGTAGAGATCACCAGCGCCGGGATTTGCGCCACCAGCCCGTCGCCGATGGTCAGCAAGGTGTAGCTTTCCGCCGCCGCGCCCAGCTCCATACCGTGCTGCACCACGCCGACCAGCAGTCCGCCGACCACGTTAATCACCATAATCATTAGCCCGGCGATGGCATCACCGCGGACAAACTTGCTGGCGCCGTCCATCGAACCGTAGAAATCGGCTTCCTGCGTGACTTCAGCGCGACGTTTTTTCGCCTCGTCTTCGCCGATAAGCCCGGCGTTCATGTCGGCATCGATCGCCATTTGCTTACCCGGCATGCCGTCGAGCACGAAACGCGCCCCCACTTCGGCGATACGCCCGGCGCCTTTGGTGATAACCATGAAGTTGATCAACACGAGGATAATAAACACCACGATACCGATGGCGAAATTACCGCCGACCAGGAAGTGGCCGAAGGCCTCCACGACCCGTCCCGCGGCGGCGGCCCCGGTGTGCCCTTCCATCAAAATGATGCGCGTCGAGGCGACGTTGAGCGACAGGCGCAGCAGCGTCGAGAACAGTAGAATGGTTGGAAACGCGGCGAAGTCCAGCGTGCGCTGGGTAAACATCGCCACCAGCAGCACCATGATCGACAATGCGATATTGAAAGTAAAAAGCAGGTCGAGGATAAACGCCGGCAGCGGCAGCACCATCATCGACAAAATCAGCAGGATCAAGATTGGGCCTGCCAGCACCTGCCATTGCGTATCTTTAACATTCCCCGGCAAACGCAGCAGGGAGGCCAAATTAGCCATCAGAGTCACTCTCTTTTGCAAAATCCAGTGCTTCCGGCACCGGTAAACGTTGAGGTTTTTTCGGGATCAGGCCGCCCTCGCGCCGCCAGCGGCGCAGCTGATAAACCCAGGCCAGCACTTCGGCGACCGCGGCATAGAGGGTGGCGGGAATATGCTGGCCAATCTCGCTATGGCGATAGAGCGCGCGGGCCAGCGGCGGCGCTTCAAGCATCGGAATACGGTGTTGCGCTCCCAGTTCGCGAATGCGCAGCGCAATCTCCCCCGCCCCTTTAGCCAGCACCTTCGGCGCGCTCATTTTTTTATCGTTGTACTGCAACGCCACGGCATAGTGGGTCGGGTTAGTGACTATCACATCCGCTTTCGGCACATCGGCCATCATCCGCCGCTGGGCAATCGCCCGCTGCTGTTGACGGATCCGCCCTTTAACATGCGGGTCGCCTTCCTGATCTTTGAATTCGTCGCGGATATCCTGTTTGGTCATCTTCAGCTTTTTGAAGTGGCTCCACAGCTGATAAAAAACGTCAAACGCCACCATCGGCGTCAATCCGAGCACCACCAGAAATCCGCAATAGAGGATCATCTGCAGCGCATTGGCCAACGCGTCGAGCGGCTGTTGGGTCATCAGATGCAGCATCGCCGCCCAGTTGTGCCACAGGTACAGCCCGGTTACCCAACCGACCAGCGTGGCTTTGAGGATCCCTTTTAACAGCTCCGCCAGCACCTGGGTGGAGAACATACGTTTTAGGCCGGAAAGCGGATTCAGCCGTTTAAGATCGAATTTGAGCGACTTGGTGCTGAATAAAATGCCGCCAAGCAGCATCGGGGCGGCCAGCGCCACCAGCACCAGCCCGGCCATTACCGGCAGCAATGCCAGTACCGCCTGACGCAGCAGCATTCCCAGCTGGCGCAGCATTTGTTTGTCATTGCTGACCATTCCGTGGTCAAAGTGCAGGCCCTGCGTCAGCATCTCCGCCAGTTGGCGAGTGATATTGCTGCCGGACATCAGGATAATGGCGAGCCCGGCCACCAGCATCAGCACCGAGGTCAGCTCGCGCGATCGCGGGATCTGGCCCTCTTCACGCGCCTTCTCCAACCGGTGGGCGGTGGGGGCCTCGCTTTTTTCCAGATCGCTGTCTTCCGCCAAGCCTGCAGTTCCTGTGTCGGGAGGGTAAAGAATGGCGGTCAGCATGCCAAAAAATTGGCGAAGTCATTGGCGGAACAACGGCGAAAAAGAGGGGTTATTTCACGGATGAGGGAAAGGCGGCAGGGGCGCAGCAACTGCGCCCCGTCATATTCAGAAACCGAGACTATCGAGCAGATCGTCAACCTGCGCCTGGTTGGCGATAACGCCGACGCCGTTCTGATCAAGCTGCGGGCCGTTAAGCAGGCTGTCGTTGGCCCGTTTCTCTTTCACCGGCGGTTCCGGCATGTTTTCCATCAGCACCATCAGCAGCTGCTTTTCAATTTCCTGCACCACATCCATCATGCGCTTGATAACCTGACCGGTCAGGTCCTGGAAATCCTGCGCCATCATGATTTCCATCAGTTGGGCGTTGGTAAAGGATGTATGGCCCGGCACCTGATCCAGATACTCACGGGTGTCGGTCACCAGCGCGCGCGCGTCATCCAGTTCGATCGGATTGGCGAACCACTCATCCCAGCGCGATTTTAGCGCGCTGGCGCCGGACTCCAGTTCGGCCTGGCGCGGCTGCGCCGCCTCCACGCAGCTCAACGCCCGTTCCGCCGCCTGCGCCGTCATGGTGACAACGTAATCAAGGCGGTCGCGGGCATCCGGGATCGCCTCGGCCGCCTGGGCAATCGCCTGATCGAGCCCCAGCTCGCGCATGCTGTCGCGCAGCATGCGGGTGAGCTGGCCGATACGGGAGATTATCTCTCCCGCGGTCGCTGCATCGCTGGCAGGCATTGGAATCTCTCTCATCGCCCTCTCCTTACATGCCCAATTTTTCGAAAATCTTGTTGAGCTTTTCTTCCAGCGTCGCCGCCGTAAAAGGTTTCACCACATAACCGCTGGCGCCTGCCTGCGCGGCGGCAATAATATTTTCTTTTTTCGCTTCCGCCGTCACCATTAGTACCGGCATCGCCGCCAGCGCGGCATCGGCACGAATGGTCTGCAGCAGCTCCAGACCGTCGACGTTGGGCATGTTCCAGTCGGAGACCACGAAATCAAAGCTGCTGGCCCGCAGCTTATTTAGCGCGTCCGCGCCATCTTCCGCCTCTTCAACGTTGTTAAAGCCGAGCTCTTTAAGCAAATTTCTGATGATACGACGCATGGTGGAAAAGTCGTCGACGACCAGAAAACGGAGATTCTTATCTGCCATTACTACCCCTGAACAGTGTCATTTTTAACTCACTTCACACCACGCCGCCGGGACTCCTGGCGGCGTGAATTTAAATTCGCAGCGCCTGGCCGCCGGCTATCTGCGCCAGCATGCGTTGGCTCATGCGCTCCAGTTCAACCACTTCGCTGACCCCGCCGCTGGCGATGGCCTCGCGCGGCATGCCGAACACCACGCAGCTCGCTTCGCTCTGCGCCAGGGTATAGGCCCCGGCGCGATGCATCTCCAGCATCCCCTGCGCGCCGTCGTTGCCCATGCCGGTGAGGATCACCCCCACCGCATTGCGCCCGGCGTGGCGGGCCACCGAGCGAAACAGCACATCCACCGAGGGACGATGGCGATTCACCGCCGGGCCGTCGTGCAGCTTGACCTGATAGTTAGCGCCGCTACGCGCCAGCTCCAGATGGCGATCCCCAGGCGCGATATAGGCGTGTCCCGGCAGCACGCGTTCGCCCTCTTCCGCCTCTTTCACCGTGATTTGGCACAGCTTATTCAGCCGTTCGGCGAACGAGCGGGTAAATCCCGGCGGCATATGCTGGGTGATCAGCAGCGCCGGGCTGGTGGCCGGCAACGGTTGAAGCACCTGACGAATCGCTTCGGTGCCGCCGGTGGAAGCGCCAATGGCGATCAGCTTCTCGCTGCTCAGCAGCGGTCCGTGGCTTAAAATCGCCGGCGGCTGGCCATTGGCACGCTGCGGCAGCCGCGCCCGCGCGGCGGTGCGGATCTTTTCGCCTATCAGTTCGCTGTAGGCCAGCATGCCTTCGCGGATCCCGAGCTGCGGTTTGGTGACGAAATCCACCGCCCCCAGCTCCAGCGCGCGCAGGGTAATTTCCGAACCTTTACCGGTCAGCGACGAAACCATCACCACCGGCATCGGCCGCAGGCGCATCAGCTTTTCGAGGAAATCGAGGCCGTCCATGCGCGGCATTTCGACGTCCAGCGTCAGCACCTGTGGGTTAAATTTTTTGATCAGATCGCGTGCGACCAGCGGGTCCGGGGCCACCGCCACCATCTCCATATCGGCGTGGCCGCTGACGATCTCGGTCATCAGCTGGCGCATCAGGGCCGAATCATCAACACATAACACTCTGATTTTACTCATCACTTCTCCTTGGTCAGCCCATATACGGTCTGTCCACGCAGGTAGAAATCCCGGCTGATCTGGCTGAAATTCTCGGAGTGACCGGCAAACAGCAGCCCCCCCGGTTTAAGCAAGGGGACAAAGCGGCGCAGGATGCGCTCCTGCGTCGGTTTATCGAAATAGATCATCACGTTGCGGCAAAAAATCGCGTCGAACGGCCCCGGCAGCGCCCACTCTGGCGCCAGCAGATTCAGCGGCTGGAAGTTGACCCGCGCCGCCAGTTCCTGACGCACGCGCACCAGCCCCTGATGCGGCCCGGTGCCACGCAGAAAATAACGCTGCATCTGCCCGGCCGTCAGGGTACGCAGATCTTCATGGCGATAAATCCCCGCTTCGGCTTTCTCCAGCACCTGGGTATCAATGTCGCTGGCCCAGACCTGGCAACCGCTGGCGCGCTCCCCCAGCGCATCGCCGAGGGTGATGGCGATGGAGTAAGGTTCTTCGCCGGTCGAAGCGGCGGTACTCCACACGCTATAGCCGCCCGGACGCGAGCGCGCATGCTCCGCCAGAATCGGAAAGTGGTGCGCCTCGCGAAAAAAGGCCGTCAGGTTGGTGGTCAGCGCATTGATAAACGCCTGCCACTCGGCGCTGTGCGGGTCGCTTTCCAGCAGCGCCAGGTAGTCGCCGAAATCATGTATGCCCAGCAGCCGTAAGCGGCGCACCAGCCGGTTGTACACCATCTCGCGCTTATGCGCCGCCAGCACGATCCCGGCACGCTGATAGATAAGCTGGCTGATGCGGCGAAAATGCGCGTCGGAGAGCGGCAGACGCTGGGCCATCTGCGCCAGCGCCGAGCCGCTTTCGCGCGGCGCGGTTGATGTTGTCTGCTTCATGCCGGCTCACCGGCAAAAAACGAGCGGTTTATGCGGTTTGACAATCCAGGGTCTCCTTTACCGTGGATGAGGTTTCCGGCGCGACGAAGTTGTCATCCGCCAGACGGAATACCGCCACTGCATCGGCGAGGGTAATCGCCTGCTCTTCCAGCGCAGCGGCGGCGGAAGCGGATTCCACCACCAGGGCGGCGTTCTGTTGCGTCACCTGATCCATCTGGGTTACCGCCTGCGTAACCTGCTCAATGCCGCGGCTTTGCTCATCGGAGGCGGAGGCGATTTCGCCCATGATGTCGGTGACCCGGGTTACCGAGCGCACGATGTCCTGCATAGTGGCGCCGGAATTTTCCACCAGCACCGAGCCGTGTTTGACGCGGCTGACGGACTCGTCGATCAGCAGCTTAATTTCTTTTGCCGCCTGGGCGCTGCGGCTGGCCAGGTTGCGCACTTCTCCGGCCACCACCGCAAAGCCGCGCCCCTGCTCACCGGCGCGCGCCGCCTCCACCGCCGCGTTGAGCGCCAGAATATTGGTCTGGAAGGCGATGCCGTCGATGACGCTGGTAATCGCGCCGATTTTTTGCGAACTGTTGGCGATGTCGTGCATCGTGGTGACCACATCATCCGCCAGCTCGCCGCCTTTGGCGGCGGTTGAAGAAGCATCACGCGCCAGCTGCGATGCCTGGCGGGCGTTATCGGCATTCTGTTTTACCGTCGCCGTTAGCTGCTCCATACTGGCGGCGGTTTCTTCCAGCGAAGCCGCCTGCTGTTCGGTGCGCGAGGAGAGATCGTTGTTACCTTCTGAAATCTCCTGCAGGCCGATAAGAATCGACTCCGCACCGTCGCGCACCGCGCCGACGGTACCAATCAGCGACTGTTGCATGCGCTGCAGGCTGGCAAATAGCTGGCTGATTTCGTTGCGCCCATAGACCGCAATCGGTGCGGAAAGATCGCCGCTGGCGATACGTTCAAAGTGGCCGCGAATAATATTCAGCGGCTGCACCAGCATGGTTCGCAGCCACCACATCGCGCTGAGGGTGACCACCAAGAGCATCAGCACCGCCCCGGCAACCAACCAGATTGACCAGCCATAGGCCCGCTGGCTGGAGGCGCTGGCTTCATCGGTCGTCGCCTTCGCCAGCTGCAGATATTGCACAAAGTCGGCCTCGAAGCGGTCCTGTATTTTCTGCGTCGGCTGGTCCATAAAGGCCTGCAGGTTGCGATTTTCGAGGAACACGATCAGCTCGCGCAGCGCGCCGCGCAGTTTTTCGTAGCTGTCGCGCGTGGCATCGGCCAACTGCTGCTCCTGCTCATCCGCGCGAGGCGTGTCGAGGAACTGGTTAAAGTAGAGATCGGCTTTTTGCAGCGAGCTGCGGGCGCCGCCCATCAGCGCATCCACCTGCTCCTGCGGCACCTTCAGCGCCGCGCGGGTACCGGCGCGGTTAAGGGTATTTCGCGCCTGCAGCAGCGATACCCAGCTCAGGCTAAGCGCATCGCGCTGCTGGCTACTGACGGTAATACGTTCAAGATTGTGGTTGTCGGCGCGCAGCGCGACGTAAGAGAGCCCGGTGCTGATCAATTGCATGATGCAAAAGGAGATCAGCAGCAGGAAAAGACTGGTAGAGATACGGATTCGGTTAAACATAGCAATCTCCTTGGTAGCCGGTCTTGGCCGGCTTACAACGCAAGAGAGGCCGCCGCGTGTAGGGATGCGGCGGCCGGTACCCGTTAGAACGTCTCCCAGTTATCCTGGTAGTCGCTGGCGCTGGTTTTTTTATGCGTAGCGATGGCGGCAGGCGCGGTTTTATTGCTGACCGGCGCTTTATACTCTTCCTGCCCTTCCGACTTCAGACGGAAGACGGCAACCGACTGCGTCAGCAGGCTGGCCTGCTCTTCCAGCGCGGCGGCGGCGGAGGCCGACTCTTCCACCAGCGAGGCGTTCTGCTGGGTGACGCGATCCATTTCCGCTACCGCCTGGCCGACCTGGTCGATGCCGCGGCTCTGCTCATCGGAAGCAGAGGCGATTTCGCCCATGATGTCGGTCACGCGGGTGACCGCATTGACGATATCGCCCATGGTGTCGCCGGCGCTTTCCACCAGCACCGAGCCCATATCCACGCGGTTGACCGAGTCCTCGATCAGCGCTTTGATCTCTTTGGCCGCCTGGGCGCTGCGCTGCGCCAGGTTGCGGACTTCGCCCGCCACGACCGCGAAGCCGCGGCCCTGTTCACCAGCGCGCGCCGCTTCTACCGCGGCGTTAAGCGCCAGGATGTTGGTCTGGAAGGCGATGCCGTCGATAACGCCGGTGATATCGGCAATTTTCTGCGAGCTGCTGGCGATGTCGTGCATGGTTTCCACCACGTTGGCCACCACTTTGCCGCCCTTCTGCGCGGTTTCGGAGGCGCTCAGCGCCAGCTGGCTGGCCTGACGCGCGTTTTCGGCGTTCTGTTTCACCGTCGCCGTCAGCTGTTCCATACTGGCGGCGGTCTCTTCCAGCGATGCCGCCTGCTGTTCGGTGCGCGATGAGAGATCGTTATTCCCGGCGGCGATTTCCGACGCGCCGCTATAGATGGCATCCGCCCCCTGACGCACACCGCTCACCGTTTCGATAAGCTCGTTCTGCATGTGCTTGAGGCTGGCGGCCAGCACGCCGATTTCATTACGGCTGGTCACCGGGATAGGCTGGGTCAGGTCGCCGGAGGCAATACGTTTGATGTGTTCAATCATGCGGTTCAGCGGGCGCACCAGGATATGGTGGATGCCCATCCACACGCCGACGATCGCCGCCAGCACCACGATGATGACCACAATTAAGGTCCAGATCGCCGAGCTATAAGAGCTGTTGCTACCGTCAACGGCGATTTGGTACAGCTTGCCGTTTTGCTGCAGATAGGCGTTATAAGTCTGCTCGAAATCGTCCTGGTATTTTTGCGTCGGCTGGTCGAAGAAGGCGTTGATTTTACCCTCGCCCAGCAGTTGGATAAGCTCCGACAGCGCGCCGTACAGGATGCCATACTGCTGCTTAAGCTTTTCCGTCGCCTGCGGATCCTGACGCGGGTCCTGCGGGATTTTTTCATAGGCGGCATAGTTGCGCTCGGCGCGGGCCAGCTCTTCTTTCGCTTTCGCCAGCAGCTCGTCGATAGTCGCGCCGCTGCCGATTTTGTTGGTATCCATCATGTAGCGGATCCCTGCGCGGTTCAGGGAGTTACGCGCCTGCAGCAGATCGACCCGGCTTTCACTTAGCAGCAACTGCTGCTGACGGATGGTTTGCAGGACGGTGAAGTTCTCTTTATCGCTTTTCAGCGACGAAAAAAACAGACCGCCCGAAATCAGCTGCAATGCGCCAAATAGCACCAGCACTAACAAGAGACTGGTGACGACCTTAATACGATTAAACATGTTTCCCCTTCCTGGAAGCCTGAACGGCCAGGCTTTACGTATGTGACTGAAAGGGTTATCGGCGCGCGGGAGGGGAACTTTATGCCAGGCGGGGACTATTTTTACCGGGCGCGACCGAGCGCGCCCCGTTGCTTAGTGGCTTTTGGCGACGTTATCGACCAGCGCCATCTCTTCGCTGCTGAGCAGCTTTTCGATATCGACGAGAATCAACATGCGTTCGCCGAGCGCGCCAAGACCGGTGAGATACTCGGTCGCCAGCGTTACCGCGAATTCCGGCGCCGGGCGGATCTGTTCAGCGGTGAGCGACAGCACGTCGGAGACGCCGTCGACCACGATCCCCACCACCCGCTGGCCGAAGTTAAGCACGATAACCACCGTGTTTTCATCATAAGAGACGCCCTGCTGGGCGAATTTTACCCGCAGGTCGATAATCGGCACGATCACCCCGCGCAGATTGGTGACGCCTTTGATGAAATCCGGGGTGTTGGCGATACGCGTCACCTGGTCATAGCCGCGGATCTCCTGCACCTTGAGAATATCGATGCCGTATTCTTCATTGCCGAGGGTAAAAATTAAAAACTCCTGACCTACCGTTTCGCCAGCCAATTTGCTGACGGTTGCTAATCCTGCCATGGTCTGCACCTGTTAATTTTATGAGATGAGTCGTTACGCGGCCGCTGCGCTCAGCAGCTTTTCCCGGTTGAGCATTTGCAGCGCCGACACGTCGACGATCAGCGCCACGCTGCCGTCGCCGAGGATCGTCGCCGCGGAAATTCCCGGCACTTTGCGATAATTGCTTTCCAGGTTTTTTACCACTACCTGATGCTGGCCGATCAGCTGATCCACCAGTAGCGCATAGCGGCGGCCGGCGCTTTGCAGAATCACCACAATGCCCTGGGTGGCCTCGGTTTTCGCCCCGGCGACATCAAACACACGGTAGAGCTCCACCAGCGGCAGATACTCGCCGCGGACCTGCAGCATCCGCTCGCCGCCGGCCATCGGATGCAGGTCTTCAGCCTGCGGCTGCAGCGATTCCATGACCGCATTGAGCGGCAGAATAAAGACCTCTTCATTGACCTTGACCGACATGCCGTCGAGGATGGCGAGCGTCAGCGGCAGCAAAATACGAATCGAGGTCCCTTTGCCCGCCCGGGAATGGATTTCAACGTGACCGCCCATCTCCTGGATATTCCGTTTCACGACGTCCATGCCGACGCCGCGGCCAGAGACGTCGGTCACCTGTTCCGCGGTCGAAAAGCCCGGCGCGAAAATGAGCATTCCGACCTCTTCATCACTCATGCTGTCGCTGACCGCCAGCCCCTGCGCCGCCGCTTTGGCGAGTATTTTTTCACGATTAAGCCCGGCGCCGTCATCGATCACTTCGATGCAGATATTGCCGCCCTGATGTTCAGCGGAAAGAATCAGATTGCCCACCTCAGACTTACCTGCCGCCAGACGGGTTTGCGGATCTTCAATACCGTGGTCGAGGCTATTACGCACCAGGTGGGTCAACGGGTCGATAATGCGCTCGATCAGGCTCTTATCAAGTTCGGTAGAGCTGCCCTGTAGCGTCAGTTCCACCTGCTTATTGAGCTTGCCGGCCAGGTCGCGTACCAGCCGCGGGTAGCGGCTGAATACATATTCCATCGGCATCATGCGAATCGACATCACCGATTCCTGCAGGTCGCGGGCATTACGTTCCAGCTGGCTCATGCTGTTGAGCAGATCGCCATGGGTTACCGGATCCAGATTGCCAGAGCGCTGCGCCAGCATTGACTGGGTGATCACCAGTTCGCCGACGAGGTTAATCAACTGGTCAACTTTCTCTACCGCCACGCGAATGCTGGTCGATTCGCTGGCCTTCGCTCTCGGCGCTTTGGGCGGCTCGACGGCAGCAGGCTGCGGCTGGGCGACAGGCGGCGGCACAACTTCGGCCGACGCCAATGACTTAGCGGCAGTCGTTGGCGGCGTGGTAAAGCTGATTTGTTCCGGCTCAAGGACAAAACAGAGCACCGCGCAGATGTCTTCTTCGCTGGCGGTGGTCAGCAGGGTCACCTCAAGGCTATTGTCAGTTTGCAGCGGATCCTGTACCTCGCCGAGATTGCCAAGCTCTTCCAGCATCAGCGGAATTTCATTGGCTTTTAGCCCGGTTAAGCTTACGCGCATACCGCCGGCGACGGCCGTCGGCGCAGGCTGGGCCACGACGGGCGGCGCGGCTGGCGCGTCCTGCTGCTGTGCTTCCAGCGCCAGCTGCCGCAGCGCCTGGCAGATATAGTCAAAGCTCTCAGCGTCAGGCTGCTGCGAGGTTTTATAGGCGTCCAGTTGCTCCTGCATAATATCTTTGGTTTCCAGAAACAGATTGATAATTTCGGTGCTCAAGCGCATCTCTTCGCGCCGGGCGCCGTCGAGCAGGTTCTCCAGCAGATGGGTGGTTTCCTGCAATACGGAAAAGCCAAACGTCGCCGCGCCGCCTTTGATCGAGTGCGCCGCGCGAAAAATCGCGTTCAGCGGTTCGATATCGGGGGCCTGCGGATCCAGCTCCAGCAGGTGTTGCTCCATGTCTGCCAGCAGCTCGTCTGCTTCATCAAAAAAAGTCTGATAAAAAGCGCTAATATCCATGCTCATGGGGTCACCTCTGGGTGTGAATCACGGTTAACCGGCGCGGGCGCGACCAGCTTTGGCAGCGCATCCGGCTGGCTAATCTCCAGCGCATTGCTTTCGCCATTTTCATGCTCAATGCTCTGCTGGGTCTCTTTGTTAAGCACCAGTACGGTAATGCGGCGGTTGATGGCATCATCAGCGCCGTGCTGTTTCAGACTCATGGTCGCCGCCATACCGACCACCCGCAGCACCTTCCCTTCCGCCAGGCCGCCGGCAATCAGTTCGCGGCGCGAGGCGTTGGCGCGATCCGCCGACAGTTCCCAGTTACTGTAACCGCGTTCGCCGCTGGCATAGGGGATGTCATCGGTGTGGCCGGAGAGGCTTATCTTGTTCGGCAAATCATTGAGGATTGGCGCTATCGCCCGCAGGATATCGCGCATATAGCTTTCCACCTGGGCGCTACCGGTTTTAAACATCGGGCGATTCTGGCTATCGATAATCTGAATGCGCAGTCCTTCGTCCATCATGTTGATCAGCAGATGCGGACGTAGCGCCTTCAGACGCGGGTCTGACTCAATCAACTGATCGAGCTTGTCACGCAGTTTGTTAAGCCGTAGCTCTTCGGCGCGTTTATCCGCGGTATTGATCTGTTTGCTGACCAGCCCGACTTCACGGGTCGGGTCTTCGCCGCCGCCGGGGATCGGGCTGCTTTCCGAGCTGCTTTTATCTCCGCTGGTCAGCGCCACTTTCAGCGGCGTGCGAAAATATTCGGCAATCTGCGTCAGCTCCTGCGGGCTGGCGATCGCCAGCAGCCACATGACCAGGAAGAAAGCCATCATCGCCGTCATAAAATCGGCATAGGCAATCTTCCATGAACCGCCGTGATGGGCGGGCTGGTGCGATTTGCGTTTTCTGACCAGTACCACCGGGTGATTATGTTTCATGCTTCTTCGCTTTCCGTCGCCTGCGCGGCGGGCGCTTTCACCTGGCGCACGTGCTCTTCGAGCTCAACAAACGACGGGCGCTCGGTGGTATACAGCGTTTTGCGGCCGAATTCGACGGCGATTTGTGGCGCGTAGCCGTTGAGGCTGGAGAGCAATGTCACCTTGATGCACTGCATCATCTTGACCGTCTCGGCGCTTTTTTGCCGCAGCAGCGTCGACAGCGGCGAGATAAATCCATAGGCCAGCAGAATGCCGAGGAAAGTCCCCACCATCGCGTTGGCGATAAGCGCCCCGAGCTCTGCCGCCGGACGGTCCGCCGAGGCCAGCGCGTGCACCACCCCCATTACCGCCGCGACAATACCAAATGCCGGCAGAGAGTCGCCGACCATCGCCAGGCTGCCGGCGGGCACTTCGCTCTCCTGTTCGAAGGTTTCGATCTCTTCGTCCATCAGCGCTTCAATTTCAAAAGCATTCATGTTGCCGCTCACCATCAGGCGTAAATAATCGGTTATGAACTCCACCAGATGGTTATCGGCAAGGATGCGCGGATAATTAGCGAAAATTTCACTTTCCTGAGGATTATCGATATCGAATTCAAGCGACAGCATCCCCTGTTGACGGGATTTAGCGAGCAGCAGGAACAGCAGCGCCATTAGATCCATATACAGCGCCTTGCTGTATTTGGAGCGACGTACCATTTTGGGCAACGCCCGCAGCGTGGATTTGATGGCCTTTCCGTTGTTGCCGACGATAAACGCGCCGATGCCGGCGCCGCCGATAATCAGGAATTCAGCCGGTTGGTACAACGCGCCCAGGTGGCCGCCCACCAGTAAATAGCCGCCAAATACCGCTCCCAGGACCACGAGATAACCCAATATCACTAGCACACGCATACCTCAAATTAACAATGTGGATGGCGGGCGAGGCAAACGCGCCCTGGCGTAAACCAGGCGGGGAATGGGGGGCGGCATGCCGCCCCTGCGTATTACACGTCGAAAATGGATTGCCGTAAGTCGTCGGAACGGCGACTTACATGACGCGTTTAGCCTGCTCGTCCAGCAGTTGAGAGGTTATATCGGCCAGTTGCGGAGAAAGTTTACGTCTTTTTACGGCGCGTGACGGCGGTTGGCATAACGTGCAGACGAAATCGTGCTGCGGATGGTGCGCGTGGGTGATGAATGAGCCGCCGCAGCTATTGCAGGCGGAGAGCTGCAGCATACCGCTATCAACAAAGCGCACCAGCGTCCAGGCGCGGGTCAACGCCAGTAGCGGCGCTTCGCCCGCCTCTTGAGGACACTGTTCGAGGTACAGGCGATAGGCTTTGATCACCGCTTCCACTCCGCTGCATTTGCCGCTCTTCAGCAGGAACAAATAGGCGTTGTAGAACATCGACGAATGAATATTCTGCTCCCAGGTCATAAACCAATCGGTCGAGAACGGCAGCATCCCTTTCGGCGGCGGGCTTCCGCGCAGCTCTTTGTAGAGTTTAATTAAGCGCCCGCGGCTGAGCTGAGTTTCACTCTCCAGCATCTGCAGACGCGCGCCGAGAGATATCAGCTCCATGGCGAGCTGAATATCCTTCGCTTCCTGAACAATACTTTTCTCAGCCATTATCAAACACTTTTCTTCGCCGCAGCGCCTTCTTTGGCGCGGAGCTCTTGCAGCAGGTGACTGGAAAGCAGGATACCGGTATGGATCTGCTGGAGGTCATCAACGCGCGACTCTTTGGTCAATTGCTCGATAGTCTGATGGTCGCTGAAGCGCAGATTACACACCAGCTGATTAGTTTCAGCCAGTTTCACCATCTGCGGTAACGTCAGCTGCGCCAGGGTATCAACCATGGTTTCGTCAATTCCCAAACGAAACATTGCGGATACTTTTTCATCGTTGATCAGCCGCTGTGCTAAAAATAAATACGACAGGTTGAAGTCATAAATATGCTTAAGTAATTCGGAGGTACCCATAATCCCTATCCCGATAAGCCATGTTAGAAAACATACACGGGGCGTGATACTTAATCGCCCGTGACCTCAGTTATTTCCCCAAGACGGCAATTAAAACGCTCACTCGCGATAGCTAAAAATTCAGCTAATCATCAAATTCGCCCCACTGTTAATAGTTTGTTACAGGTGCAAACTGGAGTGGAGGATGTAAAGAATTTGCTTCGAGAGAGTTGAATTGCCATGAAACTATTTTTAGAAATTCTATAAGAATATTCTTAAGGCGGCGCAACTCTACTCCCGAATCATTAGCACACACAATTAAGTATGGGGAAATTTTGAATATAATGAGATATAGATCACAAAAACAAAAAATAATACCGGTAACAACACCCCATTTCGATCACTTTATAGCCAACATTCGATCATTTAACGATCACAAGTAAATGAATTATCTTAAAAAAAGTGTTATCAACCATTGCAATTAGTTTTTTCTGGCACATTTAGAACAAAAAAATAACATTATAAAAATTGAAGAATAAAAATCTGAACAAGCGTTAAATTCAACGTAAATCATTAGTTTTCACCGCAAAAAATAACCATGGTGTAATACAAGGATATTAGATCTAATACTCGGATGGCAGTGACGGAAGGAGTATAAAAATTGAACAAAAACGACTTTGGTTAGCCTGTTTTTTCAGCTCAACCAATTGAGCAAGATGCGTTCAATTCACCCTATATCGCGACGCCTGACGCTATTTTTCCGCCCCTACTCGTGGCTGAATGCCTCCAGATATGGATAAATTTTTTATAACATTTACGGCCTGACGTATTACCCTAAATGGGTATTTTCCCCGGGTTATTTTTCTAACATTATTTTAACGAAACGGGCTTTTTATCACGTGGTAATAATAAAAAATGAGAAGTAATTAACGGTGTCAAACCCTGGCATAAAGCCATCAGGAATATATTTTTTAGCCGCACCCTGACAGCAAGTTAATATTAATAAATAGATATATGAGGGTTTTTCATCCGACAATAAGCGCTCTATCGACCAGACTTCCCTCCCCCTTATTATTGGTAGGGAAAATGACAGTTCATTTGCCTATTTGTAGTAAAGGAAAAATAGCTAGCGCTAAGCGCGCAATATCGCGACTGGATCACATTTTATCGTAGCCGATCGCATTTTCATCACTTCCGCGTTCCGTTGGGTTAGGGGTTATGTTTAAATTAGCTAAACCGGTTTAACAAAGTTTAGCAAGAAGGAATTTCAGTATGACAAGTAAAGTATGGGTACTCGGCGATGCGGTCGTCGACCTACTGCCTGAGGGTGATGGCCGCTTATTACAATGTCCGGGCGGCGCACCGGCTAACGTCGCGGTCGGCGTCGCGCGGCTTGGCGGCAATAGCGGGTTCATCGGTCGGGTCGGCGATGACCCTTTTGGCCGCTTTATGCGCCAGACGCTACGACAAGAGAACGTGGATATCCGCCACCTTTCTTTAGACCCCACCCAACGCACCTCAACCGTCGTGGTCGCGTTGGATGAACACGGCGAACGCACCTTTACCTTTATGGTCCGTCCGAGCGCCGATCTTTTTCTACAACCAGACGATCTCCCCCCTTTCGCGGCCGGCCAGTGGCTGCACGTCTGCTCTATCGCCCTCAGCGCCGAGCCCAGCCGCAGCAGCGCCTTTATGGCAATGGAACAGATTAAACGCGCCGGCGGTAGCGTCAGCTTCGACCCGAATATCCGCAGCGATCTGTGGCAGGATCCCCTGTTGTTACGGCGTTGTCTCGAACAGGCGCTGGCATTAGCTGACGTAGTGAAACTATCGGAAGAGGAACTGGCCTTTATTAGCGGTGGCGACGATATCGCCAGCGGTATTGCGCGATTCCGCGAGCGCTTTCAGCCAAAACTGCTGTTGGTCACGCAAGGAAAAGCCGGGGTGCAAGCGCTGTTCCAGCAACAGCATATTCACTTCCCGGCCCGTCCGGTGGTCAGCGTTGATACCACCGGAGCCGGTGATGCCTTTGTTGCCGGGCTACTCGCCAGCCTCGCCGCTCACGGCTTCCCTGACGATGTCGCCGCGCTGGAGCCGATCGTCGCGCTGGCGCAAACCTGCGGCGCGCTGGCGACCACCGCCAAAGGCGCGATGACCGCCTTACCGTACCAGGCCGATGTGAACCGCCAGTTTTAACGATGCAGGCAGGCAAAATAATTAAAACGTTTTAGCAAAATTAGCAAAGCGGCGGTTCGGGGATTCGGACATCCCCAATTGCCCATGATGATGACAGACTTTGTAGAGGGTACTATGGATTTTCAACAGATTTCTCGCACGCTGCTGCCGCTGCTTGGCGGCAAAGAAAATATCGCCAGCGCCGCGCACTGCGCCACCCGCTTGCGTCTGGTACTGGTCGATGACGCGCTCGCCGACCAGCAGGCCATCGGCAAAATTGAGGGGGTAAAAGGCTGCTTTCGCAACGCCGGCCAGATGCAAATCATCTTCGGTACCGGCGTGGTCAATAAAGTGTATGCCGCCTTTATTCAGGCAGCCGGTATTAGCGAGTCGAGCAAATCCGAAGCCGCAGATCTGGCGGCGAAAAAACTGAATCCGTTCCAGCGGATCGCCCGCCTGCTATCGAACATCTTTGTGCCCATTATCCCGGCTATCGTCGCCTCCGGCCTGCTGATGGGATTGTTGGGGATGGTGAAAACCTACGGCTGGGTCGACCCGGGCAACGCCATCTACCTGATCCTCGATATGTGTAGTTCGGCCGCTTTTATTATTCTGCCAATCCTGATCGGGTTTACCGCCGCGCGTGAATTCGGCGGCAACCCTTATCTTGGCGCAACCCTCGGCGGTATTCTTACCCACCCGGCGCTGACCAACGCCTGGGGAGTGGCTTCGGGCTTCCACACCATGAATTTCTTCGGCCTCGAGGTGGCGATGATCGGTTATCAGGGGACGGTGTTCCCGGTGCTGTTGGCGGTGTGGTTTATGAGCCTGCTTGAGAAGCAACTGCGACGCCTGATTCCCGACGCGCTGGATCTGATCCTCACCCCGTTCCTGACGGTTATTATCTCCGGTTTTATCGCCCTGTTGATAATCGGTCCGGCCGGTCGTGCCCTCGGCGACGGCATCTCCTTTATTCTCAGCACGCTCATTGCCCACGCCGGTTGGCTGGCGGGACTCCTGTTTGGCGGGCTGTATTCGGTGATTGTTATTACCGGTATTCACCACAGCTTCCATGCCATCGAAGCCGGGCTGCTCGGCAACCCGTCGATCGGCGTCAATTTCCTGCTGCCTATCTGGGCGATGGCTAATATTGCCCAGGGCGGCGCCTGTCTGGCAGTGTGGTTTAAAACCAAAGATGTAAAAGTGAAAGCCATTGCCCTCCCCTCAGCCTTTTCGGCGATGCTTGGCATCACCGAAGCGGCGATATTCGGCATCAACCTGCGCTTCGTTAAGCCATTTATCGCCGCATTGATTGGCGGCGCGGCGGGTGGCGCCTGGGTGGTCTCCATGCACGTCTATATGACCGCCGTCGGCCTGACGGCCATCCCCGGCATGGCTATCGTGCAGGCCAGTTCCCTGCTTAACTACATCATCGGGCTGGCTATTGCATTTGTGGTCGCCTTTATCGTTTCGCTGACGCTCAAATACAAAACGGATGCTGAATAATGACGCAGCCTTCTTTGTTACCGGCGGTCCTGCAGGCCGTCATGAACCACCAGCCGCGCGCGCGGCGGGATGACCACTATCCGCAGTGGCATCTGGCGCCGGTATGTGGGCTACTGAACGATCCAAACGGCTTTATCCACTTCAATGGCCGTTATCATCTGTTTTATCAGTGGAATCCCCTCGCCTGCGATCATCGTTATAAAGGCTGGGGACACTGGAGTTCACCGGATCTACTGCACTGGCGGCACGAACCGATTGCCCTGCTGCCAGACGAGGAGTACGACCGTAACGGCTGTTACTCCGGCAGTGCGGTAGATAACAACGGCGTCCTGACGCTGTGCTACACCGGTAATGTGAAATTTAACGATGGCAGCCGTACCGCCTGGCAGTGTCTGGCGACGCAAAATCCCGACGGTACTTTTCGCAAGCAGGGCCCCGTGCTGGCGCTGCCAGCCGGCTATAGCGGACACGTGCGCGACCCCAAAGTCTGGCGCGATGGCGATCGCTGGTTGATGGTGCTGGGCGCGCGCGATCTGGCCGACCGCGGTAAGGTACTGCTATTCAGTTCCGCTGATTTGATGCAGTGGAGCAGCCATGGCGAAATAGCAGGTAGCGGGCTTAACGGCCTGAACGATGGCGGTTATATGTGGGAATGCCCGGATCTGTTCCCGCTCGGCGACCAGCATATTTTACTCAGTTGCCCACAGGGGCTACCGCGAGAAGCCCAGCGCTTCCTGAACACCTATCCGGCGGTCTGGATGCACGGGCATTTCGACAATGCTGACGCGACTTTTAGCCACGGCGCGCTCGAAGAGCTGGATAGCGGCTTCGAATTCTATGCGCCGCAAACCACCCTGGCGGAAGATGGTCGGCGCCTATTGGTTGGCTGGATGGGCGTTCCCGACGGAGAAGAGATGCAGCAACCTACGCGGGCCCACGGCTGGATCCATCAGATGAGCTGCCTGCGGGAACTCAGCTGGTGCCACGGCACGCTATATCAAAATCCCGTACGCGAACTGGCGGCGCTGCGCGGCAAGGCGCAAGGCTGGCAGACCGAACCGCTGGCGCTGCAGCCGATGGAACTGGCCTTCGAGGTCATGCCAGGCGATGCGCTGAGGCTGGATTTCGCGGGTGCGCTGCAGCTTTCGCTGGACAGTCGCGGCGTACGCCTGGCCCGTCGAAGCCTGGTAGCTGATACTGTCGATTACCGTTACTGGCGCGGCTCGGCGCATAAACTGCAGATCCTCATCGATCGTTCCAGCGTCGAAATTTTTATTAATGATGGCGCCGGGGTGATGAGCAGCCGCTTCTTTGCGGATTATCCAGGAGAACTGGTATTCAGCGGCGCGACGCCAGGGGCATTCTGCTGCTGGCCGCTGCGGCCATGCATGGTAGAATAAGCGTTTTGCTTTCAGGCGCCTGGCTCGTGATGAAACCCAAACGCATTACCATAAAAGATATCGCCGAACTGGCTGGCGTCTCCAAAGCCACCGCCAGTCTGGTCTTGAACGGTCGCGGCAAAGAGCTGCGCGTGGCGCAGGAGACGCGCGAACGGGTGCTGGCTATCGCCCGCGAGCAGCACTACCAGCCGAGCATTCACGCCCGTTCACTGCGCGATAGCCGCAGCCATACCATTGGTCTGGTGGTACCCGAGATCACTAACTATGGTTTTGCCGTTTTTTCTCACGAGCTGGAAACTCTGTGCCGCGAAGCCGGCGTACAGCTCCTTATCTCTTGCACCGATGAGAATCCCGGTCAGGAGAGCATGGTGGTCAATAATATGATTGCCCGTCAGGTCGATGGCCTGATTGTCGCCTCTTGTATGCACAGCGACGCCGACTATCTGAAGCTCAGCGAACAGCTGCCGGTGGTGCTGTTCGATCGCAATCCAAACGATAGCGCCCTGCCGTTAGTGATGACCGATTCACTGGCGCCGACGGCGGAACTTATCGCCCGTATCGCCGGGCAACACCCGGATGAGTTCTGGTTTCTCGGCGGGCAGCCGCGGCTCTCGCCTTCGCGCGATCGGCTGGCCGGATTTAGTCAGGGATTAGCCCAGGCAGGCGTTGAGTTGCGCCCGGAGTGGATTATCAACGGCAACTATCACCCAAGCTCAGGCTATGAGATGTTTGCCGCGCTGTGCGCCCGCCTCGGGCGGCCGCCTAAGGCGCTGTTTACCGCCGCCTGCGGCTTGCTGGAAGGGGTACTACGCTATATGAGCCAGCATAACCTGCTGGATTCCGGGATCCATTTAGCCAGCTTCGATGACCACTATCTGTATGATTCGCTGTCGCTGCGCATCGACACCATCCAGCAGGACAACCGCCAGTTGGCCTGGCACTGCTACGATCTCATCAGTCAGCTGATCGATGGTAAAACGCCACAGCCGCTGCAGCGTTATCTGCCCGCCACATTGCAAATGCGTTATCAGCCCGCCAGATAATAACGGGCCCGGATCGTGGTTCAGGCCCGTGCCGTTAACGGTTAATTGTCATCAGAAAGGTTTCGTTGGCAGATATTTTCCATCGAACGTGATCACCGCGCGATGTCCGCCTTCCGGATCGCTGACCTTTTTCACATCCAGCTTAAAATTAATCGCGCTGATGATCCCGTCGCCGAATTTTTCATGAATGAGCGCTTTCAGGGTGGTGTCGTAGACCTGCAGCATTTCATAGAAGCGATACATCGTCGGGTCCGTTGGTACGCGGTCTTCAATAGAACCTCTGACCGGGATGGTTTGCAGCAGCAAAATGTCATCGTCGCTGAGCTCCAGTTTTGCGCCTACCATTTTCGCGACTTCGGCAGGCAGCGGATGCTGGCCCAATAGCGCGGCCGTCACGAAGGCTTCTGATAAACCGGTGCCTTCAACAAGCTGTGCAAAGGAGAGATCCTTTTTGGCTTTAATCAGCAATATTTTGTTCGCTAACTCCAGACGAACTTCGCGGCTAACTTGTGACTGAATCATGGTGTTACCTCGTTATATCGTAGTGAAATGAAATGACTGACCGTAAACCGGCACCGCTCGGGTATCCGGATGACCGGCCAGCGAAATAAAAGCTCTGGCATTGCCGTCATAGGCGGCAATCTCTCCCGTTTCAATGTCATACACCCAGCCGTGTAGCGCCAGACGTCCTTCCTCAAGCGCCAGACGCACCGCCGGATGGGTTTGAATATTCGCCAACTGGGCAATCACGTTTTCATGCACCATCGCCGCGGTTTTGGCCTGCGGGTCGCGATGCTCGCGGGCATCGTTCACCACTTTTGCCGAATCCGCATATTGCAACCAGTGCTTAACGGCGGGGACATGATCCAGACAGCTACACTGCGCAATCGCCGTCATCGCCCCGCAATCGGAGTGACCGCAAATCACAATATCCGTGACCTTCAGGACGGCAACGGCATATTCCACCGATGCCGACACGCCGCCGGGCTCCGGACCGTAAGAAGGGACGATATTGCCGGCATTACGAATGACAAACAGATCGCCGGGTTCTCGCTGGGTAACCAACTCAGGAACCATCCGGCTATCGGAGCATGAAATAAACAGCGTACGGGGACTCTGCCGGGAGGCTAAACTTTTAAACAGTTCAGCGCGTTCAGGAAATGCATCACGTTGAAATTTAAGAAAACCATCAATGATTTCTTTCATGATAATGTCTACCTCGCTGTGGAATGTCAGGGAGGTTACGCGCCGCGTGGCATAAAATAAAAGTCTTGTTTATAATCAAATTCATTCAAAAAACTTATGAGTGAACGTGTGAATATTCGCTATGTCAGATATTTCCTCGCCGTCGCCGAACATCAGGGCTTTACCCGCGCGGCGGAAGCCCTGCACATTTCGCAGCCTGCGCTCTCACAGCAAATCAGGATGTTAGAAGAGAGCCTGGATGCGCAGCTTTTTGACCGCAGCGGCCGGCATATTCACCTGACAGATGCAGGTGAGGTGTTTTTGCAGTACGCCCGTCAGGCATTTCAGCTGCTGGATGAGGGCCAACGCGCCATTCATGATGTCGAAGACCTCAGTCGCGGTTCTCTACGCATTGCCGTGACGCCCACCTTTACTTCCTATTTCGTCGTCCCATTAGTGGCGGAATTTCATGCGCGTTATCCGCATATCACGCTGGATATACAGGAGATGTCGCAGGAGAAAATGGAAGGCATGCTGCTGGAAAATGAGCTGGATATTGGTATTGCCTTTGCTGGCGGAAGTGCGCCGGACATCGTTTCCACCCCATTGCTACAGGAGGTGCTGGCGCTAGTTGTCGCGGACCATCACCCGCTGGCCCGCGAAGACTCCCTTTCGTTGAGCCTGCTGGCCGCGGAGGAGTTTATTCTGCTTAATCATCATTTCGCCACCCGGTTGCAAATTGACCACTGCTTACAGCAAGCCGGTTTCCACCCGCAGGTGACCATTGAAATGCATTCGATCAACGCCATCCTCGATATCATCCAGCGAACCCAATTAGTCTCCATTCTGCCGCTGAATGTCGCCACCCAGCGTACCGGCCTGACGACCCGATTGCTTAAAGAAGCCGCGCTTGAGAGAACCGCGGTGTTAATGCAGCGCAAAGGCGCCCGGCCAAAAGCTGCAGCGCGGATTTTCGCCGAAATGGCCCAGCAGCTGGCTGCCCGAATAGAAAGTTAAGCGTACGATGGCGCGGCCAGCATCTGGCCCGCCTCCTCCCTTCTGCAACAATCTTACCGTAGCCAGTATGAACATTTGCGCAAAACAGATTTCCCGCGATTGGCATACTGAAATTGTTAACAATATGTATAATTTTATCTGCTAAGCGGTATTCATTATTCCGGCTTGAACGTCAGCATTATTTTCATCCTACCTTATTCCCCCTGACAAGGAATTGACAATGAGTGAACGCTCTCATGACCGAGGTAATAGCCTTGCGATGGTCATATATAATCTCCTCAATCCGGTGCCTTACGGCTTTTTTATCGCCGGTCTCATCTTCGATATTATTTATCTCTACAGTACGAACGTGATGTGGGGAAAAAGTGCCAGCTGGCTTATTGCCCTTGGCCTTATTTTTGCCATCATTCCGCGATTGATTAATCTGGCGCAGGTGTGGTTTTTTACTCCTCGACGCCCGGCGGCAAAAATTGATTTCTGGCTAAACCTTATCGCTATTATTGCCGCGTTGGTAAACTGTTTTGTTCATAGCCGCGACGCCTGGGCGATTGCGCCGCAGAACGTAATCTATTCATCGATTACCGTTATCTGCCTGCTGGTCGCCAATATTATCAGCTCCACTTGCCTGGCTAATAATAAGGGGATTCGCCATGAATAAATTACTACTGCCCCTGCCCGTTATGCTCGCCACGGCCCTTGCCCTGTCCGGATGCGATGAGAAAGCGAAACTTAGCCCGGATCAGCAGGTAGGGCCCGATCCCGTAATGCCGAAGGCCCAGGATTTCCTGATGCCGCCGATGCAGGTTCCCCGCGGCGTGGGCTGGAACACAGATGGACAACCGGCGGTTGCCCAGGGGCTGAAAATAGAAAAAATAGCCGATGGATTCCTGCATCCCAGAATGGTCTATGTCCTGCCAAACGACGATGTACTGGTCGTTGAAAGCAACGGTCCTGGCGAGGAGCCGCTGACTACGCCGAAGCAGCTGATTGCCGGGATAGTGAAAAATCAGTCAGGCAAAGGTGGAAAAGGCGGGAATCGCATTACGCTATTGCGTAAAAACGCCAGCGGCTGGGAAAAACATATTTTCCTTGAACACCTGCACTCGCCTTTCGGTGTCCAGCTGATTGGCGATAATCTATACGTCGCCAATACCGGCAATATCATGCGTTATCACTACCAGCCGGGGGCGACACATATCAGCGATGCGGGGAGCGAGCTGGCTGACCTGCCCAGCACCGTCAATCACCACTGGACCAAAGCGTTACTGGCAAGCCCGGATGGTAAGAAGCTGTATGTGGGCGTCGGCTCGAACAGTAATATCACCGAGAATGGGCTGGATATCGAATATCGTCGCGCCACCGTTCTGGAGGTTGATACGGCAACCGGCGCAAGCCGTATCTTCGCCAGCGGTATCAGGAATCCTACCGGACTCGGCTGGGAACCGCAGACGGGCAAGCTTTGGGCCATTGCCAATGAGCGCGATGAGATCGGCGCCGACCTGGTGCCTGATTATTTAACTTCGGTGCAGGATGGCGGATTTTATGGCTGGCCGTGGAGCTATTTCGGACAGCATGTGGATCGCCGCGTACAGCCGCCGCGCCCGGACATGGTCGCCAAAGCGATCAAACCGGATTATGCCCTGAGCTCCCACGTTGCGCCGCTGGGAATGCTGTTTTATACCGGAAAAATGTTGCCGCAGACCTATCAGGGCGGCGTGTTTATCAGCGAACATGGCAGCTGGGACCGTTCGCCGCTGAATGGCTACAAAGTCAGCTTTGTCGCCTTTAAAGACGGCAAGCCGGTCGGTAAACCTGAGAGCGTGGTCACCGGCTTTGTCTCCCGCGATGAGAAAGAACTGTACGGCGCGCCGGTCGGACTCGCGCAGGATAACGAAGGAGCGTTAATCATTGCCGACGATGTCGGTAATACCGTCTGGCGCGTCAGCGCAAAATAAAATATCACTATCAATTATCCGGCTTCCCGCAGTCAGGGAAGCCTTTTTTATATCCTGAGAATCATTATCCATAGATATTGCCGGGAATAATTCGAGAAACAAAGTGATAAGCTGTGACATCAGGACCGCTATTGTAGTCGGCTACACCAGAACAGGTTGCTGAGAAACATTCATCATCAATGAGACGTAAAACAGATGAACCATTTATCCGCAATCAGAACCTTCGTCAGCGCCGCTGATCATCAAAGTTTCAGTGCCGCCGCCAAATTCTTAAATATCGAAGTATCCACCGTCTCTCGCCATATTTCCGAGCTGGAAGCGTATTTACAGGTGACGTTGTTTAACCGCTCTACCCGCGGATTAGCACTAACCGAAACCGGAGCATTTTTTTACTCGCACGCCCAACAACTGTTATTACAATGGGAGGAAACCCGCCAGTTAACTTCCGCACTGGATAAACAACCTTCCGGCCTGCTGCGGTTAAGCGTACCCAGTACCTTTGGCCGTCTGCACGTTATGCCTTTTGTTGATGAATTTCTTCGCCTGCACCCCAACATTTCGCTGGATATCAGTTTTAACGATGAAGTGCAGGACCTGATTGAAGCGCGCATCGACCTGAGTATTCGCATTGGCATTTTGCCTGACTCCTCGATTCATGCCCGTAAACTGGCTTCGCAGACGCGCTCAGCCTGGGCCAGCCCGCAGTGGATTGCGGAAAACCGCCCTTCTGCCACGCCGGGCGCCGACCAGCAGCAGATCAATATCGTGATGTTTTCTCGTCTGCATGGCGCCGGTTGGTATACACGTAAGACGGGTTCAGAAGATGAATGGCAGCGCATCCCGATTAACTACCGACTGAGCGTTAGCGATAGCGCCGCCATGCTTTATGCCTGCGTCAATCACACCGGGATTGCGATTTTACCGAACTGGCTATCGCAGCAGGCTGAAGAACAAGGGCTTATTCAACGGGTATTCCCGGAATGGGAATTCAGTATGTTCCCCAGCGAAACCGCCATCTGGATGCTGTACCCACAAAACAGGAGAGTGCCGCATAAAGTCCGAGCCTTTATCGACTTTATGGTTGAAAAGATTGGGTTGCCGCCATACTGGGAGAAGGCGGATAATTAAAACAAAGAGAGCCGGAATTCCAGCGGGGAGCGTAAACCGCTCACTACGGAATATGTATAATTGGCCTCATCGAGGCCAATCTCACCATTAAAACAATATTCGTCATCATAAAACAGGTATGGTCGCAATCAACATTCATGGCTAATAATTCCCCCCCCCTCCTCAAACTATTTACTGCAAATAAAGACGCATAATACGCTCAAGCTAAATTTTTATGTTAAATATTGAGATATTTCTCGAGAAACGTCTCATTTTAACTTTCGCATAACGACATTATACTCCCCTGTGTTTTAAACCTAACCAGGAGAAATTTAATGTTGCTTTTCAAAGAAAAAATAAAACCATTGCTTGTCGCTATCCCCCTGATAATGTGTTTGCCGCAAAGCGCAGTAGCCAGAGACCTCGCCGGATGTAGTATCAAGAAACAGAAAATTCAAACACAAATCCGTTATGCCAAAGAGCATCATAATAATTACCGGGTTGCTGGCCTGGAGAGAGCACTCAGAAGAGTAGAAGCGAACTGTAGCGATGAATCTCTGCGCTGGGAACATGAACAAAAAATCAGAGAAAAACAGCAAAAAGTCAGTGAGCGAGAATTTGAACTTAAAGAAGCCAAACGTAGCGGGGATCCGAAGGACGTGAACAAAAAGCTAAAAAAACTTAACCAGGCTCGAGAAGAACTCGCCGAGTATCAGCAGTCGCTTTATCCATAATAGTAACTTCAGCGAGAGCAGCACGTTGCAGCGATCCGCGCTGTCACCCTAAGTATTCAGTATCAATTTGACTGTTGGATATCGCCAGTACCAGCTTTTTGCTTTCGCTGAGTGGATATTCCCATACCATAAATAGGACTATTTTGAATAACCGCAAGAGGCGTCCTATATCTTTTGCTCTGTTACCGCCGTACTATCGTTAGTATAAAAGCGGCAACTTAGCTTTCAGTAGCCAATAAGCCAAGAAAACTCAATGTTTTATTATGTAATAAGTAACCGGAGCAGTCATCTCTGCTCCATGGAAATTAATCAACCTGATTAAGCCATCAGTTTTTTCACATTGCATTAATTAAAAAGGAATTAGTCCATGTTCAAAAAAAGAATTATTTATGCGTTAATTGCCTCTTCAACCTTATACTTTGCAGTTAACTCTGCATATGCCCTGCCGGTAACGGATGGTACTATTAATTTTACGGGTAAAGTTGTCGATGCTAGTTGTACCGTCGCAGCTGGCAGTGTCAGCCAGACTATTCCTCTTGACCCAGTAAGTACGACATTACTGAAAACAGCTGGTGATACTGCTAATCCTACGAATGTACCTATCGTACTTGAGGAGTGCAACACTAATACATCAAATACGGTACAGGTGGTTTTCTCAGGCAACAGCATCCCTGGCGATTCAACCGTATTATCTTTAGTTGACGGTGGAAACTCAGCAACTCAGGTTGGAATTAAATTGTATGATAGCGAAAACAATGAAATTAAACTGGATGAGCCAACCGCGCCAATTAGTTTAACTACCGGTCAAACTACGCTGAATTTCATGGCTAAATATTATGCATTAGGCCAGGCCGGCGCTGGTGATGTGAATGCTACTGCAACTTTCACCATGATTTATCCATAAGAACTTTTATTTAAAGTCATGTTCGTTCCGGGGGCATATTTATGCCCTTAATTGGATAAGCATTCACCAGTGCGAAAAATATTTTTCTTACAGTTAATTGGAGTGCATTTTGAAAAGTTTTTTTTCACTGTTAATTCTATCTACTTCCATAATTTTATTTTCTAGCAACTCCTCTTTTGCTGGCGGAGTCGGACTTGGGGTAACCCGTTTAATTTATCCCTCTGATGTCAGGCAATTATCTCTCTCAGTCAGAAATACAGACGAAAATATGGCGTTTCTGATTCAACCCTGGACTGAAGACTATCAGGGTAACCGAACCAGCGACTTTATGATCACTCCGCCACTCTCCGTGCTAAAGCCGAAGAGTGAAAAGCTTCTGCGTATAATATACGCGGGTCCGGAGTTACCGACAGATAAAGAAAGCCTCTTCTGGTTGACGGTAAAAGCGGTGCCTCCTGTAAACGAAGAGAAACAAGGTAATACATTGCAATTGGCATCGGCTAATCGCATTAAACTATTTTATCGTCCGCAGACCTTAACGATAAGGCCACAAGATGCACCAGCAATGTTAAGCGCTAAAAAAAATGGTAACGAAATCGAATTAGCTAACCCTTCGCCCTATTTTTTGACCATGGTAAATATAACCGTCAATGGGCGTAATTTAAATCCACTAATGGTTCCGCCCCAGCAAAGCATTAAAATTAAAAATGGCGCAACACCAGGTGGAGTAATAAAGTTTCAGACAATTAATGACTATGGTGCTCAAACCAAACCAATAACGTTGCATTTCTAATTTGTCTGGATGATATGATTCGACTCTCAGGACTTGAAGTAAAATGGATGCTGAACATTCTCTTATACACACTACCCCCCTATTTTTAGCAACTGGTTTTGTTATAATTTTCTTCACCCTAACACATGAAAGTCAAGCTGCCGGCTATAAATTCAACCCTGCATTCATCAGTGATAAAAACAATACAGTTGCCGATCTATCATCGTTTGAACAAGGCCTTGAATTACAGCCTGGATATTACAAGGTAGATATTTTTGTAAATAATAAGTATCTCAAAACTGATACTTTTTTGTTTGAGGTTCAAACCAGAAATAATACAGCCATTTTAGCCCCTTGTGTTTCCTTTGCTGCCCTGGGAAACCTGGGTTTGAACCCAATTGTCTTGAAAAAATTTAAATCTACTCATGCTACAGAATGTATAGATTTTAGCCTATTCCCTGATATATCAGTAATATTTGACCAGCAATTGATGAAACTCTCCTTTTCCATTCCTCAGATTTTATTAAAAAATAAAGCGAGAGGAGCCATCGCCCCCGAAGAATGGGAAAACGGGATCACTGCGGCAATGCTTAACTATACGTTTAGCGGCAACGATTATCATTACCGTTCGGGTACTAACTCTCCACAGAGCAATTATTTTCTCGGCCTTAATGGAGGAGTCAACTGGGGTCCATGGCGATTAAGAAACCAGCAAAACTGGGTTTATAACACCCACAATGGCGGTGAGTGGAGCCATATTAATAGTTATTTACAACGTGATATTCGTGTTCTCAGGAGCCAAATCACTCTGGGTGAAACGAATACCGCCTATAACATATTCGACACCGTTGGACTTCGCGGAATTCAACTTGAATCGAAGGATTCCATGCTGCCAGACAGTCTACAGGGATTCGCCCCGACAGTACGCGGGATTGCGAAAAGTAATGCCCGGGTGACTATCAGGCAAAATAATAATGTTATTTATCAGACGTTCGTTGCGCCTGGTGCTTTTGCTATTGACGATTTATACCCAACATCAGCCAGCGGAGATTTGAACGTTGAAGTGATGGAAGAGAACGGGCAATCAACAAACTATATCGTACCCTACTCTAGCGTCCCTAACCTTGTCAGAGAAGGACACCTAAAATATGCGCTCAGTGCAGGTCATTATCGTTCTGGTTTAAAAAGCGAACAAAACAAGCCTTTTTACACACAAACTTCTTTATTTTGGGGCTCCCCCTGGGGTTTGACGCTGTATGGTGGAGTGCAATTATCACAAAGATATAAGGCGACCGCACTGGGCCTCGCCAGAAACATGGGGGCATGGGGAGCCATTTCCCTGGATATTACCCATGCGGAGAGTCAGCTATCAAACGATGAAAAACATCGTGGTAATTCACTGCTACTTCGTTATGCCAGGTCACTTACTGATTTTGGTACCAACTTTAATTTTGCTGCATATCGCTACTCTACCGATGGCTTCTATTCATTTAGTGATACCACTTATAAAAAGATGAAAGGTGAAACCATCGAGTATAATACTGATGAAAATGGCAAACCGGTGATTAACACAACTAATAGCTATAACCTGCGCTATGCTAAAAAGGCGATGTCTCAAATCCTGATTTCGCAAAGCTTACACGGGCTTGGCTCCGCTTATGTATCGTTCAACCATCAGGACTATTGGCGTTCAGAGAAAAAAAATACCAACTTGCAATTTGGCTATTCCGGCAGCGTGGGCAATCTTTCTTATACCCTAAGCTATGCTCAGAACCGTAATCCGTGGAACGCAGAAAAAGATAAAATCGTCAATCTGGCGTTTTCTTTGCCTATTTCGAGTTTTTTAACCAACGCTTCTAAAACTACAGCAAGAATCAATACTTCAATGATGAGAACTGATAAAGGTGATTATAATGAGATTATCGGCCTTAGCGGTAATGCACTTGATTATAATAAGCTAAGCTACAACCTCTATCAATATCACCAACGCCATTCACCTGTCGGCGGTAATATAGCCTTGAATTATAAAGGACGCTATGGCATTACCGATCTTGGTTATAGCTATTCCCGGGATAATCAGTCTTTGAAATATGGATTTACCGGAGCAATGGTCCTCCATGAAGACGGACTGACGCTGGGCCAGCAGTTAGGAAACACAAATATTCTGGTGAAAGCCGTGGGGGCGTCTGATGCAGAACTGGTGAATGGGACCGGCATCCAGACTGACGGACATGGATATACGATTATTCCTTATGCAACCGCCTATCGTGAAAATCGAGTTCAACTACGCGAGGAGACATTAAACCAGGACGTTGAATTGGATGAAGCAGTTAAAACGGTCATCCCTTCAGAAGGCGCGCTGGTGCGCGCGACCTTCAAAGCGCGAGTCGGTAAGAAAGTCATGTTCAGACTCGTTAAAGACGATCGACAGCCTTTGCCTTTTGGCACCATCGTCAACGCTGAAACGGATGATGGCGCCATTAATAACGGCATCGTTGATGATTCTGGTTTTGTTTATATCAATGGACTAGCAGATGTTGGCCAATTAACCGCCAGATGGGGAAAATCTAATACTCAAGTTTGTACTGCAAAATACGATATCAGGGCATTAAAAAGCAATACAGTGACAGGTATTTATTCGACGTCAGTAAGGTGTAAATAATGAAAATTGTCATGCCGTTATTGGTTTTATTTATGCCGTTTTTGATACGCAACGCTTTCGGATATGATGTTTTACTTAATGTTACCGGACAAATTACCGCTAGCGGTTGCGTCGTTGAAAACGACTCCAGAATGATTGATGTAGATATGAAAGAGATCAATATAACACAGCTGACGCAGACCAATAGCAGCGCACAAATGGTACCTTTCACCATCCGATTAATGGATTGTGCGGCCTCGGTCAGCGGTGCGGTAGTGACATTTTCCGGCGTTCCCGATCGAACAAATAGCGATTTTTTAGCATTGTCCGAAGGTGGCGCCAGCGGCGTCGCGATTAAAATCTTGAATGAAGATAAAACGATCGTTCCTCTGGGCAGCGCATCAAAAAATTACTTGCTGAACGAAGGTAACACCATGGCATTACAGTTTTATGCTCAGTACATTGCCACCGGCGCCTCACTTAGCGCAGGAGAAGCAAATAGTACGGCGACTTATATCGTTACTTTCCCGTGATTTTATCTAGTAGGTCAATTTTTCATTCTATTCTCGCTAACTTATTAGCTATAAAATGGACCCCATCATTAATGAAAATTATATTAAAAATATTAATTACGATTTTATCTATTTCATATAGTTACTTAGCGTTGGCCATTACCGCCACGACACCTCAGATTGTGCTTACCCCTGCGCCAATCAGCGTCACACAAAATGCTGACGCCTCCACCTTTGGTCAGCAGATAGGCGCTACCACTACAGTCAGCGTAGACAATGTTTTTAACTGTCCAAACATATTCTTCCTTTGTAGATCAGCAACCGTTAGGCTTGCCAACGGAATACAACCTTCTGGCGTCACATTAACGGTAGATGGTCAGGTTTACGGTGTTTATGAAACAGGCGTACCTGGTATCGGTTTTACTATTGGCGTCAAGGATACTAATGCTTCTAAGTATATTCCGCTGACCGATCAAGAGAGCCAAACCTGGAGCGGTACAGTTAGCTATATAGGCTTTAGTGTACAGATTCATTATGTTAAAATTAGCGGGCGTCTGGAAACCGGAATAGTTACAACGCCTGAAATTACTGCCGCAGTGCTGACCGGACTTGAGCATGGAACAGGGGTAACAGCCACTTCCAATATAGTGATTAGTCCTACCACTATCTCAACAACTGCCAATGGCTGCGAGGTGGACCAATCTTTAATCAACTTTCCCATGGGAGAGGTCAGCGAGAGCGTATTCAAAGGCGTGGGAAGCCGCTCCGACGGCATTTCATCCACAATTACATTGAACTGTGATGCCAATATAGCATTGGCAATGGTTATTACCGATCAATCTGATGTATCTAATACCAGTAAAACCGTAGGATTGACCCCTGACTCTGATGCAAAAGGGATCGGCGTACAGTTTTTTGTTGATAGCGAAGAACCCATTTCGTTAGGGCCCGATAGTTCATTAAAAGGCACCACCGGCCAGATTCAACTGGTCACAACTAAAGAACAGGGAAATGTCGCTATTCCCGTTACGGTAAGATATGTGCAAACTGGGGAGATTACGGCTGGTAGCGCGAATGCAATTGCCAGTATAACTTTCTCCTATCAATAGAAAAATATCACCAGTGGTTGCTATAATCCGCAAGAAAATGGTTGTGCCAGAATAAGCCATGCAATACCTTGCATGGCTTATTATCAAGTATCGAAGATATTAATATTGTTTTTAAATTTTTGAATGTATAGCTCATTAAAAGTTCTCAGCCCATGGCGTCTGACTGCTTTCATTTTATATCCGCTGACCGTTGTCACAGATAGATTTAATATTTTTGCTATTTGGTTTTGAGTGTAACCCTTAAAAAGCAGGTCGAGGACTTCATACTCTTTCTGTGTTCCTTTCAGGACATTCCCCCAAATATCGCCCAGAAAATAGTCCTCAGTATCCTTTGGCGGTGCTTTTAGCATCCACTCTATCGCTTCTTTTAAAAATGAATATGATGCTTTCTTGCATATCACCAGGTCGGACAAATGATTAATTATCGTCGAGTAATTTTTCTTCCTCGCGGTTAGCGTTACCATAAAAATGTTCTTACCGCGCTTCCTTTCGAGATAAATCTTTTTAGCATGCAGACTAACGTTAGGCGAGTCTCCATCTATAAAAAAGACATAGCAATTGCTGTTATGGTATAAACCGCTCAAGGTTTTGTTCATATCATCAATAATTGATGTAAACGTGACATTACTTAATTGGCAAGGATAATCGGATCGACTAAGAATCAAGGCGCATTCTCCCTATAAAACACTCGCATAAGATAACTTTGTTGATTATTCATTTGTCTTTTGTTGAACAATCTTTAAGATTTATCCTACTTGTGTTCCATAAATTTCCTCACTCATTTTTTCTGAATCTTTCTCTGTCAGTTACATTCCCTAAAATAAGAATTCATGAGTTCTCATGAGAGCCATAAAAAACCAATTAAAACAATATATTGCGTTAAACTTGTCATAAATAAATGATAATCAATATTGCTTGCGTTAACGTTTAAATGAAGCAACAAAAAATTATAAAAACCTGTCATGCATTTATTATTTCACTACTGATAACAGTAACGCTTTACATAATTTTCACCAATTAACCATCAATACATATTGTTGTGTTATATGTTTTTTTGTCATATACTTTTATCGTAACAGATCTATCATATTAATTAGCGTTCTAATGAATGAAAGAAAAATATCTTATCAATAACAGTGTGTACTTCTACCCTGCGCAGCAATTATTAGTACCAATATCAGAAGAGTATGCGCAAGTTTCTTTAAATGTGCCGGCAAGCAGGTGCTTAACCCTACTATTAGAAAAGAAGGGTGAGATCGTCACAAAATATGATTTTTCGCAAGATGTTTGGCAAAGCAGGGGTCAATACACCAGCGCCAATACGCTTTATCAAAACATTTCGCTAATACGTAAAGCTCTGCGAGAAGTAGGTATTTCTCATGATGCTATCCATACCATACCTCGAGAAGGATTCAGCTTTCTGGGTACAGCTATTCTTATGCAGGAGGATAATACCCCTACAGAAAACGTACCTCCTGGAGGATCTGCGTCTAAGGAAAAGCGTCATGATGTATCTGTAAGTTATAATATGGAAATTATAAATAATGACTACAGTGCCCATGGTATATATTCCCCTACACAACATAAAATACCAGAGATTAACCCTGGACCTCCCCAGAGAACCAGCGTTTCTCCCTTGAAAGCTACGCTTAATTTCATCGACATTATTTATCAATACAAATGGCTATCAGTTTCTGCGGCCCTATTATTGATGCTATCAATTTTCACCTTTTATTATTACTTAAGTGATAACACTCATGATTACTTTAAAAACTATTACAGCATAGGTGATATAAACAACTGTACCTTAATGAAAAGTGAGAAGGATAAGCTTAGACAAAAAGCGGATTATTTTTCTATTTTTCAGCAGAAAGATATTCACTGTGAAACGGCAAAAAATGTCTACATCGCAATGAATACTCGTGCCACGAAGATTTTTATGCATTTTTGTAATAAAAACACCGATGATACCTCTTCTTGCTTTTCAACTTTTTTTATCGAGCGCTAACATGAAAAAGAAATGGATTTTTGTTTTGGTATTGTTAACCCTCGCCTTATCTCCATTGTTACTCAATGTCACTGAAAATTATGATAAAGATCACTTCTCCTGCTGGGGGAAAATTAGTTTTAACAGGCAAGCGGGAACTTACTCAGTGAAAGTGAGATATGTTTTTAATGGCGATACCGGAAAGGTTATTACGATTGGAGAATATAATGAACCAGGATTGCCTGCGCGCAAAGTAACACAGAATTTGGCTTTTAAATTTACCAGGCAAGGGAATGTATATACCATGATCTCGACTCTCTCACTGCTTACCGCTTCCCAGGCCCGGCTTTTGAGCGGTGTGGTACCTGATTTTTACCTCTATGAAGATCGAGGCTTACAGCTATTTATCCATAAACAAGGACGCAATGGACTCGTCTTCTCTACGGCGTCTTTACCCATATTTATCTGTACCTTACAGTAGATGCGAGAGCAACTGAAGGAAAAGAATTGCTGACTTCACCGGCAAGATTAAAGTGGCTCCCCTCCCCGATGTTTACTCTGTTGCTCAAAACCCAATCAGATCAGAGGGCAATAGCTGAAGGATAAAGCTAAAAGAATTTACGTGGATGGGAGTTTACATGGCCTTCTGTCAATCTGACTGATCCGCAACGGCGGGAAAAGAGTATGTATGCAGTTTCATGTTCTGCATATCCAGAGCGTATCTAATATTGAAATGCCACAGGCTATAGATAGAAGACTAAATCCATAAAGTGTGGTCATCAAAGCGTTGTCCTGAGTAGGTGTAGGGCTCTTCAGCAGTAAAGCTCCTTTCGTTCAACAGCACTTCCCGTATGAATAAACCTTCAGTGAAGCCATGTACGCACCATTACTGAATGGTTGTCTCTACTGGCTTTTGCTGATGCCTGTCATGTGATCGTTCACAATCAGTCGTGTTCATACACAGCCAGTTAGACATAGATTCATTACGTTCTCCCTTATCAGTAGCTACGAAATTGAGAAATGCGTCACAATACAGAAAACAACTTAACAGGTTAACCGGTTAAGTTGAGTTGAGTGGTTGATCGGGCAAACTGGTACAGGTATCGTAAGACTACGAAATAAAATCAATGTAGACAGAAACTGGCGAAACAATGAAAGCATCGGCACAGTCAACGAAGTACCAGGTGATTAAAACGGCCCTGTTAGACGAAATTAGAGACGGTACCTTTAAGCCCGGCGAAAAATTTTACAGCGAGTCGGAATTAAAAGAACGCTACTCTGTGAGTTCTGCCACGGTAATTCGTGCCATTCATGAATTAGTGAATGATGGTTATTTGATCCGCTACCAGGGAAAAGGTACTTTTGTTTCGAAAGCCAAACGCAATGAGAGTATTATTTTTTCAGAGTCAGATAACGATTTAAAAGGTATGCAGTCAGTTAAAGTTATCCAATGCGAATTAGAAAACGTTTCTGACATTAAAGAAAAGCTTGGTTTAAAAGATGATGAAAGATATTACCGCATTGCGCGCTTGAAATTTGACAGCAACAAACCTTACGCACTGCAAATTTCCCATATACCGGCTCACTATTTTTCCAGTAAATTGACGGTTAAAAACTCGGCTCTCAGTTCCATTTACGAGGCATTTAAAGTCAACAATGGTCTTGATATGTATACCATGCCGTACCGACAAACTATCTGCGCCCAAACCGATGTCGAGCCTGAAGTACTGCAGCACCTTGGTCTCGGCGCCAATCAGCCCGTTATCATGATGAAGCGTTTTACCAATAACGAGCAGGGCCAGATCATTGAATATATTGAAACCTGGAAACGGTTAGAATCATTTTATATTGAAATCAGAACACCAGATAAGGGGGCAGGATGAATCAAATATTATTAATCTCTCATGGAGGTTTCGCCAGCGGCGCCAGACAGGCTACAGAATTGATTCTCGGCGCACAGCCTAACCTCCATGTAGTTGAACTGGATGGTGAGAAAGGTATAGCAGTATTTAAACAGGAACTTCGCGATAAAATAACCGCCCTCAGTACAGCAGAATCAAACATTATTATTCTTTCTGATTTAAAAAGCGGTTCGCCGTATAACTCCGCAATGGAAGTTATTGTCAGCAACAACCTGTGGGATAATATCACCCTACTCTCTGGGATGAATTTAAACTTAATTCTCGAAATAACAATGGCGATTGATGAAAATCATACTCCCGCCTCGCTGAATGAAATAATAACAACGGCGCGTGATGGTATTTACCATTTACAGCAGGCAGCGCTTGCCGCGCAAACAGATGACGGAGACGAATAAAAAATGGAGCACATTGCGGTCTGGCAGATAGCGTTACTAACGCTCTATTCAGGGCTGGCGATATATGACGGCAACAACACGACGCTTGGGCTGGTGAAACCGAGCATGGCGGGCTTCTTTGCCGGGATGATTATGGGTGACATGAACACCGGTCTTATCGTTGGCGGCACCCTGAACCTGCTGGTGCTGGGCGTGGGTAACTTCGGCGGCGCATCGATTCCGGACTACATGACCGGCGCGGTGCTGGGAACCACCTTTGCCATCATCAGCGGCCAGGGCGCGGCGTTCGGTGCCACCATTGCCGTACCGATTGGGCTCTTAATGGTGCAGCTGGATATCCTCGCCCGCTTCACCAACACCTTTATTCATCATAAGGCCGATAAGCTGATTGAAGACGGTCAGGTGAAGGCGGCGGCAAGAATGAACCTGCTGGGCCAGGTGCCGATCTCGCTCTCGCGGATGCTGCCGGTGCTGTTAGCGCTGCTCCTCGGGGCAACCTTCGTTAATGACGTCGTGACCTGGATCCCTGCTTCCATCATGAACGGTCTGAAAGTCGCCGGCGGCGTACTGCCTGCGTTAGGTATCGCCATCCTGCTTCGTTATTTACCGATTAAGAAGAACATCTCATTCCTGATTCTGGGCTTCTTTCTGTCGGCCTATCTGAAAGTGCCGGTGCTGGGTGCCGCACTGCTGGGACTGGCGATTGCGCTTTACGTCTTCAACTCAGAAAAACAGGCAACGCAAACCACCGAGTCCCCGGCAAATGGAGCAATGGGCGATGAATAAAGTACTAACACGCGTATTCTGGCGCTGGTTTCTCTTCGGTCAGTCTGGCTGGAACTACGAAAAAATGCAGGGTCTGGGCTATCTGTACAGCATCTACCCGTTCCTTGAGAAGAAATACACCAGACCTGAAGAGCAGAAGGATGCAGCTAAAGCACACAGCCAGTTCTTTAACACCAACAACACCATGGCGCCAGGGATCCTCGGGGTAAATATCGCCCTGGAAGAGCAGACCGGGCTTGCGGGTAAAGATGCCGTTGCCGGGATCAAAACCGGTCTGATGGGGCCGCTGGCGGGCATCGGAGATACGTTGTTCTTCGTTATCCCGACCACCATTATCGGTTCCGTCGCGTCATACCTCGCGCTACAGGGCAACCCGGTAGGGCTTATCCTCTGGCTGCTATTCGCTCTGGTTCGCATGTTGTTTATGCGCTTTAGCATCAGTAAAGGGTATCAGGAAGGGGTGAACCTGCTGGGATCGTTGACCAACAGCCTCAACAAAATTACCCGTGCGGCCAACATTCTCGGGCTGACGGTCATCGGGGCGCTTATTCCCTCGGTGGTGAAGGCAAATCTTAACTTCGAGTTCAGCTACGGCGAAGTGTCGCTGAAGCTGCAGAGCATTGCCGACCAGATAATGCCGGGGCTTATTCCACTGCTGGTTGTGGGGTTCACTTACTGGCTACTGGGGCTCAAAAAGATGAACTCAACTCGCGTCATTTTCGTTCTGATTATTTTAGGTATCGTTGGCTACAACCTGAATATTCTCGGTTAAGCAACACATTGATTTAAGGAAGTTATTATGAAAGGTATTGTTCACATCCGCGTCGATGACCGACTGATCCACGGCCAGGTGGCTACCCGCTGGGTAAGCCATTTCAACGCCAACCGCATTATGGTGATTGACGACACCGTTGCTGCAAACGACGTCGAAAAGATGCTGCTGCGCAGTGCGGCACCGGAAGGCTGCAACACCTCTATTCTCTCTTTTGAGAAAGCGAGCGCCAATATCCTCGCCGGGAACTACGACGGTCAGCGAGTGCTGATCCTGCTGAAAACGCCGGAGCTGGCGCTGAAGCTGATGAACTGCGGCGCTGCCCTCACCCAGCTCAATATCGGCAATATGTCCAACAAAGACGATCGTCGCCAGATTAAACGTTCGGTAAGCGTTAACGATGCAGAGATTGCTGCCATCAACGCGTTGCTGGAAAAAGGCGTAGCGGTCACAGCACAGATGACCCCGGAAGAACCAAACGCCTGTATCACTACGTTTTTAAAAGCCGATAAGGGATAAGGAATGTCACCACATCAGCAGCAGTATTATCAGCATGTATTAGCAACGCTGGATCAGGTGTTTCTTACTCAGAGTGCTGAAGTTGAGCAGGCGGCGGCGCTGTTTGCCGAGTGCGTCAAAGCCAACGGCATCATTCACGGTTTTGGCTCCGGCCATTCGTTTGCCGCGGCGGTCGAGCTGGCCGGTCGTGCGGGTGGCCTGGTCAACACCAAAGCCATCGATCAGTTCTATGGACCAACCGGCTGGTTTGATTCGCTCAAAGGGATTGGCGATATCTTTTCCGGGCTGCTGGATCTGCGCGAGGCAGACTGCTTTGTGATTATCTCCAACTCCGGCACCAAGCCGCTGCACGTTGAGCTGGCACGCAAGGTTAAAGAGATGGGACTGAAGCTGGTTGTTATCACCCGCTACACCGGAGAGTCTGTATCAACGAGCGAGAGCATTTGCGACTATGCCGACGTCATTCTCGATAACGGCTGTCCGGCCGGTGACTGCACGCTGAGTATAGATAACGGCAACATCATGACCGGCCCGGTGTCCTCGCTTTCTGCGGCCTTCATCATCAATAACGTAGTAATCCGCTGCATCGAGATGCTGCTGGAACAGGGTATCGCGCCGCCGGTGATGCGCAGCATCAATCTGGCCGGTGGCAAAGAATACAACGATGCGCTGATGAGTCAGTACAAAGAGCGCGTGTTTACGCTGTAGGGGAAAAACATGAAAGAGACTCTGTCTAATCGCCTCGCACCGCTGCCCTTTCCTGCTATCACTCCCGACGAGTGTCGGGATGCGCTGGCGGCATGTGTGCAGCGCATCACGCGCAACATGGGCCTGTATGGCGAGAAATTCCCCTCAGCCTGCACTCACCACAATCGCTACGTCCTGAAAGAGAATAACGACTGGACCAATGGTTTTTGGACCGGGATGCAGGCCATGGCCTGGGAGTTCAGCGGCGATACGGCATACCTGGACGGCGTTGAACGTAACGTCGCCAGTTTTAAAGCGCGCCTGGTGGCACACCATGTCCTTGACCATCACGATATCGGCTTTCTTTATAGCCTGTCGGCGGTCGCGCACTGGAAACTGACGGAGCGCGACGAGTTAACCCCGCTTATCGTGGCGGCAGCCGATCTGCTGGTGAATCGTTTTCACGACAGCGCCGGTTTTATCCAGGCCTGGGGAACGCTTAATGACCCGCAGGAGTACCGGCTTATTATCGATTCACTGATTAACCTTCCTCTGCTCCACGTGGCGGCGAAGATCAGCGGTGAGTCGCGTTATAGAATCGTTGCTGAACGTCACTATGCGGCGGTTATCAACAACATTTTTCGCGCAGATGGCTCTACTTTCCATACCTTCTATTTTGACCCGAAAAGCGGTGCGCCTTCACACGGGAAAACCTTCCAGGGGTACAGCGACAACTCCTGTTGGGCGCGCGGACAGGCGTGGGCCATTCTCGGGATCCCACTTCACTGGTCTGCCACCGGGGAAACCGACTACTACGAGCGCTGGCAGCAGGCCTGCGAGTACTTCTTCCGCTACCTGCCGGAGGACGGTGTTCCGGCCTGGGATCTGCTGCTTGCCACTGATCCGGCGGCGCCAAAAGACAGCTCCGCGCTGGCCATTGCCGTGTGCGGCATGCTCGAAGCGCACAAGCACTTCCCGGAGGCCGGGTACGAGAAACTGGCGCGTCAGCTTCTGCAGGCATTAATGCGCGGCGCTTCTGCCCGCGATGACGACGCCTGCGAAGGCTTACTTAAACACGGTGTTTACGCCTATGCCCTTGGCAAAGGCATCGATGAATGTAATCTCTGGGGGGATTACTTCTACATGGAAGCGTTATACCGAATCTACCAACCGCAATGGTCAGGATACTGGTTATGACAATGATTCAAAGTTATTTAAATATCGTCCAGAAGAAACTTAACGACATTACCCAACAGGAAAGCCATAAAATCACCTCCGCCGCCGGGCAACTGGCAAAGGTCATTAATCAGGGTGGTGTAGTTTATATTTTCGGCTGTGGTCACTCTCATATTTTCGCTGAAGATATGTTTTATCGCGCCGGCGGTATCGCCCCAGTCCGGCCGATATTTATCGAGCCTTTAATGCTACATGAAGGTGCGGCTGCTTCATCGTATTATGAAAAGCAAAATGATTATATCGCTGGGCATCTGGAGAAGTTCGCGATAACCAATAAAGATGCATTAATTGTTATTTCAACTTCCGGGATCAACCCCGCGCCGGTGGATGCGGCATTGTGGGCAAGACAGCACGGGGCATTGACGTTGGCGCTGACCAGTTTCCTGTATGCCGAGACCCAACCGTCGAAGCACAAGGCTGGCCTCAAACTGCGCGACTGCGCAGATATCGCGATAGATAACCAGGTACCCATCGGTGATGCGGTGCTGTCGCTTGCGGATCATACGACGCCGTTTGCGCCAGTCTCCTCGATGACCGGGCTCTTTATTATGCACAGCCTGTTTGCAGAAATCATCGCAAAGCTGGGGCGTGATAATAAATGTCTACCGGTGTTTTTGAGCGGTAATATTGCTAATTCGGCGCAACATAATGAATATCTCCTGGAAAAATATGGCCCCCGGATCCCGGAGCTGATAAATAACAATAATTTTAAATAAGTAGTACGTCCCCTCGCCCTACAATACAGGGTTTTATAAGGTATATAATAATGACAATTCATAAACTCAGAGTTTCTCTGTGTGCATCGCTGTTGCTTTTTATTGCCCCAAATGCCTTTGCGGAAGAAGAAACGGATTATGAAGCGCCTTCGCAGTTTGAGAAAGCGTTTTATGATGAAGGCAAATTAAACTTCAATACCTCGTTATACATTCGTCATCGTGCAGTCAAAGATCCTACTACCGGTAAATACGGACTGGGTCCGGCCGGGATCCAGAACCAGACCGGTAACGTGGCGATTAGCTATATTTCTGGCTATTACAAAGATGTCATTGGCTTTGATTTCTGGGGCAACGCCAATATCAAACTCGGGCATACTGTCGGTCAGTCGGAGATCCTTTACTACGACTACGAATGTGGCCAACCAGGCAAGTTCAGCCCATGCGAGAAGTCCTACATGAGCGTGTCGGTTGCCGCACTAAAGCTCAATCTTGGCGATGCAGGTACCAACTTCAAGCTGGCGGCGGGTTATACCCCCATCAACTCCGGTACCGTTAAAAGCAGTTGGGGTCTCAACCCCCACGCTTTCCGCGGGTTTGACAGTGCCCTGACCCTCGATAAACTGCGGCTAACCTACGCCTGGGCCGACCGCTTCAAGAACGACTGGAGCCGTGATTTTAAACCGATGACTACGGCCTGGCACCAAAACAACGCCGCCGGGCTTGATGACAACGGCAAAATTATTAAAGCCGGTGAAATAATCGATTACATTCACACGGTGGGTGCGGTCTATAACTTCGGAAATACCGTTCTCGACGTTGGTTACGGCGAAGGTAAAGGCTATCGTCGCAACTGGCAGGCGCTGGTCGAACGGAACGATACTTTGACCAAAGCTTTCTCCCTGCAAAGTAAGCTCTTCTATCAGGGCGCGCGCTACATCGAAGATCTGTCGAAGATTAAAGCTCCATCAACGGAATACTATGTAGGGATAGGTTTTAACCTGAGTCACAACAATACCGTGTGGTCGCTCGGCTACAGTCAGAACTACGCACCCAACACCGGGGATTACAACTTCCGCTTAACCCCGTGGGCGAACTCCGATAAGCGTGATTATCAGCCAACGCTGTCACAGCTGGAAGACTTTAACGTTTCCGGCGCCCATGCTGTTCGTTTTGGCGTGAGTTATAACTTCGCAGATTTTAATCTACCGGAGCTAACCCTGGGAGGGGCCGGAACCTACGGCTGGCATGTGGTGAGCGATGTCAGCAAAACCGGTTCAGTGAGAAAGTACGACGGTAGTATGGTGTCTTTCGATCTATCCGCTCGCTACTCGGTAGCCGAGGGCATGGCGAAAGGCCTCTCCTTCACCCTGCTCCCTGCACTGTTCAGGTCGACGGACAGCAACTATAAAACCGATCGTAACGACGTGAAGTTTATCGTCGGCTACAGCTTCAATATCTTCTAAGCCGTGCCCCCTCAATAAAACATGAGGGGGCGCACATAGGTTCATAATATTTGTTCTAGTGCTCAGGTTGCAACGAGAACCGGTTCGATGTGTTCATGATTGCAGGTCATTTAATTTATGGAGATAACAACATGCAGACTGAACCTGAAGTATTAATCGACCATACCGACGTGATTCGCTTCACCAGCATTGAACGTATCATCACCGGGCGTAACACTGCACCAGCACAGATTGAAACGCTCATTCAACAACTTGCCGATATCTCGGCACTGACCCGCAGTATCAGGGGAAAACGGTCCTCGACTGGACTATGACTCAGGACTTCCACCGTGGCTGCTGGCTGATAGAGAAACCAGAAGCCGCCATGAAAGCCATTATCCGTAATCTTGAAAGCAGTATATGGCGTGATTCGATGAAGAAGTCCGGTATGCTGAGTCTGATAGATGTTCAGGCGCATGACCAATGGTATTGTCCGACGAATTCTCAAGCTCACCATCACAGCCAGGCTGTTATGGCATACCAGATGGTAACTTAATACCGATAAAAAAGAAAAAGCCCCGAGCTAATAATTAGCTCGGGGCTTATATTTGGCGGAAGCGTAGAGATTCGAACTCTAGAACCCTTTCGGGTCGCCGGTTTTCAAGACCGGTGCCTTCAACCGCTCGGCCACGCTTCCGGTATGGGGCGCACTATAAACACCTCTGCCGATGCTGTAAAGCATCATTTTGTTCAACTGCCTTAAAAACAAACAAATCTGCGTTATTCGTCTGAATTTCAGGCAGTTTGCGCAGAAATTCGGCGTTAAGAACGCCCTTTGACTCAATGTTTTATGATGTACATATCTTTGGTGTAGTAATAGCCCAGCTTATCCGGCTCGAACCCGCCGACCCACGGCTTCACTAAATGGGTTCGCACATAGTGATAAACCGGAATCGCGGGCACATCCTCAGCCAACAGATCCTCGGCTTGCTGATAGAATTTGCCTCGCGCGGCGGTATCCGCCGCCTTCGCCGCATCATGCAGCGCTTTATCATAGGCCGGGTTACTGTATTGGCTGGTGTTTTCGCTGTCGCCGGTGCGGAAGTTATTCAGGAATGACGCCGCATCGTCATAATCGGCGATCCAGGCATAACGCACGGCATCAAAATTATGCGTATGCATGGTATCCAGCATCGTCTTCCACTCCTGGTTCTGCAGCTTCGCCTCTACGCCGAGATTTTTCTTCCACATTGAACTGGCGGCGATGGCAATGCGCTGGTGCGTCTCCGAGGTGTTATAAAGCAGGTTAAAGACTAAAGGATGACTTTCGTTAAAGCCCGCCTCGTTAAGCAGTTTTTTTGCCTCAGCAATGCGTTTGTCGCGCGGCCAGCTGGCGTAATCCGGTTGTTTCAGCGTGACGCCGCCAATATCGGGCTGGCTAATTAGCCATGCCGGACGCTGTCCCTGCCCCATCACCTTATCGGCGATGATATCTTTATCCAGCCCCATGTTGAGCGCCCGGCGCACTCTGGGGTCATTAAAGGGCGGTTTAGTGGTATTGAGTTCGTAATAGTAGGTCGCCAGCTGCGGAGAAACATTCAGCTGCGAGCCCATCGTTTTCTTCAGTAACGCAAACTGGTTCACCGGCACCGTATAAACAATATCTATCTCACCGGCTTTATAACGATTCACATCCGCCGCTTCGGAGGTAATCGGCAGATAGGTCACTTTATTAATTACCGTATGTTCATTATCCCAGTACGTAGGGTTGCGTTGCGCCACGATGCGCTCGTTGACGACCCACTTCGAAAGCGTATAAGGGCCGCTGGTGACGATATGTTCCGGTTTAGTCCATTTGTCACCAAAGCGCTCCACCAGCACCTTATCAATAGGCACCAGCGACGGGTGAGCAAGCATTGCGAGGAAGGCGGCGTTAGGCTGATCCAACGTGATCTGCAGCGTGGTATCGTCCAGCGCTTTTACGCCGAGAGTTTCCGGCGACTGTTTTCCCTCCGAGATATCGCGGGCGTTAACGATATGCATATTACCCGGATAGCTGGCGTACGGCGAAGCGGTGGTCGGCGTGACCAGCCGCTGCCAGCTCCAGACGATATCCTGCGCGGTAATCGCTGTCCCATCGGACCAGGTGATGCCAGGACGCAGATGGAAAGTCCAGACGAGGTTATCTTTATTCTCCCACTTCAGCGCCAGCCGCGGCTGAATCTCGCCCTGCGGTGAAACGCTCACCAACCCTTCGAACAGATCGCTGATGATAATAAACTCGACGTCGCTTTCGACCTTATGCGGGTCGAGCGAAGCGGGTTCATTACCGTTGTTCCTGACGAGCTCCTGTTTTGCTGCAAGTTCGGTACCCTGCGGGACCTGGGCGGCCATTGCCGTGGCCGCGCTGCCGAGTAAACCCAAAACCAGTAATGCGTGTGTGATGTGGTTATATTGTTTTCGTTTCATTTCCCTTGCCTTTATGCTTCGTTGATACCCCTTCCACACTTAGTCGCTGACTGGCATTAAGGCAATATTTTTCAGTGACCTATAAGATTCAGATCTGCTTTCCGACGTTGAACGCATAAACATACTGTCTTAATCTATTTTACCAGAATAAAACGCTACCCCACCGGCGCCGGGATCTGAGTAAAGATGGGTAAAAGCATTATGGCTTTCGGCTCGCTTTTCTTATGCTTCATAACTAATTACATCTGTCATAAGAGAGTGACTCATGGATCGTATAATTACCTCATCGCGTGACCGTTCATCGCTGCTCAGCACGCACAAAGTTCTGCGTAACACCTATTTTCTGCTCAGCCTGACGCTGGCGTTTTCGGCGATCACCGCCACCGCCAGCACCGTGCTGATGCTGCCGTCTCCGGGGCTCATCCTCACCCTGGTGGGCATGTATGGTCTGATGTTCCTGACCTACAAACTGGCTAATAAACCAAGCGGTATTCTGGCGGCCTTCGCCTTTACCGGCTTCCTCGGCTACATCCTGGGGCCAATGCTGAACGCTTACCTGTCCGCAGGCATGGGCGATTTGATTGGTCTGGCGCTGGGCGGCACCGCGCTGGTCTTCTTCTGCTGCTCGGCTTACGTATTAACGACGCGCAAAGACATGTCCTTCCTCGGCGGCATGCTGATGGCGGGCGTGGTGGTCGTTCTGATTGGTATGGTGGCGAACATCTTCCTGCAGCTGCCGGCTCTGCACCTGGCCATCAGCGCGGTGTTCATCCTTATCTCTTCCGGCGCGATTTTGTTTGAAACCAGCAACATCATCCGCGGCGGCGAGACCAACTACATTCGCGCCACCGTTAGCCTGTATGTTTCGCTGTACAACATCTTCGTCAGCCTGCTGAGCATCCTCGGCTTCGCCAGCAGAGACTAACCTTCTCTCCTGCAACACCAGGCCTCGCTTATGCGGGGCCTTATTTTTTGCTACACTGCGCGCAGTTTCCGCATTATGTGAAAAATCATGTTTATCTTTGAAGGCAGTGAAATAGAGACCGATAGCGAAGGCTATCTGAAAGAGACGACTCAGTGGAATGAAGCGATGGCGGAAGTTATCGCCGCTCAGGAAGGGATCACCCTGTCCGTCGAACACTGGGAAGTGGTGCGCTTCGTGCGCGATTTTTATCTGGAGTTCAACACTTCGCCAGCCATCCGTATGCTGGTCAAAGCAATGGCGAATAAATTCGGTGAAGAGAAAGGCAACAGCCGCTACCTGTACCGATTATTCCCCAAAGGCCCGGCTAAACAGGCGACTAAAATCGCCGGTCTGCCGAAGCCCGTAAAATGCATTTAATAGAGAATAGCGAATTTTTGCCACTCTCTGGTGGGTTGATGGGGCTCGGTTAACACCCTGTCGACCCTTGCGCTACGCGGCCCGCCGGCCTTAAGCCAGGCAATCAGTTTCTCCACCTGCTCCGCCTCCCCGCAGGCCAGCACTTCCACGCTGCCATCATCCAGATTTCGCGCATAACCTGTAAGCCCCAGCTGCAGCGCTTCACGCTGCGTTGAATAGCGGAATCCCACGCCCTGAACGACTCCGTGAACCCAACATCTAACACAAATACAACCACTTTTATTGTTCATCTGTTCACCTGTCTATCGGCAAAATTCTCTTCTCAATGGCATAAAAATCATGATAGTTATAATTATAAACATGTTTAATAAATTCAGGAAGTTACCTAATAATCTGTATTTTATGGTAATTATCATAAGGTTATATACATCGCATTCCTAAATACTCCTGATTTGATCAGGTTTTGGAGAAGACTAATTCTAAATTCATTATAAGCAATTGTTTTACAACAACTATATAGGGTTCAGTCCTTTCAATATGGTCATATATTATTTGATTACAGAATGAAAATGGACTTTACCTGTATAAATTTACAGGTATAATATTCATATTGTTTTTCATAAAAACAAAATGGAGTATAGTGCCTTAACTCATTGATTAAGGGCTTTAAAATGGCAGATTCCTTTGGGATTAGGATTGATTACAAAGTAGGCAGAAATAGGCCCGAGAAAGTCTTTGAGGCAATGGCAATGTACATCAATGCCTACGAAGACCTCATACAATTACTGTCTCAAACTGTAGGTTGCAAAGAGGAATTCAGTTTTGTACTCGATACAGTCGAAAAAGGTTCCATAATCACTTATTTAAAAAAACGCCATGAGCAAGCTGTTGATTTAGTTACCGCAACAATTCTAAAAGAAGTTAAAGAGACCAGTAAAATTTTAAAAGGAATTTCAACCATTGAAGGCGAAAAACAGATCGATGAAATCGCTGAAAAAGTGGACGAAAGATTAACTAAAGCTTTTCCTGAAACTTTTTCTATAGCACATCCTGAAATCGAAAGAAAAACTTTAGCGAGAATACTAAAACGCTTAGCCGATGCTAACTTAAATATGCGACAGGATGAGTCTGTCGACTTAATTTTGAATAAAAATAAAGATATGGCGGTAAAGCTAAATACTCATTTCAAATTTTCTGCAAACTTAGATGATTTATATGTTGAGGGTAAAATTCATAAGAATGGTATTACCGATAGATTGTTTATTGTAAAGCCTGTCAATGATGGAAATTCACGTTGGGATTGTAAAAGTTTGAATATGAATCAAAGGTTTGATGCTGTCATGATGGATAAAATCTGGTTGGAACGTTATCAAACAGGATTAATCCCTGCAATTGGTCCAAGTGATATTATGCTTGCAAAGATGAATTTAATTATTAAAACTAAAAAAGATAGTAAATCAAATAAAGTATTACATGCCGAAATATTCGAGGTCATCGATATAATAAAGAACAGTGAGGGAATGAAAAATGAATCGCTTCATTTCTAACTTAGCAAATGGTGATAATGATAAGGCAATATATATAAAAAGACTTCTTTCGTCTTGGTACTTTGTATTTCTGCCGTTTGTATTGTTAATTATTACTAAAATATACTCATCGAGCCTCACTGATATTTTTTTAGTATCAGATTGGTCTGTAGCTTCTTTCATAATCTATGGGCAATTAATTAGTCAAATAACAGCAAATAGCATCAGTATTAAAAATGTCTCCGATCACGGCTTGGAATATTATGTAACAAAAAGAATAGTATTTGGACTGACTTCAAATATCGTAATTTATATATTAATATCTCTCAAACCAAATTTATTTTTAGGTATCGCACAAATAATTTTATTCATATTCTCTAATATTAGATATTTTAGTGATAATATAGCGATTTATGACCTCAAAAATTCAAAAGCTAACTCCTGAGATAGGAAATTTAATAATATGAACATAAAATTTTTTTATATATAATGATGCCTTTCGTTATAAATGAAGTTTAATATTTTTTATATATTCTTAACAACGCCCGCATGCAATCACATCCAGGCGATGCTAACACTTCATCTCATAAATCATTAAAAATTTGTCGAGATATAAATAGTTTAGATATTAAATGAGCATAATCATCACCGCTCACAACATCTCCAAAATACTCAATTAATTGAGAGGCATAGTTTTCGTTAGGTACCAAAATGTACTTTATATCGCTTATTTCAAATTTTAACTGTGACGAGTCTGATTTCCACATTCTTTGGTTAGCTTTTATTTTCCATTCCGGATCACTATCTCGTGCAATTTTTATTGGAACTATGTCTGCCTGAATGTCAGGAACATATCTCCATTCATTCTCATTTGCAAATCTATAATTTTCATTTACAAGCTCGCCTTTTCTAACAAGTGGCCCCTCATAATTCTTCATATATCGCAAAATGTTTATAAGGTCGCGGTACTTTGCCTTCTCTAAAGAATAAACTTCCTCGTATTCTTTCAAACTACGTAATTCTCTATTCATTTCTTTAAGGCGTTCATTAAATGCTGTGAACATAGAGCAATTTTTATTCAGATAGCTTACAGGGTTTAATCCATGTTTTATTGCCCACTCTTTTTTTAATCCAACCCCAAACCGCCCATACTTCCTAATATGCTCATACAGATGTGATAATCTAATATCACAAAATGAAACCATTGGTATACCAAACTCCCGTTTTGAATCAGGTCCTATTATAGATTCCTTCGCATAAGAGGCTCGAAAGTAGCCACTGCTAAGTATACTTTTCAATGACTCGATATCTTTAGTAAAATGTAATATTGTGCTGGGATACAGGCTTTTCTCGATCCGGCATGCTGTTTTCTTAGCTCTAAACTTCATAATAAACAACTCCTAAGTTACATCTTCACCAAATGAATAATCACAATCAATATTTCTTGTTCCCAATTTCTTTTCAAAAATAGTAGCTATTTGTTTCTGTAGTTTGATTACTTGGGATTCAGCTTTTTTCACCTCATCACACTCTATGAATTCTATATTTTTTGCAAGTAATAATAAGTATTCATAATGTGAATTTAAATAATCACTACGTAATGATAATATTTCCATAATCACCTTATTAAATGAATCATTTACTGTGACATTAAATCTTCCTAAAAGGGTTCTTTCATTATATATCTCACTTAACTCATCAAGATCAGAAGTAGTAATCTTGGCGATCTCAGAGATTATTTTTTCATTGACATCCACATTGGATCTTTTATTAATAATGTCATTAATAATCTTTTTTCGAAACAATACATCAGCATAAAGGCGATGATTTATAGACCACAACTTCTTATCAAATTGAATTGCAACTTGATGTGCTGAGTCAAGAGTATTCATTCTTTTCTTCTGTTTTAGCCAATTATTAGTGATACTCCCGGCCCAAGTGGCAGCACATAAAAGCCCTATATTGCATATTGCACTGACCCAATCACTAATTGATCCCCACTCTATTTCTTTTTCACCTATAATAAGTACCTTCAACAACACCAATCCGGCCAAAGATAAGATGGCTACAGTTAACCCTAACAAACCACGATTCCAATACTTTAATTCCATAGTATAATCTCTTTTAGAATAATGAAAGTAAAAAATCGACGCTAAAGATGACATTACCTAACTTATAATACATAAAGCTTAAGAATATTATTAAGCCGTAAATAGAGGTAAACAAGGAAATAACAAGAAATTTATTTATAAATTTCTTGAGAGAACTACTTAAATTGTCTTTAGGTATTATACGAACAAAATAAGATGTGACAAACACATCTTGAGTTTTATTTTTAGAGAGAGTAAAAATCACTATATATACTACGGATGCTATCAAAATAATTAACAATGGGATGATGAAGTTTTCATTTTCTTTTAGCACAAAACCTAAAATAACTAACCAGCATATATATATAGCCATAAAGAAAAGAAGTAACATTCCTGAAATGGATGTTCTGTTTTCGGATGAAACCAGATGAGTAGAATATATTCTTCCTGAAAAAAGTGGTTCCAGCATTGAGATATGAAGCTCCCAATTTCTTTTCCAGTACTCACCACTAACCATCATTAAATGTGACATTATAGTAAAAATCACACCGAGGAAAGATATAAAAGCTATGAGTAACAGAAGATTGTGATCACGTTCACTAATATTTGGTTTAAAATATGTTGATGCAAGTACACCGCATAATGTTATTAATGCCGCAATTATAGTGAAGCAATAACTTGCCCTCTTCCAAAAGAGTTCTATTTCAAAGTTTCTTATCGAATGAGCTTTATCATATGCTTCCTTAAGAATGGTAATATCAGATAACGTTAATTTTGATTTTCCACTTAATCGGGAACCTAATAGGTTGTTAAAGTAGATTCTGTTCTGGTCAATATATTCTTGATGGTAGGGGTCAACATCACTGCTCTCTTGATATGTAGAGCTTGCTGTCTGGACAGAATGAGGCTTAATATATTTCCACAAAAACATGCGACGTCCTATCTGATAGTTATGTCCCTGATACTTTACTACTGTGTACGATAAAACTCACTAAAAACAAGTCCCTAATCAGTAACATCATTCTATGGGTATAATTGCATCCAAGATGATTAAACTTGCAATCATAAAAGTTGAAGTAAAGACAGTGCGTTATGGGGATCACAATTTTAAAGAAAATATCCATATTTGATGTGTAGCGATTAAGCATCCTTAATCGCTACATACCGCACATCCCCCTAAAGCCTGATTAAGCGTAGCGATCTGCCTTGATTTTTCATCGCTACACTCTATAATAAATCGCAACATACAAATCGATACAGTATAGAGATTTTGACATGGCACACATCGCTTATATTCGTGTATCCAGCTTGCAACAAAACAGCGAGCGACAATTAGCAGATACGGGGATCACCTTTGAAAAAGTATTCACTGAGAAAGTAAGTGCGAAAGATACCAATCGTGAAGCATTCTTAGCGATGATGGAGTACTTACGCGAGGGCGATACTTTGCATGTGCATGACATAAGCCGCCTTGCCCGTAATACAACCGACCTTCTCTCAACTGTAGATACTTTGACTAAACGGGGTGTCGCGATCCAGTTTCATCATGAAGGCATTAAGACGGGAGATAACTCACCTACTGGTAAACTGGTTCTAACTTTACTTTCGGGAATTTGCCAAATGGAACGTGAAATGATGCTGCTCAGGCAAAGAGAGGGTTACGAAGCAGCTAAGGCTGCTGGTCGTATTGCTGGACGTGGAAATGGTAGGCATATCCCGCGTACTGAAATCCTCGCGGCATTGGCATCTGGCGGAAGTGTTCGCTCTGTAGCTGCTGACTTCGGTGTAAGTACCAACACTATTAGCCGAATCAAGAAAGAAATGAACTGTGCGGCATCTTAAGTTAAGCAAATGATTTCTTTCACACAAACAGAAAAGACTTTGCATGACCTAATGCACAAATACTTTGATACTGGAACAGAAGATTACGTGATGTTTGGCGTTTTGCTGTGTGAATGGAGTGATGAAAGTACTTTAAGAATTATTAATAGCGGTTTTCCACCAGCCCTGACTCATCGATGGCAATAAAAAAGGTAGCCTACGCTACCTTTTAACATCAGCCACCAAGATTTGTACTATTCCTGAGTCGATAAAGATCTAATGTTTTATCGCGGATGATATTCATTTTGCTTTCAGCCGCAATCAAAATCCAGATAGTACCCTCTTCTTTTTGATAAAAAGCCTCAATTCCTTTATTATACGAATCTCTGTATTTTATCCATTGCCTTTGTGAATCTCTTAGGGCAGCACGCACATTTTCAGGCTGATCTTTCATTAACAGTTTATATTGATTCCCAAGCTCAGTATCCCACGCTGTAGTAGCTTTAATATAGCAATTCTGTGAGTCAATGGTACTAACAGCATCCATCTTGCATTTTTGTAATGTGCTATCAATATTTTGCTTAAGTTCATCAGCAGAGGCCGATAAACACAATAGCAAACTTAAACTTATAACAACCGCTTTGAAATACATAATCCTGAATCCATTTCAATTATCAGTTTGTACTGTAACACGATGTTCTATCTCGTTAAGATGAGCTATACCACAATTTTCTAATTGAGAACGGGCAAATCTAATATCATTGCTGGTTCTCTGGATGTCAGGATCGGTTGTAGGACTCCTCCCCCCTGCAAATGGCGAAACACCCGACCGGGTTAAAGAATCAGAGGTTTCATTCCAGTACTCAATGGCTTGCTCAGACGCTGCATTAGCAGCTAACAGTCGATTGAATTCACGTGAGCATGACTTCTTTTGAACAGCAATGTAATCATCGACCCAAACACCATGTTGCTTGTAGATATTTTCAGCTACTAAGTACTTACCACTACTCTTGTCGAGATTATTAATCTTACTTTCGATGTAGTCTTTGTTATTTTTTTCTAATGTTGCAGCGGTGGCTTGTTTATCGGCTAATTTTATTGACTCATCTTGCTTAGCTTTAACCTCAATCCACTTTTCTCTGTTAAAGATCCCGGCACTCTTCGCTTCAGAGAATTGATCTTCGATCATAAAACCAAGATTCTTTCCTTGTAGGTTCATCATATATACATTAGCTTGCCCAGCTATTAATAATAAAATGACAATGACGATAGGTAGAAGAAAGTTATTAAAAAACTTTGGAAATTTTTGCGTTAATGCGGGGTGGTTTTCTTGTATAAATGGAATGGCTATAATTGACCACCAAAATGAGATGATCATGACCATACTCCAAAATGCTAAAGTAACTAATGCAAGTAATACTGTAGCAAATGACATCCCTGGTTCATTGAATGTACTAAAATAACTATAAACCATGGACGCCATGATTAACCCGAATCCCATATAAACAAAAAACTGTATTTTCTTCATTTTTATTTCCCCTTGTTATTTTAATACTCGTTTTATATTACCGAGAGAGTCAACTTCTACTCTGACAAGTTTTCTGCATGCTCCGCACGAACCTACACCTGTACCACTGCTTTTTATTCCGGTGTTAACTGTCGTAGTACTTCCACAATGCGGACAAACCACTGTATATGTTGCGTATGCCACAATTTATTCCTCACTATTGCTGTAACGTTCGGGCCAGATTTCTTCTCGGGTGACCCCAATATAATCGGCAATGATCTGCTCACCTTTTGGCCAATGCCTCTCAAGGGCGTTGTATAGCGTTCGTTCATGTAAGCCGTTGTCTCGGGACAACTTAGCCAACGAACTACCTTTCTTGCGTATAGCTGCAAGTACATCGGCCCGATGCCAGTTTCGAGTACTGGCATTTGATTCCTTTTTTTGAGATCCTTCTTGTTTATGATTCTTCATTATGATCACTCATTACTTAATCATGAACATGATTGATCAATAAAATGAACAAGTCAAATCGAATTAGGAATACAATTCCTTAAGTTGAATGGCGATAGAATGAACAATAAAAAGCAGAGTACTAAAGAGTTCAGTGAACGCTTAAAGCACGTCATAGCAGAACTTGGAACAACGGGTAGAGAGTTCTCAAAACGTGCGGGTATTGGCTATAGTACTGTTCACAACTACATGCACGGTTCATCAAGCCCTACACTGGATAACTTGGTACTCTTGGCAAAAGCAGGCAATGTCTCTATTGAGTGGCTGGCTACAGGCCAACAATCGAGCATGGGCATCACTGATTCAGATGTCATATGTGTACCTTTTATTGATCATGCCGATGAAATGTTGAAACTTGATACTCAACTGGTTGAGGTGAAGGATTTACACTCTCTGCGTGCCATCAGGGTCAGTACCGATGTAATGACTCCTACTTTTCTTACGGGTGCAGTGCTACTCATTGATACTTACGATACAGATTTAACTGATAACAAACTTGTAGTATTAAAACAGAGCGGGAATTATTTGTTTAAGAGAGTACAGGTGCTCATGGATGGAGTACGCTTACTGAGTGATAATGACAATTACCCATCAATCACGGTCGCTTTTGAAGATATGAAAAGCATCAATGTCATTGGTACTGTAGTGATGATTATTAACAAAGTTAATTAGCACAATTAGTACTTCCACCAATCACCGTTAACAAACCTACCCGAGGTAGTGAAAGGTGGAAGTTCTAACTATAGTACATGACTCAACAAGTTCGATCCATTAGCAATTTTAATAATCATGCTTAAACGCTCTGTAAACGCCTATGGCAAGTTTATAAAATGAGTATCATACAAGTGTCATTATTATGTACTAATGTTTCCTGAGTCATTGTAACTGCATTAAACACAAACATTAATTAATGAAGAGTTCATAGCAAGGCGTGCTCACAAAGAAAAATTGAAATTATCAATCCTTACGATATCTGATTGAACTGATACTTTCATTGAATATTGACTGTCTCGCTTTACAAGCGAACCAGGAATTTCATTCGATTTAATTTCACTGCGTTCAATTAAAGTCGAATATCAATTCATTGGATATTAAGTTTTGCTTTAGTGATACGTTTATTAGGTACTGATTAGCTTTAACAGCGTTACCCCTTGACGGGATTTCTTGGATACATTTTGATCCCCACTAAGGGGGAAGAAATTCAAGATATACAAATAATTTGTATTTCTTGACGCTGATACTCATCAACATTTCATACAGCGAATTTTGAATACAACTATATTGTACTCAAGCGGAAGCGGGTTGCCCTGTTTCTTCCTATCGCCATTCTCTGCAACGGTCGTAGCTCATCGCTACTCTTCTTATAAAAGCTGTATGAATAACTCCTATAAGCGTCTAAGTACTTTTCAAATTCTGGACGGATCTATATTGTATAAATTCGCCACAGAATCTATTAGAAGTAATAGACTCCCTTATACCATTTGGTAAGGATTGGCCTTATATGTCTATCAAGGGAATCTACGGGGTATTATCCGATTCCTTTATAGTGCCACATTGCCGTGACTCCTGCGTTTTCGTCTTTTTTGTCTGGAATTTACGCTCGGGAAATTTGCACGGGTTTCATTTGCACTGCGTTCTGTTGAACAACTCATCTGCCATCTACTTGTCGATAGGATCAGGTTTTAATTTATTATACCAGGAATAATGACGCTCTTATCATTAACCCACGACTAACGGGTACACCAACAGGATTGTTAACTATACATATAGTATAGGACATAATTTAAATTCATTTCATTTTTTCTTCTCTCCCTATAAATATCTATCGATATTTATAGGTATTAAAAAGTAACTTAAGTACTTTATCTTTCTATATGCTTATTAACATTTCATAAATGCACAAGATGATTAAATTGCCACCTTCTAAATATGCAACAACTAAGCATATTAGGTTTTGTTGTTACTGCATAAAGGTGTGGATATACATTCGAATCAGAATATATGATACTGGCTCGTTCTACATAATTGTTTGCACCTGTATCAAAACAAAAAAACGTATTTTACTGCATGTGAACATGAAATCAATTAAGGGACTTGTCTTTAGTTCAACAAAAAAATTGAAAGCCAGCCTATCTATTTTTTAACAAAATAGTTAAAGTAATCTTTTACTCAGATAAAAGTACATGTGTATTTTATTTCAATCAAGATATTTCTTGATTAAATTGTAAAGCATCTCACTAAAAATGATGATGCTGTATTATGAAATTTTGAAAGTTCTAAATACAGCATTATGCAGCTCAAATAATTTCAGCCACCGCTAAACTATTGTCATATCCTTTTAATACTTTCTCGATGTTTTCCAATGTTGATTTGACAATCATTGCCTCAATATAATTAGGTGCATGCTTAGTGGTAATATCACCTGTTTTAAAATTAACATCCATACAGGATGATTTTAGGCACAGTTCGCCTTTATCTTCTATGTAACTATATCCAATCAGACTGCCATCTAAATTTAATGCAACACAATGCATTGCGTATTCAGTGTGGTATTCAAATTTAATAATAAAGATCTTATCACCACTGCCATTATCCTGAATTATTTTTATTGATTTAATTACTTTCTTTAAGACACTATTAAATCTTTCACGTAATTCTACATTGTCTTGATTACAAATTGACTCTAAATCCAGAATAAAATCTTCATCACACACATCGATAGTACGCATTAGCTCTGTTAATTCATAACTAATTTTATCTTTTTCCTTTACCCTCTCCCGTCTCGCTTTGGTCAACGCCACAATTTCTGAGCTATTATCTGATGTATAAAGCAATGATTCTATTCCATTGATTTCAGCCGTAACAACGGTCATCCTTTGCTGTAGAGAATTTATCACAGACGTATTATTTTTATTGTTACCGTATATAGATTTAAAATCTATATTTTTAACATAACTGATTACTGCAAGTTCACACTCTTTATACCGAATCAAACTACTATTGCAGGTACCCAATTTTGAACGTTTACCTAAACAACGCAAATAACTTCCCTTTTGGGTAAAATGGCCCACTAATGGCTCATTGCAAATACCACACCTTGCTACACCATTAAATAATGAAATTTGTTTTGATGAAGATCTAACCTTTTTTGTCACAGCATTAGAATCAATTTTTCGTTGTACTAATTCAAATAGATTAGTATCAATAACTTCTGGATAAATTTTAATCTCCCGCAATTTCCAATCCGCTATTGTCTCATTTTTTTTACGCTTTCCAGTCAACCAACCAATCAAACGACGATCTCTGAGCATTACATTTATAAAATTTGTACTGAATGCTTTCTTATCATACTTACCGCCAGCTTTGTTTAAGTCTCGAACAATAGCTGTAACACCTTTACCGTTAGCATAGTCATCAAAGATAGTTCTGATGCGTTCCACTTCTGATTTGTTGAGTTGATAATTATCGCCATCAATTACAAGCCAGTATGGTACATTACGCTTTAGTGCAACACCCTCATCAATGGCTTTGCGTTTTAGATTTGCCCAGCTTTTAGTGATCAATCTCGATTTTCGTTTGCTTTCCTGATACGCCCTTTCAATGCTTGTCGATAACTGCGTCAGCTTGTGATCAAGCCTATAGCTGAAAATTTGCTCCGTTTCGACTTCGATAATATCGATGTTACGCTTGAGCAGGAATGTAAATTCATCAATTGCGTCATAGCCTTGCCGCCTGGAAAATCTATCTACAGATTCTATTAGCAAGCATCCAGATGTTATCTCCCCGTTGGCTACACGACTTTTGAATTTTCCGAGTGACCCTTTTGTGAAGTTGTGGCCTTTATAGCCACTTAACCCTTCATCAGAATCCAGGATTTCATAGTTCTTCGGATCTAACTGGTAGCCAAGTTCTTTTGGTAGTACGGCATTCTCAAGAAAATCCATTAAGGTATTGATTTGACGTTCAATCCCGAATCCATCGATTTGCTGTAATGTTGATACCCTTGTATAGATGTATGCCTTAGTCACTTACTTCACCTTAAAGTACTGGTTTGTATTAATGTTAGCATTTGTACCCATGCCATCGTGCATACCTTCGCCATATTACCCCCTCTACTACGCTATCCTGTTGCAGAGAATAGCAAATTCTCTCCAGCATACTCACTTTTGCCTGACGCTAATACATCCGCCCGGCGTCAGCAGGAATGGTGCTTGCCCCAGCCAGTTATGCTAATCTACGCGCCATTTTTCGGTGCCGACGCTCCGTCGCTTAAAGGTAGCCCCATGACAGATTCCATTATCCCACGCTTAGTATTAGCCAAAGGACGCGAGAAATCCCTGCTGCGTCGCCATCCATGGATTTTCTCCGGCGCCGTCGCCCGGATGGAAGGTAAAGCTCGTTCCGGCGAGACGATTGATATCGTTGATTCCCAAGGGAAATGGCTCGCTCGCGGAGCCTATTCGCCCTCCTCGCAGATCCGCGCCCGTGTCTGGAGTTTCGATCGTCATGAAGCTATCGATAATGCTTTTTTCGAGCGTCGCCTGCAGCAGGCGCAAACCTGGCGCCAATGGCTGGCAGAGCGCGATGGTCTTGACAGCTATCGTTTAATCGCCGGGGAATCCGACGGCCTGCCTGGCGTGACAATCGATCGCTTTGGTGATTTCTTCGTCCTGCAGTTGTTGAGCGCCGGCGCCGAATATCAGCGTGCGGCCATTGTCAGCGCCCTGCAGACCCTGTTCCCGCAATGCTCGATTTACGATCGCAGCGATGTGGCGGTGCGTAAAAAAGAAGGGTTGGATCTGGCGCAGGGCCCGGTGGTAGGCGAACTGCCACCGGCGCTGCTGCCCATTACCGAGCACGGTATGCAGTTGCTGGTAGATATCCAGGGTGGCCATAAAACCGGCTACTATCTCGATCAGCGCGATAGCCGTCTGGCGACCCGCCGCTACGTCGCCGATAAGCGCGTCCTCAACTGCTTCTCTTATACCGGTGGATTCGCGGTTTCTGCGCTGATGGGCGGCTGCCGTCAGGTTACTAGCGTTGATACTTCACAGGAGGCGCTGGACGTCGCCAGGCAGAACGTTGAGCTCAATAAGCTGGATCTGTCCAAAGCCGAATTCGTGCGCGATGACGTATTCAAACTGCTGCGTAAATATCGCGATCAGGGGGAAAAATTCGATGTCATCGTCATGGATCCGCCAAAATTCGTCGAAAACAAAAGCCAACTGATGGGCGCCTGCCGCGGCTATAAAGACATCAACATGCTGGCGATCCAGCTGTTGAACCCCGGCGGCGTGCTGTTGACTTTCTCCTGTTCCGGCCTGATGACTACCGATTTATTTCAGAAAATCATCGCCGATGCCGCAATAGACGCCGGGCGTGATGTACAATTTATAGAGCAGTTCCGTCAGGCTGCCGATCACCCGGTGATCGCAACCTACCCGGAAGGACTGTATCTGAAAGGGTTTGCCTGTCGCGTCATGTAACTTGAAAAGCGGAACATCGCCCACACGTTATTCTCATGACTCAAGAACATTTGAAGATGATGGATACAGTGGGCGCCAGCGTTTCCCGGGAGGTGACTATGATTGCCAGCAAATTCGGTATCGGCCAACAGGTTCGCCATACGCTACTCGGCTACCTTGGCGTAATCGTTGATATCGATCCAGAATATTCGCTTGACGAGCCCGCCGCGGATGAAATCGGCGCCAACGATGAACTGCGCGCGGCCCCCTGGTATCATGTTGTGATGGAAGATGAGGACGGCCAGCCGGTCCACACCTACCTCGCGGAAGCGCAGCTCAGTAGTGAAGCCAGCGATGAGCATCCCGAACAGCCATCGATGGACGAACTGGCGCAGACTATCCGTAAACAGCTGCAGGCGCCGCGGCTGCGGAACTGACTGGCCTTTGTTCCCGATGCTTTGTTAAAAACCCCGTTAACACGGGGTTTTTTATTTTACTTCGCTAGCCCAAGCCGCGGAATTTCAATCGCAGGGCAGCGGTCCATGACCACATTTAACCCCGCTTCACGCGCCATAACCGCTGCCTGTTCATTAATAACGCCAAGCTGCATCCACAACGTCTTCGCTCCGATGGCGACGGCCTCTTGCGCCACGCCCCACGCCGCTTCGGAATTGCGGAACACATCGACCATATCGACCTTTTCAGGTACCTCCGCCAGGGTGGCATAGCCTTGTTGACCGAGCAGCGTTTTGCCCGCCACCTTGGGCGAAACAGGAATGACATGATAGCCCTGTTCCAACAGATATCTCATTACCCGATAGCTCGGGCGATCGGGCTTGTCGCTGGCGCCTACCAGCGCAATCGTCCGCGTCGCGGTTAGAATGCCGGCAATATCGTTCTCTTTCATCATAATCCTCCTGCTCTTTAGCCCTAGTGTAAGCTAATACGGGTAAAGCAGCCATCCAGACTAACTCACAGATACAGCAAAAATTTTCTCCCCAACGCTTGCAGCATCAGTCACTTCCAGTAATCTGTCTGCAAGTTAATATAAGTGGAACCCCATTATGGAACTGACAACACGCACCTTGCCCGCTCGCAAACATATCGCGCTGGTAGCACACGATCACTGCAAAGATCTGCTGATGAAATGGGTCGAACGTCACCAGGCGCTACTGGCTCAGCACCAGCTCTATGCAACCGGGACCACCGGCAACCTGGTCTCACGCACCACCGGGCTGGAAGTGAAAGCGATGCTGAGCGGCCCGATGGGCGGCGACCAGCAGGTGGGCGCGCTGATTTCTGAAGGGAAAATTGATGTGCTGATCTTCTTCTGGGATCCGCTGAATGCGGTGCCCCACGATCCTGACGTCAAAGCGCTCCTGCGTCTGGCGACGGTGTGGAATATCCCGGTTGCCACGAATGCCGCCACCGCTGACTTTATTATTCAGTCGCCGGATTTCAACCAGCCTATCGATATTCTCATCCCTGATTACCAGCGTTACCTTGCCGAGCGCCTGAAGTAATTCCCACGGCGGCCAGACGGCCGCCGATGATCAGGGCTTTCGCGCCACCGGCACGCCCAACTCCTGCAAAACCTCAACAAACGGCGATGGTCGTTCTTTATTGAACAGCAGCCAGACCCGCAGGCGGGCGCGGGTTATCGCCACATACAGTAGCCGACGCTCTTCAGCATCAGGGAAATCTTCCGGCTGTGGGAGCAATGCCTGTTCCATCACCGACTCTCTTGCCGGCGCCGGGAAGGCGTCATCACCCTCCTGCAAGCCCAGCACAATAACAAAGTCAGCCTGCTGGCCTTTGCTGGCATGAATTGTCATAAAATCTAGCTGCAGATGCGGCCAGCGGGTCGCGGCTTTTTCCAGCGCGGCGGGTTTCAGATGGTGATAGCGCGCCAGCAGCAAAATCCGCTGTTGCGGTTTAACGTAGCCGCTCAACTTGTCGAGCAGATCGTCGAGTTTATCGTCGGGCAGCAGGGTTACCGCTTTCTTATCGCCAGCGGTCAGACTATTCAGCGGTTTAGCCAACTGATGCGGGTTTTGCTGAATAAAACCGTTGGCGATTTCGCCGATACGACCATTAAATCGATAGGTGGTATCCAGCGCGCAACAGTCCCCTTCGCCAAAGTAGTGGTTAAATGCCGTGGTTAAAGAGAGCTGCGCGCCGCTAAAGCGATAGATAGCCTGCCAGTCGTCACCCACCGCAAATAACGTGGTCTGTTTATTTTGCCGGCGCAGCGCCGCCAGCAATTCAGCGCGCTGTGGAGAGATATCCTGAAATTCATCCACCAGAATATGTTTCCAGGGGCTCACAAAACGGCCTTTATCCAGTATGTTAACGGCCTGGTGAATAAGCCCGGAGAAATCAACGGCATTCTCCTCTTTCAACGCCGTTTTCCAGGCTTTCAGTAGCGGGGCCATCAGTTTCACACGCTTATTAAAGAGGTCGCGTACTTCTTCAGGCGCGCTGGCGATCATCTCCGCCTGCGAGCCGCCATGCATACGCATCAAACTAACCCAGCGGTCAAGACGGCCAGCCAGGCGACGCAGCAGCGCGCGATCCTGCCAGAAATCGCCTTCGTCAATCTGCCACTCCATCTCATCCATCAACCACTGACGCCAGCCTTTAGCCTGCGCTTTTTTCTCCTGACACTGCTGCTGCCAGGCCTTCAACAAAAGCTTTTGCCGGGCGGCGGTATCGTTTTCCAGCTTACTGATCGCCGGAACCTTCTTACTACCCTGCTGAATAATATGTAACGCCAGTGAATGAAAGGTCCGCGCAGCAATCTCGTCGGTTCCCAATCGCTCCTGAATACGTTCATCCATTTCCTGAGCAGCCTGACGGCCAAACGCCAGGAGCAGGATCTGATCGGCTGCCGCCTCGCCGCGATTTAACAACCACCCTGCACGGGCGACCAGCACCGAGGTTTTTCCGCTACCGGCGCCGGCAAGCACCAGCAACGAACGCTCGCCGTTAACCACCGCCCGCGCCTGCGCCGGGTTGAGCGGTGAAGACTCGACCTTATCGAAGAAAGCGCGATACTGTTCCAGCATGGCTTCGGTATAGGCTTGATTATGTGCCAGGCGAGCCTCGTCGATATCGCTAAGCCAGCATTGACACTGGCGCCACAGTTCGCGGCAGTTATCAAATTCATCCAGACGGCTCTCAGGGAAAGGTAGTCCGGTTAAGGCGCGGCGTATCTTCGCCTGAACATCGGCGACCTGCTGGCGGGTCAGCCACTTACCTTCGGCGCTGGCGCGTTCAATTTCACTTAACTGTTGGCGCAGTAATTGCGCGGCAATTTCACTCATCTCCGCGCTCCACTGCTGCCAGAGATTATTGAGATGATGATAGAAATGTTGCGTCTCAGCCCACTCGGTACCATGCAAACGCACAACTTTGCTTTCAGGCAGTGCGAACTCCAGCTCGCCCCACACCAGGCCACGCTTACATTGAACTGACAATAACTGATTGAAAGGTATAAGATACTCATGACGATCGCCGGAGACTTTAACCCCGGCATTCAGCAACTGCACCCGATCATAAGGATGCTGCGCCATGCGTTTGCCCAATGTTGTCGCTTTAAGTTCCATATATCGCCAAATTTCAATCAGTTTGAATGTTTTTAAGTTTAACCGCCCGCGAGCAGGTGCTCCAGCGCAAAAAAACGTTACAATTGCCGGGTCTTATTATCCATAGGGTTAACCAGAGGGTTTATGCGTACCATTCTGAATATTTTAAACTTTGTTCTTGGCGGTTTCGCCACCACGCTCGGTTGGCTACTGGCGACGCTGGTCAGTATTGTTTTGATTTTCACGTTACCGCTGACCCGTTCATGTTGGGAAATTACCAGGTTATCGCTTTTCCCCTACGGTAATGAAGCCATTCATGTTGATGAACTGGAACCTGAAGCAAAAAACAGCTTACTGAACGCGGGCGGCACTATTTTGAATATTTTGTGGTTCATGTTCTTTGGCTGGTGGCTGTGCCTGATGCATATCTTCAGCGGTATCGCCCAGTGCCTGACCATCATTGGTATCCCTGTCGGGATCGCCAACTTTAAAATTGCCGCTATTGCGCTTTGGCCAGTAGGACGCCGCGTGGTCTCCGTTGAAACGGCTCGCGCCGCACGCGAAGCCAACGCCCGCCGCCGCTTTCAGTAATTGTACGGATCACTGTTATGTTAAGCCCCCTGCTCCGCCGTTATACATGGAATAGCGCCTGGTTATATAACGCCAGGATTTTTATTGCGCTTTGTGGCACCACGGTTGCGCCGTGGTGGATTGGCGAAGTCAAACTCACGATCCCGTTAACGCTCGGGGTGGTAGCCGCTGCGTTGACCGACCTCGACGATCGCCTCACCGGGCGGCTACGTAATCTCGCCATTACGCTGGTCTGCTTCTTTATTGCTTCCGCATCGGTGGAATTACTGTTTCCGTGGCCATGGCTGTTTGCTATAGGCTTAACCCTGTCCACGACGGGCTTTATCTTGCTCGGCGGTCTGGGTCAACGCTATGCCACCATTGCTTTCGGCGCCTTACTGATCGCTATCTACACCATGTTAGGGGTCACTCTGTATAACAGTTGGTACCTGCAGCCGCTCTTTTTGCTGGCTGGCGCCATCTGGTACAACGTATTAACACTCGCCGGTCATCTTATTTTCCCCATTCGTCCGCTGCAGGATAACCTTGCGCGCAGCTATGAACAGTTGGCGCAGTATCTTGAACTTAAATCACGGTTGTTCGATCCGGATATCGAAGATGAAAGTCAGGCGCCGTTGTACGATCTGGCGCTCGCCAACGGCAAACTGGTTGCGATGCTGAACCAAACGAAAGCGTCTTTACTGACGCGCCTGCGCGGCGACCGCGGGCAGCGCGGTACTCGTCGTACCCTACAGTACTATTTCGTCGCTCAGGACATTCATGAGCGTGCCAGCTCGTCGCATATTCAGTATCAGACGCTTCGCGACCATTTCCGCTACAGCGATGTGATGTTCCGTTTCCAGCGGATGCTGTCGATGCAGGCGCAGGCGTGTCAGAAACTCTCCCGCGCCATCCTCTTACGCGTTCCGTATCAGCATGATGCGCATTTTGAACGCGCCTTTATGCATCTTGACGCGGCGCTGGATCGCGTTCGCGCCAGCGGCGCGCCGCAAGATCAGGTCAAAGCGCTGGGTTTTCTACTCAATAACCTACGCGCCATTGATGCGCAATTGGCAACCATCGAATCGGTGCAAACCAGCGTGCTGGCCAGCAACCATCCCGAAAACCTGCTTGCAGACGATCGCCCCAGCGGCTTTAGCGATATCTGGCTACGGCTGCGCAGCAATATGACGCCGGAATCGGCGCTTTTCCGCCATGCGGTGCGCATGTCACTGGTGCTGTGCGCGGGCTATGCCTTCATTCAGTTTACCGGCCTCAACCACGGTTACTGGATTCTGCTGACCAGCCTGTTTGTTTGCCAGCCGAACTATAACGCTACCCGGCATCGCCTGGCGTTAAGGATCATCGGGACATTGGTAGGGGTCGCTATCGGGCTACCGGTGCTGCTGCTGGTTCCCTCGGTCGAAGGCCAGCTATTGCTCATTGTACTAACCGGTGTGCTGTTTTTCGCCTTTCGCAACGTCCAGTATGCGCATGCCACTATGTTTATCACGCTGCTGGTACTGCTGTGCTTTAACCTGTTGGGCGAGGGATTCGAAGTCGCTTTACCGCGTATCCTCGATACATTAATCGGCTGCGCTATCGCCTGGGCGGCAGTGACCTTTATCTGGCCAGACTGGAACTTCCGTAATTTACCTCGGGTACTTGATCAGGCTATCAACGCTAACTGCCGTTATCTGGACGCTATTCTTGAGCAGTACCATCAGGGGCGCGACAACCGTCTTGAGTATCGCGTCGCCCGACGTAATGCACATAACCGGGATAGCGAGCTGGCATCAGTGGTATCCAATTTATCCACAGAGCCAAAAGCCGACAACACAATGCGTGAAACCGCATTCCGCCTGCTGTGCCTTAACCATACGTTTACCAGCTATATTTCCGCGTTGGGGGCGCACAGGGAGAAACTGACGACGCCGGAAATACTGGCGTTACTCGATGATGCCGTCTGCTACGTCGATGATGCGCTGCATCATTCTCCCGCGGACGAACAGCGCGTTCAGCAGGCGCTCAGCAACCTGCAATCACGTATTCAACACCTGGAACCGCGAGCCGACAGCAAAGAACCATTGGTCCTGCAGCAGATTGGGCTACTGCTCGCACTGCTGCCGGAAATATGTCGCCTGCAGCGCCGGATTGCCGGTCAACCAGAATAATCCTCCACGCCGTACCCTTGCGTATTAGCCCACTCCCGTAGCTCCTGGCGCCGCTGCGCCGGGAGCGCGGCGGAATGGGTGCCGGCAATCGCGCCCGCCAGGGACTCAAGGACATTGATTGATATTCCTTTATTATGCTCCCTCAATTTTAACCAGCTTTTTTCCGCACCAATTGTACGCAGCATTTTCACATCGGTTATTCCGGCATGAATCAACATCAATTCCATGTGGAAACTGATATTAGGCAAATCTTTTAGCCTGCCAGAATCACGCTGATGCTGCTTTTCGCTACGCGCCGTATGCAAAGACAGCTCCGAGAGGTGAAACAGCATTTTACTGTCCTGCCATAATGCTTCATCTATACGGTAATATTTTAGCGCTACCGGCCGACCATTTTTGCGCATGGTTAACATTGGGCTATGATGCTCGACCCGATATTCTGCGCTTTGCTCACACACTCTAAGATAGATTTCGCCTTCGGCCACCATGGCAAACACGGTATTGTCTATCGCCAGGCTGTAACCGCCAAATAGAGGCCGGCTACTGATTTTGCCTAAGGGAGAAAGGCACTCCTGAAACTGGAGGAACCGTAATTTTGATAGTTTCTTCATGATCATTCCTTTGGTAATCATGCATATAAAAGTAATTTTTATTAACGGATCCGTTATTGAAGAAAATAAGTGAGTTCGTTTTGTGCAGCAAGATGAATTTTGGCTTCATTTCAACCAGCTCGCCGTTTTGCGAGGCGCTTTCAGGAAAAAGTTATTCTGCAAATCGTGTTGCAGAGACTCGCTGAATACTTAAGCAATGTTAATTGATAAACAGCATATCGGCCCCATCGACATCATGCCCGGTAGCCGTGAAGCAAAGATAAATAGAGGGAAATATCTCCTGCGGCTTCAGCATGGGGACAGTGAATTCATATAAACAAGTCGCCGCAGCTCTGATTCATAGCCGGGTAGAGTGCATAAAATATATGCAAAAGTGGGAAAATGAGGTTGACGTTAACCCCTGGTGGATATACTGTATATACATACAGTAACTCACAGGCGAGATAGACTATGTTTACTTCAGCTCACGCAAATCGTTCACCACTGACTTCGGCTTCAGTACGTCGCCCTTCGCACAGCGTCGTCGAACATTCAGCCACTGGGCTGATTAGTGAAATCGTCTATCGCGAAGATCAACCCATGATGACGCAGCTTTTGTTGCTACCTTTATTACAACAGTTGGGCCAGCAGTCGCGCTGGCAACTGTGGCTCACGCCGCAGCAGAAGCTGAGTAAAGAATGGGTACAATCATCCGGTCTGCCGCTATCAAAAGTGATGCAAATTAACCAGATGTCGCCCTGCAACACTCTGGAATCGATGATTCGCGCTTTACGTACCGGGAATTATAGCGTGGTTATTGGCTGGCTGACGGATGAACTTACTGAACAAGAGCATGAACGCCTGGCGCTCGCCGCAGAAGAAGGTCATGCGATGGGCTTTATCATGCGCCCGGTGAGAAATACAAGCCAGCCTGGGAGACAATTAAGTGGGCTAAAAATTCACTCAAATTTATATCATTGAGTGAAATTAGGATTAATCCTGGAATTTTTTTTGCCTCATCAAAAACCATTCTCGTAAAGTGGTTAATTTCACAGAGATCCCGGTGTGGTGCGGTTTCGCGACTTTTTACCGTGTTCACAAATTAACCATATTTGTTAAATATTGTGTATACAACCCTTTTTTTTCATATGCCTGACCGAGTTCACACTTGTAAGTTTCTAACTAAGTTGTAGACTTTACATCGCCAGGGGTGATCGGCTTACGCTGCATGTATCAGCATAGTTAACAACGAGTCACGCCCCCGGTGAAGGATTTAACCGTGAGGTCTTATGTACCATCATGGCGAATTTTGGATGATAATGAGGCGCAAAAAATGAAAAAGACAGCTATCGCGATTGCAGTGGCACTGGCTGGCTTCGCTACCGTAGCGCAGGCCGCTCCGAAAGATAACACCTGGTATGCAGGTGGTAAACTGGGTTGGTCCCAGTTCCATGACACCGGCTGGTACAACAGCAACCTGAACAACAATGGCCCGACCCACGAAAGCCAGCTGGGCGCTGGTGCGTTCGGTGGTTATCAGGTTAACCCGTACCTCGGTTTCGAAATGGGTTACGACTGGCTGGGCCGTATGCCTTACAAAGGCGACAAAGTTAACGGCGCATTCAAAGCTCAGGGCGTTCAGCTGACCGCTAAACTGGGTTACCCGATCACTGACGATCTGGACATCTACACCCGTCTGGGCGGCATGGTATGGCGCGCTGACTCCAGCAACAGCATCGCTGGCGACAACCACGACACCGGCGTTTCCCCAGTATTCGCTGGCGGCGTTGAGTGGGCAATGACCCGTGACATCGCTACCCGTCTGGAATACCAGTGGGTTAACAACATCGGCGACGCAGGCACTGTAGGCGTTCGTCCGGACAACGGCATGCTGAGCGTTGGTGTTTCCTACCGTTTCGGTCAGGAAGACAATGCACCGGTTGTAGCTCCGGCTCCGGCTCCGGCTCCAGAAGTCACCACCAAGACCTTCACCCTGAAGTCTGACGTACTGTTCAACTTCAACAAAGCAACTCTGAAACCAGAAGGTCAGCAGGCTCTGGATCAGCTGTACACCCAGCTGAGCAACATGGACCCGAAAGACGGTTCTGCAGTTGTTCTGGGTTACACCGACCGCATCGGTTCCGAGCAGTACAACCAGAAACTGTCTGAGAAACGTGCTCAGTCCGTTGTTGACTACCTCGTAGCTAAAGGCATCCCGGCTAACAAGATCTCTGCTCGCGGTATGGGCGAATCTGATCCGGTTACCGGCAACACCTGTGACAACGTGAAAGCTCGCGCTGCACTGATCGACTGCCTGGCTCCGGATCGTCGCGTAGCGATCGAAGTTAAAGGTTACAAAGACGTAGTAACTCAGCCGCAGGCTTAAGTTTTCTACGATAAAAAACCCCGCTGATGCGGGGTTCTTTTTGGCCTGATTTTGAGCTCAAAAGAAAAATCACAAGCAACGTCGCGACAATACTTACTCTTTTCCTAAGAGCACCTGCAGATCGTGCTTCAGGCTCGACATCTTGCTGGCATATTTTTCTTTATGCTCGGCGTCTTCAATCAGCTGTACGATGGTTTCTGATAATGTCTTTCCTCGCCGTTGGGCAAGCCCGGCCAGGCGTTGCCAGACAACGAACTCCAGATCGATGGACTTTTTCCGCGTATGCTGATGCTCGGCGTTAAAATGACGCTTGCGTCGTGCGCGAATAGTCTGCTTCATCCGGTTAGCCAGCTCCGGATTCATATGCTGATCGATCCAGGTATTCACCAGAACAGGTTCATTTTCGAGCGTCAGCAAGACATCGACCGCGGCTTGCGCAGCGCTGGCTTCAATATAGCGGGTAATCAGCTCACCTTCCCGGTGCTTCTTTACCAGATATTTCCATTTCCAGCCGCTTTCAAGGTTTTCCAGTTGTTGATATTTCATTGCGATCTCAATGTGACCGTGTAACTCATTTCAGGATATCAGTTTTTTCTGGATGTGCTGAGAATAAATCATCTTTCGTGATGTGGACGATTCCATTATCAGCGTGATAAACGCAATCCTCCGTGTGCTCAGACGCGGCATCGGGTATAATCGCTCGTTTTACATCTGACTAAAAAACAGCGACTTTGACCATTACGAAACTTACCCGAAACGACCTCGCTCCTGATACGGAAAGTTATCAGGCGCTGTTTACCCAGGTCAATCTCGCCGAGGCAGAGGCATCCCTCGCCGGCGATCTACAGCCCCGTTTATTTTATGCGCTGGAACAGCTTCTGATCACGCCAGCCATTTCATCTTTTATGCTGGTAAAGGCGCCGGAAGAACCGGAATATCTGCATTGGGTAGCCGAAGCCGCCCGCAGCCTGCAGCAACCCACAACAGCGCTCTTCGGTGTACGCTATCAGGTCAACGGCGGCAACGTAACCATGTCGCCAGCCCAAAGCGCGGAAGACAATTTTGCCAGCAGCGGTCCGGTTGAATCCGCCGACTGGATTGAAGCGGAACAGCTCTTTGGCTGTGTACGCCAGTTTAACGGCGAAATTTCGCTGCAGCCTGGCCTGGTCCATCGCGCGAACGGCGGCGTCCTGTTGCTCTCCCTGCGCGCGCTGCTGGCCCAGCCGCTGCTGTGGATGCGCTTGAAGAACATGGTGACCCGTCAGTGCTTTGACTGGCTGTCTATTGACGAATCCCGCCCTCTTCCCGTTAGCATTCCCTCCATGCCGCTGAACCTGAGGATCATTCTGATCGGCGAGCGCGATGCGCTGGCTGATTTCCAGGAGATGGAACCGGAACTCGCGTCGCAGGCCATTTATAGCGAGTATGAAGACAACCTGCAGATAGCCGATGCCGAGACCCTGAAACTCTGGTGTCAGTGGGTCTGGCAGAATGCTCGCCAGCTTTCGCTACCGGGGCCGGCGGCGGACGCATGGCCGCTGCTGATTGCAGAAGGCGCTCGAGACACCGGCGATCAGGAGACGCTTCCGCTTTCCCCTCTCTGGATTAGCCGCCAGCTGCGTGAAGCGGCAGCCTTCTGCGAAGGCGAATGGATTAGCGGCGCGGAGATGCAAACCATGCTTGAGCGCCGTGAATGGCGTGAAGGCTATCTTGCCGAGCGGATGCGCGATGAAATTCTTCTCGATCAGATCATGATTGATACCGAAGGCGAATGCATCGGTCAGATCAACGCCCTGTCGGTAATCGAGTTTCCAGGCCACCCGCGCGCCTTTGGCGAACCTTCGCGCATCAGCTGCGTAGTGCATATCGGCGACGGCGAATTCATCGATGTAGAACGCAAAGCTGAACTCGGCGGCAATATTCACGCCAAAGGCATGATGATCATGCAGGCGTTTATCATGTCCGAGCTTGAACTTGAACAGCAGCTGCCGTTTAGCGCATCGCTGACCTTCGAACAGTCCTACAGCGAAGTGGATGGCGATAGCGCCTCAATGGCCGAGCTGTGCGCTCTCATCAGCGCGCTGGCCAATGTGCCGATTAACCAGAGTATTGCGATTACCGGTTCGGTCGATCAGTTCGGTCGCGTCCAGCCGGTCGGCGGACTGAACGAAAAGATTGAAGGTTTCTTCACCATCTGCCAGCAGCGCGGATTAACAGGCAAGCAAGGCGTCATTATCCCGTCTGCCAACGTCCGTCATCTGAGCCTCGCCCAGGAACTTCGCCAGGCAGTGGCTGACGAGCAGTTCTTTATCTGGGCCATTGACGACGTTACCGAAGCCCTGCCGCTTCTCACCCAGCTGCAATGGGATGGCGAAGGACAAACGCTACGACAAACTATTCAGGAACGGATTGCGCAGGCGATGCAACAAGAGACTCGCCATCGTTTTCCATGGCCGCTACGCTGGTTAGGCGGATCAAATTCGAACTGATCGGACTTGTTCAGCTTACACGTGTTAGCTATCCTGCGTCCCGAACTCAAAATAAGGCTTACTGAAAACATGGTAGATAAACGCGAATCCTATACAAAAGAAGATCTTCTTGCCTCTGGTCGTGGTGAACTGTTTGGCGCGAAAGGCCCGCAACTGCCGGCGCCAAGCATGCTGATGATGGACCGCGTCGTCAAGATGACCGAAACCGGCGGCAACTACGACAAAGGTTACGTTGAAGCTGAGCTCGACATCAACCCTGACCTGTGGTTCTTCGGTTGTCACTTCATCGGCGACCCGGTAATGCCTGGCTGCCTGGGTCTGGACGCAATGTGGCAACTGGTTGGCTTCTATCTGGGCTGGCTGGGCGGCGAAGGGAAAGGCCGCGCGCTGGGCGTAGGCGAAGTGAAATTTACCGGTCAGATTCTGCCGACGGCGAAAAAAGTCACCTATCGTATCCACTTCAAACGCATTGTAAACCGTCGCCTGATCATGGGCCTGGCGGATGGCGAAGTGCTGGTTGATGGTCGTCTGATCTACTCTGCAACTGACCTGAAAGTCGGTCTGTTCCAGGATACTTCCGCGTTCTGATTTACCTTCCGTACTTATCCTGAAGTACAAAAGGTCCTGAAGTACAAAAGGCGAAGCCTTCGCAGAGCGAAGGCTTCTTTTTTAAAGAGACAGTCAGGCAGTTTGCACCCTGTCCTCCATGGCTTCTCGCCAACCTCCTAGCCAATGGGACCTCTGATTAAGGGTCTGGTAGGGACACATTTCTTTCGATCTGCCGGTAATGCCGGCCTGATATCCACGCTGATGTGCCCGTTCCAGGCGATCTCGTTTTTGTCTCTTCATGCCTCGTTTCCCTCATTATTTGATCTGGTGGAAAAGAAAACAGTGGTCACTAAATATGCAACCACGTATAACCTTTACCGCGAAACGCAGGCAGCGTCAATGCGCAAAATTCACGCCAGTGTCATATTTGTGAGCTATATGAAAGTTCATTTGTACAAAAATCGTGAGCCAGCACAACTATCAACCTGACGCGGCAAATAAAAAAGCCGCGGCGATTTTTCAGGTCGCGGCGGCTTGTATTGTATTAATTTTACTTATGGCAGGCGGTTCAGCTCACTCGCAATCGCGGTGGCTTCCTGGCTCCAGGCCTGCGCCAGGGTCTTAACCATCGCGTCGTAGCCATCCTGCTGTTGCTTAAGTTCAATATTGAACGGACGCTTAATTAACTGCCCCTGATGCTTAAGCAGCCATTCACCGCTAACGATGACCCGGCCGTCGTAGCGACCGTGGAAACCGCTTACGGAGACGTTAAGCGTATCCTGCTCGCTGCCTAACGGCTGCGATGCCACCACCCAACCCGGCAGTTGGTTACTCAGATTCGCCACCAGCGTGGTACGTAACTGCTGGTCCAGCGGGCTGGCCCACAGATTGTTATTAGCAATCACATACTGCACATCGGTCGTCTGATAAACCACGCCATTGCCGGCCAGATAATCAGGGATACTGACCTGCTCAACCCACAGCAAATTCTTGCTCTGGTTGACGGCGCTTTGCGCGCCGCTCTTTGCTACCGGTAATTGATAGTAAGTTTTACTCTCACCACCGCTGCTGCAGGCCGTCAGTACGCATACCGCTGCCGCCACTAACCACTTTTTCATTGTTTCGCTCCCTTCGGCTGCGGATCTTTTTTATCCTTGGCCTCAAATACCAGCGCATTGCTCTTGTCGTTGAGGGTTTTCAGTACCGGCTGCAGTTCACGAAGCACCTGATCCAGCCGCTGCATATCCGCAACCATCTTATTGTAGGCCGCCGAGCCCGGTTGGAAGCCCTGCATACTGCGATTCAACTCGCGCAACGTGCTCTGCATATCGGCAGGAAGCTGCTGCATCGACTGGCTTGAAGTGATCTTATTCAAGTTGTCGAGCGTAGTCTGGACACGCTGCATGGTTTTCTGGCTCTGCGCCAGGGTACTGGTCGCCTGCTCCAGCAGTGGGTTAATCGGCAGGTTGTTAATCTTATCGAGCGCATCCATCAGACGCTGCTGGATCTGCGCCAGACCGCCGCTGACGGTTGGAATGATCGGATAGCCGCCGAACTCCTGAATCTTGCCGCGCGGAGGCGCTTTCGGATAGAAGTCGAGATCGATATACAGCGCCCCGGTGACCAGGTTGCCGGTTTTCAGCGAACCGCGCAGGCCGCGGTTGATCAGATCGTCAATATGCGCGCGAATGTTAGGGTCGCCGCCCAGCTGGTTGATTAGACGTTCTGGCTCAATACGCACTTCTACCGGAATACGATAATCATCGTTCAGGCTCTGTTTCAAACCGGGGATAAAGAACGGTACTTTGCCGACGGTACCAAGGCGAATACCGCGGAATTCAACCGGCGCTCCCGGCTGCAGACCACGCACCGAATCTTTAAAGAACAGGACGTAATCGATATGCTGGGTGAACACCGAATCCTGGATACTCTTCTGATCGTCAAACAGGTGGTATTCCGTTTTATTCGCCACCGGCTCGCCGAGATCCAATCCTTCCGGAATATCAAAGCTTACACCGCCGCCAAACAGCGTCGACAGCGATCCCATCTCAACGCGCATTCCCGCAGAGGTAAGATCAACCGCAATACCACTATCTTTCCAGAAGCGAACGTTAGTGGTCACCAGACGGTCGTTCGGCGCGTTGATAAACAGCTGATAAGTGATGCGGCGCTTCTGCGTATCAAAGGTGCTGGTTTCAACCGAACCAACGCGATAGCCGCGGAACAGCACCGGATCGCCGGGCGAGAGTTGCCCGGCTTTGCTACTTTCCAGCAAAACACGGATACCTTTGGCATCCGGTGAAGCCAGCGGCGGCGAATCCAACAGCGGATACTGCGGCGCGACAGAGCCTTCTTTACCCGGCTGCAATTCGATATAGGCGCCGGATAGCAAGGTGCCGAGGCCGCTGATCCCCTCGCGCCCCACCTGCGGTTTCACCACCCAGAACACCGAATCTTTATGCAGTAGCTTCTGCATCCCCGAGTTCAGACGCGCTTTAATTTCTACGTGTTTCAGGTCATCAGTCAGGATAGCGCTTTCCACCACCCCGACATCAACGCTGCGGCTCTTGATACGCGTTTTACCCCCTTCAATGCCTTCGGCGTTGGTGGTAATAAGCGTCACCTCCGGCCCCTGATGGCTGTAGTGGTAAAACAGTATCCATGCGCCGATGAGCACAGTCACAATCGGAAAGATCCAGACCGGTGACCAGTTTTTCACCTTCTGCACTTTCGCTTCTCCGCTCTTATTTTCCATGCTGTTGCATTTCCTCATGGCTTGGATCTGGTTCACGGTCCCACAATAGACGTGGGTCAAACATTATGGCCGAGAACATGGTCATGACAACGACCAGCGCGAACATCACCGCGCCTATCGCCGGATAGATATTCATCAAGCCTCCCATGCGCACCAGCGCCGAGAGTACCGCGATGACAAAAACGTCGATCATTGACCAACGGCCAACAAATTCAACCACTTCATAAATCAGGTGCATACGCTCTGAATCACGCGCGCCGTTTCCGTTCGCGCTCCAGCACAGCCAGCCGATAGCGATCATTTTTAACGTCGGCACCATGATACTGGCGATAAAGATAACCAGCGCGACCGGGTAAGAGCCCTCACTCCACAGCAGAACGACGCCCGCCATGATTGTCGACGGCATTTTATCGCCCAGCAGATCGGTAATCATAATCGGCAGAATATTGGCGGGTAAATAGAGCACAAACGACGTCATCAGCAGCGCCAGCGTCCACTGCAGGCTGTTTTTACGCCGCGGGGTACCTTTGGTGTGACAGCGCGGACACTCTTTCTCATCCGCTGGCAGCACCGCCGTGCAGCACGAGCAGGAGCGCAGACCCTGACGCAGCCCCGGCACGCCAGGGCGCAGCGGCTGCTTGATGACCGGCATTGGCGCAATATCTTCCCACAGCCAGCGGCGATCGACGCACTGAAACGCCCGCAACTGCAGCAGGCAGAACAGACACCAGGGAACAAAGCTCAGTCCAACGCCGATATCACCGTAGGCCATGAGTTTAACGAAGCTGACCAGCACCCCGGCGAGGAAAATCTCGGCCATCCCCCAGCTTTTGAGGTGAAACAAAATCCGCGCCAGAAACGCCTTCAAGCGTGAAGGCATATGAACGCGATTGACCAACAATAAGATGGTCACCAGACAAAACGCCGGGACCAGTTGGACAAACAGTAAAAAGAACGTACCAAGGCTGGCGTAATCCTCGGTGAACAGCACGTTTGGTATTTCCAGCAGCTCAATTTCGCTGCTGATCCCGCCGACTTTCATATAAACAAAAGGGAACAGGTTTGCCAGTAGCAGCATGAACAGCGCCACCAGCGCATAGGCCGTGGGACGCTGCCGCGGCGCGTCCCACGATGTGGTGAGCGTGGTGCCGCAGCGTGGGCATGCGGCTTTCTGGCGATGCTCCAGCGGCGGCAAAGCCACCAGCAGATCACATTGTGGGCACAATATGTGCCGCGCAGCATGATGATGATCGCACATGAACACTCCTCAGCTTAAGCGCCGTTTTTGAGTCCTTCGAGATATTCCCAGCGTTCAAAGGCCGCTTCCAGGGCCTGTTCCGCTTCCGCTAACTGCGCCAGCACCTGCTGGGTCTGGTCATGCGGCTGGCCGAAGAACGAAGGATCGGCAACTTTTTCCTGCAGCGTCTGCAGTTGAATTTCCAGATCTTCCAGCTTCTGCGGCAGCTGTTCCAGTTCGCGCTGCAGGTTATAGCTTAGTTTGCTGGCGGCGCGTTTGACACTTTCTGCTTTCGGTTGAGCGACTTCCGCCGGTTTTTTTACAATCGTCTGTTTATTCGCCAGCGACTGCGCTTGCTGTCCGCGCGCGTCGTGATAACCGCCGATATATTGGCCGATACGGCCGCCGCCCTCGAAGATCCAGCACTCGGTCACGGTGTTGTCGACAAACTGACGATCGTGGCTCACCAGCATCACGGTGCCCTGGTAGCCATCGATCAGCTCTTCCAGCAGCTCCAGCGTTTCGACATCAAGGTCGTTAGTCGGTTCATCGAGGATCAATAAGTTACTGGGTTTCAGGAACAAGCGCGCGAGCAGCAGGCGGTTACGCTCCCCGCCGGACAACGCGCGTACCGGAGTCATCGCCCGTTTTGGATGGAACAGGAAGTCCTGCAGATAGCCCAACACGTGACGCGGCTTACCGTTAACCATCACCTCTTGCTTACCTTCCGCAAGGTTATCCATCACCGTCCGATCCGGATCCAGCTCCGCGCGGTGCTGGTCGAAGTAGGCGACTTCCAGCTTGGTACCGACGTGAATACGCCCGCTATCGGCCTGTAGCTGGCCGAGCATCAGCTTCAGCAACGTGGTTTTACCGCAGCCGTTCGGGCCAATCAGCGCAATCTTGTCGCCACGCTGGATTTGCGCGGAGAAATCTTTGACCAGCACTTTGCCGTCAACCTGATAGTTGACGTTTTCCATCTCAAAGACGATTTTGCCGGAGCGAGAAGCCTCCTCGACCTGCATCTTCGCGCTGCCCATCACTTCACGGCGTTCGCCGCGCTCGCGACGCATCGCCTTCAGCGCGCGGACGCGCCCTTCGTTGCGGGTACGACGCGCTTTAATCCCCTGGCGGATCCACACCTCTTCCTGCGCCAGCTTGCGGTCGAATTCAGCATTCTGCAGCTCTTCGACGCGCAGCGCTTCTTCTTTATCCAGCAGATATTGATCGTAATTGCCCGGATAGGTCACCAGCTTGCCGCGATCGAGGTCGACGATGCGCGTTGCCATATTGCGGATGAAAGAACGGTCGTGCGAAATAAAGATGATGGTGCCTTTAAAGGATTTGAGGAACCCTTCCAGCCAGTCGATAGTTTCGATATCGAGGTGGTTGGTCGGTTCATCCAGCAGCAGCACGCGCGGCCCGCTGACCAGCGCGCGACCCAGCGCCGCTTTACGCAGCCAGCCGCCGGAGAGCGACGCCAGCTGCGCGTCGGCGTTAAGGCCAAGCTGCTCGATCACTTCATTAATACGGCTATCTAACTGCCACAGCCCAAGGTTATCCAGCTGTTCCTGCAGGCGAGCCAGTTCATTTAAATTTTTGTCGCTCGGATCGGTCATCACCTGATGCGAAACATCATGGTAGGATTTCAGGTACGCCGCCTGCTCGGCAATACCTTCCGCGACAAAATCGTACACCGTGCCGGCGACATTACGCGGAGGATCCTGCTGCAGACGCGCGACGATCAGATCCTGTTCATAAATAATACGCCCATCGTCCAGCCCCTGCTCGCGGTTGAGGATTTTCATCAGGGTCGATTTGCCGGCGCCGTTACGCCCTACCAGGCAGACGCGTTCGTTATCTTCGATATGCAGTTCAGCGTTATCCAGCAGCGGCGCATCGCTGAACGAAAGCCAGGCGCCGTGCATACTAATCAGTGACATTCTTTATTCCTTTCAGGCCGCGGTAATCAGCCAGCAGTTGTGGATCTGACGGTTGCGGGCAAAATCCTGCGACAGCGTTTTTTGCGAAATTTCTTGCGCCTTCAGGCCAAGCGCCGCCAGCCCGTCATGATCCATACGGAAACCGCGTTTGTTATTCGAGAACATAATCGTGCCGCCTTTACGCAGCAGACGTTTTAAATCGGTCATCAGACGGATATGGTCGCGCTGCACGTCAAAGGCATCTTCCATACGTTTGGAGTTGGAGAAGGTCGGCGGATCGATAAAGATCAGATCGAACTGCTCGGTGCTTTCCCGCAGCCAACCCAGTACGTCCGCCTGCATCAGGCGATGCGCGCGGCCGGTTAAGCCGTTCAGACGCAGGTTGCGTTCCGCCCACTCCAGATAGGTGCGCGACATATCGACGGTCGTGGTGGAGCGCGCGCCGCCGAGACCGGCGTGGACGCTGGCGCTGCCGGTATAGGAGAACAGGTTGAGGAAATCCTTACCCTTGCTCATCTGGCCCAGCATACGACGGGCAATACGGTGGTCGAGGAACAGACCGGTGTCGAGATAGTCGGTAAGGTTAACCCACAGACGCGCGTTATACTCCTGTACCTCGATAAAGTCGCCCTTCTCCGCCATCTTCTGGTACTGATTTTTACCCTTCTGCCGCTCGCGGGTCTTCAGCACCAGCTTATTCGGCGCGATCCCTAACACCGCGATAGTCGCGGCGATAATATCGAACAGACGCTGGCGCGCTTTGTGCGCATCGACGGTTTTCGGCGGCGCATACTCCTGCACCACCACCCACTCGCCGTAGCGGTCAATAGCCACGTTGTATTCCGGCAAATCGGCATCGTACAGGCGATAGCATTCAATGCCTTCCTGACGCGCCCACTTTTCAAACTTCTTCAGGTTTTTACGTAAGCGGTTGGCGAAATCTTCCGCCAGCATCGCCGGCTTGCCGCCTTCGCTTTCCGCCAGATGATAGTTCTTCTGTACGCAGTCCAGCGGGCCGTTTTTGGCTTTAAACTGTTTATCGGCACGCAGTTGCAGGCAGCTCAGCAATTCCGGCGAGGCGCTGAAGACCGACAGGTTCCAGCCGCCAAACTGGTTTTTCATAATCCGCCCCAGCAGGCTGTGCAGGGCAATCAGCGCCGGTTCGCTTTCCAGGCGCTCGCCGTACGGCGGGTTGCTGATAACGGTGCCGTACGGGCCTTTCGGCAGCGGATTATTGAGCTGTGCGACGTCTTTCACTTCAAAGTTGATGAGCTCGCCAATTCCGGCGCGGCGGGCGTTGCGGCGCGCGCGTTCAATCACGCGCGCGTCGACGTCAGAACCATAGAAGCGCGATTCATAAGCGGCCAGCCCCTGGCGCGCGCGCGTTTGTGCCTCGGCTTTCACCTCTTTCCAGATGACGTCATCATGCTGTGCCCAACCGCCAAAGCCCCAGTGGCCGCGGTGCAGGCCCGGCGCGCGATCGGTCGCCAGCATCGCCGCTTCAATCAGCAGTGTGCCGGAGCCGCACATCGGATCGAGCAGCGGTGTTCCCGCTACCCAGCCGGAGCGCATAACGATTGCCGCCGCGAGGTTTTCTTTGATAGGCGCCATGCCGGTACCGTCACGGTAGCCGCGCAGATGCAGGCCTTCGCCGCTCAGATCCAGCGAGATATGCGCCGTCTCTTTGTTCAGCCAGACGTTGATACGCAGATCGGGGTTTTCACGATCGACATTCGGACGCGGCAGGTTTTTACGCGTGAAGCTATCGACGATAGCGTCTTTGACTTTCAATGCGCCATACTGACTGTTGCGGATCTCCTCGTTGAGGCCGCTAAAATGCACCGCAAAGGTGGCGTCAGTGGTAAAGATCTCCGTCCACGGAATCGATTGAACCCCCAGGTAGAGATCCAGATCGCTATACACGCTGCACTCACCCAGCGGCAGCATGATGCGCGAGGCCAGCCGGCTCCACATCAGGCTTTGATACAGCAGTCGCGTATCTCCCTGAAAATGAACCCCGCCCTGGACAACCTGGCACTCCGTGGCGCCAAGTCCTTCCAGTTCAGTTTTTAACAGCTCTTCAAGACCACGAGCCGTGCTGGCAAACAGAGATTTCATATCGTCACTTTTACTTAAAGAAAATTGGTGCGCATTATAGCCAATATGTGCCCTATGTCATAAAGTTAAAGGCTTATTTTTGAACCCAGGGGCAGCGTATGGTAACGCTATCGAAACTTTTTATTCATCCCGTCAAATCCATGCGCGGAATTGGCGTCACCCATGCCTTTGCCGATATTAGCGGCATGGCCTTCGACCGCATCTTTATGCTGACTGAAACCGACGGTACGTTTATTACCGCGCGGCAGTTTCCGCAGATGGTAAAATTCCTGCCTTCGCCGCTTCATGACGGCCTGCACTTGACCGCGCCGGATGGCAGCAGCGCGCTGGTGCGCTTTGATGATTTCGCTCCCCAGGGCGAGCCGACGGAGGTGTGGGGCAACCATTTCACCGCCTTGATCGCGCCGGCCGCCATCAACCAGTGGCTCAGCGGCTTCTTCAACCGCGACGTCCAACTGCGCTGGCTCGGGCCGCAGCTAACCCGGCGAGTAAAACGTCACGACGCGGTGCCGCTCTCCTTCGCCGACGGTTATCCCTACCTGCTCGCCAACGAGGCCTCACTTCGCGACCTGCAGCAGCGGTGCCCTGCCAGCGTAAGCATAGAACAATTTCGCCCTAATCTGGTGGTCACCGGCGCGGCGGCGTGGGATGAAGATAGCTGGAAAGTCATTCGCATCGGCGAGGTAGTATTTGACGTCGCCAAACCCTGCAGCCGCTGCATTTTTACCACCGTCAGCCCGGAACGTGGGCAAAAGCATCCGTCCGGCGAGCCGCTGGAGACGTTAAAGCGTTTTCGTACCGCGCAGGATAATGGCGATGTCGATTTTGGCCAGAATCTGATCACCCGCAACAGCGGCGTGATCCGCGTGGGTGATGAAGTGGAAGTGCTGACCCGTGGTCCGGCTAAAGCCTATGGCGCCGGCGATAGCGACGATACGCTGGCGGCGGATACGCAGCCAAAAGCGACGGTTGAGATTGAGTGGCAAGGGCAACAGTTTACCGGCAATAACCAGCAGGTACTGCTGGAGCAACTGGAACAACAGGGTATTCGTATCCCTTACTCGTGCCGCGCCGGGATCTGCGGCAGCTGTCGTATCCGCCTCGAAGAGGGAGAAGTGAGTCCGTTAAAGAAAAATGCGGTCGCCGCGGATGGCACCATTTTATGCTGCAGCTGCGTACCGAAAACCGCGCTGCGCCTGGCGCCTTAAACCGCCTGCCCGAGGCTGTAGCTGGCCGCGCTCTGCGCCGGCTGCAGCCTGTCATTCATAATTTTTATCACATCGCCTAACTGCATCACCCGGCCAGCCAGAGTTAGTCCAGGCTGCGCCAGCAGGCAAAGCGTGGCGTTTTCACCCGGTTCGACCACCAGCAAATTGACCTGCTCGCCGGTATCGCTGATCCACACGCTGGCAGCGTCGCCGCTGGCGGGTTGCCAGTTCTGCTGATGCGTGGTGAAATGCCAGCTCTTCGGCATCTGCGGTTTTAGAAAACGGATCGCGGTTAAGGCATTTAATACTAATTCGGCACGCTGCTCTTTGTTTAATTCAATTTCGCGGCATTTTTCTTCAAAAGAAAAATAAAGCGCCGCGTCATCGACGCAGAATCCCGACGGTGCGAAAGCGTCAGGCGTTAACATGCGCCGGGCAAAACGTGAGCGAAATAACATACCATTGGCCAGATCGAGCATCATGCGGTCATGCTCTTCGTCGTAATACCAACGCCAGTTATCGTCAGGTTTAATCCGCATTTCTACCCCCGTCCTCTTCCACTTCCTTCTGCAAAGCAATGGCATCCTGCTACAGAATAATTTCTAAAATTAAGAAAAGACTAAAATGTCTAAATAAGCAACAATGAAGGAATATAAAACAACCAGGGCCGGAAATAAAGCCCTGGGGAAGATTCAGAGACGGAAAAGATTAGATGTGTGTAACAATTTCTTTAATCAGCGGCGGGCCTTTAAAAATAAACCCGGAATAAATCTGCACCAGCGTGGCGCCAGCAGCCAGCTTTTCACGAGCGGCAATCACCGAGTCAATACCGCCAACTCCGATAATTGGCAAACGACCATTTAATTCCGTCGCCAGCATACGAATAATTTCGGTGCTTTTTAATTGTAATGGACGACCACTCAACCCACCGGTTTCATCACAATGCTTCATCCCCTGGACCAGTGAACGATCGAGGGTGGTATTGGTAGCAATGACGCCATCAATATTATGGCGAACTAAGCTGTCGGCCACCTGGATCAATTCCTCGACGGAAAGATCCGGGGCGATCTTCACCGCCACAGGAACATATTTTTGATGTTTCTGTTGAAGTTCGAGCTGCTTATTTTTAATACCGCCGAGTAAATCATCCAGCGCTTCACCATATTGTAGAGTACGTAGCCCTGGGGTATTCGGCGAGGAGATATTAATGGCGATATATCCAGCGTATGGATAGACTTTTTCCATACAAATCAGATAATCATCTTTACCCTGCTCAACCGGGGTATCTTTATTTTTACCGATATTAATCCCCAGTACGCCGTCAAAATGCGCTTTTTTCACATTCTCGACCAGGTTATCAACACCGTGGTTATTAAAGCCCATGCGGTTGATCAAACCTTCGGCATCGACGAGACGGAAGATCCTCGGCTTGTCATTGCCCGGCTGTGGACGCGGGGTTACGGTACCAATTTCAATTGAGCCGAAGCCCATCGCACCGAGCGCATCAATGCACTCGCCGTTTTTATCAAGCCCGGCCGCCAGCCCCAGCGGATTCTTGAAAGTGAGCCCCATGCAGGTAACGGGTTTCGACGGTACTTTTTGCCGAACCAGTATTTCCAGCGGCGTGCCGGTTACGCGGCGTAATTGTTGGAAGGTTACTTCATGAGCGCGCTCAGGATCGAGCTGAAAAAGAGCTTTACGAACGAAGGGATAGTACATGAACTCTCCTGGATTCCCGGTGTGCAAACCGGGGGCGTATTATGTTCGATCCGCGCCCGAAAGGGAATTGACCTGCGACAAAAAATCACGTGTCCAACGCAAACGTTTACTTCTCTACCGCCTGTTATGCGCATTTTGGCAATTTAACGCCGGAAAAATCATTTAGGGAAATAAACGCCCTCTGTCACACTGCCATAAAATGTTATCAATTATAGATAAATGCAAACATTTGGTTATAAGGAGAGAGTATGCGCGTTATTACACTCGCGGGCAGTCCCCGCTACCCTTCTCGCTCAAGCGCATTGCTGGAGTACACCAGAGAGAAACTTGCCGCAGCCGACATCGAAGTCTATCACTGGCATTTACAGAATTTTGATCCCGAAGATCTGCTTTACGCCCGCTTCGATAACCCCGCTCTGCATACCTTAAATGAACAACTGGCCGGCGCCGATGGCCTGATTATCGCCACCCCCGTCTATAAAGCCTCTTTTTCCGGCGCGCTGAAGACGCTGCTCGACCTGCTGCCGGAACGCGCTCTGGAAGGCAAAATTGTCCTGCCGCTGGCGACAGGCGGCACCATCGCCCATATGCTGGCGGTCGATTACGCTCTGAAACCGGTGCTTAATGCCCTGAAAGCGCAGGAAATCTTACATGGCGTTTTCGCCGATGATAGCCAGGTCACCGATTATCAACACAAGCCGCAGTTCACACCGAATCTGCAAAACCGTCTCGACCAGGCGCTGGAGACCTTCTGGCAGGCGCTGAATCGCCGCAACAGCCGTATCTCCGGACTAAAGACATTACAGGGGGTTGAGCATGCTTAATCCTCTGCGCGCCCTGACTCTCGGCGGGCTACTCATGCTTTCCTTTATTACGCATGCGGCCCCGCAGGCGCCGGAAGCGTTACGCATCGGCTACCAGAAAGGCAGCGTCAGTATGGTGCTGGCGAAGAGCCATCAGTTGCTGGAGCAGCGCTATCCGCAAACTAAGATCTCATGGGTCGAGTTTCCCGCCGGGCCGCAAATGCTGGAAGCGCTGAACGTCGGCAGTATTGATATCGGCAGTACTGGCGATATTCCACCGATTTTCGCTCAGGCTGCCGGCGCCGATCTGGTCTATATCGGCGCGGAACCCGCGAAACCGAAAGCGGAAGTGATTCTGGTTGCCGATAACAGCCCAATCAAAAGCGTGGCAGAACTGAAAGGACGTAAGGTGGCGTTCCAGAAGGGCTCCAGCTCGCACAATCTGCTGCTGCGCGCTCTGCAGCAGGCAGGCCTGAAATTCAGCGATATCCAGCCGGTATATCTTGCCCCCGCCGATGCCCGCGCCGCATTTCAGCAGGGTAATGTCGACGCCTGGGCTATCTGGGATCCCTATTACTCTGCGGCGCTGCTGCAAGGCGGGGTACGGGTACTGAAAGATGGTAGCGACCTGAAGCAGACCGGTTCGTTCTATCTTGCCGCCCGTCCTTATGCCGAAAAGAACGGCGCCTTTATCGAAGGCGTGTTGGCGACCTTTAGCCAGGCGGATGCCCTGACCATCAGCCATCGCCAGGAAAGTATTGCCCTGCTGGCCAAAACGATGGGGCTACCCGAAGCGGTAATCGCCAGCTATCTCGACCATCGTCCGCCAACCGCGATATCCCCGGTAAGCGCGGAAACGGCCGCTCGCCAACAGCAAACCGCCGATCTGTTCTATGAGAACAAGCTGGTACCGAAAAAAATCACTATTCAAAACCGTATCTGGCAGCCTGCCCCCGCACAAGGAGCGAAATCATGAGTCTGAATATGTTCTGGTTCTTACCCACCCACGGTGACGGCCGCTATCTGGGCACCGACGAAGGGGCGCGCCCGGTAGACTACAGCTATCTGCAGCAAATCGCCCAGACCGCCGACCGACTCGGCTTTACCGGCGTACTTATTCCCACCGGACGCTCCTGTGAAGATGCCTGGCTGGTTGCCGCTTCAATGATCCCCGTCACCCAGCGGCTGAAGTTCCTCGTCGCGCTGCGCCCAAGCGTCGTATCGCCTACCGTCGCCGCGCGCCAGGCAGCTACGCTTGATCGGCTCTCTAATGGCCGGGCCTTGTTCAACCTGGTCACCGGCAGCGATCCAAATGAATTAGCCGGCGATGGCGTATTCCTCGACCACACCGAACGCTATGAAGCCTCCGCCGAGTTCACCCATATCTGGCGCAAGCTGATGGAAGGCGAAACCGTGACCTTTCACGGCAAACATCAGCACGTACGCGGGGCGAAACTGCTCTTCCCGCCGCAGCAACAGCCGCGACCGCCGCTCTACTTTGGCGGCTCCTCGGACGTTGCCCAGGATCTGGCCGCCGAACAGGTAGACCTCTATCTGACCTGGGGCGAACCGCCGGCGCAGGTGGCGGAAAAAATCGCCCAGGTGCGTGAGAAAGCCGCGCGCCTCGGCCGCAGCGTCCGCTTTGGTATTCGTTTGCACGTCATCGTTCGCGAAACCAATGAAGAGGCATGGCAAGCGGCGGAAAGCTTAATTTCCCATCTGGATGACGAGACCATCGCCCGCGCGCAGGCAGCCTTCGCGCAAACCGATTCTGTTGGCCAGCACCGCATGGCGGCGCTGCACAACGGCCGTCGCGACAAACTGGAGATCAGCCCGAACCTGTGGGCCGGGGTCGGTCTGGCGCGCGGCGGCGCAGGTACTGCGCTGGTTGGCGATGCGTCCACCGTCGCTGAACGTATTAATGAATACGCCGAACTTGGCATCGACAGTTTTATCTTCTCCGGCTACCCGCACCTTGAGGAAGCCTGGCGAGTCGGCGAACTGCTGTTCCCGCTGCTCGATGTCAACGTTCCGACGATCCCTCAGCCGCAAAACCTGCGCCTGCAGGGGGAAGCGGTAGCGAATGAATTTATCCCGCGTAAAGCGGCGCAAAGTTAGGGAGCGAACTATGGCAGCCTCTTCGCAAAAACTTCTGTTACGCCTCGCCCCCTGGTTTTTACCGGTAGGCACCGTGTTGATCTGGCAATTGGCGTCCTCGGTAGGCTGGCTCTCAACCCGTATTCTCCCCTCTCCGGAGGGGGTACTGAAAGCCTTCTGGACGCTCTCCGCCAGCGGCGAACTGTGGCAACATCTGGCGATCAGTTCCTGGCGCGCCTTGCTTGGCTTCGCCATCGGCGGCTCCATCGGCCTGACGCTCGGGCTCATTAGCGGGCTCTCGCGTTGGGGCGAACGCCTGCTGGATACCTCCATCCAGATGTTGCGCAATGTGCCGCATCTCGCGCTGATCCCCCTGGTGATTTTGTGGTTCGGTATTGATGAAAGCGCCAAAATATTTCTTGTCGCGTTGGGGACGATGTTTCCGATTTATATCAATACCTGGCACGGCATTCGCAATATCGATCGCGGTCTGGTGGAAATGGCGCGTAGCTATGGCTTATCCGGATTCGCTCTTTTCCGCCACGTGATCCTCCCCGGCGCCCTGCCCTCGATTATGGTCGGCATTCGCTTCGCCCTCGGATTGATGTGGCTGACGCTTATCGTCGCTGAGACCATCTCCGCCAATGCCGGCATCGGCTATCTGGCGATGAACGCCCGTGAGTTTCTGCAAACCGATGTGGTGGTGGTCGCCATTATTCTTTACGCCATACTCGGCAAGCTCGCCGATTTCAGCGCGCAACTGCTGGAACGCGTCTGGTTGCGCTGGAACCCGGCGTACCGTCTTCAGGAGGCTAACGCATGAATACTGCTCGTCTTAATCCCGGGATCCCGCTGTTACTCAATGGGGTCAGTAAACGCTACGGCGACAATGTCATTCTCAATGAGCTGGATTTACATATTCCTACCGGGCAATTTGTCGCGGTGGTCGGCCGCAGCGGCGGCGGTAAAAGCACCCTGCTGCGCCTGCTGGCCGGGTTGGAAAAACCCAACGGCGGCGAACTACTGGCAGGCGCGACGCCGCTTGCGCAGATTCAGGAGGATACGCGCATGATGTTCCAGGACGCGCGGTTGCTGCCCTGGAAGACGGTTATCGACAACGTTGGGCTTGGGCTGAAGAGCCAGTGGCGCGATGCCGCTCGCCAGGCGCTGGCCAGCGTCGGGCTGGAAGAGAGAGCCGATGAGTGGCCGGCCGCGCTTTCCGGCGGGCAAAAACAGCGCGTTGCGCTGGCCCGCGCGCTGATCCATCGCCCGCGCCTGTTATTGCTGGATGAACCGCTGGGAGCCCTCGACGCCCTCACCCGCCTGGAAATGCAGGAATTGATTGTTTCGCTCTGGCAGGAGCACGGCTTTACCGTGTTGCTGGTAACTCATGATGTGAGTGAAGCGGTGGCGATGGCCGACCGGGTGCTGTTAATAGAAGAAAAGAAAATCGGCCTCGATTTGAACGTGGATATTCCACGTCCGCGGCGGTTCGGCTCGGCGAAGCTGGCGGAACTGGAAGCACAGGTGCTCGATCGGGTGATGAAGCGCGGCGACAGCGAGCGCGCGCCGCGTTTGTTTAGTCATGGCTAACTAACGTCCCCGGCCCGCGCTTCGCTCGGCCGGACTACCAAATCGCAAAGCGCTGTAGCCCCGGTAAGCGAGTGCGCCACCGGGGATTTTGCGGCCACCAACACCGGCAGTTTCAGCCAGCGTAGTGAATGAACGGTAGCCCGGATAAGGCGCTTGCGCCGCTATCCGGGATTTGCACCGCCGTTACGCCAGCGCCTTGGCGATCTTCTCGAACAGATCGCCGGAGAGATTCTCCAGCCCTTTCAGCTGTTCCAGCGCCGCACGCATCTTGGCCTGACGTTTCTCATCGTAACGTTTCAGACGAATCAGCGGCTCAATCAGACGCGACGCCACCTGCGGGTTGCGGCTATTGAGCTCGGTCAGCATTTCCACCAGGAACTGGTAACCGCTGCCGTCTTCGGCATGGAACGCCGCCGGGTTGCTACTCGCGAAGGCGCCGATCAGCGAACGTACACGGTTCGGGTTGCTCATCGTGAATGAACGGTGCTTGAGCAATCCGCGTACCGTCTCAACCACATTGGCCGCCGGGCTGGTGGACTGCAGGATGAACCACTTGTCCATCACCAGACCGTCCTGGTGCCACTTATCGTCATACTCCTGCATTAATACATCACGGCACGGCAACTCCGCCGCCACCGCCGACGACAGCGCAGCCAGCGCGTCGGTCATGTTGTCAGCATGATGATACTGGGCTTGCACCAGCTTATCTGCCAACTCAACATCGCCAAAAGCCAGATAGCGCAGGCAGGTATTGCGCAGAGAACGTTTACCGATATCGGCATGGTCTACGCGATAGCTGTCGAGCTTGTTGGCGTTGTAAACCACCAGCAGCTCATCGGCCAGCTCTTTCGCCAGCGTACGGGTCAGCGCTTCGCGCACCGCCGCGATGGCAATCGGATCGATGATGGTGAACAGTTCAGCGATTTCGTTGGCCGACGGCAGCGTTAAAATTTCCGCCGCCAGCGCCGGATCGATTTTTTCGTCGAGCAGGATCGCGCGGAAGGCGTCAGCGACGTGGATCGGCAGCGACAGCGGCTGTCCCTGCTGATGACGATTAACGTTGAGCTTGATGTAGGTCGCCAGCAGACTCTGCGCGGCATCCCAGCGCGAGAAGTCGTTACGCGCGTGGCGCATCAGGAACGTCAGCTGCTGGTCGCTCCATTTATATTCAAGCTTGACCGGCGCGGAGAATTCACACAGCAGCGCCGGTACCGGCTGGAAGTAAACGTTATCAAAGACGAATGTCTGCTCCGCCTGGGTCACGTTCAGCACGTGGTGCACGGGATGGCCGCCCTTCTGCAGCGGGATCGCTTTGCCTTCGTTATCGTACAGCTCGATACTGAACGGGATGTGCAGCGGCTGCTTGTCGGCCTGTTCCGCGGTCGGCGGCGTACGCTGGCTGATAGTCAGCGTGTACTGCTCGGTTTCCGGGTTATAGTCGTCATGCACGGTAACGACCGGCGTGCCGGACTGGCTGTACCAGCGACGGAAATGCGACAGATCTACGTTCGAAGCATCTTCCATCGCCTGCACGAAATCATCGCAGGTGGCGGCGCTGCCGTCGTGGCGTTCAAAGTACAACTGCATCCCTTTCTGGAAATTGGCTTCGCCTAACAGGGTGTGCAGCATACGGATCACTTCCGCGCCCTTTTCGTAGACCGTCAGGGTGTAGAAGTTGTTCATTTCAATAACCATATCCGGACGGATCGGGTGCGCCATCGGGCTGGCGTCTTCGGCAAACTGCAGCCCGCGCATGGTACGCACGTTGTTGATACGGTTTACCGCACGCGAGCCGAGATCGGAACTGAACTCCTGATCGCGAAATACGGTCAGCCCTTCTTTCAGGCTGAGCTGGAACCAGTCGCGACAGGTCACACGGTTGCCGGTCCAGTTATGGAAATATTCGTGACCAATGACGCGCTCGATATCGAGATAGTCTTTATCGGTCGCGGTATCGGTACGGGCCAGCACATATTTAGAGTTAAAGACGTTGAGGCCTTTGTTCTCCATCGCGCCCATGTTGAAGAAGTCGACGGCGACGATCATATAGATGTCGAGGTCATATTCGAGACCGAAACGGGTTTCGTCCCACTTCATTGAGTTTTTCAGCGAGGTCATCGCCCACGGCGCGCGGTCGAGATTGCCGCGGTCAACGTACAGTTCGAGCGCGACTTCACGCCCGGAACGGGTGGTGAAGGTATCACGCAGCACGTCGAAATCGCCGGCCACCAGCGCGAACAGGTAACAGGGTTTTGGGAACGGATCCTGCCACTGGATCCAGTGACGGCCATTGTCCAGCTCGCCCTGCGCTACGCGGTTGCCGTTAGAAAGCAGGTAGGGGTATTTCGCTTTATCGGCGATGATTTTGGTGGTGAAGCGCGCCAGCACGTCCGGGCGGTCGAGGTACCAGGTAATATGGCGGAAGCCTTCTGCTTCGCACTGGGTACATAGCGCTTCGCCTGACTGATACAGGCCTTCCAGCGCGGTGTTCGCCGCCGGGCTAATTTCATTGACGATAGTCAGAGTGAAACTGTCCGGCAAACCGCTAATCACCAGCTGATTGTTTTCTTCTTTATAGTCGTTCCACGGCTGGCCGTTCACCTGCAGTGAAATCAGGGTCAGGTCTTCGCCATCCAGACGCAATGGCACATCAGACGCAGCCGCGTGACGGGAAACCTTACTCTCGGCCGTGACAACGGTTTTCGCGGCATCCAGGTCAAAGGTCAAATCAATATCGCTAATCAGATAATCCGGCGCACGGTAGTCGTGGCGGTATTTGGCTTGGGGCTGTTGTGTCATAAAAAACCTTTAGCGTGTCTGTAAAGTATCGGCTCCAGTCTATTCCTGTTGCGCAGATCGCGCTATGCAGAATCTTCATCTTTTCAACGTTCAACACGAAAATCGCTACATATTGATAACACATGAGGCACGAAATGCGCTCGACCCGGCGCAAAGCTTGTGGTGTGATCCGTGTTCAATATATTAAACTAGGCCTCGCAAATGACCGTCAGCGTTACCGTCGAGCCATCGCAGCAGGACAGCACCGGGTATTAAAGGTATACTCCGCCTCCTTTTTTCTGCTTTGGTTTGAATGGAACGCCCCAGTGAGAGGATGCTACTGCGCACCATGACACAATTCACTTCTCCTGTACTGCACTCGCTGCTTGATACGGATGCCTATAAGCTGCATATGCAGCAGGCCGTCTTCCACCGCTACTATGATGTGGAGGTGGCGGCAGAGTTCCGCTGCCGCGGAGACGATCTGCTCGGCATCTATGCCGACGCGATTCGCGAGCAGGTCGAAACCATGCGCGACCTGAAGCTGCAGGACGATGAGTATCACTGGCTGTCCACCCTGCCGTTCTTCTCGCAGGACTATCTCGACTGGCTGCGCGACTTCCGCTACGACCCGAGCCAGGTCACCGTCATCAACGATCATGGCAAGCTGAATATTCGCCTCGCCGGGCCGTGGCGCGAAGTGATCATGTGGGAAGTGCCGCTGCTGGCGGTCATCAGCGAACTGGTGCACCACTACCGTTCGCCGGAAATCGGCGTCGATCTGGCGCTGGAGACGCTCGAACATAAGCTTGCCGACTTCGCCGACATGACCGCCGACATCGATATGTCGGCATTCCGCCTGATGGATTTCGGCACCCGCCGCCGCTTCTCCCGTGAAGTACAGCAGGCTATCGTGCAGCGCTTGCAGCAGGAGCCGTGGTTTGTCGGCACCAGCAACTACGATCTGGCCCGCCGACTCAATTTAACCCCGATGGGCACCCAGGCGCACGAATGGTTCCAGGCCCACCAGCAAATCAGTCCAAACCTGGCCAGCAGCCAGCGCGCGGCGCTAGCCGCCTGGCTGGCGGAATATCCGGATCAACTGGGTATCGCCCTGACCGACTGCATCACCATGGACGCTTTCCTGCGTGATTTCGGTCCTGAATTCGCTACCCGCTATCAGGGACTGCGTCATGACTCCGGGGATCCGCTGGAGTGGGGCGAAAAAGCAATCGCCCATTATCAGAAATTGGGTATCGACCCGATGAGTAAAGTGCTGGTGTTCTCCGATAACCTCGACCTCGGCAAAGCGGTCGAACTGTATCGCCACTTCTCCTCGCGGGTGAAGCTCAGCTTCGGTATCGGCACCCGGTTAACCTGCGACATCCCACAGGTGAAACCGCTAAATATCGTAATAAAACTAGTAGAATGTAACGGCAAGCCGGTGGCGAAACTCTCCGATAGCCCGGGAAAAACCATCTGCCACGATAAGGCGTTCGTCCGCGCCCTGCGCGAGGCCTTCGACCTGCCGCCGATTAAAAAGGCGAGTTAATTTCAACAAGGAGCCTCTCAGGCTCCTTTTTCTTTATTATTTATTGTCAAATTATCCCTTTATGATGCGAATTCTGCTTGTCTGATGGAAGATGACAGGTAACATAGATATCCCCCCGTTGAAGGGGAAGAGACTTTTTTATTGGACTATATAGAGAGAATATTATGAGCGTTGTGCCTGTAGCCGACGTACTCCAGGGCCGCGTTGCCGTTGACAGCGAAGTCACCGTGCGCGGATGGGTGCGTACCCGCCGAGATTCTAAAGCTGGCTTTTCTTTCCTCGCCGTCTATGACGGTTCCTGCTTTGATCCTGTACAGGCCGTTATTAATAATTCTCTGCCCAATTACAATCAGGAAGTGTTGCGCCTGACCACCGGCTGCTCGGTTATCGTCACCGGTAAAGTCGTGGCCTCCCAGGGTCAGGGCCAGAGCTTTGAAATCCAGGCCTCCAGCGTGGAAGTCACCGGCTGGGTTGAAGATCCGGACACCTACCCGATGGCGGCGAAACGCCACAGCATCGAGTATCTGCGTGAAGTGGCGCACCTGCGTCCGCGCACCAACCTGATTGGCGCGGTAGCGCGTGTACGCCACACCCTGGCGCAGGCGCTGCATCGCTTCTTCGACGAACAGGGTTTCTTCTGGGTATCCACCCCGCTTATCACCGCTTCCGATACCGAAGGCGCCGGTGAAATGTTCCGCGTATCGACGCTGGATCTGGAAAACCTGCCGCGTAACGACCAGGGTAAAGTCGATTTCGATAAAGACTTCTTCGGTAAAGAGTCGTTCCTGACCGTTTCTGGCCAGTTGAACGGTGAGACCTATGCCTGCGCATTGTCCAAAATCTATACCTTCGGCCCAACCTTCCGCGCCGAAAACTCCAACACCAGCCGCCACCTGGCGGAGTTCTGGATGCTGGAGCCGGAGGTTGCCTTCGCCAGCCTCAACGATGTTGCCGGTCTGGCGGAAGCCATGCTGAAGTACGTCTTCAAGGCGGTACTGGAAGAGCGTGCGGATGACATGAAGTTCTTTGCCGAGCGCGTGGATAAAGACGCCATCGACCGTCTGCAGCGTTTTGTCTCTGCTGATTTCGCCCAGGTTGATTACACCGACGCCGTCACTATCCTGGAAAACTGCGGCAAGCAGTTTGAAAACCCGGTGTACTGGGGCGTGGATCTCTCCTCAGAGCATGAGCGTTATCTGGCCGAAGAGCACTTCAAAGCGCCTGTGGTCGTGAAAAACTATCCGAAAGACATTAAGGCGTTCTACATGCGCCTTAACGAAGACGGTAAAACCGTCGCCGCAATGGACGTTCTGGCGCCGGGCATCGGTGAAATCATCGGCGGCTCCCAGCGTGAAGAACGTCTCGATGTGCTGGACGCGCGTATGGCCGAAATGGGCCTGAATAAAGAAGACTACTGGTGGTATCGCGACCTGCGCCGTTACGGCACCGTACCGCATTCTGGCTTCGGTCTGGGCTTCGAGCGTCTTATCGCCTACGTAACAGGGGTACAGAACGTTCGCGACGTGATTCCTTTCCCACGTACGCCACGTAACGCCACATTCTAATCGCGTTTCGTTAAAACACTGACAAGGTCGGCGCAAGCCGGCCTTTTTTTATGTCAATTTTCGTGAGCGAATTTCAACAAACTTAAACATCAACCTTCACAATTCGTAATTATGTTACTCACTATTTCCTTACCCTTAGTACGTAGATTTCGCACCTTATGTTAAGACACAAATGAATACACTGATTGAATTGGCTATTTTTTAATCATTACGCGCACGTTATGCAAAAAAGGCGCCTGAACGAAAAAGGAGCCAAACTGAGACAAAAAATAATCAAATCTGTCTTTAGCGAAAATATTCATAACTAATTCATATAGATATATATAAGAAGGTGACAATCTTCGCAAAGTGGAACGGAATTTTGATTGAGTTCACAAAGTTCCCAAAAATAAATATTTGGTTACATGTTTTTTCTTTTTGTTACTACTTTACGATATTGGTAGCATTTTCCGGCTAGCGAAACGGCACTACCGATGGAAAGATGCCTTCAGACACCAAACTATCTTCAATAGTTCTGTAAATTTTCATTGACGGAATTTATTGGCGGCGGTGGCAAGTGTCATATAAAAAATATTAATGAGGGTAATAAATAATGATGAAGCGCAATATTCTGGCAGTGGTGATCCCTGCCCTGCTGGTAGCCGGTGCGGCCAACGCTGCGGAAATCTATAACAAAAATGGTAACAAGCTGGATTTCTACGGAAAAATGGTTGGCGAACATGTCTGGACCACCAATGGTGACACCAGCAGCGACGACACCACCTATGCCCGTATCGGCCTGAAAGGCGAAACCCAAATCAACGACCAGTTGATCGGTTACGGCCAGTGGGAATACAACATGGATGCGTCCAACGTTGAAGGTTCCCAGACCACTAAAACCCGTCTGGCCTTCGCCGGTCTGAAAGCGGGCGAATATGGTTCATTCGACTATGGCCGTAACTACGGCGCCATCTACGACGTCGAATCCGCAACCGATATGCTGGTTGAGTGGGGCGGCGACGGCTGGAACTACACCGATAACTACATGACCGGCCGTACTAACGGCGTGGCCACCTACCGTAACTCAGACTTCTTCGGTCTGGTTGACGGTCTGAGCTTCGCGCTGCAGTACCAGGGTAAAAACGATCACGACCGTGTGATTCGTAAACAGAACGGCGACGGCTTCAGCACCGCGGCAACCTACGCGTTTGATAACGGTATCGCGCTGTCCGCAGGTTACGCTAACTCCAACCGTAGCGTTGACCAGAAGCGCGACGGCAACGGTAACAAAGCTGAAGCATGGGCAACCTCTGCTAAGTACGATGCTAACAACATCTACGCCGCTGTTATGTACTCCCAGACTTACAACATGACCCCGGAAGAAGATAACTACTTCGCGGGCAAAACTCAGAACTTCGAAGCTGTGGTTCAGTATCAGTTCGATTTCGGTCTGCGTCCGTCCCTCGGCTACGTGCAGACTAAAGGTAAAAATCTGCAGGCTCGCGGCGGCTTCGGCGGCGGCGATGCGGACCTGGTTAAATACGTAGAACTGGGTACCTGGTACTACTTCAACAAAAACATGAACGTGTACGCGGCGTACAAGTTCAACCAACTGGACGACAATTCCTATACTCGTGAAGCAGGCGTTGCCACCGACGACCAGGCTGCGGTTGGTATCGTTTACCAGTTCTAATCTGTAGTACACCCCTTCGTGATATGCCTAAAAAGCAGGACTTCGGTCCTGCTTTTCTGCGTTACTAAGACGAAGATCGTAACTTGCAAAAACCTTCTCGCTTTTTGTCGCAAACGGTTGGCAATTTGTAAATCTACCGTTACCCTGATAGCGGATTTCCCTCAGTAATCACAATGGAACCTCGTCATGTTTGAGAACATTACAGCCGCCCCTGCCGACCCTATTCTGGGCCTGGCCGATCTGTTTCGTGCCGATGACCGCCCAGGCAAAATTAACCTCGGAATTGGTGTTTACAAAGATGAGACAGGTAAAACGCCTGTTCTGACCAGCGTAAAAAAAGCCGAGCAATATCTGCTGGAAAATGAAACCACCAAAAACTACCTAGGTATTGATGGTATTCCGGAGTTTGGTCGTTGCACTCAGGAGCTGCTGTTCGGTAAAGGAAGCGCAATTATCAGCGATAAGCGCGCCCGTACCGCCCAAACCCCAGGCGGCACCGGCGGCCTGCGCGTAGCGGCTGATTTCCTTGCCAAAAACACCGACGTTAAACGGGTATGGGTAAGCAACCCAAGCTGGCCGAACCATAAAAGCGTTTTCGGCGCTGCCGGGCTGGAAGTGCGTGAGTACGCTTACTACGATGCCGCTAACCACCAGCTTGATTTCGACGGTCTGCTGGCCAGCCTGAACGAAGCGCAGGCGGGCGACGTTGTGCTGTTCCACGGCTGCTGCCACAACCCAACCGGCATCGATCCAACGCTGGAACAGTGGCAACAGCTGGCGCAGATGTCCGCCGAAAAAGGCTGGCTGCCGCTGTTTGACTTCGCCTACCAGGGCTTCGCCCGCGGTCTGGAAGAAGACGCTGAAGGCCTGCGCGCGTTTGCCGCGCTGCATAAAGAGCTACTGGTCGCCAGCTCTTACTCGAAAAACTTCGGCCTGTATAACGAGCGCGTTGGCGCCTGTACGCTGGTTGCCGCCGATCAGGACACCGTCGATCGCGCGTTCAGCCAGATGAAAGCGGTTATCCGCGCCAACTACTCAAACCCGCCGGCGCACGGCGCCTCGGTGGTGGCGACGATTCTCAGCAACGACGCGCTGCGCGCCATCTGGGAACAAGAACTCACCGATATGCGCCAGCGTATTCAGCGCATGCGCTTACTGTTTGTGAATACTCTGCAGGAAAAAGGCGCCAGCCGCGACTTTACCTTCATCACCAAACAGAATGGGATGTTCTCGTTTAGCGGCCTGACCAAAGAGCAGGTACTGCGTCTGCGTGAAGAGTTCGCTATTTATGCGGTCGCGTCCGGGCGTATCAACGTTGCCGGCATGACGCCTGATAATATGGCGCCGCTGTGCGAAGCCATCGTCGCGGTACTGTAATTCCCAGCCCTGACACATAAGAAAAGGCCGCAATCGCGGCCTTTTTTACTTCCTTGAGGTCAGGCATTACCAGACCGGCATTTCATCCTGCAGGAACGGATTATGCAGGCGCTCATATCCCAGCGTCGATAACGGGCCATGACCGGGGATAAATGTCACGTCGTCGCCCAAAGGCAACAGTTTACGTTTAATCGCATCAATCAGCTGGCCGTGGTCGCCGCGCGGGAAGTCGCTGCGCCCTACTCCGCCTTTGAAAATCACATCGCCGGAAATCAGCAGACGCGAGGCATCGTCAAAGAAAACCACGTGCCCCGGCGTATGGCCAGGACAGTGCAATACCTGCAAAGCGATATTGCCGACGGTTACCACATCCCCTTCATTCAGCCAGCGGTCCGGCTGCAAAGGCTGACATTCATCCAGCCCGAACATGCGGCTTTGCGCCGGCAATCCTTCCAGCCAGAACTCATCTTCTTTTTCCGGTCCAATAATTGGCACACCGTAATGTTGCGCCAGCTCGGCTGCCGCGCCGACGTGATCCAGGTGACCATGCGTCAACAGGATCTGCATCAGGCTGACGCCTGCCGTCGCGACTTCTTCCTTGATGCGCTCGGCATCGCCGCCAGGATCGACCAGAGCGGCAAGCCGGGTTTGTTCACACCAAATTAAAGAACAGTTCTGGGCGAACGCCGTGACCGGAATAATACGATAGTTCATGATGCTCCTTTCGTTACCAGTGCCGTACCGGACCGGTATCAATATGCACAAAGTTGCTACGTGGGTAGTATCCTACACCACCTGAGCGCATAGATAACGCCGCTTTGCGAATATTGCTTAAGGCAACGCCTTCAATGTGGAAATCCATCGCCTGGCCTTTGGTGTGATAGCTATGTTTCGCTACACCACGGCTTCGTGCGCGAAGTTCATCGTTGGTATCGACGGAGCGATAACCGGAGATGAGCTGGACAGGCTTATTGGTGCCGAGTAGTCCCTGTAGGCGATAAAGCTGATCGAATAATCCTGGGTCAATAGACTTAATTTTATTCGCGCGGAAATCACGGAAAAAATGGTTAAGTCTTGCTAATTCATCCTGAATATAGCCTCTACCATCGAAAAACTCCGCCTTGAGTGATTCACCGGTGTGCAGGTTATTCAGCGTCAAAATACGCGGTCGGGGGGTCGAGAGGGTGGCAAATGCCGGCGCAGGGAGAATGGCGGCAGCACCGAGGGCAGCGCCACCCAACGCCAGCAATCTGCGGCGATTAGCGTCAAATTTGTCCATGATAATCAGGTCTACAGGTAAATGAATCGTAATATACTATTCCGCTACAACGTATTTGGCTGACGACGCGCTAACGCTCCCTTACCGCTAATAAAGCTCAGCAGGAGAGCGTTTTCGTTCTGACCGCCGCAATACATTTTTGCGGATTATATGTATATGCACTTCTGGCGCACGAAAGGCACCTTACCGGGCATTATTGCCAACGTCAAGGCAGCCTCACCCCAGGAAATACGGGCCTTGTAGACGACCATGGCCCGATTTCGTTCAGTGCTAGGACAACATTTTTCGCAGAACTACTTCATTTACCTGATTAATTGTTCCGCTTTTGGCAGAATTTGTGCGCTGGATCGCGCGGTGAGATCGTAATTGTAAATATCTGTTCGATATTGTGTACGTCCATCAGCGCCAACAAAGGCAGTCAAATAATATAAATTAACCGGAATATTTTGCCGAATATTGACGTAGCGCGTATCCCCTTGTTTCAGCGCGTCGGAAATGCGTGAATCATTCCAGCCCGCATCCTGCAATAGCATATTCGCCAGTTCAGATGCTTTATTGACGCGAACGCAGCCCGAGCTCAACGCGCGAACATCTTTCTGGAACAGATTGTGGTTCGGCGTATCGTGGAGATAAATAGCATCCGAGCTTGGCATATTGAACTTATACCGCCCCAGCGAGTTGCGCGCGCCCGGCGCCTGCTGGAAACGGAACGGTAGATTCTTCTCGGTGATGGTAGACCAATCGACACCATACGGATCGATAGCTTCTTTGCTGTTCCAGCCGCGCATCAACGTATAACCATGCTGCTCCAGATAGCCTGGATTGTTGCGCACCTTCGGCAGGATATCTTTGCGCGCCAGCGTCGGCGGCACGTTCCACGGCGGGTTGACCACCACGTTGTTCAACGCGCTGCTCATCATCGGCGTTTTACGATCCGGACGACCGACAATGACCCGCGATGCCAGCACCTGACTGCCGTCCTGATAGTAGACCAGCGAGAACGCCGGAATATTGACCATGATGCCGGTGGACAATTTACTCGGTAGCAAACGCAGACGCTGGATATTCAGCGCCAGCACCCCGGCACGCTGCGCCGAAGAGACGTTCAGCCAGTCGCGGGTAGACTGACCGATGACGCCGTCAGCGCCCAGCCCCTGCCAGGCCTGAAAGCGTTTAACGCCCTCGACCAGTTGGCGATCGTACACGCCACGCGCGGCAGGTTTTGTTTTCGATTTCGGTTTCGCCGATGGGCTTACCACATCGCCCGGGAGGGCGATTTTCGCCGAATCATCCAGCATGCCGGTACGCTGCAGGATTTCACGCAGCGCGCCAATATCGTTGCTCCACTCTCCCGGACGTAGCGAGGCGTTGCTGGTCAGTTGCGGCCACGGACGATTATCCGCCACCAGCGTCAGCAGCGCCTGATGCATTGCTTCATATTGTGAATGTTGCGGCGCCAGTCCGGCAATAAATTGCGTTAACGAACCGTTATCCAGCGCCAGCTGCCACTGATTGATGACCGAGAGCGGCGGCGTCGTCATTTTGTAAGGCGTTGAGCCGTACAGCCAACGGTTTCCCTGCATCGGAATACCGCTAATAAAATGCAGATATCCCATCATGGCGTCGGAGAGCACGACATCGCGGGCCAGGCCGCTGACTGACGGGTCAGTCAGTAGGCTCACCCAGGTGGTGAACTGCGGCTGGAAGCCAGCGATAGCGACCTCCGCCAGCTGCTGCTGGAAGGCCTGTACCGCTTCGCGGTTCTCCCACATGGGTTTCATGTCGCGGGCAGCGTACAGCGCTACCAGCGGATTGATATAAACCGGATGATAACCAGACGGCAGTAAGGCCTCGATTTCAGCACGGCTTTTCGCCACCGCATCCGCCGCCAGCGGCTTCTCGCCGGCCATTTGCGCGACCGCAGCGGACTGGCCGTCGCTTTGGGCTAATGCCGACGACAGATCGCCCACCGTCGCGGAACTATCTGTGGGTATAACTTCAGGCTCTGCGGCCTGGACATTGAACAGCGGAGCAAATGCAAAAGCCAGGCTCAGGCTGAGCACCGACAATTGTCGACCATACCGTTTCTTTAGCAACATCCCTTGCCCCCTGTTAACACATTGCTGCCCGCCTAATGGGGCTTATTCTCAGTATATAAAGGCGAAAACGCTTTTGCCTTACCAAATGTAAAGAAGTTTAAAGACTATACCTTGTTAGCGTACTGTACAGAAAAACAAAAAGGGCGACAAATTGTCACCCTTTTTCCTATTAATCGACACCCTTTCAGGAGGCGTCAGCGGTTCCAGGCAGCGCTTCCGGCACCGGCGCGGCAAAACCGCGCAGGCCGACAACGTGTACGTGTTCGTGATTATTAAACACTTTACGCACCAGTTTATAAGTTGTGCCTTTTTCCGGGCTGATATTTTCAGGCGCCGCGATAATCAGCTGCATCTCCAGACGTTCGCACAGTTCGAACAGCGTGGCGATAGAGCGAGCATCAAGACGCGCTGCTTCATCGAGGAACAGCAGACGGCAAGGCGAGATATCCTTACCGCGCAGTCGACGGGATTCATCTTCCCAGCTCTGCACCACCATCACCAGAATCGACATCCCGGTACCGATCGCTTCACCGGTTGACAGCGCGCCGGACTCCGCGCGCAGCCAGCCGTCGGAACCACGGTTAACTTCCACTTCCATCTCCAGATAGTTGCGGTAGTCGAGCAGCTCCTCGCCGATGGTTTGCGGCGTACGTTGCCCCATATCAATCTGCGGATTCAGGCGCTGATAAAGTTTCGCTAGCGCTTCCGAGAAGGTCAGGCGATTACTGTTAAACAGATCCTGATGCTGCTCATGCTGTTCGGAGAGGACATCAAGCAGCGTCGAGTGGGTTTCACGCACGTTGACGTTCAGACGCACGCTGTTGACCTGACCAAACGATACGCTCTGCAGCCCCTGGTTGAGCATGCGAATACGGTTCTGCTCACGCTGAATGGTCTTGCGAATGATATTCGCCACGCTGCGTGAGCTGATCGCCAGCTTCTGCTCGCGGTTGGTCAGCTCTTCGGTCAGACGACTGAGCTCGATTTCCATCTGCTCGATCGCTTCTACCGGATCATCGGTGCGAATAATATCCTGACGGATACGCTCGCGCAGATGCTGATAAACGGCAACGAAGAACTGAATTTTGCGCTCCGGACGTTTTGGATCTTCCGAAATACGCAGAACGTCGCGCAGGTGCTCGTTATCAGCGACCGCCAGACGCAGCGCGCCCAGCGCCTTATCCGACATCGAACGCAGTTCGTCGGCGGAGAGATAGGCCAGCTCGCGGCGGTGCAGACGACGTTCCACGCCGTTGTCTTTCACCAGACGCATCACCGCGCACCAGCCCGCTTTAGCGCTCACCACCTGCTCGCGCATTTCGCAGTAATCGCGCTCCAGCTTGCGCAGTTTGCGGGTCAGGTTGTCCATCTCCGCTTCGCAGAAGGTCAACGCTTTTTCCAGCTGATTACGGCGGGAGCGGTTGTTGCTCAGCTGCATATGCAGCTCATCACGACGCGCGCGCGCGCGCTCTTCCGCGCCGGCATCGGCACGCACGCCGATATCCTGCAGCTCTTTATACAGATCGTTGAGCAGCTCTTTCTTGGTGTCATACGAACTTTTCAGCGACGCCAGCACCTGGTTGTACTGGTTCAACTGCGCAACGTGGCTACGCATCGCTTCGCGAGCGCGGCTACGCTCGGATTCTGCTTGTTGCAGGCGCTGGCGCAGCTTTTCGTTAAGATCGCTGTTGCCGCTGAGCATCTCCGCCGAGTCAGAGTAGCTGAAGTGAGCGCGGCGCTGCACGACTTCCGCCAGCGCGAAAGCCTGCTGGCGCGCATCGCGCTGGATTTGCTGCGAATAGGCGTAGTCTTCTTTCAGCTGTTCGAACTGTTCCGGGTCGCTCTGCAGTACCGAGACGATGGGTTCCAGTTTCGCCAGCTGATTGCCATGCTGCTGGATAAAGCGCGCCGCTTCCTGCGCTTCATCCAGACGCTCCTGAATTTCATCTACGCGATCGGCCAGCGTCTCATCGGCCAGCAGATTCAGGCGCGGCAGCAGGCGGTTAAGCGCCGACACGCCCTCTTTCGCCTGCTCATACTGGACGCGGTTGTGCTGGTTATCACTTTCATGCGCATTCAGCGCGCGCTCCAGTTCGCCGCGGCGGCTATTGAGTTTGCGGATCTCTTCTTCCGGATCGTCATCAAAGGCAACCGCCAAATGGCTACCGATGAAGCGGCTGAAGGCCTGATGCAGGCGCTGCGTTTTCTGCACGTCAAACGACAGCGTAGCAAAACGCTCGGAGAGGCTTTCACGCTCGGCGTGCAGCGTTTCGATGCGGTTTTCACGCGCGGCGCGGCCAAACAGCGGCAGCGTCGGGAAGCGCGAATAGCGCCACTGGCGGTCGGCAATTTTCACGACCACCGCTTTTTCCAGCTCATCGACGCTGAAAACGCTGTCATCGAAGGACTGCGGATCGCCTTCGATCAGATACAGGTCTTCCGGGCAATCTTCCAGCCCTTCGAGCTGCTCCGCCACCTGCGACAGATCCGGAACCACGATCGCATGGCGCGATGGGCCATACAGCGCGGAGAAGTACGGGGCATCTTCGAGGCTAACGTCGTCGTAGATTTCCGACAACAGCACGCCGCCAAAGCGCTCCGCCAGCGCGTTCAGACGCGGGTCTTCAGAACCGCCCGGCTGGCTGAGACGCTCGATTTCTTCGTCGATGGCGCGCTTGCGGGCGCCGACTTCATCGCGCTCAACGATTGCTTCGCGCTCGCGCTCCAGCAGCTGCTGCAGGTACTCGGTGACGTCCTGGCTTGATTCAAACTGCTCGCCGCTCTGCTCGCACAGCTGGTTGAGGCTGTTTTGCGCCGCCAGCCAAATCGGCGCCCGGCGCATCAACGTCTGGGTACGCGACTGCAGCTGTTCCAGCTCCTGACGCAGAGCCATGCGCTGTTCCTGAGCGTTAGAAACGCTATCGGCCAATGACGCGATGCGCGCTTCCAGCTCCTGATGCAGCGTTTCCAAATCGTCGATATCGTAGCGTTTGCCCTGGCGCTTACAGAACTCGGCCAGCTGGCGCTCGGCGTCCTGTTGTTCACGCAGGCGCTGCTCCAGCTCATTGAGACGGCTACGCAACCCATGAGCCTGCTCCGCCAGATGACGCTGGTTGACGCCATCGCGTAGTAATTCACGCGCCACATCCCAGGCTTCATTACGCGCCAGCGGGCCGTTGATCGCCGCAACCAGCTGATACGCTTGTTCAAACTGGCTGTGCGCGGTTTGCGCCACGCTCATTTTTTGTTCCAGCGACAGCATTTTTTCCGTCGCTTCCAGCTCTTTCGCCTGGAAAGTTTCCAGCCATTCGTCGGCGCTGTCGGCGGTTAAATCCGGCAGGTGACACAGCGCGCGCGCGCGCTCCAGCGCCTGTAGCGCCTGATTGTACTGAATGGCGCGAGTCTGCTGCACGTCGAGCGCCTGCTGGTAATCGGCGAGCTGGCTTTTCAGCTCATCCACTTCCAGTTCGGCGGCCTCGGCGCGGGCTTCGTTCTCTTCCTGCTGGTCTGCGGCTTCCGCCACCACTTCATTTTGCTCTTCCAGACGAATCTGCAGTTCGTCGAGATCCGCTTCGTAGCGCTCGATTTTTTCCTGCTGACGCAGCGCCGTTTGTACCAGGTTCAGGTGATCGCTGGCGGCCTGGTAGTCGGCTTCCAGATCGCCTTCTGCGCCGTTGTGTTCCTGCAGCTCGCGCGCCATATCGACATGTTTGTACTGCTCTGCCGCCAGCTGCGAACGCGAGGTAAAGAGCTCGCGACGGTACTCCAGCGCTTTATCCAGATGGATTCGCCGCTCGTTGGCGTGGCGCATGTAGTCCGCCGCCACGTAGTTGGTGGCTTCGCTGATAAGGTGCTTAAACAGATCGCGATCGGACTGAGTTACGCGAATCGCTTCCAGGGTCATACGGTTTTCACGCAGCGCCGCTTCCATATCCTGGAACGCCTTACGCACGCCGCTGTTTTCCGGCAGCAGGTAATCGCGCAGCGAGCGGGTAATGGTGCTGGAAATCCCGCCGTACAGCGAGGCCTCAATCAGGCGGTAGTATTTGCTACGATCGGATGCTGAACGCAGACGACGGGCCACCACGCCCAAATCAAACATCAGCGAGTGATATTCGGTGATCGAGTTGAACTGTTTGAACTGCACCCCTTCCATCGCGTCGAGCTTGTCTTTCAGCTCGTTGAGGCTCACGACACGCGCCTGGCGCTCGTTGAGCGTTTCGGTCAACAGTTGGGTCGGCTGGATCGAGGTTGGCAATCCCTGGATGGCAAATGGCTTAATATCGACTTTACGATCGCGCCCGGCAACCTGCTGCAGACGTACACCGACAACCACGCGCTGGTGGCGCGAGTTGATCACGTCGAGCACCGAGTAACAGACGCCGGCACGCAGTTTACCGTGCAGGCCTTTATCGCGCGAACCGCTGGTGGCGCCCGCTTCAGTGGTGTTACGGAAGTGCAGCAGGGTTAAATCGGGGATCAGCGCCGTGACGAAAGCCGCCATGGTTGTCGATTTACCGGCGCCGTTACCCCCGGAGAGCGTCGTTACCAGCTCATCAAGATCGAAGGTCCGGGCAAAAAAACCGTTCCAGTTAACCAGCGTCAGCGAGCGAAACTTACCGCGTTCAATCATTATTCTTCCTCCCCGCTATCCGGCTGATTCTCTTCATTCTCGTCATTGAGCTGCAGGTGATTCTCCAGCGCCATTGCTTCGCCGTCGCGGATCATGCGCAGCTGCGCTTCGCGCGGATCGTCGCCGACGCGCACGTCAGCGCCAAAGCGGAACACCGATTCGGTGATGCGGAATTTACTGCTGTCGTGGCCCATAAACCACACCATGCCGAGGCGACGCAGGCGGTTGAGGGACGCGCGCATTTTTTCCTGCAGCTTCTGGCGGTCGAGGTCGGAACCGGTGGAACGGTTGTTCACCAGCTTCAGTAATTTACTTTCATCCGCCAGCGTCAGGAGTTCATCGTAGAGCTCCTGCTGGGTGAAGATGCCTTCATTAGCCAGACGTTCGGGGCTGAGGTAGAGGTAGCAAAGAATTTTGCCGACCATCATATCCAGCTCTGATAATACCGAGCGCGGAATCAACGTCGTAGAGCGCGGGCGCAGGTAGAAGAACCCCTCCGGCGCGCGGATCAGCTCAACGTTGTAGCGCGCATAAAACTCTTCCAGGTAATCCTGAAAATCCATCAAAAATGCGTGATTATCCAGCTCATCCAGGCCAATGTGACGACCTGCGCGCAGGGCGCTATCCAGCGCCGGAAATAACGGATTGGCCAACGCCTGCGCCAGCTTAGCTGGCATCACTTGTTCAATATTTGTCAATGACATGCGCCTGTACCTTGGCTCCGTAATCATTAATCGGCTGCCATTTTGCCGGCAGTCCGGTGAAATCTGCCTGGGCGACGCCCAGCTGTACCGCCTGGTCAACGACGATTCGCGCGACGTCAAAATGGCGCGCACGCGGATATTGCGCCAGGAACTCTCGCGCCACCAGGCCGAGATCCAGCGGCATACCTTTCTCTTTGTAGACCGCCAGCTGCGCTTCAATCAGCGCGGCCAGCTGCTCGCGAATTTCGTTGAACTCTTCGAATTCGAGGTCTGCCGGCAGCTCGCCGGTGACTTCTTCATCGCGCAGCGCCATCTCTTCATCGCGCATATCCAGCAAGCGATCGGCGCTGGCGTAGGTCAGCGCCCACGGAGCATCGAAGTAGGTCTGCACCGACTGACGCAAACGCTGGGCGAAAACGCGGTTTTTATCCATATCGATGGCGGTACGGATAAATTTATGTACGTGACGATCGTAACCGATCCACAGGTCGATAGCCTGTTGGCCCCAGCTGACGATACGGTCGAGCTTGCTTTGCAGGTCGAACACCAGACGGTCGACAAAATGCAGATCGTCGCGCGCGATGGTAGCGTCCTGGATACGCAACAGGTTGGCCTGCAGCTTATCGCCCGCCGCATCCAGGGTATCCTGCAATTCGCGCAGGGTGCCGGAGGTTTCGGACAGCAGCAGTTCGCAGCTAGAAATCGCCGCGCGCCAGTCTTTGTTCAGCAGTTGGGCGATATCGTCTTTCACCTGCTGCTGCTGCTCATCCATGATGCGTTGAGTCAGATCGATACTATCGAAGATTTCCGCCACCGAATATTTCAGCGGCGCAAAAACGTTGCGATGCCAGTGGAATTCATCGCCACCCTCATCCGCGGAATCTGCAGCCCGCTTCAGTTCGCCGGCCACAATCGACAGCTGCATCGACAAACGCAGGGTGGAAAATTCACGCTGGCGAATGTAGTAATCGGTAATGCCGATACCTAACGGCGTCAGGCGATAGATAGCATTCCCTTCCGTTATTTCGCTGGTAAAGCGGTTCAGCAGACGCTGGCGCACCATATCGTTGATGGCGTTATTGGCGCGCTGGCTGATGGTTTCGCTGGTCTGCTCAAACGCATCACTAACGTGGCGGAACGCGTCCACCAGTTCTCCCTCGGTCATTTCCCCTTCCAGCCGCTCGCCGTTCAGCGTGGCGACAGCCAGCAGAAAAGAGAGTCTGTCGACCGGCAGCGAGATGGAAAAATCATTTTTCCTGGCCCAGGCAACCAGTTCGGGGACTGTCTGGGAAAATTCACTCATAGTTTATCCTTGCATCTGCGGCTGTGCGCCTGGATCTTTCTTAAGCGCAGTGACATGAATATAGCGGCCCAGGCTGATATACGGCTCCTGACGACAGTAGCGCGTTTCCAGCTCCAGCAGCACCGCAAAACTGTCATGCTGTTTACGTTTCTCACGCAGATAATCATGAAACACCCGCACGCCGGTTTTACCGGTTATCTGCCAACCGAGATCTTCCAGCCAGCCGTAAACCTGCTGCGGATCGCGCGGATAATCCGGCGACAGCGTGCGTTTTTTCTTTTTCGGCATGCCGATTTGTACGTAGTCGAAGTTTCCGGCGACCATATTGTGCATCAGCAGGCCGTTAGCATTGTAGAACATTAACGACAGCGCGCCGCCCGGGCGCAACACCGACCACAGCGTGCGCAACATTTCCTGCGGTTCCGCGACCCACTCAAGCACCGCATGAAACAGTATCAGATCGACGGGGCTTTCCAAATGCTGAGCAATATCCTGCGCCGCGCATTGTACAAAATGCATGTTGTCGATCACACCTTTATCGCGGGCGGCCTGCTGAGCGCGAGCCACCATTTCGGCGGAAAGATCGCATAGCGTGACGTGATGGCCTAATTCCGCGACGCGGATCGCCGTTTGCCCTTCGCCGCCGCCGGCATCAAGCACCCGCAACGGCCCTGGCCCCATCTGCTTAAGCAGCGGTTCCAGATCCTGCCAAAGGATCGCCTGACGCAGTTGGCCCTTGGTGGTGCCATAAATATTGCGCGAAAACTTTTCAGCGATGTCATCAAAATTGCGATCCTGCACGGACGACTCCACAAGCCAACACAAAACCGCTATTTTGTCATACCCACGGCGATAATGAAGCGATCTGTTATAAGATCCACGCAGAACTTTGCTTATATGGTTAAAAAAGGAACCATCCGGGATGCTTTTTACGCTGAAAAAGGTTTTTGGCGGTATGCTGTTGCCGCTTCCTCTGCTGTTATTGCTGATGGCGGTCGGCATCGCCCTGCTGTGGCGCAGCCGTTTTCAAAAAACCGGCAAGACGGTGGTCACCTTAAGCTGGCTGTTGCTGGCGCTATTAAGCCTGCAGCCGGTGGCTGATGGGTTATTAAAACCGATAGAAAAAAGCTACCCGACCTGGCGCGGCGGCAAATCCGTTGAGTATGTCGTGGTGCTGGGTGGCGGCTATACCTGGAACCCGCAGTGGGCGCCTAGCTCCAATCTGATCAACAACAGTCTGCCGCGGCTGGCAGAGGGGATCCGCCTGTGGCGGGAAAACCCTGGCGCGAAAATGATTTTTACCGGCGCGGCGGCCAGGAGTAACCCGGTCAGCACCGCCGAGGCGGGAGCGCGCGTCGCCGAAAGCCTCGGCGTGCCGCGCAGCGCCATTATCGTCCTTGACCGACCAAAAGATACCGAACAGGAAGCGGCTGAAGTCAAAAAAGCCATCGGCGGCGCGCCATTCCTGCTGGTGACCTCCGCCTCGCACCTGCCGCGAGCGATGATATTTTTCCGCCATGCAGGGCTAAATCCGTTACCGGCGCCAGCCAACCAGCTGGCGGTAGAGTCGGCGCTTAACCCCTGGGAGCGCGCGCTGCCGTCACCGTATTGGCTGATGCACAGCGAACGCGCGATTTACGAGACTCTGGGGCGGGGCTGGCAGTGGCTGAAGGGAGCGTCAGGCGATCCAGGGCAGGATTGATTTCGCGGCAAATGAGAAACGGGCGCGATCGAAGCGCCCGGTATTCACCAGGTTTTCGACTTCATCCCATAACTGATATAACCAGCGCCGCCAGACGAAAGACTCCGCGACCGGCGCCCGCTGCAAATAACGCCATAACAGCTGCTCCCCTAACCCGCCGTCGGCGAGGCGGAACAATTCATACTCGCGCGGCGCCCACAGCATCATCCCCGGCCCGACCATCGCCAACAGCTGATCGGTGCGCGCGTCTTTGAGCATGCTACGTAGCGTAAAGCAGCCATGGACCAGCACGCAGTTGTCGTTGAAATCACTAAACAATTGCGGCAGGCTTTCACGACTGCGGAATAAAATGCGCTTATCCTGCATTGTCAGCCCGGTGTCATGATAGAGGTTAAGCGTGCTCCACAGCATTTCTACCCGCTGGCGATACCAGTGCGGCCAGACGTTTTCCTGAGTGCTATCGACCATTCCCACACAGCCGCCGCTGTCGTGGCGGTGCCATGCCAGTAATCCTTCGACAATCTGATCCTGCAGTTGCTCCCACCGCTCGGGCGTGCGCGCCGGCGCTTCTACTGAAACGCCGCGTAACCGTTCAATCAGCAATACGTCAGGCCCTGGATGCTCTTCATGTGTCATGACACCGTACACCACCGGCATACGAACGGTGCCGCTACGGGCAAGCATTGAGATTTTCCACGCCAGCTGGCGCGCCACGCCCGGCGTAGTGAAGCTTTTCGCCAACAGCGGCATCGGGTTTCCCTGCGCATCATACAGCGACCACAGCGCTGACGAGGGTTTCTCGCTAACGCATTCCACGCGGCTTAGCTTCTCGCCAAGCAGGTGGCTCAGTTCGGCTCGCAACTGTTCCATCATAGATACCCTCATGAAGACTACTGTTTTCATAATGAGCGTCTGGGGGCGACTTGTCAGCGGATAAGATCAAAAATGGGCTAATTAGCGGCAGAAATATGTCCCCTCCAGGCGAAGGGGACGGCAAGAATTAACGCAGTTCGGCGCGGACGCGTTCCAGATCTTCCGGGGTATCCACGCCAGTGCCAGGAACCACTTCCGCCACCGCAACGTGAATTTTTTCGCCATACCACAATACGCGCAGCTGTTCGAGCATCTCAATTTGTTCGAGCGGGCTTGGCGCCCAGCTGACGTAGCGGCGAATAAAACCAGCGCGGTAGCCGTAAATACCAATATGGCGCAGCAGGGAATCGCCAATTTGCTCACGCGATTTTGCAAAGCGATCGCGATCCCACGGAATCGTCGCTCGTGAGAAATAGAGCGCGTAGCCGTCGGCATCCATGACCACTTTGACCGCATTCGGGTTAAACGCTTCTTCGGCATCGTGGATAGGCACCGCCAGCGTTGCCATCCCGCTGGTGCTGGCCGCGAGGTTTTCCGCCACCTGGCGCACGATCGCCGACGGGATCATCGGTTCATCACCCTGAATATTGACGATGATGGTGTCATCGCTGAAAGCGCATTTTTCAACGACTTCCGCCAGACGCTCGGTGCCGGATTGATGGTCAGCGCGGGTCATGCAAACCTCGCCGCCCGCGGCTTCAACCGCACGCGCGACATCTTCATGATCGGTGGCGACGATAATGCGATCCGCGCCAGATTCGCGGGCGCGCTCCAGCACGTGGACGATCATCGGTTTACCGTTGATATCCTGCAGAGGTTTCCCCGGCAGACGCGTGGAGGCAAATCGGGCAGGGATAATGACGACGAAACTCATGGCTGGCTCTCTTCTACCGCGAGTGAGCGCGCTTCGTTTTCAAGTAGTACCGGGATCCCTTCGCGCAGCGGGAAGGCCAGACTGTCGGCTTTGCAGATAAGCTCTTGCTTATCCTGACTGTAATACAGCTTACCGTTACAAACCGGGCAGGCGATAATTTCAAGTAAACGGTGATCCATGATTCCTCCTGATGGACCGAATAGATTTATCAGCAGCATATCACAGGATGGTAGCCGGCGTATCACGCGGCTTCAACGCCCCAACCTTGCCGCTGGTTAGCAAATAGCGTCGCGGGTAGCTGGCGCAGCACAACCTCTTCTGCACCTTGCCAGCGCGCAAAATCGTTAATTGCCCGCTGGAGTCCGCTTTCCAGCCCGGCGGTCACTTTCACGCCCTCTTCCAGCCACAGCGAAAAGATCTCAAGCATGCCGTCCTTTCGGTGCAACTTGCTGTCCATCCTGCCAACCAGTTTTCCCTGATGCAGCAACGGTAGCACAAAGTAGCCGTATTGCCGTTTCGGCGCTGGGGTATAACATTCCAGTCGATAGCTGAAGTTGAATAACTGCTCGGCCCGTTTACGGTCCCACACCACCGGGTCAAACGGCGAGAGCACGGCGCTGTGGCTGGCGGTTAACTTACCGCCGGGTGCCGATTCCAGCGCCGCTTGCAGATCGCGATGCAGCCACATTTCCCCCAGTTCTTCAACCATAACCGGCACCACCAGCCCCTCATCCTGCCAGCCCTTCAGCAGTGCCGGTAATGCAGGCTGGCGTAGACGATAATAATCGGCCAGCCACTGCGGACGAAAAACGCCCAGGCTGCGCGCGCTGTTACGCAGCATAATAGACTCGGCCTCCTGGCGGGAGAGCGCGTCGCGCTCGTCATCCCAGTGCGGCATCGCCCGATGGGTTAAATCATAGACGCGATGAAAGTTACGCCGCTCAACGACCATCAGTTTGCCGGCGGTGAACAACCCTTCAAGATGACGTTTATGCGGTTTCCATTCCCACCAGCCGCTGGCTCCTTTACGCGGATGGGAGAAATCCGCTGAGCGAACCGGGCCATTTTGCGCGATATGCGCCAGCAACTCTTCTATGCTGGCGGCGTGTTCGTGCATCCACTCTTTATGGTATTTCCAACCCATCTTGTCAGGATTCAACATCCGGTGGCGCACGAGGGCGAAATCGTTACGCGGCAAAAAACAGGCCTCATGCGCCCAGTACTCCATCAGCTCGCCACTACGCAGAGAATCATCCAACCAGTGCTGAGGATAACTGCCAAGACGACTAAACAGCACCAGATAAGGGCTACGGGCGACCACGTTGATCGTATCGATTTGCAGCAGCGACATCTGCTGAATAGTGGAAAGGATGTCAGTCTGGCGAGCGCGACGCCGGGGCTTTTTCAGTAGCCCTTGCGCCGCGAGATGAAGATGGCGAGCCTCTTTTAGCGACAATTGCAATACCGACATGCAGGTTCTCCGTAGGGGATTCAAGCACAGCGGCGAGCAAAACCAGCACGCAGGTTAACGTTGCGCCAGCGTCACTAAGTCCGCGAGCAACCGCTGTGCGCGTTCATCGGTCATTATGGCGTCAACCGGTAGATACCACCAGTTAGCGGCGGCAAATTCACGGCATTTAACCGCGTCTTTTTCGGTCATTAGCAGCGTCTGCTCCGAGCTTGCCAGTACAGCGACCGCGCTTTGACTAAGTGCCTGATGATCCGCCAGCGCCACAGTTTTCACCGGATGCACGCCGCAGTTTTCAAGCGTCGCGAAAAAGCGCGGCGGATGGCCAATGCCGGCCATCGCCACTACGTTGTCGAGGGTCGCAACATCGCGACGCTCGCCGGTAAGCAGGTTCACCGCCATGCCGGGACGCAACTGCATCGGGATTTCCCCCGGACGTGCGACGCCGCCGTTGACGATAACGGCATCGACGCTTTGCAAACGGGATGCTCGCTCGCGCATCGGCCCGGCCGGCAACCACCAACCATTGCCAAAGCGGCGTACGCCGTCAATCACAACGATTTCTGTATCCCGCGCCAGCTTATAATGCTGAAGACCATCATCGGTGACGATAATTTGTAAATCGTGAGCGGCTAATAAGGCTTTTACCGCCTCGCTACGCAGTGGCGCAACCGCCACCGGCGCGCCGGTACGCTGATGAATTAACACCGGTTCATCGCCCGCCTGCGCTGTACTGGTGGCATTATCCAGCAGCAGCGGATAGCGGTCGGCTTTGCCGCCGTAGCCGCGAGATACCACGCCGACGCGTATGCCCCGCTGCTGCAGTTGTTCCACCAGCCAAACCACCACCGGCGTTTTACCGTTGCCGCCGGCGGTCAGATTACCGACCACGACCACCGGCACCGGCGCGCGCCAGGCTTTTTTCCACCCCAGTTTATAGCTGAGGCGGATGCAAGCGCTCACCAGGCCATACAGCCAGGAAAGCGGCAGCAATAGCCGCCATAGCGGCGATTCGCCGGACCAGATGCGCGCTATCATTGACCGAATTGCATCTTGTGTAACTGCGCGTAAACGCCTTTATGTTCCAGCAGATCCAGATGGCTGCCGCGTTCAACGATGCGACCATCTTCTACCACCACGATTTCGTCAGCCTGTTCGATAGTCGACAGACGGTGGGCGATAACCAGCGAGGTGCGGTTTTTCTGCAGTTCATCCAGCGCCGCTTGAATTGCACGTTCCGACTCGGTATCCAGCGCCGAGGTGGCTTCATCGAGGATCAGAATAGGGCTATTGCGCAGCAGCGCACGCGCAATAGCGATACGCTGACGTTGACCACCGGAGAGCATCACGCCATTCTCGCCGATAATCGTGTCCAGTCCATTATCCATCTTGTTGATAAAGTCCATCGCATAGGCCATACGCGCCGCTTCTTCAATTTGCTCGCGGGTGTACTCTTCGGTACGCGCATAGGCGATGTTATTGGCGACGGTGTCATTGAACAGATGCACGTTCTGCGAAACCAGCGCCACCTGATCGCGCAGGGAGCTCAGTTTGTACTCGCGTAAATCGTGGCCATCCAGCAGAATCTGCCCCTCGTCAACGTCGTAGAACCGGGTAATCAGGCTGGCGATGGTGGATTTACCTGAGCCTGAACGCCCTACCAGCGCAACGGTTTTCCCTTCCGGGATGCTCAGATTGATGTTACGCAGCGCGGCAACTTCGCGGCCAGGATAGCTAAAGGTGACGTTGTGGAACTCCAGGTTACCTTTGGCGCGCTCAATCACGCGAGTGCCTTCATCTTTCTCCTGCTCGGAATCCAGAATGGAGAAAAGCGTCTGACATGCGGCCATACCGCGCTGGAACTGCGCGTTGACGTTAGTCAGGGATTTCAGCGGGCGCATCAGCGCGATCATCGAAGAAAAGACCACGGTAATGGTACCGGCGGTCAGCGTTTCCATGACGCTTGGGAAGCTCGCCGCGTAGAGCACAAAGGCCAGCGCCAGAGAGGCAATGAGTTGAATGACCGGGTCGGAGATGGAGGACGCGGAGACCATTTTCATGCCCTGCAGGCGCATCTTATTACTGACTTTGTCAAAACGCTTGGTTTCAACCGCCTGACCGCCGAACATCAGCACTTCTTTATGCCCTTTGAGCATCTGTTCCGCGCTGGTGGTCACCTGCCCCATGGTGTTCTGCATATTCTTACTGATATTACGAAAACGCTTCGAAACCACCCGAATCGCCACAGAGACGATAGGCGCAAGCACGATAAGAATTAGCGACAATTGCCAGCTGTAATAGAACATCATGGCGAACAGGCCGATAATTGAGGCCCCTTCACGCACTACGGTTATCAACGCGCTGGAGGAAGATGAAGCGACCTGTTCGGAGTCGTAGGTGATACGCGACAGCAATGTCCCGGTGGACTGTTTGTCGAAGAAAGCGACAGGCATGCCCATCATATGACCGAACAGGCGGCGACGCATGGTCATCACCACTTTGCCGGAAACCCAGGAGATACAGTAACTCGAGATATAGCTACTGATGCCACGCAGCACCATCAAACCGATCACCACCAGCGGCATCCATAACAGCACTGAGCGATCCGTTTTACCAAAACCATCATCCAATAACGGTTTAAGAAGCGATAACATGAAGGTATCACTTGCCGCGTTAAGCACCAACGCCACGGCCGCTACGATTAGCCCGGCTTTAAACGGCGCTATCATCGGCCAAAGTCGGCGGAAGGTCTGCCACGTGGAGAGATCTTTATCGTTCTGCATTCAATAAACCAGCTTATGTTGAAATAGCCGCATATTCTACCCGTTCTGCGCGTCCCCGCCAAACCACTGATGATACCAACGCGGTAAAAGTTGATCTCGTAAGCTATGGATTTGCCAACCTTCTGGAGAAAAAATAATCGTTATTTGCCCCGAGTGCGGCGTATCAAACCACCGATATCCCTGCTCACGATAGCGCTGCGCGACTTTTTGGGAAGGCATCTTCCATGCATTGTATCGCGCTGCCGAGGCGATAGCCGCCTCTCCCCCTACCCGCTGCAACAATGTCACGCCGGATGAAGTGTTGCTGCCGTGGTGCGGAACCTGAATAAGTGTAGACATAAGATGCTGCCAGTAATGGCTTATCATCTGCTCTTCGGCCGGGATTTCGATATCGCCGGTAAGTAAAACGCTACGCTTGCCGTCATCGACCCTAACCACACAGGAACCATTGTTCCCTTTATGTTCACCCGCAGGCAATGGCCAAAGCGCCTGAAATCGGAGCCCTCGCCAGCGCCAGGTTTCCCCTCTGCGACAGGGTAGATGCCCGCGCGCTTTAAGCGGACTACGAATAACGAGATTGGGCCACGCCTGAATAATCGCATTCAGGCCACCGCGATGATCAAGATGTTCGTGGCTCAATATTATGCCTTCCGGATGAAGACCGCGCCAGCGTAGCCAGGGTACGATAAGCCGCTCACCGCTATCGCCTCCCGGCCAGGCTGGGCCGGTATCGTACAAAATTGCCGCGCCCTGACGCTCGATGACCACCGCCAGCCCTTGTCCGACATCCAGCATCGTCACCCGCCACTCGCCCGGTGAGGCGGCGCGCCAGAAAGGCCAACTGAGTAGCGCCACGCCGCTAATACAGAGTAACGGCATCTGACGCCAGGCCTGAAAACGCCATACCAGAAGCGCCAGCCACGGCAGTAAACTGACCGCCAGCCAGCGTTCGTCAAGCGATACCCATCCCGCAGGCAAATGGCGTAAGAACCAGAATAAGATTGCCAGCAACCGATCGGCGAGTTGCCATAACGCCATTTCAAGCAATGCCGGACCGCTGAGATGCAGTAACATGGCCGCTAAAATCAGCGGGACTATTAGAAATGTCACCAGCGGAACGGCAATCAGGTTCGCTATCAGTGATGTCAGACTAATACCATGGAACAGTGCTATCTGCAGCGGCGCCAATAATAGCATCAGGCCACACTGCAGGTGGCTCAGCGCCAGCAGGTGCCGCCACGGTGAATGACAGCGGTAAGGGCGAAGCGGCGCAAGCTGATACCAGAAAATCAACGCAGCAACCGCAAAGACCGATAACCACAGGCTTTCTGAAATTATCGCCAGTGGATCGGCCAGCAGTATTGCCGCAATACAACAGCAAAATATTTGCCAGGGCGACCAGCGCCTGGCCTGTAGCCGCAACAGACATCCTGCGGTTAAGGCCGCACAGGTACGTAGCGCCGGGGGTTGCATGCCGGTAAGCCAGGCGTAAAACAGCGCGCAACCTAACCCGACAAGCAGCGGTATCCGCCAGCCTATCCAGCGGCACGGGAGAAAGAACTGTATTCCGCGAACCAGCAACCAGCCAAGCGACGCCCCCAGCGCAATATGCAGGCCGGAGATAGCCATTAAATGAGACGTCCCCGTCTCCTGCATTAACCTTTTTATCTCATCCGCAACCGCAAGGCGCTCCCCCATTCCCAGCCCCAGCATCACCGTTCTCCACGGATAATTAGCAAGTGCGCGGTTCAACGAGTCCAGATAGCGAGCCCGGGAACTACAACGTGAATCAAGCGATGAGGCATTCAGAAAACGTCCGCTAAGCGGACGATGTTGAGCAAGGGCGTAGCGCTGGCTATCGAAGCCGCCCTCATTTAACTGCCCATGCACCGGACGAGCGCGGATGGTCATCAGCCAGCGCTGCCCAACGCAGCCTGCTTCAGGCAGTTCGCCGCCGTAAAGGGTGATCCCAACCGCGGGATATAAACGCCGCCCATCAAGACGGATTATCTTACCTTGCCAGCTCGTCAGGCCATCACCGCCTACCAGCTTAATAACGGCCTGCCGGTTGCGACCGGGAATATGCTCAGTGGGCCACAACGCCTGCCGGGCATGTAATATTCCCCACACGAGAAATAGCAACGTCAATGCGGCATACGTTGTGTAAGGTTTGCGCAGCGTTGCCATGATTATCGCAACGCCAATAAGACACCAAACGCTTAGCATATTCGGTAGTGCCGGTAGCCAAAGCAGCGGCGAAATTCCGATTATGGCGCAGCCTGCCAGATGTGGTAATCGCATAACACCTCCCTGTTATCGGGGAGTGTCAGACAATTCGCCGCCGCGATCATGTTGAAAAGAATGGCATTGCGTCGCGCTGTCCGGGAAATATTGTCTCTTGCTATCAGTTAACAAAAGTTTTGCGAGCGGACACGGAAAACAGGCATAAAAAAAGCACCCTCAGGTGCTTTTTTATTAAGTAAGTCTTTGCCTGATGCGGAAAAACTTACTCTTCGTAAATATTGGCGCGGTCGCGTAGTTCTTTCCCAGGCTTAAAGTGCGGAACGTATTTACCTTCCAGTTCCACTTTATCGCCAGTCTTCGGGTTACGCCCGGTGCGAGGTGCTCGATAGTGCAGAGAGAAGCTGCCGAAACCGCGGATTTCAATGCGCTCACCTTGAGCAAGCGTTGAGGCCATATGTTCCAGCATTTCTTTAACAGCATCTTCCACCGCTTTCGCCGGGATATGAGATTGCTGGCTGGCAAGTCTTTCTATCAATTCTGACTTGGTCATTTTTCCTCCGGTTTCCTTCAAGGCAAAGTTAGCTTACAGCTTAAACAAGGGCGGCCGTAGCCGCCCTTTGTGCTTGATTACAGGACGAATCCTGCAATCTGTCAAGTAAACTCGTCATTATTCAGACCGTTGTGGCCTGAATAACTAAGATTACTCGCCTTTAGCTGCTTTGAAAGCTTCAGCCATTGCGTTGTTAGAGAAGTTTGCATCTTCCTGTTTGTTAACAGTTGCGATTGCATCTTTCTCGTCAGCTTCGTCTTTCGCACGAACAGACAGGCTGATTGCGCGGTTTTTACGATCAACGCCGGTGAATTTAGCTTCAACTTCGTCGCCAACGCTCAGAACCAGAGTTGCATCTTCAACGCGGTCACGGGATGCTTCAGAAGCACGCAGGTAACCTTCAACGCCGTCAGCCAGTTCTACGGTTGCGCCTTTAGCGTCAACTGCAGTTACTTTACCGGTTACGATAGCGCCTTTCTTGTTCAGAGCAACGTAGTTGTTGAACGGATCTTCCGCCAGCTGTTTAACGCCCAGGGAGATACGCTCACGTTCTGCGTCAACCTGCAGTACAACTGCAGCGATTTCGTCGCCTTTTTTGTATTCACGAACTGCTTCTTCGCCTGCAACGTTCCAGGAGATGTCAGACAGGTGAACCAGGCCGTCGATGCCGCCGTCCAGGCCGATGAAGATACCGAAGTCAGTGATAGACTTGATTTTACCTTCAACACGGTCGCCCTTGTTGTGGGTTTCCGCGAACTGCTGCCATGGGTTAGATTTGCACTGCTTCAGACCCAGGGAGATACGACGACGTTCTTCGTCGATATCCAGAACCATAACTTCCACTACATCGCCAACGTTAACAACTTTGGACGGGTGGATGTTTTTGTTGGTCCAATCCATTTCGGAAACGTGAACCAGGCCTTCAACGCCTTCTTCGATTTCAACGAAGCAGCCGTAGTCGGTCAGGTTGGTCACGCGACCGGTCAGTTTGGTACCTTCCGGATAACGCTTAGCGATAGCTACCCACGGATCTTCGCCCAGCTGTTTCAGGCCCAGAGATACACGGGTACGCTCGCGGTCGAACTTCAGCACTTTAACAGTGATTTCGTCGCCAACGTTTACGATTTCGCTCGGATGCTTAACGCGTTTCCAGGCCATATCGGTGATGTGCAGCAGGCCGTCAACGCCGCCCAGATCAACGAATGCACCGTAGTCAGTGAGGTTCTTAACGATACCTTTGACTTCCATGCCTTCCTGCAGGTTTTCCAGCAGCTGATCGCGCTCTGCGCTGTTTTCGGATTCGATAACGGCACGACGAGAAACAACGACGTTGTTACGTTTCTGGTCCAGCTTGATGACTTTGAATTCAAGCTCTTTGCCTTCCAGGTGCAGCGTGTCGCGCACCGGACGAACGTCTACCAGGGAGCCCGGCAGGAACGCACGAATACCATTCAGCTCAACAGTGAAGCCACCTTTAACTTTGCCGTTGATAACACCGACTACAGTTTCAGCGTCTTCGTAAGCTTTTTCCAGCGTGATCCAAGCTTCGTGACGTTTAGCTTTCTCACGGGACAGCAGGGTTTCACCGAAGCCGTCTTCTACTGCATCCAGAGCAACGTCAACTTCGTCACCAACCTGGATTTCCAGCTCGCCCTGGGCGTTTTTGAACTGCTCAGCCGGGATGGCGGACTCAGATTTCAGACCAGCGTCAACCAGTACAATATCTTTGTCGATAGCAACAACAACACCACGAACGATGGAACCCGGGCGGGTTTCGATTTCTTTTAAGGATTCTTCAAATAGTTGAGCAAAAGATTCAGTCATGTTTAATCTTCAGGTTTCATATTTAACGTCCACCTGGCTCCGTGCCGGATGGGGTTGTTTAACATACCCGCTAACACTCCGTTGCTGCGGGGGTACTGCTATAATTCGGAGGCTCGCAACGCTTTGCCGCTTAACGGTTAAGCGATAGCCAGTTTTTCGCGCGCATATTGTAGCGCTTTTTCAATTACTTGCTCAATGCTTAGTTCAGTTGAATCGAGAACTAATGCATCAGCGGCCGGGACAAGCGGCGCCACGGCACGATTACGATCGCGATCGTCACGCTCTTTTATCTCGGACAAAAGACGTTCAAAGTTAACACTAAAACCCTTTTCCTGCAACTGTAGCAGGCGGCGCTGCGCGCGTTCTTCCGCCGACGCATCGAGGAAAATTTTAACCGGCGCATCAGGGAAAACAACGGTGCCCATATCGCGGCCGTCGGCAATCAGGCCGGGCTGCTCGCGAAAGGCGCGTTGACGGCGCAGCAGCGCTTCGCGAACGCGCGGGAAGGCAGCGACTTTCGAGGCGGTATTGGCCACTTCCTGGGTGCGGATCTCCGCACTCACATCCTCACCTTCCAGCACCACTTCCAGGTTGCCGTCAGCAGAAATAAAACGTACATCGAGATGAGCGGCCAGCGGAACCAGCGCCTCTTCTGACTCGACGTCAACATGATGATGTAAGGCCGCCAGCGCCAAAACGCGATAGATAGCGCCGGAATCCAACAGATGCCAGCCAAGCGCTTCCGCCATTGCCTTGCACAACGTGCCCTTACCCGCACCGCCAGGTCCATCAATGGTGATTACCGGAACATTTGCCGTCATCTTTATTCTCCTTTAGCAAGGCGCATGAATATAAACGCCGCGCATTATACGCATCAATGCGCCAGAAAGTGAGCATTGTGTGCAAATTACGGAATAGTAGAAATTAAATGTAGAAGAATTGCGCAATTATAGCGGGCTGGCGGAATACCAGCCCGGAAGATGACAAAGCTTTACCTTATCGGACGAGACAGAATTTACGCCAGGGTACTAATTCGCGCTAGCTGCTCGAAATAGTCCGGGAACGTTTTCGCCGTACATTTCGGGTCAAGGATAGTGACCGGCGTTGCCGACAGCGCCACCAGCGAGAAGCACATCGCCATGCGGTGATCGTTGTAGGTACCGATTTCAGCAAATTTCAGCGTCTCAGGCGGCGTGATGCGAATATAGTCTTCACCCTCTTCCACTTCGGCGCCGACTTTACGCAGTTCAGTTGCCATCGCAAACAGACGATCGGTCTCTTTCACCCGCCAGTTGTAAATATTACGCAGCACCGTGGTACCTTTCGCAAACAACGCCGCGGTAGCGATGGTCATGGCGGCATCCGGAATATGGTTCATATCCATATCAACGGCATTCAACTCGCCGCGTGTACAGGCGATAAAATCGTCGCCCCAGACAACCGTCGCGCCCATTTTTTCCAGCACGTCGGCGAATCGAATATCGCCCTGTACGCTATTGCGGCCAATACCGGTCACTTTCACCGTACCGCCCTTAATAGCGCCGGCAGCGAGGAAATAAGAGGCTGAGGAGGCATCGCCTTCCACCAGATAATCGCCCGGCGACTGATATTGTTGCCCACCGCGCACGACAAAGCGCTGATAGTTGTGGTTTTCAACGTTAACGCCAAAGGTTTTCATCAGGTGCAGCGTGATGTCGATATAAGGTTTAGATACCAGCTCGCCTTTAATCGCGATCGTCGTGTCCTGCGGCGCCAGCGGCGCAGTCATCAGTAAAGCGGTAAGGAACTGGCTGGAGACGCTGCCATCGACTTCCACCTGGCCGCCGTTGAAACCACCGCGCAGGCGCAGGGGCGGATAGTTTTCCTGCTCCAGATACTCAATTTGCGCGCCCCCCTGGCGTAACGCATCGACCAGGTGCCCTATCGGTCGCTCTTTCATTCGCGGTTCGCCGGTCAGCACAATATCGTTGTGGCCGAGGCACAACGCCGCTGCCAGCGGGCGCATCGCCGTACCAGCATTACCGAGAAACAACTCCAGCGCGCCGCTGGCCTGAAGCGGACCACCGTTGCCGGTGACTTCACAACGAGTGCGATCGGCGGACAAGGTGTAGTGAACTCCCAGGGCGTTAAGCGCATTGAGCATATGGCGAACATCATCGCTGTCCAGCAAGTTGGTCAGCACGGTGGTGCCGTGGGCTAATGCCGCCAGCAGCAAAGCGCGGTTAGAGACACTTTTTGACCCGGGTAGGTTTACTGTGCCATCAACGCGCGCAATGGGTTGTAACGTCAGGGATTCCATGAAACTCGACTCTCAAAAAAACAGAATAAAAACCCCGCAGACCGGCCGCGGGGATGAAAATAAGCGCTCAGCAATTAGCCGCGACGACGTTCGAAGTCCTGCATGAAGTCGGTGAGCGCCTTGACGCCGGCCAGCGGCATCGCATTGTAGATAGAAGCACGCATACCGCCCACCACGCGGTGGCCTTTCAGCGCATGCAAACCGGCCGCAAAAGACTCTTCAAGGAACAGTTTGTCCAGCGCGCTATCCGCCAGCTGGAACGGCACGTTCATCCGCGAGCGGTTGGCAGCGGCAACATCGTTACGATAAAAATCACTGTTATCAATCACGCCATACAGCAGGTCCGCTTTTTGGCGGTTGATTTTATCCATCGCGGCCACGCCACCCTGCTCTTTCAGCCATTTGAATACCAGCCCCGCCAGATACCAGGCGAAGGTCGGAGGCGTGTTAAACATTGAGTCATTGGCGTTCAGCACGGTGTAATCAAGAATTGATGGGCAGGCGACGCTGGCTTTACCCAGCAGGTCTTCACGCACGATAACCAGCGTCAACCCTGCCGGGCCGATATTCTTCTGCGCGCCAGCGTAAATCACGCCATAACGGCTGACGTCGATTTCATGGGACAGAATACTGGAGGAGTAATCCGCGGTGACGACGACATCTTTGTCAAAATTCGGCGTTTCGTGAATAGCGATACCATCGATGGTTTCATTTGGGCAGAAGTGCAAATAGGCCGCGCCCGGCGTCAACTGCCATTCGCTCATCGGTTTAACGGCTCGCAGGCCGTCAACGGTAGTTTTCGCATCGATAACGTTCGGCGTGCAGTATTTTTGCGCTTCTTTCACCGCACTTGCCGCCCAGTAACCGGCGTCCACATAATCTGCTGTCGTTTTATCACCCAGCAGATTTAACGGGATCCCGGCAAACTGTCCGCGACCGCCGCCATGACAGAACAACACTTTATAGTTGGAAGGGATATTAAGCAGATCGCGGAAATCCTGTTCTGCCGTTTCAGCCACCTGGATAAACTCCTTACCACGGTGGCTGATTTCCATTACCGACGTCCCCAGACCGTGCCAGTCGCACAGTTCCTGTTGCGCCAGTTTGAGAACTTCTGCCGGCAGCATTGCCGGGCCCGAACTAAAGTTATAGACCTGAGCCATTTCCCCTCACCACGTTGCTATATTGTCTGCACGCGAACCGTCGCGGGCATAAGTTATTCCTGTGGCTATCGGTTTTATCATTCAGTGACACACACCGCAACGAGTAAAACTAAGCGGCCCACAAACGAGGCCACCGTCACACAAAAGAATCAACCAGCTTGACGTCATTAAACCGACATAATCGCTGCGAGCAGATCGCTTTTTCCTCTCTCTTCCGCCGTCCATTCCGGATTTGGACTGACGGCATAAATAATTATCATCTACGTTCACAGGAAACGATCTCGCCGTAGCTCCCCCCGTCAACTCATTTAATACTTGAATATTATCTTAATTCTTCATGAATTATGTTTCCGCGAGAGCACCGTCATTTACCGTCGTATTTCCAGATCATTAAAATTTTCGAACCAGCCGATGAAGACTGGTATTAATCACTTTTAAAGGAATATTTATGCGTGAATTAACCTATAACGAAATGTCTGATGTGAGCGGCGGCTTTGGCCTGTTGTCCATTCCTGCGGCAGTTGGTTTACTGGTCAGCATTCCGACGATTGTCATCGGAGCGATAACCGGGCCCTTTACGCTGGGCGCAGGCTTCGCGGTAATGGCGGCAGGCATCGTCGGTACCAGTCTCGCCGGCGCGGCAATGATCGTTAGCATTTGTACGCCGATTCTGTAACTTGCTACGGCATGTGGAGTTTCTCCGCATGCCATTTACCGCTCTTCTCTTTTTATGCATTGCCGCGGCTAACGACATAGCCACTTACCGGTAAAACCCGTATCATTGCGCATCCTGCCAACAATAAACGAATTGCTATGACCCAGACATTTATCCCCGGCAAAGATGCCGCCCTGGAAGATTCCATCGCTCGCTTCCAGCAGAAACTGCTCGACCTCGGATTTGATATCGAAGAGGCCTCGTGGCTGAATCCGGTACCACACGTGTGGTCCGTTCACATTCGCGATAAAGAGTGCGCGCTGTGTTTTACCAATGGTAAAGGCGCAACTAAAAAGGCGGCGCTGGCTTCCGCGCTGGGCGAATATTTCGAACGTCTGTCTACCAACTACTTCTTCGCGGACTTCTGGTTAGGCGATACCATCGCCAACGGTCCCTTCGTTCATTATCCGAACGAAAAGTGGTTCCCGCTGACGGAAGATGATGAAGTACCGGAAGGCCTGCTGGATGCCCGCCTGCGCGCCTTTTACGATCCGGACGATCAACTGACCGCCAGCATGCTCGTGGATCTGCAATCCGGCAACGACGAGCGCGGCGTCTGCGGCCTGCCGTTTACCCGTCAATCAGACGGCGAAACCGTCTATATTCCGATGAACATTGTCGGCAACTTGTACGTTTCCAACGGCATGTCAGCGGGTAATACCCCGAATGAAGCGCGCGTGCAGGGCTTGTCTGAAGTCTTTGAGCGTCATATCAAAAACCGTATCATCGCAGAGAGCATCAGCCTGCCGGAGATCCCGGCTGAAGTGATGGCGCGCTATCCGGGCGTCGTTGAATCTATCGCCAAACTGGAAGCCGAAGGTTTCCCGATCTTCGCCTACGATGGCTCTCTTGGTGGTAAATATCCGGTTATCTGCGTAGTCCTGTTTAACCCGGCTAACGGCACCTGCTTTGCCTCTTTCGGCGCCCATCCGGATTTCGGCGTGGCGCTGGAGCGTACTGTTACCGAACTGCTACAAGGCCGCAGTCTGAAAGATCTCGACGTCTTTACCCCTCCGACCTTTGATGACGAAGAAGTTGCCGAGCACGCCAACCTGGAAACTCACTTCATTGATTCCAGCGGCCTGATCTCCTGGGATATGTTTAAACAGGATGCCGACTATCCGTTCGTTGACTGGAATTTCTCCGGCAGCACTGAAGAAGAGTTCGCCACCCTGATGGCTATCTTCAAAGCTGAAGATAAAGAAGTCTATATCGCCGACTACGAACATCTGAGCGTCTACGCCTGCCGGATCATCGTTCCGGGGATGTCCGATATTTATCCGGCGGAAGACCTGTGGCTCGCTAATAACAGCATGGGCGCACACCTGCGCGACACTATTCTCTCCCTGCCGGGTAGCGAGTGGGAAAAAGAAGATTATCTGGCGCTCATCGAGCAAATGGACGATGAAGGACTTGATGATTTCACGCGCGTCCGCGAACTATTAGGCCTGGCAACCGGCAAAGACAATGGCTGGTATACCCTGCGTATCGGCGAGCTGAAAGCGATGCTGGCCTTGGCCGGCGGCGACCTTGAACAGGCGTTGATTTGGACAGAGTGGACCATGGAATTCAATGCCTCCATCTTCAGCCCTGAGCGCGCCAACTATTATCGCTGCCTGCAAACGCTGCTGTTGCTTAGCCAGGAAGAAGAGCGCCAGCCGCTGCAGTACCTGAATGCCTTCATCCGTATGTATGGCGCGGATGCTGTGGAAGCCGCTAGCGCCGCCCTGAGCGGAGAGGCGCCATTCTATGGCCTTCAGGCGGTCGATAACGATCTGCGCGCTTTCCCGGCACATCAGTCTTTACTGAAGGCCTACGAAAAGCTGCAGCGGGCAAAAGCGGCCTTCTGGGCCAAATAACCCATTAGGGGTAAACCATAACGTTACGGGGCCGCCAGCGGCTCCGTTTTTTTATGATTTGCTCCAAAACCACGCCATTTTGTAGGTGCAAAGTTAACTATAAGTAAAATCCAAACATTGATGATATTTAGATTGTTAATTTTAATAAAAATACTCCATTTTAATTAACCGTAAACAATGGTCACTCATGGAAATTTTCAACATTATTTGCAAATATTAAAATTTAGTTTTTCATTAAAAATCAAAAAGATAAAGCCATAACAGGCTAATTCCACACGCAAAATGGGCCTATGACTCCGGTAGGATATGATCTACATCAAATTCCCTTCTATAATGCTTTGTTAGTATCACACCGCCAACTTATATAAAGAGAGAGTTAGTGTGAAAGCTGACAACCCTTTTGATCTTTTACTCCCTGCCGCGATGGCGAAAGTCGCCGAAGAAGCAGGTGTCTATAAAGCGACGAAACATCCGCTGAAGACGTTTTATCTGGCGATTACCGCAGGTGTCTTCATCTCCATCGCTTTTGTGTTTTATATCACGGCGACCACCGGTACTGCCGCAATGCCTTTCGGGATTGCCAAACTTATCGGCGGGGTATGCTTCTCACTAGGTCTGATTCTTTGCGTCATCTGCGGTGCTGACCTTTTCACCTCGACCGTACTGATCGTCGTGGCGAAAGCCAGCGGGCGTATTACCTGGGGTCAGCTGGCAAAAAACTGGCTTAACGTCTATGTTGGAAACCTGATCGGCGCGCTGCTGTTTGTACTGTTAATGTGGTTATCAGGCGAATATATGACTGCCAACGGCGGCTGGGGCTTAAATGTTCTGCAAACTGCAGACCACAAAATGCACCACACGTTTATTGAAGCCGTCTGCCTGGGTATCCTGGCTAACCTGATGGTGTGTCTGGCAGTCTGGATGAGCTACTCCGGCCGCAGCCTGATGGACAAAGCGATGATCATGGTGTTGCCGGTTGCGATGTTTGTCGCCAGCGGCTTTGAACACAGCATCGCGAATATGTTTATGATCCCGATGGGTATCGTAATTCGCAACTTTGCGAGCCCGGAATTCTGGACCGCTATCGGTTCAACTCCGGAGAGTTTTTCTCACTTAACCATTATGAACTTTATCACTGATAACCTGATTCCAGTCACTATCGGAAACATCATCGGCGGTGGTTTGTTGGTTGGGTTGACGTACTGGGTCATTTACCTGCGTGGCGACGATCATCATTAATGGTTGTCTCAGGCAGTAAATAAAAAATCCACTTAAGAAGGTAGGTGTTACATGTCCGAGCTTAATGAAAAGTTAGCCACAGCCTGGGAAGGTTTTGCGAAAGGTGACTGGCAGAACGAAGTCAACGTACGTGACTTTATCCAGAAAAACTACACCCCATATGAAGGTGACGAATCCTTCCTGGCTGGCGCAACTGATGCGACCACCAAGCTGTGGGACAGCGTAATGGAAGGCGTTAAACAGGAAAACCGCACTCACGCGCCTGTTGATTTCGACACTTCCCTCGCATCCACCATCACTTCTCACGACGCGGGCTACATCGAGAAAGCGCTCGAGAAAATCGTTGGTCTGCAAACTGAAGCCCCGCTGAAACGTGCGATTATCCCGTTCGGCGGTATCAAAATGGTTGAAGGTTCCTGCAAAGCGTACAATCGCGAACTGGACCCGATGCTGAAAAAAATCTTCACCGAGTACCGTAAAACTCACAACCAGGGCGTTTTCGACGTATATACCCCGGACATCCTGCGCTGCCGTAAATCCGGCGTACTGACCGGTCTGCCGGATGCTTACGGCCGTGGTCGTATCATCGGTGACTATCGTCGCGTTGCGCTGTACGGTATCGACTTCCTGATGAAAGACAAATTCGCCCAGTTCAACTCGCTGCAGGCGAAACTGGAAAGCGGCGAAGATCTGGAAGCAACCATCCGTCTGCGTGAAGAAATTGCTGAACAGCATCGCGCGCTGGGTCAGATCAAAGAGATGGCGGCTAAATATGGCTACGACATCTCCGGTCCGGCGACTACCGCTCAGGAAGCTATTCAGTGGACCTACTTCGGTTACCTGGCCGCCGTTAAATCTCAGAACGGCGCGGCAATGTCCTTCGGTCGTACTTCCAGCTTCCTGGATATCTACATCGAACGTGACCTGCAGGCGGGTAAAATCACCGAGCAAGACGCGCAGGAAATGGTTGACCACCTGGTCATGAAACTGCGTATGGTTCGCTTCCTGCGTACCCCGGAATATGATGAACTGTTCTCCGGCGACCCGATTTGGGCAACGGAATCTATCGGTGGTATGGGCGTTGACGGCCGTACTCTGGTAACCAAAAACAGCTTCCGCTTCCTGAACACCCTGTACACCATGGGGCCGTCTCCGGAGCCGAACATCACCATCCTGTGGTCTGAAAAACTGCCGCTGAGCTTTAAGAAATTCGCCGCTAAAGTATCCATCGATACCTCTTCTCTGCAGTACGAGAACGATGACCTGATGCGCCCGGACTTCAACAACGACGATTACGCTATCGCATGCTGCGTAAGCCCGATGATTGTTGGTAAACAAATGCAGTTCTTCGGCGCTCGCGCTAACCTCGCGAAAACCATGCTGTATGCTATCAACGGCGGCGTTGATGAAAAACTGAAAATGCAGGTTGGTCCGAAATCTGAACCGATCAAAGGCGACGTCCTGAACTTCGACGAAGTTATGGAGCGCATGGATCACTTCATGGACTGGCTGGCTAAACAGTACGTCACCGCGCTGAACATCATTCATTACATGCACGACAAGTACAGCTACGAAGCCTCTCTGATGGCGCTGCACGACCGTGACGTTATCCGCACCATGGCGTGTGGTATCGCAGGTCTGTCCGTTGCTGCTGACTCCCTGTCTGCTATCAAATATGCGAAAGTTAAACCGATTCGTGACGAAGACGGTCTGGCTGTTGACTTCGAAATCGAAGGCGAATATCCGCAGTTTGGTAACAACGATGCTCGCGTCGATGACATGGCCGTTGACCTGGTTGAACGTTTCATGAAGAAAATTCAGAAACTGCATACCTACCGCAACGCTATCCCGACTCAGTCTGTTCTGACCATCACTTCTAACGTCGTGTATGGTAAGAAAACCGGTAACACCCCAGACGGTCGTCGCGCTGGCGCGCCGTTCGGACCAGGTGCTAACCCGATGCACGGCCGCGACCAGAAAGGTGCTGTTGCTTCTCTGACCTCCGTTGCTAAACTGCCGTTTGCTTACGCTAAAGATGGTATCTCTTACACCTTCTCTATCGTACCGAACGCGCTGGGTAAAGATGACGAAGTTCGTAAGACTAACCTGGCTGGTCTGATGGATGGTTACTTCCACCACGAAGCGTCCATCGAAGGTGGTCAGCACCTGAACGTGAACGTCATGAACCGCGAAATGCTGCTCGACGCGATGGAAAACCCGGAAAAATATCCGCAACTGACCATCCGTGTATCTGGCTACGCGGTACGTTTTAACTCCCTGACTAAAGAACAGCAGCAGGACGTTATTACCCGTACCTTCACTCAGACCATGTAATTCCCTGTCTGACTGAAAAAGCGTACAATAAAGGCCCCACATCAGTGGGGCCTTTTTAACAAGTGATACCCTGCCCCAGCCTGCTTTGCCAGTTATCTATACTTTGGGTACCTGTCAAAACAGACTTAACACAGCCGGTTTGAGCTGTGCATCATAGGCCCTGGAGGGCCGAATCCGGAGATATCACCGCAATGTCAACTATTGGTCGTATTCACTCCTTTGAATCCTGTGGCACCGTCGATGGCCCAGGTATCCGCTTTATTACCTTCTTCCAGGGCTGCCTGATGCGCTGCCTTTACTGCCATAACCGCGACACCTGGGATACCCATGGCGGTAAAGAAATCACCGTTGAAGAATTGATGAAAGAAGTGGTGACCTATCGCCACTTTATGAATGCCTCCGGCGGCGGCGTCACCGCATCCGGCGGCGAGGCAATCCTGCAGGCGGAATTTGTTCGCGACTGGTTCCGCGCCTGTAAAAAAGAAGGTATCCACACCTGTCTGGATACCAACGGCTTCGTACGTCGCTACGATCCCGTGATTGACGAGCTGCTGGAAGTCACCGATCTGGTGATGCTTGACCTTAAGCAGATGAACGATGAAATCCACCAGAACCTGGTCGGCGTTTCTAACCATCGTACGCTGGAGTTCGCCCAGTATCTGTCGAAGAAAGGGATTAACGTGTGGATCCGCTACGTCGTGGTTCCCGGCTGGTCTGATGATGACGATTCCGCGCATCGTCTGGGTGAGTTTACCCGCGATATGGGTAACGTCGAGAAAATCGAACTCCTGCCCTACCATGAGCTGGGTAAACACAAATGGGTGGCAATGGGCGAAGAGTACAAACTTGACGGCGTACACCCACCGAAGAAAGAGACCATGGAGCGGGTAAAAGGCATCCTGGAGCAGTATGGCCATAAGGTGATGTACTAAACTAGCAGCGGGCCGGAGGTACTCTCACCACGGCCCGCAACTATAATAGTATCAATCCCGCCGATAACGCCACACTATGAACGCAATACCGTCTGCCCACAGGAACATTCATTTCATAAACGGACTACGCGCGGCCTTCGCCGCGCGCCAGAATGTTTACGCGTGTGCCACCGGCGTCGGATGATGCCCGGCTTTGCGCAGCAGCGTCAGCAGGTAAATAAACGATACGCTGGCGATCATAATAAACAGTAGGTTATCAGAGAAGTTCTGCATCAGCATTGCCGTCAGGGTCGGCCCCAGCAGGCTGCCGATGGTATAGCTCATCAGCAGCGCCTGGTTCATCGCCACCAGTTGATGGTGTTCAACCTTCTCGCAGGCCCAGGCCATCGCCACCGGATACAGAGTAAAACCGGATGCGCCGAGCACAAAAAGCGCGGGAGCCATTGCCGCCTGGCTCAGCATCGCCAGACAGCCCAGAATCACCACAAAGACCTGTACGCGCAGCACCAGCAGGCGGCCATAGCGGTCCGCCAGACGCCCGACCGGCCACTGCCCGAGAATGCCTGCGCTAACCATCACCGCCATCCAGAAACCAATACCCGAATCGCTGACGCCCTGATGATTTAGCCACAGCGGCATCAGGCCGTACAGTGAACCAAGCACGATGCCGGAAATGATGCAGCCATTCACACCGTGGCGCGCCTGACGCAGTTTCAGCATCGGCCAGATACGTACCGTTTCATGCGGCTCGTCGGCCTGGCTCATAATACGTGTAAACATTAGCGGCAGGATCGCCGCCAGCGCCAGGCCGGTAACCCACGGCAGCACGCTCATTAAATCGGTCGGTAATTTGCTGACCATCAGTTGGCCCAATACGGTACCGATGTAATAGACCATCATGTACGCCGCCAGCAGTCGACCGCGGCTGCGGGAAGTACCGCTGCACACCAGCGCGCTTTCCACCACCACCCAGATCATCGCGCAGCCCACCCCGGCAATAAAACGCCAGCTCAGCCATGTCCAGAAGCCGAGCGTAATACCCAGGCCAACGCAGCCAACGGCAAAAATTAATGACGCCAGGTAATAGCTACGGTTAAACCCCAGACGTTTAATGACCCAACCGGCAAATAACGTGCCCACCAGATTGCCGGTAAAATAAGAGGAGCCGACCATCCCAACCTGCCAGGTTGGCATATTTTCATGGGCGAGCCAGAGTGGGACAAGCGTATTTAAAACCGCGATTGCCAGCGTCAACAGAAGCAGGCCACAGAGCAACATTTGCACTGGGCGAGTGTAGATGGTCATGGGTGTTAACCGTGAGGAAGTTCAGATTTCGTGCGCATCATGACACCGCTGTAAACATTGTCAATCCGCCAGAATTCAGGCCTGACGCGGTTTTCAGGGCAACGATAGAAGTTTTTTATCCAGCGGAACGGTAACGGAATTATTCTTTATATTATTCCATTGTTTTTATTAATTTATTGGAAAACGAAGAAGGAAATATCAGTAGAAAAATTTCATCAATCAACCGCATTTTTTAATCACGCCGGAATAAACTTCCGGCGTGATTACTCGCGATTAACTGGCGATTGCCATACCGACGGTCATATGCAGACCATAGAATACGCCGCGACCAATCATCTCACCAACCAGCACCAGCGCAAACGCCAGGCCCAACAGCGGCAATGCGGGCTGATAACCTTTAAGCTGCGGTACAATCCAGCAGACCAGCGCCAGCACTAATGCGACCGTCCGCCATGCCATCAATGAACCATAATCCGGCACCAGCGCCGAAGCCTGCTGAATCGAACTATGAATAGTCGCCAACTCGCTGCCCTGGATCAGCGCGACGGTCACGCTAATCACCAACGCCACCAGCATAATCACCGGCAATAAACGCATCGCCCAACCATCTACGCCCGCGACACGCAGCAGCAGATAACCCAATAGCGGCCCGCCGATAAACAGGGTCAGGAAGAAGTTGAGCGGCGTCCAGATGGTGTACCAGGTGGGCACGGTATCGATGGTGTTATATACGCGGATCATCATCCAGACGAAGATGACGCCGAGGATCATGGTGACGACCAGCCACAGACTACGCAGCCCAGACGACAGTTTATTTACCACCGCCAGCAGCCAGCCAATACCACCGACGGCAAAGAAAAGCGCGCCGCTGGCGATTTCATTGCTTAACGATGATGCGCCAACGCGGTTCAGCGAATTGAACGCGCGCATAGGTGAACCAAGGTGCATGGTGGAGGCGATAAAGCCGATCCCCATCAGCACCCACAGCCCAAACATGCTCATTATCACCCGCTGCTGCTGCTCGCGCGAAAGTTCGCCCTTCATCAACGCCAGCGCGAGAACGATAAAGCCCCCGGCGACGCATTGGCCAAAGACCGTGAAAATCATCAACGGCCATTCATGCCATCCATTTCCCATTTCAGACCTCCTTCGGATTGGCCAGATAGCCGGTGGTATCCCCACACGGACGGCTGTTGGCGTTAGGTTTTATCACAATGCTCGGCCTGGTGAAGTGCGCTGAAGGCAGCGGCGCCACGGCGGCCAGCTGGCCGTGTTTTTCCCGCAGTTCGGCAATCGGCCCGAAGTCCAGCGCGCGTAGCGGGCAGGACTCGACGCAAATCGGTTTCTTGCCTTGTGCGACACGCTCGTGACAGCCGTCGCATTTGGTCATATGCCCTTCGGCGGCGTTGTACTGCGGCGCGCCATACGGGCAGGCCATATGGCAGTAGCGACAGCCGATGCACACCTCTTCATTGACCACCACAAAACCGTCTTCGCGCTTGTGCATCGCCCCGCTCGGGCAGACCTTGGTGCACGCCGGGTCTTCGCAGTGGTTACAGGCGATAGAGAGGTAATAGGCGAAAACGTTCTGATTCCAGACGCCGTTGTCCTCCTGCCAGTCGCCGCCGGCATACTCATAGATACGACGGAAGCTGACGTCCGGCGTCAGGTTCTTGTAGTCTTTACAGGCCAGCTCGCAGGTTTTGCAACCGGTGCAACGGGCGGAATCGATAAAAAATCCATACTGAGTTGTCATCGGTTACTCCTTACAGCTTTTCAACCTGGACGAGGTTGGTATGCGATGGGTTGCCTTTCGCCAACGGCGACGGACGTTGAGTCGTCAGCACGTTAATGCTGCCGGCCTGATCCACGCGTGAAGCGTCCGGGTTATACCAGGCGCCCTCGCCCAGCGCGACAACGCCCGGCATCATACGCGGCGTCACTTTCGCTTCGATATGCACTTCGCCGCGATCGTTGAAAATGCGAATGCGATCGCCGTTGGCGATGCCGCGTTTGTGCGCATCGATCGGGTTAATCCACATCTCCTGGCGGCAGGCTGCCTGCAGGACATCAACGTTGCCATAAGTTGAGTGGACGCGAGACTTGTAGTGGAAGCCCGTCAGCTGTAGCGGATATTTGGCGGACAACGGATCGTTGTAGTTTTCAAACCCCGGGGTGTAGATCGGCAGCGGATCGATCACATCGCCTTCCGGCAGTTCCCAGGTCGCGGCAATTTTGGCAAGCTCCTGGGAATAGATTTCGATTTTGCCCGATGGCGTAGTCAGCGGATTGGCCTGCGGATCTTCACGGAAGGCTTTATACGCCACATGATGCCCCTGCGGGTCACGCTGCTTGAAGATCCCCTGCTGGCGGAAAGTATCGAAATCCGGCAGTTCGGGAATCGCTTTACGCGACTGCTCATACAAATAGCGCATCCAGCCTTCCTGAGTGCGGCCTTCGGTAAACTTCTCCGCCACCCCCATGCGTTTCGCCAACTCGGTGGTCATCTCATAGATGGTTTTGCATTCGAAACGCGGTTTAATCGCCTGGTCGGCAAAGATGACGTAAGACATATTGCCGCAGGAGGCATCCAGCGCGAAGTCCATCTGCTCCGAGGCGGTACAGTCCGGCAGCAGAATATCGGCGTATTTCGCAGACGACGTCATGTGGCAGTCGATTACCACAATCATTTCGCACTTCTTATCGTCCTGCAGGATTTCGTGGGTGCGGTTGATCTCGGAGTGTTGGTTGATCAGGCAGTTACCCGCGTAGTTCCAGATCATCTTGATCGGTACATCGAGCTTATCTTTGCCGCGTACGCCATCACGCAGCGCGGTCATTTCCGGACCACGTTCAATCGCGTCGGTCCACATAAACATGGAGATGCTGGTCTCTACCGGGTTATCCAGCGTCGGCATGCGCTCGAAAGGCAGGCTATATGATCCTTCACGCGCGCCGCTATTACCTCCATTGATCCCAACGTTACCAGTCAGAATGGCGAGCATGGAGATGGCGCGGGTGGCGATTTCGCCGTTGGCGTGACGCTGCGGTCCCCATCCCTGGCTGATATACGCCGGCTTCGCCGTCGCAATCTCGCGAGCCAGTTTCACAATGCGCTCACGCGGGATCCCGGTAATGGTGGACGCCCACTCCGGTGTTTTAGCGATACCGTCGGAGCCCTGACCAAGGATGTAAGCTTTATAATGTCCATTAGACGGCGCATCGGCAGGCAAGGTCTTCTCGTCGTAGCCGACGCAGTATTTATCGAGGAAGGGCTGATCGACCAGATTTTCAGTAATCATCACCCACGCCAGCGCTGAAATGAGCGCCGCGTCGGTTCCCGGACGAATTGGGATCCATTCATCTTCACGCCCGGCTCCGGTGTCGGTATAGCGCGGATCGATAATGATCATGCGGGCATTGGATTTCTGCCGCGCCTGCTCAAGGTAGTAAGTGACCCCGCCGCCGCTCATGCGCGTTTCGCCAGGGTTATTGCCGAACAGCACCACTAACTGACTATTTTCGATATCCGACGGGCTATTGCCATCGGCCCAACCACCATAGGTGTAATTCAAACCAGCCGCAATCTGCGCCGATGAATAGTCGCCATAATGATTGAGATAGCCGCCGCAGCAGTTCATCAGACGAGCAATCAGGGTTTTACCCGGCGGCCAGGAACGAGTCAGAGTCCCGCCGAGCGTACCGGTTCCGTAGTTCAGATAGATAGATTCGTTGCCATAATCTTTAATCAGGCGCTGCATATTGCTGGCGATAGTGTCGAACGCCTCTTCCCAGCTAATTTGTTCGAATTTTCCTTCACCGCGTTTGCCGACGCGCTTCATCGGATATTTCAGCCGGTCGGGGTTATAGACGCGGCGGCGCATAGAGCGGCCGCGCAGACAGGCGCGAACCTGATGCAGACCGTCATAGTTATCGTCGCCGGTATTATCGGTTTCTACATACTTAATCGCGCCGTCAACCACGTGCATACGCAGCGGGCAACGGCTGCCGCAGTTAACGGTGCAGGCGCTCCAGACCACTTTCTCACTGACTGGCGCCAGCGTATCAGCGGCGTGCGCAATACGCGTGAAGGGTAAGGTCAATGCGTTGCTGGCCATCGCCAGACCGCCTATCGCCGTGGTTTTCATCAAACCACGTCGGCTAACTTCGGCAGCCAGTAAAGCATCGGGGGCTTTGATTTTCATAGATACTCGCTTTGGTTGCTCACAATAAGCTGACAATCGTTATATAATTTTATATATATCGGATTTTATTGGCTTTTTATGCTGTATTAATCCAAAGGGAGTATCACCGGATTTACTGAGGGGATTATTGCCCGGTATCAATAAGGATATAAAAAAAGCGCCCGCAGGCGCTTTTAAGGAAAGAGCAGAAAAGATTACCCGATATACTCGAGGCCGCGCATATACGGGCGCAGGACTTCCGGGATCTCGATACGGCCATCGGCCTGCTGATAGTTTTCCATCACCGCAACCAGCGTACGGCCAACCGCCAGACCAGAACCATTCAGAGTGTGAACGAGACGAGTCTTTTTGTCGGACTTGCTGCGGCAACGCGCCTGCATACGACGCGCCTGGAAATCCCAGACGTTGGAGCAGGAAGAAATTTCGCGATAGGTATCCTGCGCCGGAACCCACACTTCGAGGTCATAGGTTTTACAGGCGCTAAAGCCCATATCGCCGGAACACAGCGCTACCTTACGGTACGGCAGACCCAGCAGTTGCAGAACCTTCTCAGCGTGGCCGGTCATCTCTTCCAGCGCCGCCATAGAGTCTTCCGGACGTACGATCTGCACCATTTCAACTTTGTCGAACTGGTGCATACGGATCAGACCGCGGGTATCACGACCATACGAACCCGCTTCAGAACGGAAGCACGGCGTATGGGCGGTCATTTTAATCGGCAGATCGTCTTCGTCGATGATTTCGTCGCGGACCAGGTTGGTCAGCGGCACTTCGGCGGTCGGAATCAACGCATAGTTGCTGCTATCGGCTTCTTCTTCCAGCGGACGAGTATGGAACAGGTCGCCGGCGAATTTCGGCAACTGGCCAGTACCATACAGCGTGTCTTGGTTCACCAGATAAGGAACATAGTTCTCGCTATAACCGTGCTGTTCGGTGTGCAGATCCAGCATAAACTGCGCCAGCGCGCGGTGCAGGCGGGCCAGTTGGCCTTTCATCACCACGAAACGGGAACCGGTTAGCTTAACGGCGGCGGCGAAGTCCAGCCCCCCGTGCATTTCACCCAGCGTAACGTGGTCGCGCACCTCGAAATCGAACTGACGCGGTGTCCCCCAGCGGCTGACTTCAACGTTGTCGTTTTCGTCGCGGCCAACCGGCACGTCATCGTGAGGAATGTTCGGGATCGCCAGCGCGATATCGCGAATTTCCGCCAACAGCGTTTCCAGCTCGGACTTTGCGGCATCCAGCTGTTCGCCAAGCTTGTTCACTTCCAGGCGTAATGGCTCGATATCTTCCCCGCGCGCTTTCGCCTGGCCAATGGATTTCGATCGGGAGTTACGCTCCGCCTGCAGGTTTTCGGTTTGAACCTGCAGAACTTTACGACGCTCTTCAAGAGCGCGCAGTTTATCTACATCCAGCTTAAAGCCCCGGCGTGCCAGTTTTTCTGCGACTGCGTCTGGCTCGGTACGCAGCAGATTGGGATCGAGCATGCTTATCCTGTGCTTATCGAATTTAAATAGGAAAAATGGCCGCAAACTACGGCCACGGAAATATAGGTAATAACCTTACCGCAACGCCACAATTAGCGGTAGCGTTTTATCTGGCTATTTTGATCCAGTTCGGCAAGCCAGGCGAGCTTTTCAGCGATTTTGCCCTCGAGCCCCCTGTTTGTTGGCTGATAATAGCGCGTTTGCGCCATTTCCTGCGGGAAATACTGCTCGCCGGCGGCGTAGGCGTTAGGTTCATCGTGCGCGTAGCGGTATTCCTGACCATAGCCCATCTCTTTCATGAGTTTGGTCGGCGCATTGCGTAAATGAACCGGCACGTCGTAATCAGGGCGATCGCGGGCGTCGGCCAGCGCAGCCTTAAAGGCGGTGTACACCGCATTACTCTTCGGCGCGCAGGCCAGATAAACAATAGCCTGAGCAATAGCCCGTTCGCCTTCTGCCGGCCCGACGCGGGTAAAACAATCCCACGCGGAAATGGCCACCTGCATAGCCCGGGGATCGGCGTTGCCGACATCCTCTGACGCGATAGCCAGACAACGGCGCGCAACATACAGCGGGTCGCCGCCCGCGGTAATGATCCGTGCGTACCAGTATAATGCCGCATCCGGGGCGCTACCGCGCACCGACTTATGTAACGCGGAAATAAGATCGTAAAAACGGTCGCCTTTATTATCAAAACGCGCGCTACGCTCGCCGGCAATTTCAGTAAGCAGTTCGGCTTTCAGCACTCGCTTGCCCGAATCGTCGCTTTCAGCCATATCGGCCATCATTTCTAACGTGTTCAACGCCCGACGCGCGTCGCCGTTGACCAGTTCGGCAATCGCCTTGCGAGTTTCATCTGGCAGGACAATATCTTGCCCGCCGTAGCCGCGCGCTTTATCGCCCATCGCCTGGTTAAGCACCTGCTCGATATCATCCGTGGTCAGCGACTTAAGTAAATAGACGCGGGCGCGGGAAAGCAAAGCGGAATTAAGTTCGAATGACGGGTTTTCGGTCGTCGCGCCAATAAAAGTAATGGTGCCATCTTCGATGTGCGGCAGAAAGGCGTCCTGCTGACTTTTATTGAAACGATGCACTTCGTCTACAAACAGGATAGTGCGCCGACCGGCGTTGCGGTTTTGCCGCGCGCGCTCGATAGCTTCGCGGATCTCTTTGACGCCAGAGGTGACGGCCGAGATACGTTCGACATCGGCATTGGCGTAGCGTGCAATCACTTCCGCAAGGGTAGTTTTACCGGTGCCCGGCGGCCCCCACAGGATCATCGAGTGCAGATGCCCGGCCTCAATCGCCCGCGGTAGCGGTTTACCCGGCGCCAGCAGGTGCTGCTGGCCAATGTACTGCGCTAAATTTTCTGGCCGCATACGGGCGGCCAGAGGTTGAAACGCGTTATCGGAAAAATCGAGCGAAAAGTTGCTCACATTCGCCTCTACTTACGTTGATCGTCCACCGTCACCCCTTGCGGCGGTGTAAAAGTGAACTTAGATGCGTCGACGGCGCCATTCTGCTGCGACTTCAGCTGGTAGCTGCTGCGCTGATCGTCTTGCTCAACAGCGCTGAACTGATGGATAGTGCCGTCACGGCCCACATTGATTGTGAACTGCTTCAGGTTGCCGTTACCGCTTTTCGGCGTCAGCACAAAATCATCGCCGTTTTGCTTGATGTTGTATTGCTGCCAGTCCGCTGACTGGTTGCGGGCGATCAGCATGAACGGCGTGTTGCTGGTCGCGTTTTTCAGCCAGGTCGCGGTTGCCTGCTCGACAAACGGGTTGTAGAACCACAGCGTTTTCCCATCCGATACCAGAATACTTTCATCCGGCTGGGTCATATGCCAGTTGAACAGATTCGGGCGTTTCACCCACAAATCGCCCTGCCCGTCCTGCACGGCATTGCCGCTTGCGTCGGTCACTTTCTGAGTGAAGCTGGCATGGAAGCTGCTAACTTTATCCAGACGGCTTTTTAAGTCGCCGGCAGCGTCTGCCCAAACCTGGCTTACCACGAAGCCAGACAATAATGCACAGGTGATGGCAAGTTTCTTCATTGTTGATCCTTATTGTGCGTCACTCCCGACGCGGGAGCCTGTTCTGTCTCTACTGTAGAGCCGTTGATAACAACGGAATAGCAGAACAGGCTGATTTTGCGCTTATTTACCGAACTTTGCACTTACTCGAAGGGCGGCGGCGCCAGGACTTCACGGTTACCATTATGGCCCTGCTCGCTGACGATCCCCTGGGCTTCCATCTGCTCAATGATACGCGCCGCGCGGTTATAGCCGATGCGGAACTGACGCTGTACTCCGGAGATCGAGGCTTTGCGTTTCTCGGTCACGAAGTTGACCGCCTGGTCGAACAGCGGATCCAGCTCTTCGCCGCCATCAAAGCCGCCACTACCGCCTTCGCTTTCACTGTCGGAGGTAATGCCGTCAACATACTGCGGACGACCGCGCGCTTTCCAGTCCTGAACCACGGCGTGTACTTCCTGGTCACGGACAAACGCGCCATGCACGCGAACCGGCATCGTGGAGTTAGGCCCGGAATAGAGCATATCACCCATGCCCAGCAGCGATTCTGCGCCGCCCTGGTCAAGGATGGTGCGCGAGTCAATCTTGCTTGATACGGTAAAGGCGATACGCGTCGGGATGTTGGCCTTGATAAGACCGGTAATCACGTCAACTGACGGACGCTGGGTCGCCAGCACCAGGTGAATACCCGCCGCGCGCGCTTTCTGCGCCAGACGCGCAATAAGCTCTTCTACCTTCTTACCGACGGTCATCATCAGATCGGCGAATTCATCCACCAGTACCACGATATACGGCAGTTTTTCCAGCACCGGATGTACGGCATCCATGCTGTCGCCCGGTTTCCAGTACGGATCCGGGATCGGACGTCCCATACGCGCGGCTTCAGCGATCTTCTCGTTGTAGCCCGCCAGATTACGCACGCCCAGCGCCGACATCAGCTTATAACGGCGCTCCATTTCGTTGACGCTCCAGCGCAGCGCATTAGCGGCGTCTTTCATGTCGGTGACCACTTCCGTCAGCAGATGCGGGATACCTTCGTACACCGACAGCTCAAGCATTTTCGGGTCGATCATGATGAAACGCACGTCTTCCGGCTGCGCCTTGTAGAGCATGCTGAGGATCATGGCGTTCACGCCAACCGATTTACCAGAACCAGTGGTACCGGCAACCAGCAGATGCGGCATTTTCGCCAGATCGGCCACCACCGGATCGCCGGCGATATCTTTACCCAGCACCACGGTAAGCGGCGATGGGTTCTCGCGGAATTTCGGACAATCGAGCACTTCGCGCAGGTATACGGTCTGGCGTTTTTTGTTCGGTAATTCCAGGCCGACGTAAGGTTTACCCGGAATGACTTCCACCACGCGCACCGCCACGGTCGACAGCGAACGCGCAAGGTCGCGCGACAGGTTAGAGATTCGCGCGGCCTTCACCCCAGGCGCGAGGTTCAGCTCGAAGCGGGTGATCACCGGGCCAGGCGAGTAGTTCACCACATCCGCTTTGATGCGGAAATCGGCGAGACGCGCTTCGACCAGGCGCGCCATCTGCTCAAGCGCAAAGGTATCAACAGGTTCAACTTCGCTCGGCGGCGGCGTCAGGAGATCCAGCGACGGCAGCGGAGTCGTCGGTCTTTGCAGCGGACGGCTGTCGCCATTACGCATCAGCAATGGATGAATAAGGCTATCCTGCGGCTGCGGCGCGGGCGGCTGATAACCCTGCGGAGCAACCGGCTGTTGCTGCTGCACTGGCTGTTGAGCAGTCTGATAAGCCTGCGGCTGCGGCGCTACCGGCTGATGGTGTACGGGCGGCTGCGCAGGTTGATAACCCTGCTGCGGCGCGGCTGCCGGTTGTTGGTAGTGCTGAGCCGGTTGCTGGGGCTGCACTTCCGGCGTCGGCATAAACAGCGGCTCGCTCGGACCATCATTGACCAGCGTTTTCATCGGCGAGAACTCATAGTCCGCCGGTGAGAAAGGATTGGCTCCCGGCGGCTGCTCGCTGGCATAGCGCTGCTGCTGGGTCGCGGCAAACTGGCGAGCCAGTTCCGCTTCAGCGGCTGCGTCTTCGTCCTGCTCATCGCTTTCTGACTCCCAGGACTCGCCATAGCGCTGTTGCTGGGTTGCGGCAAACTGGCGCGCCAGCTCGTCTTGTTCCAGCGCATCGGCTTCTTCGTCGCTCAACGGCTCGTTATCGTAATGCTGTTCCAGCTCGGCCCGACGCGCGCGCTCTTCAGCAATACGCTGAGACGGCAGCTTAATGCCATAGGAAGCAAGCTCCCGACGCGTCGGCACGCGGACGCGATTCGGGCGCGGCAATTTCGGACCGATGCCTTCTTTAACCTGTACCCGCGGGCCGCTGGATGCCGGGCTGAAAACTGGCGCTGCGTCGGCGGCGGCTGACGCCGCTGAAGCGGCTGCGGCTGCGCTGCCAGACGTCGTGGCCTGATGAACGCCAGCGGCGACGGCGGTCGCAGCGGCGGCATCGACGGACGGCATGGATGGGGCAGCCGGGGCGGTTATCGGTTTGGTTGCTACCGGGCTCGCCGGTTCAGGGATTGGCTGATACCAGGACTCCAGCAACTCACGCTCGCGCGCACGTTTCTCTTCGACTTCCTCGAAGTAGTACATCGGCGGGCGTTTAGTTTCTTCCTGAGGCGCTTCAGGCTCAGCGGCAGGCGCCGGTTCCTGATGGTAAACAGGCTGTTGAACAGCCGGTTCAGGCTGATAAACCGGCGGCTGCTGCGGCGCGTATTCCGGCTGATACACCGGTTGCTGCGGATGCGCGGCTTCCGGCTGGTAAACCGGCGGCTGCTGCGGCGCGTATTCCGGCTGGTACACCGGCTGCTGCGGATGCGCGGCTTCCGGCGGGTAAACCGGCGGCTGCTGCGGCGCGTATTCAGGTTGATACACCGGCTGCTGCGGATGCGCGGCTTCCGGCGGGTAAACCGGCGGCTGCTGCGGCGCGTATTCAGGTTGATACACCGGCTGCTGCGGATGGGCGGCTTCCGGTTGATAAACCGGTGGCTGCTGCGGCGCGTATTCCGGCTGATACACTGGTGGTTGCAGGTGGGCAGCCTCCGGTTGATATACCTGCCCTGTCCCCTGCTCCGCCCATGCCTGCGGCACAGCTGCAGCGGCGGAAGCCGCGCCGATCGGGTCGGCAACCGTATGGCCATTCAGTAGCGGATCGTAAGGGTCTAAATCGCCAGGACGCGCGGCGCTGGCGCCTGAGAACAGGACATCATCGGCCGCGACAGGCGCGCCGCTGGCGCTATATTGTACGGCTTCCGCATCATCCATACGTTTACCGGAGAACAGTGCGGCATCCGTTTTACGCCCCATCGGGTTGGCGAATTTTTCCGCCAGACGCTTACGACGCGCTAACGCGCTGCGCAAAATGCGGGCTCGACGCGATTCCCGCGGCTGCGCGGTATCGTCGTCGTCTTCATCTTCATATTCCTCATCTTCATATTCGCCTTCATCAACCCAGGTATCGTCCCGACGGGTACGATTACTGGCAAAGGTCAAAATAGAAAGGATGGCGCCGCCGAGTTTCTCGGCAATGCTGACCCATGACCAGCCGGTGAACAGCGTTAAACCGGCGGCCCAGATGCATAGCAGAGCGATTGTACCGCCGCTGCTGTGCAGCAAAGGTTGCAATGTGGTGCTAAGCAGGCTGCCAATGACGCCGCCGGAGGCAAAGTACCAGATATCATCGGCGTTGATCGCCGCCAGACCGCAGGAGGTGAGAATGAGCGCCAGCGCGCCGATCAGGCGCAGCGAAACAGCAAAGTAATCGACGTATTCGTCATTTTCCTGATGACGCCATGCAAACCAGCAGCCGCCGATGATAATCACGGGGATGGTGTACGCCATTACGCCAAAGATGAAAAATAGCGTGTCCGCCAGCCACGCTCCGGGCATGCCGCCCAGATTATGGATAGGCTCATGCCAGGCGGTCTGTGACCAACTGGGATCGGATGGATTAAAGCTCAGTAATGCCGCCATCAGCCAGATGGCAAAAAGAGAGCAAAGGATGAGTAACGCCTCAAGAACGCGGCGCCCGCTGCTTAGCTTCGTTAGTTTGACTTCTTTGTCTTCGGTGTATTCCTGGCTCAAGAAAGGCTCTCCAGGTATCAGGCAATTTCCTGCCTGCTGCTAAAACGGACAACAGCGCCGGGTCTCCCCGGCACTGTTGCTGTATGGATTAACAGGAGTGTAATCAAACTACGTCGATTTTGCACCTGTTCCGTGTTAGCGCGTCTTGATTACCAGACGATTACTCTGCTTGACTTCTTCCATAACCACGTAGGTACGGGTGTCGTTTACGCCCGGCAGGCGCAGCAGGGTTTCGCCCAGCAATTTACGATACGCTGACATGTCCGGTACGCGGGTTTTCAACAGATAGTCAAAATCACCGGATACCAGATGACACTCTTGAATTTCTTCAAGTTTTTGCACTGCGGCGTTAAATTGCTCAAACACATCCGGCGCACCACGATTCAGAGTAATCTCAACAAATACCAGAAGTGATGCATCCAGATAATGCGGGTTGAGCAGCGCCGTATAGCCCTGAATAAAACCCTGTCTTTCCAGTCGACGCACGCGCTCAAGGCAAGGCGTCGGAGAAAGTCCCACCCGTTTGGAAAGCTCGACGTTGGAAATACGCCCGTCTTTTTGCAGTTCATTCAGAATGTTACGATCGATGCGGTCGAGATCTTTGCCAGGGCGTTTCTTGCTATCTACCATTATTATTGTCTCTCTGTATTCCTTCCCTACTCCTGTTCTGACTCTGCGCCTTCACTGCCAGAGCCCATCCCGTTATTACCCGTACGACGTTGAGTAACCCAGGGGTACGTGAGAAGCCCGTTGCCTGATGGCAGTCACCGACATCACGCATGGCGTCTGTCCACACCATGCGTAGATTTCGCTGACCCGGATAAAAATGGCATTTGCGTGCATGAACATTCGCCACACGCTAAACACTGCTTTTCTTCTTCCATGAATGTTTTCGCAAAAGCACAGGGGATTGTCAAAGCAAAACATCGATTTTTAGTACAAGATGCCAGATATTCATCATCAACCCCCTCTGAATCTCATGTTTTCATCTTATAATCAGGGCGCTAACAGTAGAATTAATTATATTTTCCGCTCGTTAAATCGCCAATTCATCGGCGGGTTCTATTGCACATATCGTTAACAAAATCGCTACGCTCTTTTTTTACGCCCGCAAATTCCCTACAATCCAGCGCAATGTATGCCAATAAAATATGGGGATCTCATGGGCACAGCCAAACACAGTAAACTGCTTATTCTAGGTTCTGGACCTGCAGGATATACCGCGGCGGTCTATGCTGCGCGCGCAAACCTGCAGCCGGTGCTGATCACCGGCATGGAAAAAGGCGGTCAGCTGACCACCACCACTGAAGTGGAAAACTGGCCAGGCGACCCAAACGATCTGACCGGTCCGCTGCTCATGGAACGTATGCACGAGCATGCCACCAAGTTCGAAACTGAAATTATTTTCGATCACATCAGCAGCGTCGATCTGCAGAACCGTCCGTTCCGCCTGGTCGGCGACAGCGGCGAGTACACCTGTGACGCGCTGATTATCGCTACCGGCGCTTCCGCCCGCTATCTGGGTCTGCCTTCTGAAGAAGCTTTTAAAGGCCGCGGCGTCTCTGCCTGCGCCACCTGCGACGGTTTCTTCTATCGCAACCAGAAAGTCGCGGTTATCGGCGGCGGCAACACGGCGGTTGAAGAAGCGCTGTATCTGTCCAACATTGCTGCTGAAGTGCATCTGATCCACCGTCGCGACTCCTTCCGCGCGGAAAAAATCCTCATCAAACGCCTGATGGATAAAGTGGAAAGCGGCAACATTGTCCTGCACACCGATCGCACACTGGAAGAGGTCACCGGCGACCAGATGGGCGTCAGCGGCCTGCGTCTGCGCGATACCAAAAACAGCGATAACGTTGAGACTCTGGAAGTTGCCGGCCTGTTCGTCGCCATTGGACACAGCCCGAACACCGCTATCTTTGAAGGTCAGTTAGCGCTGGAAAACGGTTATATCAAAGTACAATCCGGCATCCACGGCAACGCCACGCAGACCAGTATCCCTGGCGTCTTCGCAGCAGGCGACGTGATGGACCATATCTACCGTCAGGCGATTACCTCCGCCGGTACCGGCTGTATGGCCGCGCTGGACGCGGAACGCTACCTGGATGGTTTAGCTGACGCTTGCAAATAATCTTTACAAGTCAGTAACAAAGGTAAAGAAGGCGACGAAAAGTCGCCTTTATTTTTGCCTCGTTGTAACATTGCCGTGCCCAAAAATCTCATAACGACACCTGCTAAGCGCGCAATGAATAAAACCCGTCAACAAGAGTTAACCCGCTGGTTAAAAGAAAAAAGCATTATCTCCCGTCGCTGGTTGATGATTTCTCGCCTGCTGGGCGTCGTGAGCGGTCTGTTGATCGTCGCTCAGGCGTGGTTCCTGGCGCGAATACTTCACCGAATGATTATGGAAAATATCCCGGCGACGGCGCTGCTGCTGCCGTTTACCTTGCTGGCGCTGGTGCTGATCCTGCGCGCCTGGGTGGTGTGGCTACGTGAACGCGTCGGCTTCCACGCCGGCCAGCATATCCGTTATGAAATTCGCCGCCAGGTGCTGGACCGCCTTCAGCAGGCGGGCCCGGCCTGGATTCAGGGAAAACCCGCCGGCAGTTGGGCGACGCTCATCCTTGAGCAAATCGATGATATGCATGATTACTACGCGCGCTATCTGCCGCAGATGACGCTGGCCGCCTGCGTGCCGCTGCTAATTGTTATCACTATCTTCCCCAGCAACTGGGCTGCCGCGCTAATTTTGCTCGGCACCGCCCCGCTGATCCCGCTCTTTATGGCGCTGGTAGGGATGGGCGCCGCCGATGCTAACCGGCGTAACTTCCTCGCCCTCGGTCGCCTTAGCGGCCACTTCCTTGACCGCCTGCGCGGCATGGAAACGCTGCGCCTGTTCAACCGCGGCGAAGCGGAAATCAATAATATTCGCGACGCATCGCAGGATTTCCGCCAGCGGACGATGGAAGTCCTGCGTCTGGCCTTTCTTTCCTCCGGCGTGCTGGAGTTCTTTACCTCGCTTTCCATCGCGCTGGTGGCAGTCTATTTCGGTTTTTCCTACCTTGGCGAGCTCGACTTCGGACACTACGGCGTCGGAGTCACGCTGATGTCCGGTTTTTTAACCCTGATTCTGGCGCCGGAGTTTTTCCAGCCGCTGCGTGATTTAGGTACATTTTACCATGCCAAGGCGCAGGCCATTGGCGCCGCGGATAGCCTGAAGACCTTTATGGAAACTCCGCTGGCGCAGGCTCAAAGGGGCGAGAAAACGCTGAGCGATCATGAACTGATTCGCCTTGAAGCCCGCGATCTGATAGTCAAATCACCGGATGGCAAAACGCTGGCAGGCCCGCTTACTTTCACCCTGAACGCCGGAGAACGTGTGGTACTGGTTGGCCAGAGCGGCTCCGGTAAAAGCTCGCTGCTGAATACGCTGACCGGCTTTCTTCCCTATGAAGGTTCGCTACAGGTCAACGGCGTCGAGTTGCGCGATCTCGATGCTGAACGCTGGCGTCGGCTAATTAGCTGGGTCGGACAGAACCCGCAGCTGCCCGCCGCCACTCTGCGGGAAAACGTGCTGCTGGCGTGGCCAGAAGCCACGGAAGCGCAGCTACAGCTGGCCCTGGATAAGGCCTGGGTTAGCGAGTTTATCTCCCAACTGCCGCAAGGTATTAATACCCCGGTTGGCGATCAGGCTGGTGGCCTTTCGGTCGGCCAGGCCCAGCGAGTTGCCGTTGCACGCGCGCTGCTGGTACCGTGTCGCCTGTTGCTACTGGATGAACCAGCAGCCAGCCTTGATGCCCATAGCGAACAGCGTGTCATGCAGGCGCTATCTAACGCGTCGACCGAGCAGACCACGCTGATGGTCACTCACCAACTGGCAGGACTGGTCGACTGGGATGCTATCTGGGTAATGCAGAATGGTCAGATTGTCGAGCAAGGCGACTATGCGCAGCTTTCTGCCGCCGGCGGCGCGTTTGCCTCACTGTTAGCACATCGCCAGGAGGAAATTTAAATGCGCGCACTATTACCCTATCTGGCGCTATACAAACGCCACAAATGGCTGCTGACTCTCGGCGTGGTGCTGGCTATCGTCACTCTTTTGGCAAGTATCGGGCTGTTGACGCTTTCCGGCTGGTTCCTGTCTGCCTCCGCCGTGGTCGGGGTCGCCGGCATTTACAGTTTTAACTACATGCTGCCCGCCGCGGGCGTTCGCGGCGCGGCGATTATTCGTACCGCCGGCCGCTACTTTGAGCGTCTGGTAAGCCACGACGCCACTTTCCGGGTATTGCAGCATCTGCGCGTCGCCACGTTTAGCAAACTACTGCCGCTCTCTCCCGCCGGGCTGGCGCGTTTTCGCCAGGGCGAGTTACTCAACCGCATCGTGGCTGATGTCGACACGCTGGATCACCTCTATCTGCGCGTGATTTCGCCGCTGGTTGGCGCGCTGGTGGTCATCCTGGTGGTAACCATCGGCTTAAGCGTACTTGACGTCAGCCTGGCGCTGACGCTTGGCGGCATTATGCTGGCGACGCTACTCCTGCTGCCGCCGCTGTTTTACCGTGCCGGTAAACCGACCGGGGAGCAGATCACCCAGCTCCGCGGGCAGTATCGCCAGCAACTCACCTCCTGGCTACAGGGGCAAGCCGAGTTAATGCTGTTTAATGCCAGCGATCGCTACCGTAAACAGATGGAAAAAACGGAACAGCGCTGGCAAGAGGCGCAGCGCCGCCAGGCTGAGCTCACCGCCCTATCGCAGGCGCTGATGCTGCTGATTGGCGGCATCGCGGTGATCGCCATGCTGTGGATGGCATCCGACGGCGTTGGCGGTAATAGCCAGCCGGGGGCGCTCATCGCCCTCTTCGTTTTCTGCGCCTTAGCGGCATTTGAAGCGCTGGCACCGGTCACCGGCGCCTTCCAGCATCTCGGCCAGGTCATCGCGTCAGCGCGTCGCATTACGCAGATCACCGAGCAGCAGCCCGAAGTGACGTTCAGCCAGCAGGCGCCGCAAAGCATCTCCCGGGTAGCGCTTACCCTGGACGAGGTAACCTTCCGCTATCCGCAACAGTCGACACCGGCGCTGAACGATATTTCGCTACAGGTCGCGGCGGGTGAGCATATCGCCATTCTTGGCCGTACCGGCTGCGGTAAATCGACTCTGCTACAGTTATTGACCCGCGCCTGGGATCCGGCCAGCGGCCAGATTCAGCTAAATGGTCAGCCTCTTAGCGATCTGTCGGAAACGACTCTGCGCCAGGCGATGAGCGTCGTACCGCAGCGAGTACATCTGTTCAGCGCGACGCTGCGCGATAATCTGCTGCTTGCCGCGCCGCAGGCCAGCGACGGCGAGCTCAGCGATACGCTCAAGCGCGTCGGTCTCGACAAACTGCTGGAAGATGGCGGCCTGAATAGCTGGCTCGGCGAGGGCGGTCGTCAGCTTTCCGGCGGCGAGCTACGTCGACTGGCTATCGCCCGCGCGCTATTGCACAATGCGCCGCTAATGCTGCTTGATGAGCCTACCGAAGGCCTCGATGCGACAACGGAAAGCCAGATCCTTGATTTACTTAGCGAAGTGATGCGCGATAAAACCGTGTTGATGGTCACCCACCGCCTGCGTGGACTCGCGCGGTTTAATCAGATAATAGTCATGGACAACGGACAAATTATTGAGCAAGGTAGTCACGCAGAGCTGCTGGCGAAACAGGGCCGCTATTACCAGTTTAAGCAACGTCTGTAAGCTATTATTGTCAACAATTGCTGGTGCGTATTGAGGTCAAAAATGCGTCTGGTTCAGCTCTCTCGTGACTCTATCGCCTTCCCTTCCCCGGAAGGCGCCCTGCGTGAACCAAATGGCCTGCTGGCGCTGGGCGGCGATCTGAGCCCCGCTCGCCTGCTCATGGCCTATCAGCGCGGTATTTTTCCATGGTTTTCTCCCGGCGACCCTATTTTATGGTGGTCGCCCGACCCACGTGCCGTGCTGTGGCCGGAGCAATTCCACTTTAGCCGCAGCATGAAGCGCTTTCATCAACGCTCTCCCTATCGGGTGACGCTTAACCACGCCTTCGGCCAGGTTATCGAGGGCTGCGCCAGCCATCGTGATGAAGGCACCTGGATCACTCCCAGCATCGTTCAGGCCTATCACCAGTTACATGAACTCGGTCATGCTCATTCAATAGAAGTGTGGGATGAGGAGACGCTGGTCGGCGGCATGTACGGCGTGGCGCAGGGGGCGCTGTTTTGCGGCGAATCGATGTTCAGCCGGGCGGAAAATGCCTCTAAAACCGCGCTGATGATCTTCTGTCAGGCTTTTGCCCAGGATGGCGGTAGATTAATTGACTGTCAGGTACTTAACGCGCACACCGCCTCTTTAGGGGCGATTGAAATTCCGCGCCGCGATTATCTCGATTACCTTTCCGTATTACGCACCTACCGCTTACCGGAGCGATTTTGGGTACCACGGGTGCTATTTACCGGTAATGGATAAATGTTTTCAGCACATTTCTTAGCGTGGTGGTATAATTGCGCGGTAGAGTAGCTTCTGCCTGTTGCCCCGCCGCCGTTTGGGAATAATAAGAGTCAGATAACGCCCATCGTTCTGTCACTGCCCTTTACGTTTGCGCCTGTCATGTGGTTTCACCGCGTGTATTCCGGGCAATGCGCCAAAACTACTTCGGCGATTTATACCCGTCATGTTTTAAGCTACAGGCGCTGGCTGCGCGTAATTATTTATCGCCAGCCTGCGACGCGAACTGTTTTGGGTATACGTAAAACTTTACATACTTGATGAACTTCGGCATTATCTTGCCGGTTCAAAACTACGGTAGTGATACCCCAGAGGACTAGATGGCCAAAGAAGACAATATTGAAATGCAGGGCACCGTACTTGAAACGTTGCCTAACACTATGTTCCGCGTAGAACTGGAAAACGGTCACGTGGTAACTGCGCATATTTCCGGTAAAATGCGTAAAAACTACATCCGCATTCTGACGGGCGACAAAGTGACTGTTGAGCTGACCCCGTACGACCTGAGCAAAGGCCGCATTGTCTTCCGTAGTCGCTAATTGTTTCCGCCGCTAAGGCGTCAGATGCTGAAGGCCGGGCAATGCCCGGTCTTTTCATTTCTGCCTACCGCGCCGATTTACTCAGCCATCTCTTTAGCTATCGGTAGGGTATTGTTTAGCGCTTCTTTCGGTACATGGGCGCTCAGTTTATCGACACCGATAAAGTCTGAGGCAAAGCCGGAATACACCATTAAGCCATAATCGGTAGTAATAGTTTTCTCCGTCATATAGTTTTGTGACTGGCTCATGGTGTTAATTTTCTTTCCCTTCTCCATTTTTACCAGCATTCCTGCCCCTTTGAGCAACAGGGCGCACGCGGGAATTTGCTCCTCTTTGCGTTTTTCCGCAGGCACATCGACGCTGCGAGAGTGCACATATTTATCCGAACCGGCGGGAAAATAAGCGTGATAGGTTGACTGCCCCGAGATTTTGACCAGGTAAAACGGGCTATCAGCACCGCTAAAGCGGTAGCTACCCGTCATATCCGGACATTGCGCCAGAGCATTAAAAGAAAGCAGCACCAGCGAGGCGCAGCACGACATTTTTGCACATTTCATCATTTCGTCCTTGTGGTTACATCCATCCGTTTTAACGCTAATAAAAAAAGACCGGGCTGTCACCAGCCCGGTCTTTATCACTGAACAATTCAGAATTTATTTAATGCGCCGCTTCCGGTTTGTGCTTTTGCGCGCTGTGGAAGCCGTAAGTCAGCACGTTATTAGCTTTATCCAGCTCAACGGTGACCTGACCGCCGTCCACCAGCGAACCAAACAGCAGCTCATTCGCCAATGGTTTCTTCAGGTTGTCCTGAATCACCCGCGCCATTGGACGCGCACCCATTGCCCGGTCATAGCCTTTCTCAGCCAGCCAGTCACGCGCTTCCTGACTCACTTCCAGCGACACGCCTTTCTGATCCAGCTGTACCTGCAGCTCGACGATAAACTTATCGACCACCTGATGGATCACGGTCGTAGAGAGGTGATCGAACCAGATGATGTTGTCGAGACGGTTACGGAACTCCGGCGTAAAGATCTTTTTGATCTCTTCCATCGCATCGGTACTGTTATCCTGCTGGATAAGACCAATCGATTTACGCTCGGTTTCACGCACCCCGGCGTTGGTGGTCATCACCAGCACCACGTTGCGGAAGTCCGCTTTACGGCCGTTGTTATCGGTCAGCGTACCGTTATCCATCACCTGCAGCAGGATATTGAAGACATCCGGATGCGCTTTTTCGATCTCATCAAGCAGCAGCACCGCGTGCGGATGTTTGATCACCGCATCGGTCAACAGCCCGCCCTGATCGAAACCGACGTATCCCGGAGGCGCGCCAATCAAGCGGCTAACGGTATGACGTTCCATATACTCAGACATATCAAACCGCAACAGCTCAATGCCCAGCGCTTTCGCCAGCTGCACGGTGACTTCGGTTTTCCCTACCCCGGTCGGCCCGGCGAACAAGAAAGAACCAACCGGTTTATGCTCATGGCCAAGCCCGGCACGCGCCATCTTGATCGCTTCAGTCAGCGCTTCAATCGCCTTATCCTGACCAAAGACCAGCATTTTCAGGCGATCGCCAAGGTTCTTCAGCGTATCGCGATCGCTGCGGGAGACGCTCTTCTCCGGAATACGCGCGATGCGCGCAACCACGGACTCGATATCCGCCACATTGACCGTTTTCTTGCGTTTGCTGACCGGCATCAGCCGCGCCCGTGCGCCCGCTTCGTCAATCACGTCAATCGCCTTATCCGGCAAATGACGATCGTTGATGTATTTCACCGCCAGCTCGACCGCCGCACGTACCGCTTTGGCGGTATAACGCACATCGTGGTGCGCTTCGTACTTCGGTTTCAAGCCGTTGATGATCTGCACCGTCTCTTCGACAGAAGGTTCGGTCACGTCGATTTTCTGGAAACGACGCGCCAGCGCGCGATCTTTTTCAAAGATGTTGCTGAACTCCTGGTAAGTCGTGGAGCCAATCACCCTGATCTTGCCGCCGGACAGCAACGGTTTGATAAGGTTAGCCGCATCAACCTGACCGCCCGAGGCTGCGCCTGCGCCGATGATGGTATGGATCTCATCGATAAACAGGATGCTATTGGTATCCTGCTCAAGCTGTTTCAGCAGCGCTTTAAAGCGTTTTTCAAAATCGCCGCGATATTTGGTCCCAGCCAGCAGCGAACCGATATCCAACGAGTAAATGGTGCAATCCGCCATCACTTCCGGTACGTCGCCCTGGACGATACGCCAGGCGAGCCCTTCCGCAATCGCGGTCTTGCCGACGCCGGATTCACCCACCAGTAGCGGGTTGTTCTTACGGCGGCGGCACAATACCTGTATGGCACGCTCCAGCTCTTTATCGCGGCCAATCAGCGGATCGATGCCACCCACGCGCGCAAGCTGGTTAAGATTGGTGGTGAAGTTTTCCATACGATCCTCCCCGCCTGCTTGCTCTTCGTTACCCGGCTGGCTCGCGTTGTTTTCCGAAGGCTGGCTGGGCTCGTCTTTGCGCGTGCCGTGAGAGATGAAATTCACCACATCAAGGCGGCTGACTTCATGTTTACGCAGCAGATAGGCGGCCTGCGACTCCTGCTCGCTGAAAATCGCGACCAGTACGTTGGCGCCGGTCACTTCGCTGCGACCGGAGGATTGGACGTGAAAAACCGCACGCTGCAGCACGCGCTGGAAGCTTAGCGTCGGCTGGGTGTCTCGCTCTTCTTCCGTTGCCGGAAGGACGGGAGTGGTCTGTTCGATGAAGGCTTCAAGTTCCTGACGCAAAGCGACCAGGTCCACGGAACAGGCTTCCAGCGCTTCGCGTGCCGAGGGGTTGCTGAGTAAAGCCAGCAACAAGTGCTCGACGGTCATAAATTCATGACGGTGCTCGCGCGCTCTGGCGAAAGCCATGTTTAAACTGAGTTCCAGTTCTTGATTGAGCATAGGCACCTCCCCCAATTTTCATGCCTGTAATCAGGCTTTCTCTAGCGTACACAGCAATGGATGCTCGTTCTCCTTCGCGTACTGGTTCACCATAGCGACTTTGGTTTCCGCAACTTCGGCGGTGAAAACGCCGCAAATCGCCTTACCTTCATAGTGAACCGTGAGCATCAGTTGCGTTGCACGTTCTACATCATAAGAAAAGAATTTTTGTAACACGTCAATAACAAACTCCATTGGAGTGTAGTCATCATTGACTAATATCACTTTATACATAGATGGTGGTTTAAGCGCATCACGAACTTCATCTTCTACCAGTTGATCGAAGTCCAGCCAATCTCTCTTACTCATCGTCAATGTTCGTCATCGGTTGCTGTTGCCAACAGGCCGCGGCCTGTCGATGATCTGAGGTTATGCACGTTACAAATCTACAATAGATCATAGATAACTATCATCTATTGCTTCCATCCGCGACGCCTGTCACATTCCCCAGCAATAGCGTTAACTGCTTCAAATTTTGACGCATTTTTCACCGTTCACCCTCGTCAATTGCTTGACGCATTTCCGTATTTCTCTAAATTGTACTGGCGAGAGTTGGCGAGCAATTGTACAACTCGTGACTCCCCTACCGGTTCATTCCATCTTACTTATAAAGATTTACGAAGGATGTCGAAGTATGGAAATGGGTACTGTTAAGTGGTTCAACAATGCCAAAGGGTTCGGTTTTATTTGCCCTGAGGGCGGCGGCGAAGACATTTTCGCCCATTACTCCACCATCCAGATGGATGGTTACAGAACGCTAAAAGCCGGGCAATCCGTTCGGTTTGATGTTCACCAGGGGCCGAAAGGCAATCACGCCAGCGTGATTGTTCCTGTGGAAGCAGAAACGGCTGCATAACTCTTTTGCTTCATTGTGTACATCCTGCTAATAAAATGCCAGTCCTTCTGACTGGCATTTTTATCTCATTACTCCCGCGCCAACGCATCCACCGGGTCTAATCGCGCCGCATTACGCGCCGGCAACCAGCCAAACAGCACCCCGGTTAACGTCGAACACAAAAATGCGGTCAACAGCGCCAGCGGCGAAAAACCGATTTCCCAACCGGGTAAGAACAGTTGCAGAATGAACGCGATCATCAACGACAAACTCACTCCGATGGCGCCGCCCACCAGGCAAACCAGTACCGCTTCAATAAGAAACTGCTGCAGTACATCCCGGGCCCGGGCGCCAACCGCCATGCGGATACCGATTTCACGGGTGCGTTCCGTGACTGACACCAGCATGATATTCATTACCCCAATCCCGCCGACGACCAGCGCGATCACCGCCACCAGGGTCAGGAACAGCTGTAAAGTATGTGTGGTCCTTTCCGCCGTTTTCAAGATGCTGTCCATATTCCAGGTGAAAACATCTTTTTTGCCATGGCGGAGTTCCAGCAACCGCACCAGCTGCTGCTCAGCGGCGGCGCTATCGTAGCCCTCCTGCACGCGGACGGTTATCGAGTTAAGCCACGATTGCCCCATCACCCGTCCGGCCATAGTGGAATAAGGCAGCCAGACGCGGAGAATTTTGCTGCTGCCGAACATCGATTGTTTCTCATCGGCCACGCCGACAATCGTCGCCGGCATATTACCGACCAAAATCACCTCGCCGACCACTTTTGCTTTATGGGGGAATAACTGGCGACGGGCGTTGCTATCCAGCACCACCACCTGCGCCCGGCTATTCAGCTGCAGCTCATTGAACGTATTTCCCTCGCTGAACGTCATGCCGTAAACGTTGAAATATTGCGCGCCAACGCCTTCGGCGCTGGCAGCCACGTCGATGTTATTGGCGCGCAGGCGCAGGCTTTTCGATACTGCCGGCGTTGCGGAGCTCACCCACGGCTGTTTTTGAATCGCCAGCAGATCGTCATATTTTAACGCCTGCTGATAACGCGGATCGTCGTCGCCGAAATCTTTGCCGGGATAAACATCGATGGTATTGGTGCCAATGGCGCGAATATCGGCTAAGACCAACTGTTTCGCGGCATCGCCGACGACTACGATAGAGACTACCGAAGCGATACCAATGATGATGCCAAGCATGGTGAGCAGCGTACGCATTTTATTCGCCGCCATCGCCCGCCAGGCCATCACCAGCGCCTCGCGAAAACCACCGCTGAACTGACGCCAGATGGAAGGCTCCGCACGGTTTTCGGCGCGAAGCACGCCGCCTTTCTCCAGCGATAACGGCGGTGGGTTACGCACAATTTCACCGTCACGCAGTTCGATGATTCTTTCCGCCTGCGCCGCGACCTGCGGGTCGTGGGTGACGATAATCACCGTATGCCCTTGCGCCTTAAGCTGATGCAGGATGGCCATGACCTCTTCGCCTGAGCGGCTATCCAGCGCCCCGGTCGGTTCATCGGCGAGGATCACCTCGCCGCCGTTCATCAGGGCGCGGGCGATACTCACGCGCTGCTGCTGGCCACCGGAAAGCTGCGAAGGGAAGTATTCCACCCGCTCGCCCAGCCCCAAACGAGAGAGCAAATCGCGCGCGCGTTCAAGGCGAACCCGTCGTTCTTTACCGGCATAGATGGCAGGAACCTCGACGTTTTGCGCCGCCGTCAGATGCGACAACAGATGGTAACGCTGGAAAATAAAACCGAAGTGCTCACGGCGTAGCCTGGCCAGTTCATCGCCGCTCAGATGCGCTACGTCGACCCCGGCAACCTGATAGGTGCCGCTGGTGGGCTTATCAAGGCAGCCAAGGATGTTCATCAGCGTTGATTTACCGGAACCGGAAGCCCCAACGATTGCCACCATTTCCCCGGCGGCAATACTGAGGGTGATGCCCTTTAGCACTTCAACTTCGCCGTCGCCCGAGGGGTAACTGCGGCGAATATCACGCAGTTCGAGCAGCGCCGTCATTTTGCCGCTCCGGGCGTGCTTTCGCTGATAATGACCTCATCGCCCTCTTCCAGCCCTTTCGCCACCGCCACATCGGTATCGTTACGCGCGCCGATAACAATTTCACGCTCTTTCACTTCCCCGTTGCGCAGCAGACGCAGGTTGTAGCGGTTATCGCCGATGGCATCGCCCAGCGCGCTGAGCGGAATAGTAATCACATTTTTCACTTCAGCCAGTTGGATATGCACCTGCGCGGTCATCTCAAGACGCAGGATCCCCTGCGGGTTAGGGACTTCAAAACGCGCATAATAAAATATGGCATCATTGACCTTTTCCGGCGTCGGCAGAATATCCTTCAGCGTACCTTCGTAACGGGTCAGGGGGTCGCCGAGTACCGTAAACCACGCCTTTTGCCCCGGCTTAAGATGGATTACGTCCGCTTCCGAAACCTGGGCCTTCACCAGCATGGTACTGAGGTCAGCCAGGGTCAGAATATTCGGCGCCTGCTGGGCGGCAATCACCGTTTGCCCCTGCAGGGTGGTAATTTGCGTCACTTCGCCGGACATCGGCGCCAGGATGCGCGTATAGTCGAGGTTGGTTTTCGCGGTGTCGAGGGTCGCCTGGTTGCGCTTGATCTGCGCCTCGATGGTGCCGATTTGCGCCTCTTTCACCGCCACATCGGTGGCGGCGGTATCCAGATCCTGGCGTGATACCAGCTGGCGCTGCGCCAACTGTTGCTGGCGCGCTAAGGTTACCTGCGCAAGCTTACGTTCGGCCTGCGCCTGTTTAAGCTGCGCCCGCAGTTCCATGAGCGTCGCTTCGACTTCTTTAATCTGGTTTTCAGCCTGCTCCGGGTCGATAACCCCCAGTAACTGGTCCTTCTGTACTTTATCGCCAATATTGACGCGCAGCGTCTTCAACTGGCCGCTAACCTGCGCGCCGACGTCGACTTTACGCAGCGCATCTAACTTGCCCGTCGCCAGTACGCTCTGCTGCAGATCGCTTTTACGCGCCACCAGCGTTTGATACTGCGGCAACGGCGCGTTCAGAATCCGCCATCCCCAGATAGCCGCAATAACCACCACCAGCGCCAACAGCCACCAGACTTTCCTGCGTTTTCCATTCAATGTCATAAAAAATTCCTGATCTATTCCCCGCAGCCCGGAAGATGATTCTAACGGAAGCGACGGCGAACAGAAGCCAGAATTTTAGCAATGCTTAATGTTTATTGATGTTGGGCTGCGGCTTTGTCTTGCGGCGTAACATGGCACGGTTTTCGCCGCTGGGCTAATCAGCGCGCCCGCGCGCCAGCCACAGCACGCGGGAAAACATCTTTTTCAGCAACGTCGGGACGGCGTCAATTCCCCGCCGCCCAGCCTCCATCGCGACCTCTATCGCCAGATCGGGTTTCGATGAACGATGTATGGCTTTAGTGATCACCCGACGCATGTTCATCGGCATATTATCCGGGATCTGCGCCACCCGATGATAAACATCGTCGAACCCCTGACGATACATAAAGTGTTCCATATCCATCGCCGGAAGCATGGTTAAGTGCACGCGTTCCAGTTCGTTATCGTTGTTGAGTAGCCCGCGCACCGTAGCGGCATACTTCTTACCGGCCTCATCGCCGTCAACCAGCACATGCCACTCAATCCCCATCCGGCGGGCGAATTTAATCAGCGGCTTAAGCCCGGACTGGGCAAACTCGATAACCTTCACCCCTTCAGCGTCGAAATGATGCCCGCACTGGCGCGCCAGTTCGTTGATAACCCAGGTTTCCGTTTCGCCTTCCACCAGCAACCAGCAGCGGGCGAACAGCGATGACGCGCGGTTGAAGCGAATGTGAAACGCAATGCGGCGACTATCTTCCGCATTCATCCCGCCGGGACCGAGCCGCCACGCCGAGACGCGGGACGATTCACGTACCAGCCGACACACCTGTTCAACCGGCGTTAACGACAAAAGTTCGCCGGAATTGGTTGTGGTGACTCGCTGCAGCGGCAACAGATTCAGTAAATGCCAGGCGACCGAAAGCATGATCGGATGCAGACGCGTTTCCGGGTCCTCAATCAGCAGCAGCGGCCGCGCATCGCGATCGAGGCGGACGGTCCCCTTCGCCTGCAATAAAGTGGAGAACAGTCCAAGCAGGATCACCCGGTGGCTACGACCGCCGGGTTTATCAATCATTCGGTTAATAATATCGAGATAGCGCCAGCTGCGTTGTTCATCATGAGAACGTCGGCGCATCAGGCGATTGCGGCTTTGCGCGCTGCTCTGCTCGGCGAAATAATGTTCTAGCAGTTGCACCATCGCCGATAGCCCTTCGCGGATTTGCCCATCGGTGAGATTTTGCGGGTGATTAACCAGCTCGCGGGAGAGAAAATCCAGCTGCCGGGCGGTAATTTCAATTTGCGGCGAATGCGGCACGGTACCGTTGTGAATTCGGCGCATAAAGCGGGCGTCGCGCAGGCGCAGCACCGGCATCAGGCGTACCAGGTGGCGCGCCAGATCGTCAATATCATGCAGCTCCAGCGCCTTTCCCTGGCAGTTAATAAAACTACGCAGGGTCATCACGCTGCCGTCATCCGCCAGCTCGCCCTCAAGGCGATAGAAAATACGCTGGTAGCCGTCATCGCACGGCACCCAGCAATCGCTAAGCGGACGAAAACGGCGCACGCGATGGCGCCCGGGTTCATTCTCGCGGAAAGTTAAAATGATATGTAGATGATGCTCCCGCCCCTGAATATCGCCGGGGGGAAACCAGAAGTCATCGCGCACGAAATGGTACAGGTCAAACTCAGGCGATAAAAGCAGCGTCAGAGCGTCCAGCAGGCTGGATTTACCCCATGCGTTTTCGCCGATTAGCACATTGTTTTGCTCGAGCATCAACGATAAACGGTTGATACCGCGAAATCCGACGATCTCTACACGCTCAAGATGCATATCCCCTCCGCCTGGCCCACATTCTCCTTCAGTAATCAGCAGTATAGCGAGGCGCAGACGACATGGCACCCCCTGCTTCCCACGCCGACAATGGAATCCAGAAGCAAATGAGTTTGTAAGGTATCGGCTCTTGATTTCATATAATTAATAAATTAATTCATCTTCGGTAGTAGTTTATTTTTCAGCGTTGTGTTCTACACTTGCATAAATCATGCATGGTGAAAGGAAAATCATCTCATTGCTCTAAATCAAATTACATCAATTTATTTAACTAGTCCGAGGGTGGCGTTCGTCCCTAAAATAGCGACGCTTTATTTTTATCGTCATCCTTTGCGTCGATAAATAAAGACCGGCACGTCATAACGTGTTCGTTTACATTATTATTTGAGGTGGTTATGTTCAGAAAATTAGCAGCAGAGTGCTTCGGCACATTCTGGCTCGTATTCGGCGGCTGCGGCAGCGCAGTGCTGGCAGCAGCGTTCCCGGAATTGGGAATTGGTTTTGCCGGCGTCGCCCTGGCCTTCGGTTTAACCGTATTAACCATGGCTTTTGCCGTGGGTCATATTTCCGGCGGTCACTTTAACCCGGCGGTAACTTTAGGTCTGTGGGCCGGCGGTCGTTTCCCGGCTAAAGACGTCATCGGTTATATTATCGCCCAGGTGGTCGGCGGTATTATTGCCGCCGCGGTGCTGTACGTTGTCGCCAGCGGTAAAGCCGGTTTTGACGCTGCCGCGAGCGGCTTCGCTTCAAACGGTTTCGGCGAACACTCCCCGGGCGGCTACTCGATGCTGTCCGCTATCGTTATCGAAATCGTGCTGACCTGCGGATTCCTGCTGGTTATCCACGGTGCGACCGATAAAAACGCCCCGGCGGGCTTTGCGCCGATCGCCATCGGCCTGGCGCTGACCCTCATTCACCTGATTAGCATTCCGGTCACCAACACGTCCGTAAACCCGGCGCGTAGCACCGCGGTCGCTATCTTCCAGGGCGGCTGGGCGCTGCAGCAGCTGTGGCTGTTCTGGGTGATGCCAATCATCGGTGGTATCCTCGGCGGCGTGCTGTACCGCACCCTGCTCGAAAAACGCGACTAATCCTCGCAAGAAGCCCGGCGATGCCGGGTTTTTTCTTTTTGCCGACAGCTTTACTCGGCCTGGCGAATTGGGTAGTGTCATTGGCGCTATTCTTAATTTGCAAGGACCTTGCCGTTCATGTTTTCGGGACTATTAATCATTCTGCTGCCGTTGATTGTCGGCTATCTGATTCCTCTGCGTCACCCTTCCGCACTGAAACTGATTACCCGGCTGCTTAGCTGGATTGTTTACGTCATCCTCTTTTTCATGGGGATTAGCCTTGCCTTCCTCGATAACCTCAGCAGCAATCTGTTATCAATACTGCATTACTCCGCGGTCAGCATTGTGGTAATTATTCTGTGCAATATTGCAGCACTGCTATGGCTGGATAAAAAAATGCCGTGGCGGGTTAAGCATCGTCCGGAAAAATTACCCTCGCGCCTGGCGATGGCTCTCGAGTCGCTGCAGCTGCTTGGCGTCGTGCTAATTGGTTTTCTGCTGGGGTTAAGCGGCCTCTCTTTTTTACAACATGCGACCGAAGCCAGCGAATATACTTTAATTTTCTTATTATTCCTTATCGGTATTCAGCTACGTAATAATGGAATGACATTACGGCAAATAGTCCTTAATCGTCGTGGCATGATTGTCGCGGTAGTGGTCGCAGCCAGTTCATTATTTGGCGGAGTGATTAATGCCCTTATTCTTGGTCTGCCCATTAAAACCGGTCTGGCGATGGCGTCCGGATTCGGCTGGTACTCCCTTTCGGGGATCCTGATGACCGAATCCTACGGCCCGGTCATAGGCAGCGCCACATTCTTTAACGATCTGGCCCGTGAGCTGCTGGCTATTATGCTGATCCCGGGCATGGTAATGCGTAGCCGCTCCACCGCGCTTGGGCTGTGCGGCGCAACCTCGATGGACTTTACTCTGCCGGTGCTACAGCGCTCCGGCGGCGTGGAAATCGTGCCTGCAGCCATCGTACACGGTTTTATCCTCAGCCTGCTGGTGCCGGTGCTGATGGCGTTCTTCTCAGCCTGATCCCCCTGTGGCGGTAGATCCCTACCGCCAAAATTGCGCTAAATCAATCTCCCTTTAAGTTGTATCAGAAATACCTTTTCTCCGTACAGACACAGGCATAACCTTAAACATGTATCTAAAATATAACTTTAAAGGGTGTGATCATGTTTTGTGTGCAATGTGAACAAACTATCCGTACGCCGGCAGGAAATGGCTGTTCTTACGCGCAGGGTATGTGCGGTAAAACCGCTGAAACCTCCGATTTGCAGGATCTGCTGATTGCTTCGCTGCAGGGGCTCTCCGCATGGGCCGTTAAGGCACGTGAATATGGCATCATCGATCATGAGGTGGATAATTTCGCCCCGCGCGCGTTCTTCTCTACTCTGACCAACGTGAACTTCGACTCGCCGCGTATCGTCGGCTACGCCCGTCAGGCGATCGCGATGCGCGAGGCGTTGAAAGCGCAATGCCTGAATATTGACGCCAACGCCGCCGTCGACAGCCCGGTCGCCGATCTGCAGCTGGTTAGCGATGATCTGGGCGATCTGCAACGTCAGGCGGCGGACTATACGCCAAATAAAGACAAGGCCGCGATCGGTGAAAATATCCTCGGCCTGCGCCTGCTGTGCCTGTACGGCCTGAAAGGCGCTGCGGCCTATATGGAACACGCGCACGTGCTCGGCCAGTACGACAACGACATTTACGCCCAGTACCATAAAATCATGGCGTGGCTGGGGACCTGGCCTGCCGATATGAACGCTCTGCTGGAATGTTCGATGGAAATCGGCCAGATGAACTTCAAAGTGATGAGCATCCTCGACGCCGGTGAAACCACGAAATATGGCCACCCGACGCCGACTCAGGTCAACGTTAAAGCCACCGAAGGTAAGTGCATCCTGATCTCCGGCCACGATCTGAAAGATCTTTATAACCTGCTGGAGCAGACCGAAGGTACCGGCGTTAACGTCTATACCCACGGCGAAATGTTGCCGGCGCACGGTTATCCGGAACTGCGTAAGTTCAAACACCTGATCGGCAACTACGGCAGCGGCTGGCAGAACCAGCAGGTTGAATTCGCCCGCTTCCCGGGCCCCATCGTGATGACCTCCAACTGCATCATCGACCCGACCGTAGGCGCTTACGACGATCGCATCTGGACCCGCAGCATCGTCGGCTGGCCGGGCGTCAACCATCTGGAAGGCGAAGATTTCTCCCCGGTTATCACCCAGGCGCAGCAAATGGCCGGCTTCCCGTATAGCGAAATCCCGCATCTGATCACCGTCGGCTTCGGCCGCCAGACGCTGCTCGGCGCGGCGGATACGCTGATTGATCTGGTCAGCCGTGAAAAACTGCGCCACATCTTCCTCGTCGGCGGCTGCGACGGCGCGCGCGGCGAACGTAACTACTTCACTGATTTCGCCACCAGCGTACCGGACGACTGCCTGATTTTAACCCTCGCATGCGGTAAATACCGCTTCAACAAGCTGGATTTCGGCGATATCGAAGGCCTGCCGCGTCTGGTCGACGCCGGTCAGTGTAACGATGCCTACTCGGCGATTATTCTCGCGGTAACGCTGGCGGAAAAACTGGGCTGTGGCGTAAACGATCTGCCGCTGTCGTTGGTACTCTCCTGGTTCGAACAAAAAGCCATCGTCATCCTGCTGACGCTGCTGTCGCTCGGGGTGAAAAACATCGTCACCGGCCCAACCGCGCCTGGCTTCTTCACCCCGGACCTGCTGGCTGTCCTCAACGAGAAGTTCGGTCTGCGTTCCGTCACTACCGTAGAACAAGATATGCAGCAGTTGCTGAGCGCATAAGGAGTCACCGCATGACAATGCCAACTCAACAGTGCCCGTGGCGAATGCAGGTTCATCATATTCAGCAGGAAACGCCGGACGTATGGACGATTTCGTTGCTGTGCCACGACTATTATCCCTATCGTGCCGGGCAGTACGCGCTGGTTAGCGTGCGCCATTCGGCGGATACGCTGCGCGCCTATACGCTCTCCTCAACGCCCGGGGTCAGTGAATACATTACGCTGACCGTTCGTCGTATTGACGATGGCGCAGGCTCACAGTGGTTAACCCGCGATGTGAAACGCGGCGACTATATCTGGCTGTCGGATGCGATGGGCGAATTTACCTGTGAAGATAAAACAAGCGATCGTTTTCTGATGCTGGCCGCCGGCTGCGGCGTGACGCCGATTATGTCGATGCGCCGCTGGTTGGCGAAGTACCGCCCGCAGGCGGATGTGCAGGTTATCTTTAACGTGCGTTCGCCGAAGGATGTGATTTTTGCCGAAGAGTGGCGTCAATACCCGGTCACGCTGGTGGCGGAAAACGACGCGACGCCGGGCTTTATCGCCGGGCGCCTCACTCGCGAGCTGTTGCAAAGCGTGCCGGATTTAGCCAGCCGTACCGTGATGACCTGCGGCCCGGCGCCTTATATGGAGATGGTGGAACAGGAAGTGACGGCGCTTGGCGTGACGCGTTTCTTTAAAGAGAAGTTCTTTACCCCGGTGGCGGAAGCCGCTTCCGACGGATTGAAATTCACTAAGCTGCAGCCGGCGAAAACGTTCTACGCGCCGGTCGGCACCACGTTGCTGGAAGCGCTGGAAAGCAATAAGGTACCGGTGACCGTCGCCTGCCGCGCTGGCGTCTGCGGCTGCTGCAAAACCAAAGTGGTTGCCGGCGAATACAGCGTTACCAGCACCATGACGCTGACCGATGCGGAAATCGCCGATGGCTACGTGCTGGCCTGTTCCTGCCACCCGCAGAGCGATCTGGTTCTCGCCTGAGGTTAAAATCCCCGGGGGCGCTACCGCTTACCGGGGCTACAGGGCCGTAGATACTGTTATCGGTTTGCAACGATTTTGGTCGGGGAAAACATGTGCTTTGTGTTAATTCTGAGCACATTGCGCTCCGATATTTCTTCTGCGTTATGCCCCTCATGGCGCAGGGAGCGTACAGGGGGCGGCCAGTCGCCGCCGCCCCCTGTACCCCCGGGCTCTGGCCGCCAAAATCGCCACTTCGTGGTACCTTCGACTTATCCCTGCAGGCTTCGGGTCGGGCCGAGGCAGCGTCCTTGCAAAACACGGCCCTCAGCCCGCATCCATGCGGGCTGCCCCGGCCTTCCGGGAACGTCTCAGCGATTTTGAGGCCGCCAACACCGACAGTTTCAGCCAGCATGGTGAATAAATTAAAGGCAGGCCGCACTGTTATCGGTTTGCAACTTTTTTAAGGATTTTCCCGGACGCGGCGCGTTGCGCCTTCTCCGGGCTACCAAATCGCATCGTGCTGTAGCCCCGATAAGCGGTAGCGCCACCGGGGGATTTTGAGATCACCAGCACCAATAGTGTCAGCCAGCGTGGTGAATAAATTAAAGGCAGGCCGCACGGACCGTAGGCCGGATAAGGCATTAATGCCGCCATCCGGCACTTTTTTACCGCCAGGCCGACTGACCGGCCAACGAATAACGCCCAGCCCCTAATAGCGCAATCGCCAACGCGCCGATAAAGAAATAGACCAGGCTTTCAATCGCCCATGCGCCGACGGCATCCAGCGCGAAAGTTTTACCCGTCCCAACCATCAACCAGGCGACCGCCATGGTGAACGCCAACATCAGCGCCGCCGGGCGCGTCAAGACGCCAAGAATAAGTAAACAAGGCGCGACGACCTCCCCCACCAGCACGCCGTAGGCAATGAACCCCGGTAGCCCTTTCGCGACCAGCATCCCGCTAATGCCATCCACGCCGTCGATTAGCTTATGCAGACCGTGAAACAACATTAAGCCGCCAACGGCAAGTCGTAACAAGAGTTTACCGGCATCTTCATGCGATAGCGTTTTATTTACTGTGTTTAACAATCCCTTAACCATTTGATGTGCTTCCTGTTTTACACCCTATGTGTTCCCAGAGTATGCGCAATATTCCGCCAATAAAACCAGCGAAAAATAAGGGGCAATCGGCAACGCGACCTGTAGTTTCATCTAAGCTTGATAGCGTTATCACAAAAAGGAGATGGAAAACCATGAAACAGACCGTGGCGTCATATATTGCAAAAACCCTTGAACAAGCTGGCGTTAAACGTATTTGGGGCGTAACCGGGGATTCCCTCAACGGCTTGAGCGACAGTTTAAACCGCATGGGGACCATCGAATGGATGCCGACCCGGCATGAAGAGGTTGCCGCCTTTGCCGCCGGTGCCGAAGCCCAACTCACCGGCGAGCTGGCGGTCTGCGCCGGTTCCTGCGGGCCGGGCAACCTTCATCTGATTAACGGTTTGTTCGATTGCCATCGCAACCACGTACCGGTGCTGGCCATCGCCGCCCATATTCCCTCGAGCGAAATCGGCAGCGGTTATTTCCAGGAAACCCATCCACAAGAGCTGTTCCGCGAATGCAGCCACTACTGCGAGCTGGTCTCCACTCCGGAGCAAATTCCGCAGGTGTTGGCTATCGCCATGCGTAAGGCGGTCATTAACCGCGGCGTTTCGGTAGTTGTGTTGCCCGGCGACGTAGCGCTGAAACCGGCTCCGGAAAGCGCCAGCAGCCACTGGTATCATGCGCCGCAGCCCACGGTCACCCCGGCGGACGAAGAGCTGCACAAGCTGGCGCAGCTTATCCGTTACTCGAGTAATATTGCCCTGATGTGCGGCAGCGGCTGCGCCGGCGCGCACCAGGAGCTGGTAGAGTTTGCGGCGAAAATTAAGGCCCCTATCGTCCATGCTCTGCGCGGCAAAGAGCACGTCGAATACGATAATCCTTACGATGTTGGCATGACCGGGCTTATCGGCTTCTCTTCCGGTTTCCATACCATGATGAACGCCGACACGCTGATCCTGCTCGGCACCCAGTTCCCCTATCGCGCGTTCTATCCCACCGACGCCAAAATTATCCAGATCGACATCAACCCCGGTAGCATCGGCGCGCACAGTAAGGTGGATATGGCGCTGGTGGGCGATATCAAATCGACCCTGAAAGCGCTGCTGCCGCTGCTGGAAGAGAAAACCGATCGCCGCTTTCTCGATAAAGCGCTGGAGGACTATCGCGAAGCGCGTAAAGGGCTTGACGATCTCGCCAAACCCAGCGAGAAAGCGCTCCATCCCCAGTATCTGGCGCAGCAGATTAGCCGCTTTGCCGACGACGACGCGATCTTTACCTGCGACGTCGGTACCCCTACCGTCTGGGCGGCGCGCTATCTGAAAATGAACGGCAAACGCCGCCTGCTGGGTTCGTTTAACCACGGCTCGATGGCCAACGCCATGCCGCAGGCTATTGGCGCCAAGGCGACCGCGCCGCATCGCCAGGTCATCGCGATGTGCGGTGATGGCGGCTTCAGCATGCTGATGGGTGACTTTTTATCGCTGGCGCAGATGAAGCTGCCGGTAAAAATCGTCATTTTTAATAACAGCATTCTCGGCTTCGTGGCGATGGAGATGAAAGCCGGCGGCTATCTGACCGATGGAACCGAACTGCACGACACCAACTTCGCCCGCATTGCCGAAGCCTGCGGGATCAAAGGGATACGCGTCGAGAAAGCCTCTGAGGTTGATGAGGCGCTGCAGACCGCCTTTAGCACCGACGGTCCGGTATTAGTCGATGTAGTTGTCGCTAAGGAAGAGCTGGCGATCCCGCCGCAAATTAAGCTGGAGCAGGCTAAAGGCTTTAGCCTGTATATGCTGCGCGCGATCATCAGCGGACGCGGAGACGAAGTCATTGAACTAGCGAAAACCAACTGGCTCAGGTAAAACAATGCTATCACCCTGAATCAGAACAAGGATATGCCGTGATAGATCTTCGCAGTGATACCGTAACCCGCCCCGGGCGCGCCATGCTGGAGGCCATGATGGCCGCCCCGGTCGGGGACGATGTGTATGGCGACGACCCGACCGTCAATGAACTCCAGCGCTATGCCGCTGAGCTCGCAGGTAAAGAGGCGGCGCTGTTTCTGCCTACCGGCACCCAGGCCAACCTCGTTGGCCTGCTTAGCCACTGTCAGCGCGGCGAAGAGTACATCGTCGGCCAGGGCGCGCATAACTATCTGTATGAAGCCGGCGGCGCTGCGGTGCTGGGCAGCATTCAGCCGCAGCCGATCGATGCCGCGGCGGACGGTTCGCTACCGCTGGATAAAGTGGCGGCCAAAATTAAGCCCGACGATATCCATTTCGCCCCCACCCGCCTGTTAAGCCTGGAGAACACGCACAACGGTAAGGTGCTGCCACGCGGCTATCTGCAAGAGGCCTGGGCGTTCACCCGCCAGCGCAATCTGGCGCTACACGTCGATGGGGCGCGTATCTTCAACGCCGTTGTAGAGTACGGCTGCGAGCTGCGCGATATCGCGCAGTACTGCGATTCGTTCACCATTTGCCTGTCAAAAGGGCTCGGTACGCCGGTCGGTTCTCTGCTGCTGGGCAACGAAGCGTACATCCGCCGCGCCATTCGCTGGCGTAAAATGGTCGGCGGCGGGATGCGTCAGGCAGGCATTCTGGCCGCCGCCGGTCTGTATGCTCTGCAGAATAACGTTTCCCGTCTGCAGGAGGATCACGACAACGCCGCGTGGATGGCGGAACAGCTTCGCGCCGTCGGCGCTGACGTGATGCGCCACGACACCAACATGCTGTTCGTGCGCGTCGGTGAGGAGCAGGCTCGGGCGCTCGGCGAATTCATGCAGGCCCGCGGCGTGTTGATCAACGCCTCGCCTGTCGTGCGTCTGGTCATGCATCTCGATGTTAACCGCCAGCAGTTGACGGAAGTGGTCGGTCACTGGCAAGCCTTTTTACAACGCTAAGGAGTCAGGCGTGTCGCAATCTATTCTGGTGCTTGGCGCCAGCGGCTATATTGGCCAGCATCTGGTGCGCGAATTAAGCGCGCGAGGTTATCCGGTGTTGGCGGCGGCACGCCATATCGACAGGCTGCAGAAGCTCGATCTTTCCGGCGTCACCTGCCACGCTATCGACCTCAATCAGCCGCAGGATCTCCCTGCTCTGCTTCGCGGGGTCGATACCCTTTACTACCTGGTGCATGGCATGGGCGAAGGCGGTGATTTCATCGCTCATGAACGCCGGGTCGCCGTTAACGTGCGCGATGCTTTGCGTCAGACGCCGGTGCGCCAGGTGATATTTCTCAGCTCGCTGCAGGCTCCGGCGCAGGAGCAGTCCGACCATCTGCGCGCCCGCCAGGTGACGGCCGATGTTCTACGCGAGTCAGGGATCCCCGTCACCGAGTTACGGGCGGGTATCATCGTCGGCGCCGGTTCCGCCGCTTTTGAAGTGATGCGCGACATGGTTTACAACCTGCCGGTGCTGACGCCGCCGCGCTGGGTTCGATCGCGCACCACGCCCATCGCGCTGGAAAACCTGCTCTACTATCTGGTGGAGTTACTCAACCATCCGGCCCGTGAACACCGCGTTTTCGAAGCCGCCGGCCCGGATGTTCTCAGCTATCAGCAGCAGTTCACCCATTTTATGGCGGTCAGCGGTAAGCATCGCCTGTTGATCCCTATCCCCTTTCCGACCCGCTGGATTTCGGTGTGGTTCCTCAACGTTATCACCTCGGTGCCCCCCACCATCGCTAAAGCGCTGATTCAGGGGCTCAAGCACGATCTGATCGCCGACGATCGTTCGCTACGCGCGCTGATCCCGCAAACCTTGATTCCCTTCGATCAGGCGGTGCGTCGTACCCTGAAAGAGGAAGAACAGCTGGTGAACTCCAGCGATTGGGGCTACGACGCTCAGGCTTTCGCCCGCTGGCGGCCGGAGTATGGCTACTACCCCAAGCAGGCAGGCTGCACCGTTAGCACCCGGGCGAGCCGTAAGGCGCTGTGGCGAGTGGTGAACCAAATCGGCGGCAAAGAGGGGTACTTCTTCGGCAATATCCTGTGGAAAATCCGCGGCGCTATGGACCTGTTGGTCGGCCACCGCCTGGCCAAAGGGCGACCGCGGCATGACTATCTGCAAACCGGCGATACGGTCGACAGTTGGAAAGTGATTATTGTGGAAGAAGAACAACAGTTAACCCTATTGTTTGGCATGAAAGCTCCCGGTCTTGGTCGTTTAAGCTTTACCATTCGCGATAAAGGCGACCATCGCGAGCTCGACGTTCGCGCCTGGTGGCATCCACACGGCATGCCCGGCCTGTTCTACTGGCTGCTGATGATCCCGGCGCATCTGTTTATTTTTCGCGGCATGGCGCGACGCATCGCCCGCCAGGCCGAGCAAATCACAGGCAAAAACGAAGATTAAGCGTTATTCTTTCATGATTCTCATTGCATACTCGGGAGAATCACGGAAAAATGCGCACGAAATTCTTTTCTGGGACAGTAGATTGATATGAAGGTACTGGTTACCGGTGCGACCAGCGGATTAGGCCGTAATGCGGTGGAATATCTGCGCAACAAGGGCATCAGCGTGCGAGCGACCGGGCGCAACGAAGCGATGGGTAAGCTTCTGAGCAAAATGGGCGCGGAGTTTATTCCTGCTGATCTAACCGAACTGGTCTCTTCGCAGGCTAAAGTGATGCTCGCCGGTATCGATACGCTATGGCACTGTTCCAGCTTTACCTCGCCGTGGGGAACCCAACAAGCCTTCGATTTAGCCAACGTTCGCGCAACGCGCCGCCTTGGCGAATGGTCCGTGGCCTGGGGCGTACGCAATTTCGTCCATATTTCATCGCCTTCGCTCTATTTCGATTATCACCACCATCGCGATATTCAGGAAGATTTCCGCCCGCACCGCTTCGCCAATGAATTCGCCCGCAGCAAGGCGGCCAGCGAAGAGGTTATCAACCTGTTGGCGCAGGCGAACCCGCATACCCGCTTTACGATATTGCGCCCGCAAAGCCTGTTCGGGCCGCATGATAAGGTCTTTATTCCGCGAATGGTGCAGATGATGCGCCACTACGGCAGCGTGCTCCTGCCGCGCGGCGGTAACGCGCTGGTGGATATGACCTACTACGAAAATGCGGTGCATGCGATGTGGCTGGCCAGTCAGCCGCAGTGCGACCACTTACCTTCCGCGCGGGCGTGGAATATCAGCAACGGCGAGCCGCGGACGCTGCGCAGCATTGTGCAGAAGCTTATTGACGAGCTGGGCATCAAGTGCCGAATCCGTTCGGTGCCCTATCCGATGCTGGATATTATCGCCCGTAGCATGGAGCATTTCGGTAATAAATCGGCAAAAGAACCGGCCTTCACCCATTACGGCGTCTCAAAGCTCAATTTCGACTTTACCCTCGATATCTCCCGCGCCCAGCAGGAACTTGGCTATCAGCCGATCGTTACCCTGGATGAGGGCGTTTCGCGCACCGCAGCGTGGTTAAAAGACCACGGTAAACTGCACGATTAAAACCGTCGATTACGGCAGCAAACCATCCTGTTTGCTGCCAAATGTTCACCCCTGCCCATATTTTTCCAGCAACGCCTCGGCGATGGCCTGCGTTTGCGCATCGGCCACGCCGTCCCAGCGTGATGGCCTGAAGTGCATCTGGAAAGCCATGATCACCCGTTTTTGCTGCGCCGGGGTCATCTCCGGAGTGACCTGATAGCCGTAGCGCGACAGCAGGTCTAACAATTCGCCGCGATCGACCGGCTGCCAGCTCGGGCGCCCTTGCAGATAAAAGGCGACACGCGCATCATCGGGCCAGGCACCAATCCCCTGCTGCGCCAGCGCTCGCCACGGGAACAGCGGGCCGGGGTCGTCCTTACGCTGCGGCGCGATATCGGCATGGGCGACGACGTTCTGCGGCTGAATGTGATAGCGGGCGATGATATCTTTCGCCAGCGGGATAAGCGCTGCAATTTGCGCTGGATTAAATGGGGTAAAACTTTTTATATCGCCGTTTTTTTGCCAGCCGCGATTTTCCAGCTCAATACCAATCGACGTATCGTTGATGCGCGTGCTGCCGCGCCAGAAGCTGATGCCAGCGTGCCAGGCTAAATCTTCCTCCGGCACCAGTTGCCAGATACGCGGTTTACCGTGGCGCAGCGGCGGCTGCTCGGGAATTAAATAGTGAGAACTGACCTCTTTATCGGTCAGGGTTGCCAACGAGACATCAAAGTTATCGGCGGTATAGTGAATGACCAGGACCTTAATACGAGGATAAGCCGCCTGCGCCGGATGACGGGTATCCAGCTGATAACCCTGTTTGTCGACAATGCCCTGCTCCTGCGCACAGCCTGCCAGCAGCAACGCGGCAAGCGCAAGCTGGATAATGCGCTTTCCTAATAAGACCATCGATTACGCCCTTCTTGCTTGGCTTTATACAGCGCCGCATCCGCCTGCGCGATCAACTCTGAAGGTGGGGTGCCTCCCTCTGAAGCGACAATCCCCATACTGACCGTCACCAGCGGCCCAACATCGGATTTGGCATGCGGCAGCGCCGCTTCGCGAATTTTCTGTTGGATCCGCTGCGCCACCGCCGTAGCGCTATCTAATGATTGCAGCGGCAGGACAATCACAAACTCCTCGCCGCCATAGCGCGCCACCATATCATCCTGCGCGCGCACCGACATCTTCAGCACTGAGGCGATGCAGGAGAGGCAGTAATCACCGGCCTGGTGACCGTAGTGGTCGTTATAACGTTTAAAAAAGTCGACATCGAGAATGATCAGCGCCAGCGGCTCTTTCCGTTCCCAGGCCTGAGCCAAAAAATTGTCCAGCGCCCGACGGTTAGCCGTCGCCGTCAACGCATCCTGATTAGCCATGTTTTCCAGCCGGTTAATCAGTTGCATATTCTCCTGATGGGTATTCCAGGCTTCATCATACCAGCGCTGTAATATCTGACGGCCGTATACCATAATAGCGGTACAAATTACCCAAAGAATTAAAAAACGTAAATCGACGCCGTGATGTATTTGCACCCCAGCGAGTAATGAAGTACCCCATAAAGGAACAAGGTAAGCTACAAGGCCCACCGGGAAATAATAGAGCGCGGCAAGACCGGTGGTCATTAAAATAACCAGCAGCGGCCAGGCGAACGGCAGCGACCATAAAATGATGAAACAGTAACTACTCATCGCCCAACATAAGCTGAGGATCAATAAGATAGCAGAAATCACTTTAGTGGCATAAATACCACTTAATATTCGCCCGGAGATAACCATCACGCAAAGCGCCAGCGAGAAAACGATAATGACCCCAAGCGCCATCTCCAGATAAGGGATAATATCTGGATTAGTCAATCTTTGATGATTGAACTCGGTGAACAGAACGTTGCGGAAGATGACCATCAAGGCAAAGGCAATATTGACGAACGCCAGCCACGGCATGCTGCGCGACAGCGCGTGTTTTTGCACATTTTCGCGACTGGCCCACAGCATCGTTCGATTTTCGCGCGGATCCAGCCGTTGTTCTGTCGGCATAGCTACTCCTTTTTCAGCATCTGGACAATGCGTTAAGCTGCCCGCGGTAACTTTTCTATATGATAAACCATCAATCCGGGAATGTCTGTTGCCGGCCGCTTCAGCCACTCGCCGCTTAACGTCATTTTCAGCTAACGACAGATGAAAAAGATCTTACGCCCCGATACAGTCTATTGCGCAATAAAAAGCAAGCGTTATCAATGAGAACCACGTCATCTTTTCTTTAAAAAATCGTTAATTAAAGGTCATAAAAATGCAGCATTTCGCTTGAAAAAAAGACGGGCTTGATTCAATCTGATGGCGCTCATTGGTTAGTTAAAACAAGGGCATGATGATAGCAAGATAAACAATGGAGATTAATAATATGAAATATGCAGCTTTAGTGGCAGGTGCAGCATTGTTTTTAACCGCGAACGCATTTTCTGCAGAAATTCTGAGCAAAGAAGATTTCGCTAAAGTACAGGGTCAATACCACAAAATTGGTACCATCTCCTCTACCGGTCAAACTGCGCCAAGCGATGCGCGCGAAGAACTGATCAAAAAAGCCGATGAAAAAGGCGCTGACGTTGTGGTTCTCTCTTCCGGCAATACCGATAAGAAACTGCACGTATCCGCGAATATCTATAAGAAGAAATAATTAGTTTTTCCCATTATAAGAGCATTATCATCTGAGGATGATAATGCTTCTTTTTAATTTTCCTGCGAACATTTATTTTTATACGCCTTTCTCATTTACCATCCGCGACTAGTCATATCAAATATGCGCCTTCATCAGGATGCTAATCCGGATAACGTCTAAAATAGTTAATCCACTCCGTTATCGGACTCGCAATATATCCCCCTGGACTATCAGTATAAATTCGACGCCAAAAAGAGATGTCCTCTATACTTTTGGGCATAAGAAGATGCTCGCGTTTAAATTACCGCAGGTGGCAAATGAAAAAAATCGCATTTCTTATTTCTGGGTTGCTCTGCTCTGGCTTTACCCATGCCAGCGCGCTCTATTTTTATGAAATCGGCACCGAAGACGTCGGCCTGGCAGGCGCAGGCCAGGCCGCCCGCGCGCAGGATGCCTCCACCATCGTCACCAACCCTGCCGGCATGACCCGGCTGCCGGATCATATGTTTACCGGCGGCGCACAGGTCATGGGCGGCGATGTCCCGTACCAGATGAATAATGACCACGGCGGTAATAGTCCTGGTAACGTGATGAATCTGTTCCCTAACGCCAGCGGCTTTTATGCGCAGAAAATCAATGATGAGGTGTATGCCGGGATCGGTCTGTACGGCAACTACGGTTTAGGCATTGATTTTGGCAACTGGGCCGGCGACCGGCTGATCAAAAAAAGCACCATGGTGGCGATGACGCTGAGCCCATCGCTGGCATGGAAACTTAACGATCGGCTCTCTGTCGGCGCCTCCGCCAACCTGAACTACGGTTATTTGTCGCTAACGCGCAACGTCGACGGCAATGACGAGAAAGATAAAGATTATGATTGGGCGATGAGTTACCGCCTGGGTTTGCTGATGCAGTTGACCGACCAGACCCGCGCCGGCATCACCTGGAACAGTAAAACCGATTATGACTTTAACGTTAAGGGGAAAGCGCGTTTCCCTAATTTACCGAACGTCTCATATGATCTACCGATTTCCGCCCAGGTCCGCGCGCCGCAGCAGATTATGCTCAGCCTGGTGCATGACATCAATAAACAGTGGTCGGTCATGGGCGATCTCGGCTGGCAGGACTGGAGCCAGTTCGGCAGCCCGCAAATCACCGTTGCCGGTCACGAAAGTAGTAAAAATAACCGCCTGAAGGACTCCTGGCATACCGCCGTCGGCGTACAGTACCGGCCGACCGAGCAGTGGCGTCTGAACGCCGGCGTCGGGTTCGACAGCACGGTTTATGATTCACAAAGCGACACCGCGCTCTCGCTGCCGACCGGCGATGAGTGGCGCTTCGCCACCGGCGCGCAATACCAGATAACCCCGGCCAGCAATATCGGCGTCGCAGTCTCTTATCTGCACATGCAATCTTCCCACGTAAAATCACCGGAACTCATTGCCGGCAGCTACGATCGCCCTTATCTGTGGTTCGCCAGCGTCAACTATAGTTATCAGTTCTGATACGCCGGCTGCCCGCACAAGAGGCGCGGGCAGCCGATGGTCGTTGTCACATCAAGGTCTTAGCTCTTTGCGTCAAGTACAATTGGCGCGCTTACGCTATGCTTTAGCAGAATCTAACAACGTAGTGAGTTCATAAGGAAATCATCATGCGCTACAACATTCTTGCACTTGTTTTGCCTTGCGCACTGGCGCTGAGCGCCTGTACCACCGTGACCCCGGCTTATAAAGACAACGGCACCCGCAGCGGTTCCTGCATCGAGGGCGGCCCGGACGAGGTAGCGCAGCAGTTCTATGATTATCAAATCCAGCACCGAAATAACGATCTCACCGCGCTGCGCCCTTATCTGAGCGACGATCTGGCTAAACTGCTGAACGACGCCCGTCAGGATCCATCGCGTAACGCGCTGCTGCAATCAAATCCATTCTCCAGCAGTTCCACCCCGGCGGATAGCGCCGACGTCGCCAGCGCCTCGACCATCCCGAACCGCGATGCGCGCAATATTCCGCTGCGCGTCGAATTGAAACAGGGTACGCAGAGCTGGAAAGATGAAGTGCTGATGATTCAGGAAGGCCAGTGCTGGGCGGTTGACGATGTCCGCTACCTTGGCATAAACAGCCACGCTCCGGCGGGTACGCTGCGTCAGAGTCTTGAGAAACGCTGATTTCGGCGTTAAAGCCACCCCGCTGAAACGATAACCCCGGTAAAATGTCGGTATTCCGTGCGGTAATGCCGACATTTGTTCCCCCCTACCACACGAACCCATATTTTGTGCTAACTTTAGTGATAAATGTGGTTTACATTTAACTTTTAACGCATAAATATTGCATAACTATTCTGTCAAAGGTACTATTTGCGGCCTCAATAGCTATTCGTATCAGACTGCCCAGATGAGTATTAAACTAAACGGCATTAATTGCTTCTACGGCGCGCACCAGGCGCTGTTCGACATCACGCTGGATTGCCCGCAGGGGGAAACGCTGGTGCTCCTCGGCCCAAGCGGCGCCGGTAAAAGCTCGCTGCTTCGCGTACTCAACCTGCTGGAGATGCCGCGTTCCGGTACCTTAAACATCGCCGGTAATCAATTCGACTTCACCAAAGCGCCGTCTGACAAAGCTATTCGCGAGCTGCGCCAGAATGTCGGGATGGTCTTCCAGCAGTACAACCTGTGGCCACACCTGACCGTGGTGCAAAACCTGATCGAAGCCCCGTGCCGCGTGCTGGGATTAACCAAAGATCAGGCGCTGGTGCGCGCCGAAAAACTACTCGAGCGTTTACGCCTTAAACCTTACAGCGACCGCTATCCGCTGCATCTGTCAGGCGGTCAACAGCAGCGCGTAGCGATTGCCCGCGCGCTGATGATGGAGCCTCAGGTGCTGCTATTTGATGAACCCACCGCCGCGTTGGATCCGGAAATCACTGCCCAGATCGTCAGCATCATTCGCGAACTGGCGGAGACCGGAATCACCCAGGTTATCGTTACCCACGAAGTGGAAGTGGCGCGTAAAACCGCCAGCCGCGTGGTGTATATGGAAAACGGGCATATCGTTGAGCAAGGGGATGCTAACTGCTTCACGCATCCGCAAACCGACGCCTTTAAAAACTATCTTTCACATTGATGTTTTCGGGGAAATAACGATGAAAAAAGTACTGATTGCCGCTCTGCTCGCGGGCATGAGCCTTTCCGCTACCGCAGCCCAGACCATCCGTTTCGCCACCGAGGCCTCCTACCCTCCGTTTGAGCTGGTAGACGCCAACAACAAAATCGTCGGCTTTGACGTCGATCTGGCTAACGCGCTGTGCAAAGAGATGGACGCGACCTGCACCTTTACTAACCAGGCTTTCGATAGTCTGATCCCAGGGCTGAAATTCCGCCGCTTCGACGCCGTCATGGCCGGTATGGATATCACCCCTGAGCGTGAAAAACAGGTACTGTTCAGCACCCCGTATTATGAAAACTCGGCGCTGTTCGTCGGCCAGCAGGGCAAGTTCACCGGCATTGACCAGCTTAAAGGCAAAAAAGTTGGCGTGCAGAACGGCACTACCCACCAGAAATTCATCACTGATAAGCATCCGGAAATCACCACCGTTCCTTACGACAGCTACCAGAATGCCAAACTGGATCTGCAAAACGGCCGCATTGACGCCGTCTTCGGCGACACGGCGGTAGTGACCGAATGGCTGAAGAGCAATCCGAAGCTGGCGCCAGTGGGTGATAAAGTGACGGATAAAGACTACTTCGGTACCGGCCTCGGCATTGCGGTTCGTCAGGGCAATACCGAGCTGCAGCAGAAATTTAATGCTGCGCTGGAAAAAGTGAAGAAAGATGGGACGTACCAGACCATCTATAGCAAATGGTTCCAGAAGTAACGCTGAATGAACGAATTTTTTCCATTAGCAAGCGCCGCCGGGATGACCGTCGGCCTTGCCGTTTGCGCGCTGGTCATCGGCCTGGTGCTGGCGATGCTTTTCGCCGTGCTGGAGTCGGTGAAATGGTGTCCTGTGGCATGGCTGGCGACCGGCATCGTCACGATTTTACGCGGCCTACCGGAAATTCTGGTGGTGCTGTTTATCTACTTTGGTTCCTCACAGCTGCTGCTGACGCTGTCTGACGGTTTTACTCTCAATCTTGGGTTTGTGCAGATTCCGGTACAGATGCAAATTGAGAATTTCGACGTCAGCCCGTTCCTCTGCGGCGCCATTGCGCTTTCCCTACTGTATGCCGCCTATGCCTCGCAGACCCTGCGCGGCGCCTTGAAAGCGGTGCCGCAGGGGCAGTGGGAATCCGGACAAGCGCTGGGTTTGTCGAAGGCGGCGATATTCTTTCGCCTGGTGATGCCGCAGATGTGGCGCCATGCTCTGCCGGGTCTGGGCAACCAGTGGCTGGTGCTGCTGAAGGATACCGCGCTGGTCAGCCTTATCAGCGTCAACGACCTGATGCTGCAAACCAAAAGTATTGCTACCCGTACTCAGGAACCGTTTAACTGGTACATCATTGCGGCAGCGATTTATCTCGTCATCACCCTGTTGAGTCAATACATCCTCAAGCGTATTGACCAGCGTGCGACGCGCTTCGAACGGAGACCAGGTTGATGCTCGATTACTTACCCGAACTGCTGAAAGGGCTGCATACTAGCCTGACGCTGACCGCGGCATCGATCGTCGTGGCGCTGATCCTGGCGCTGATCTTTACCATCGTCCTGACGTTAAAAACGCCGGTGGTGGTGTGGATCGTCCGCGGCTATATCACCCTGTTTACCGGGACGCCGCTGCTGGTGCAGATCTTCCTGATCTACTACGGGCCAGGACAGTTCCCGTCATTGCAGAATTACCCGGTGCTGTGGCATCTGATTTCTGAGCCCTGGCTGTGCGCGCTGATCGCCTTATCGTTAAACAGCGCGGCTTATACTACCCAGCTGTTCTACGGCGCCATCCGCGCCATTCCGGACGGCCAGTGGCAGTCCTGCAGCGCGCTGGGGATGAGCAAGAAGGATACGCTGGCGATTCTGCTACCGTATGCTTTTAAACGCGCCCTCTCCTCGTACTCTAACGAAGTGGTACTGGTCTTTAAGAGCACCTCGCTGGCTTACACCATCACCCTGATGGAAGTGATGGGTCATGGCCAACTGCTGTACGGGCGCACCTATGACGTGATGGTCTTCGGCGCAGCCGGTATCATTTATCTGGTGGTGAACGGCCTGCTGACGCTGCTGATGCGTCTGGTGGAAAGAAAAGCGCTGGCCTTCGAGCGTCGTAACTAACATTACGAAATGCATAAACAGTAAATAATGAAACGGGTAAGTGCCAATGCTTACCCGTTTTTTTTATAACCAATAAAATAAACATACAACTTTATTGCATATAAATTCATTTAATGGCATTGTGAACTTCAGCCGTAAACCGGCACAACATCATAAGATTGACCGACGGGAGTCCCACTATGAAAAAGTTAGTTCTGGCCGCTCTGCTTAGCTCTTTCGCCTTTGGCGCCGCTGCCGCGGAAAAAATCAGCTTTGGCGTTTCCGCGACCTATCCGCCATTTGAATCCATGGATGCGAATAACCAGATTGTCGGTTTCGATCTCGATCTGGCTAAAGCGCTGTGTAAGCAAATGCAGGCCGACTGTACTTTTACCAACCACGCTTTCGACAGCCTGATCCCGGCGCTAAAATTTAAAAAGTATGATGCGGTAATTTCCGGCATGGACATCACGCCTGAGCGTAGCAAACAGGTCGTGTTTACCGACCCGTACTATGCCAACTCGGCGCTGGTGATCGCCAAAAAAGACGCGTACCACTCTTTTGATGACCTGAAGGGTAAGCGTATCGGCATGGAAAACGGCACCACGCACCAGAAATACCTGCAGGATAAGCACCCGGAAGTCAAAACCGTCGCTTACGATAGCTATCAGAATGCCATTATCGACCTGAAAAACGGCCGTATCGATGGCGTCTTCGGCGATACCGCGGTGGTCAACGAATGGCTGAAGACCAACCCGCAGTTAGGCGCGGCGACGCCGAAAGTGACCGACCCGCAGTACTTCGGTACCGGTCTCGGCATTGCGGTGCGCCCGGATAATAAAGCGCTGCTGGAAAAACTCAACGCCGCGCTGAAAGCGATTAAAGCTGACGGAACCTACCAGAAAATTAGCAACCAGTGGTTCCCGGAGTAAGACCTGCGCTTCCCGGCTTACGGCGCAACCGCCTGAGCCGGGTCAAACGGCAACGCTCCCCCTTACAGCGGCAGGGTAAACTGGAAACACGCCCCTGCCGGTACTTCCAGCAGGCGAATATCGCCCCCGTGCAGTTGCAGCATCCGCCGAACAATCATCAACCCCAGCCCGCCTCGTGAGGCGCTCTGCTGCCCCGGTTCCAGTACCGATGGCCGCTCAAACAGATTGGCCCGTAATTCACCGGCGACGCCCGGGCCGCTATCGGCCACCTCGACCACCACCTGTGCCCCCTGCTGGCGCGAGGAGAGACGAATTTCGCCCCCGTGCGGAGTATGGCGAATGGCGTTATCCAGCAGATTAGTTAATACCCGCTCCATCATCGAAAGATCCGCCTCAACCAACGGCAAACCTGACGCCAATTCCAGGCGCAGACGGATTTCGCGGGTGGCAATCGCCAGATCGAATTTTTGCGCCACGTCCTGAATCAGCTCGGCAAGGATAAACTTTTCCGGCTGCGGCTTAATACCGCCATGTTCAAGGCGTGCCAGCTCAAATAGCTGCTGCGACAGATGACGAACTTTATTTCCCTGGCGTAGCGCGATATTCAGATACTGCTTGCGCTCCTGCGCCGTCAGGCGATCATCCTTAAGCGATAGCGTCTCCAGATACCCCAGCAGTGAAGTGAGCGGCGTGCGCAGGTCATGCGAAATATTGGCAATAAACTCCCGGCGCTGACGATCGCTATCGGCCAGCCGATCCCACTGCCCGGCGATCTGCTGCGCCAGTTCGATAAAACGGTTATGCAGCAGCGCCACTTCATTTCCGGGATACGGGTCCGGCGCCTGCGCCGCCAGCGCTTTGATTGCGCGAATGCTGTCGCTATCCCCCGCCGCCACCAGCGCCGTCAGCTGGCGTACCGGGCGCGTTACCCAGTACCACGCCAGGCCGCCGGCCAACAGGCCAAATAGCGCCACCAGCAGCAGGGTCCATAGCAGCAAGCTCCACAGCGTCTTCTGCCAGGCGCTCTGCGCCAGTTCATTAAACGTTTCGCCCTGCAGAATAATATAAAGATAGCCACGTAACTGGCCGTCAAGGCGTAGCGGCGCGGCGCTAAACACTTTTTGCTGGTCCATGCTGCGCGGATCGTCGCCATAAATCGGCCACGCGCCGCCGGAGAGAAACGCCTGCACCGGCGCCATGGCAATGCGCTGGCGTTTAATGTGCCCCGGCGGCGCGGCATCCGCCAGCAGCTCGCCATCCGGCGAAACGAGGTACAGCTCGACGCTTGGGTTAAATACCATCAGACGGTCAAATAGTGGTTTCAATGCCGCGCGATCGACCTCGCCGCGGGCGTTGAGCAGCGGCTCGCGAGCGGCAATCTGCTGCGCCAGCCCGGCGGAAAGCCGCTGCACCATGACGTTACCATACTGCGCGCTGCTATAGAGCTGGAGCAGGCAGACGGAGAGCGCGCACAGCAGCAGCAGGCCGATAAACACCAACGACAGCCGTTGGCTGAGGCTGAGTCGGCGGATCATGACTGCGCCCCGGCGCTGTAGGGGGCAAATTTATAGCCCTTCCCCCAGACGGTAAGAATAATGTCCGGCTCTGCCGGGTCGCGCTCTATTTTCGTGCGCAGACGATTAATATGCGTGTTGACCGTATGTTCATAGCCTTCATGCTGATAGCCCCAGACGCTATCCAGCAGCGCCAGGCGCGAAAAAACTTCGCCGGGATGGCGGGCAAAGTAATAGAGCAGATCGAATTCGCGCGGCGTGAGATCCACCAGTTCACCGCGTAGCCTGACTTCCCTGGACAGCGGGTCGATATTCAGGCCGTGGCAGGCGATACGTCCAGCATCCATCAAGAGATTTTGTCCCATCGCTTCCTGACGGCGGAACACCGCCTTCACCCGGGCAATCAGCTCCAGTAGGGAAAAAGGTTTCGCCAGATAATCATCGGCGCCCATCTCCAGCCCCTGCACGCGTTGGGTTTCGCTGGAACGGGCGCTAATAATAATCACCGGCAGATAGCGCGTTTGCTGGCGGATGCGGCGGCAAATCTCCAGCCCGTCGACGTTGGGCAACATCAGGTCAAGAATCACCGCGTCCCAGACGCCGTTATCCAACTGGCGCAGCGCCTGCGCGCCGTCCGCTTCATGCACTATTTGATACCCTTCATCCTGCAGATTCAGGCGCAACAAAGCCGCGATATCATCATCATCTTCCACCAGCAGGATTTTTTTACTCATCAGATTCGCTCCACGAATTTCACGCTCGTTTCATAAAGCTTACCCGATTTCAGCCGCTTAAAGAGTTCACATTTTGTTTAAACTTCACGAACCAGCAGCGTCAGCACTTCATAATGCGCGGTATGTGGGAACATATCGAACAACTGTACACGCTCAACGCGATAGCCCTGCAGACGGTCAATATCTGCGGCCATTGTCCGGGCGTTACAGCTCGAGTAAATGATATACGGCGGCGCCATGCGGCTTAGATAATCGCACAGTTCGGCGCCGATGCCGCGCCGCGGCGGGTTGACCAGCACCAGCTGTGGAATATCGTCTTCATGCGTCGCGAATTGCGTGGAATCCAGCGCCTGAAAATGGAGATTGCTTAACCCCAACTGGGCCGCGGATTGCTTCGCGCAGGCGATGGCTTCCGGAGCGATTTCGATACCGGTAAGGCGCATCTGCGGGGTGACGCAGTGCAGACCAAAACCGCCGACGCCGCAAAACAGATCCCACATGTGGTTGACCGGCAGCGCGCGCACCCAGTCGCGGGCGGTAGCGTAGAGCTGGCTCGCCACCGTCGGGTTGGTCTGGAAAAAGCTTTGCGGGCGGATCCACAGCGGTACGCCGTTAAAGTTCTCCGCCAGCGCCGGTTGATCGCTGAGGAAAATCTCCTGCTCCCCTTCCATGATAGCCATGTGCACGGGCTGAATATTGGCGGTAATCACCTTAAGCTGCGGCAACTGCTGCTGCAGCCACGGCAGCGCGGCGCGCAGTTGTGCAAGCTTATCCGCAGAGCGCAGGACGAAACGCAACATCATGCCGCCCTGCTGGCTTTCGGTCAGCAGCAAATACTTCAGCTCGCCGCGCTTGCGGGCAACGTTATAGGGGGTGAGTCCGGCGCGGGCGATAAACGGCTTCAGCGCGGCGAAAACCGGCGCGAAACTCGGCGGGTACAGCGGGCAATCGGTGAGATCTTCCGGCGTGCCATCGCGATGCAGCATGCCGAGCAGCGGGCGCTCTACGCTACCGCTTACGACCATTTTCGCTTTGTTGCGAAACGCCGTCTCCGGACCTGAGACCGGAGCAAGCCATGTCATCACCGGCTGACCCGCCAGCAGTTCGCGCAGGTTCGCCATTTTATCGGCGAGCTGTTGCGTCAATGGCAATTCCAGCCACTGACAGGAACGGCAGCGGCCCGCGTCGTAAAGTGCGCAGTGCATAAGAAGACCTTCAAAAAAACCGGGGCGGGGATTGTATCACCGTTATTGCAAGCGGAAAAACCGTCGGCACGACGCCGGGATAAACAATAGCGCCAGCACCAGCAGATCCGGCAGCTTCTGCAGAAACAGCGCATGGAGAATTTCCCGCTTTGACTCCCCGGCCACGCTGAACAGTTCCGGATAGCCATAGCCAATCGAGGCCGCCCACAGATAAGAGATGACGATAATTTGCGTCAGCAGGTAGAGCCAGCGCGCCCAGTTACGGCCTTTCACCAGCGAAAAGGCGCACCAGATCTCGATAAACACCAACGCCAGACTCGCCAGAAACACCAGCGTCAGGGCCCAGGTTTGCACGCTACGATGGATAAAATCGGCAATTCCCTGCACGCCAAGCTGATTGAGGATCATTAACAGGTCGAGACCGCGAATTAAGATAATAGCAAAGGCCGCCACCTGTACCAGCACAGGGACGTTAAGACGAGCATGAGACGATCGAGTTTTTGTAAACAATCCCAACGTAAAGTCATCCATGAAAACGGCGCCACGTGTGCGGCGCCGATAATAGGCTCTGTTAGCGATTTTAGTGGGTTCAGCCCCTTCTTGCACGCTGGATATCGCGCACGCGCTGCTTTTCTGCGCGAGCCATTAAATACCAGGCGATAAAACCGACAATTCCCACCACGCCGAGGATTAAGGTCGCCAGTGCGTTAATTTCCGGGTTAACGCCCATCCGCACGCTGGAGAAGACCAGCATCGGCAGCGTTGTCGCCCCCGGCCCGGAAACGAAGCTGGCAATCACCAGATCATCAAGCGACAAGGTAAAGGCCAGCAACCAGCCGGAAATGACCGCCGGCATAATCATCGGCAAGGTTATCACGAAGAACACCTTCAGCGGCGCGGCGCCGAGATCCATCGCCGCCTCTTCGATTGACCTGTCCAGCTCGCGCAGACGTGAAGAGATCACCACCGCCACGTAGGCGGTACAGAAGGTGACGTGCGCCAGCCATATCGTCAACATGCCGCGATCCGATGGCCAGCCGATGGAATGCCCCAACGCGACGAACAGCAGCAGCAGCGACAGCCCGGTAATCACATCGGGCATCACCAGCGGCGCGGTGATCATAAAAGCAAAACCGTTGGAACCGCGAAAACGGCCAAAACGCACCAGCACCACCGCGGCAATCGTGCCGAGGATTGCCGCCGCCGTCGCCGCGCAGGCGGCAATGGTCAGGCTTAGCCCCACCGCGCTCATCATTGCGTCATCATGAAACAGCTCGCTATACCAGCGCGTCGACCACCCCGCCCATACCGTCACCAGCTTCGAACTGTTAAATGAATAGATAACCAGCATCAGCATCGGCGCATACAGAAAGGTAAAACCGAGCACGAGGATCAGAATTCGCCACGGCGAACGTACTACCGGTAAGTCATTCATCCATGATCCCCCATCTGTTTTTGCTGATGTTTGTGGAACCACATGATCGGCACGATCAACAGCAGCAGCATCACAATCGCCACCGCCGATGCTACCGGCCAGTCGCGGTTATTAAAAAACTCCTGCCAGAGCACGCGGCCAATCATAATGCTGTCAGGTCCGCCGAGCAGTTCCGGGATGACGAACTCGCCCACCGCCGGAATAAACACCAGCATCGAGCCGGCGATAATGCCGCCTTTCGTTAACGGAACAATCACCTGGAAGAAGGTCTTTAACGGCCGGGCGCCGAGATCCAGCGACGCTTCAACCAGCGAATAGTCGATACGCGTCAGCGCGGTATAAATCGGCAGCACCATGAACGGCAGGTAGGCGTAAACGATACCGATGTACACCGCCAGGTTGGTATGCAAAATCTCCAGCGGTTGATCGATAACTCCAAGCCATAACAGGAAGTTATTGAGCACCCCGTTGCTTTTCAGCAGCCCCATCCAGGCGTAAACGCGAATGAGGAATGAGGTCCACGAAGGTAATATCACCAATAGCAGCAGGATATTGCGCGTCGACGGCTTGCTATGCGCCACCGCCCACGCCAGCGGATAGCCCAATAGCAGACAGCAAAAGGTGGAAATTGCCGCCACCTGCAGCGACTGCAGATAAGCCTCAAAGTACAGCGGATCGTCGGTCAGCTGCAGGAAGTTGCCGAGGTTGAGCGTCAACGTCAGTTGACCGTCGGCCCACGACAGTAACTCGGTATAAGGCGGGATCGCCCGCGCCATTTCGGCCAGGCTGATTTTAAAAACGATCAAGAATGGCAGTAAAAACAGCAGGATTAACCACAGATACGGCAGCGCAATCACCAGCTTACGCCCGTGGGCCATCTGCTGGCGCGCCAGCCACAGGGCAAAACCGCCGGGCTTTTTGCCGCCGGCTGGAGGTTCTAATGTGCTCATCGCCCTCTCCTTACACCGTCAGAACAACGCAGCTATCGGCGTCCCAGCACAAGCGAACTTCATCACCCCAGGTCGGCATGCCTTTGCGATGGCGATGTTCGTTTTGCAGCTGGGCGCTAATCATCTGCCCGCTTTTCAGACGGACATGATAGATAGACAGATCGCCGAGGTAGGCAATATGGATAACCTCGCCTACCGCAAAGTTAAAGCCGTCCGCTGGCGGTTCGTCGCAGAGCATGATTTTCTCCGGACGCAGCGCCACCCAGACCGGCACGTTATCCACCACCGAGGCATCCGGATCGACTTTCAGCGGATGCACCAGCCCCGGCGCATTCAGTACCAGACCATCTTCCAGTCGCTCTTTGACCAGCCCTTCGAAGACGTTTACCGAACCGATAAACTCGGCGCTATAGCGGGTCGTCGGATGTTCATAGATCTCCTCCGGCTCGCCTATCTGCACGAACTTTCCGCGGTTCATGATGGCGATACGGCCCGCCATGGTCATCGCCTCTTCCTGGTCATGGGTGACCATCACGCAGGTGACGCCGACGCGCTCAAGAATATCCACCACCTCAAGCTGCATCCGGTCGCGCAGTTTTTTATCCAACGCGCCCATCGGTTCATCAAGCAGCAGCAGTTTCGGCCGCTTCGCCAGGCTTCGCGCCAGCGCCACGCGCTGGCGCTGGCCACCGGAAAGCTGGTGCGGCTTGCGTTTGGCGAACTCCTGCATATGCACCAACGCCAGCATCTCCTGGACGCGGGCGTTAATCTCTGCCTTCGGCAGCTTGTCCTGCTTGAGACCAAAGGCGATATTTTGCTCAACAGTCATGTGGGGAAACAGCGCGTAAGACTGGAACATCATATTGATCGGCCGCTGATACGGCGGCACGCGCGCCAGGTCGACGCCATCCAGCACAATCTGCCCGGCGGTGGGCAACTCAAAACCTGCCAGCATGCGTAGCAACGTCGATTTACCGCAGCCGGACGCGCCCAGTAAGGCAAATATTTCACCTTTATAAATAGTGAGATTGACATCATCGACGGCGTGTTGCCCATCGAAGGATTTGGTTAAATTACGGATTTCCAGCAGCGGGGTCAGCGCTTTGAGGGCTTTCGCCTGTGGGCGGGGCATTGCGTCATTCACTCGGGTGCTCTCCGGCAAATACAATCACCGTATGGCCCGGTTGCCATACATTCTTCAGTTCTATGTTCACCAGCGAACAGTCGGTCAGGCCTTTACAGGCCCGGCGTACCGGGCCTGATGGCGTTATTTTCCGCTTTTCACTTTGGTCCACGCGCGGGTGCGCACGCGGTCAATCTTCGGATCCTGCACCTTGAGGGTGAACAGCTTGGCGAAGACATCCTCCGGCGGGTAAATCGCCGGATTGTTGCGGATGTCGGCGCTGACCAGCGGCGTCGCTTCTTTGTTGCCGTTAGCGTAGTAGACGTGATCGCTGATGTGGGCGATGACCTCCGGGCGCAGCAGATAGTTCAGGAACTGATAGGCTTCGTCTTTATTTTTGGCATCCGCCGGCATGGCGAAGACATCAAAGAAGGCCAGCGCCCCCTCTTTCGGAATAAAGTAGGAGATATTGACGCCGTTCTTCGCCTCTTTCGCCCGGTTCGCCGCCTGCCAGACATCGCCCGCCCAGCCGATAGCGACGCAGATATCGCCGTTTGCCAGGTCATTAATATATTGCGAAGAGTGGAAGTAACGGATATTGGGCCGCAGCTTCAACAGCAGATCGGTTGCCGGTCCGGTGTAATCATCGGCTTTGGTGCTGTTTGGATCTTTGCCGAGATAGTTCAGCACCGTCGAGAAAATCTCTTCGGGGGCATCAAGGAAGGAGACGCCGCAGCTTTTCAGCTTCTCAAGGTTTTCCGGTTTGAGCACCAGATCCCAGCTGTTCAACGGTACGTCTTTACCCAGCGCCGCTTTCACTTTATCGACGTTATAGCCGATGCCGGTAGTCGCCCACATGTACGGCATCGCATATTTGTTATCGGGATCGTGACGCGCCACCAGTTGTAAAACTTTCGGATCGAGGTTTTTCCAGTTCGGGAGTTTACTTTTATCCAGCGGCTGGAACACTCCGGCCGCCAGTTGGCGTTCAAGGAAGCTTGCCGACGGCACCACCAGATCGAACCCGGTGCTGCCGGCCATTAATTTACCTTCCAGCACCTCGTTGGAATCAAATACGTCATACACCACTTTAATACCGGTCTCTTTTTCAAAATTGGCAACCGTGTCCGGCGCAATATAATCAGACCAGTTATAGACGTGCAGCGTTTTTTGTTCCGCTGCGAGCGAGCCGGCAGAAACGGCCATCAGCGCACCCGTAATCACACCTGTTAACCATTTTTTACCCAAGGCGGTCATATCTGTATTTCCTTCTCAAGGCCCGTTAATTCACGGACGCAATAGACGAACCTGAACGCATGCAAGAATCATGCATATTTTTCATTGCCTGAGATAAGGAGAGGAAACCTCTCCCTGATTGGCTGCCCGCAAATGGACGCCTCGCCAGAATAACTGTAGCCAGAATAAGAGGATATAGCCCAGGCAAAAAAACGCCCTGGATCATATTTCCAGCCAATAAAGGTCTACGAGATAAAAGCGAAGCGGTAAAACAGCAGTGAATAATTCTTTAAATGAGGGTTTGTGACAGAATAAATAAGCAACCGCCGTCGCAGCGGCTGCTTTTATTAGTTAGTGCAGAAAATGGTATTGCACTTCTTCGGCTGCGGCCTCTTCTTCCTGCTCTTCCGCTTTATATAGCAGCTGATTGGCGCCGGCTTCCAGAATGACCATCGAGACCTGCTCTTCGCTCTGGCGGAAGAACCAGGCAAACTGTTCGAGAGTGACGCCCGCGCCAACGGGCAGCGCCTGGCAGACCACCAGCTTCGGCAGGTTATCATCCTGAATATCAAGGAACGCTTTTACGGTCAGCGAACTGGCGTTGATCGCCGACAGGTCCGCCGACAGCGGCAGCAGCGCAGAGGGCTTCACTTCCGCCAGCGCCGAAAACAGCACCACGTTGTCCAGCAGGTCGATTTTGGCATCGAAAATACCGTCGAAATTCTGCATATGCGGCAGGTGCAACGCCTGGCAGGAGTCGCACTCAAAAAAACTGATGCCTAACTCGTCGAGCCAATGACGTAACGTATCAAGACCCGGAACGACCAGTGAATCCATAGTGCCTGTGACCTCTTGCTGGATAAAAAACGACGCATAGCTTACGCAAAAAATGCGTCGCATTCCATGAAAGGATAACGAAGTGACGCTACCCTCCCATTTTTAGACAATATCCAGGCGTGGCCTGGCGCTCGATCCACGCGATCATTCGCCCGGCAATATCGACGTGAGTGGTGGTTTCAATCCCTTCCAGCCCCGGCGAGGCGTTAACTTCCATCACCAGCGGACCGCGGTTGGCGCGTAGGATATCCACGCCTGCCACGTCCAGACCCAGCGTTTGCGCCGCTTTAATCGCCATCTCCCGCTCCTGATCGCTAAGCGTGGCCGTAGTGGCGACGCCGCCGCGGTGCAGGTTAGAGCGGAAATCGCCCTCTTTCGCCCGCCGCTCAATCGCCGCCACCACTTCATCGCCAACCACCAGGCAGCGGATATCGCACCCTTTTGCCTCAGCGATATATTCTTGCACCAGAATGTGCGCATTGAGACCCCGGAAGGCGTCAATCACGCTTTCCGCCGCCTGCCGCGTTTCCGCCAGCACCACGCCGATCCCCTGCGTCCCCTCGACTAACTTCACCACCAGCGGCGCGCCGCCGACCATCGCGATCAGATCGCTGGTGTCGTCCGGCGAGTGGGCAATACCGGTGACCGGTAGATCGATTCCCTGACGCGCCAGCAGCTGCAACGAGCGCAGCTTATCGCGGGCGCGGGTAATCGCCACCGACTCGTTTAGCGGATAGCTGCCCAGCAGCTCGAACTGCCGCAGCGCGGCGGTGCCGTAGTAGGTGATGGCCGTGCCGATACGCGGAATGACTGCATCAAAATGGGGCAACTGTCGCCCTTTATAGTGAATTGAGGAGGCAACCGGGCTGACGCTCATATAGCAGGAGAGCGGATCGAGGATCTCGACCTGATGCCCGCGTTTTTGCGCGGCTTCACGCAAGCGGCGGCAAGAATAAAGCGTTCCATCCCGGGATAATATAGCGATTTTCACCCAACACCTCTTAGAAAATAACTGGCAGCCAGCACACTGCGTTTGCAGGGTGAAGTGTATAGGGAATCAGCGCGTTGCCCAGCCCTGTTTATGCAAATAGTCGAGAATAAACGGCCGGCTCTCTTTGATGATGGTGCGGCGGATATGGTCGCTCCAGGTATCGCGGCGGGTATTACTGCCGCGCGACAGATAATAATCCGCCAGCTGTTCGTCATACTGCGCCAGCACCTGTTGATCAAGCGGCTGGTAGTGATTCTCATGCACCAGCATCGCAGGCGGAATACGCGGCTTAACCTGCGGGTCGTCAGCAGGCCAGCCAAGGCACAGGCCAAACAGCGGTAAAACGTGTTTCGGCAGCTGCAGCAGCTCGGTTACCGCGTCAATGTTATTACGCAGGCCGCCAATATAAACGCCGCCTAATCCCAGGGATTCCGCGGCGATTAAGGCATTCTGCGCCATTAGCGCGGTGTCGACGACGCCCAGCAGCAGCTGTTCAGCCAGCCCCAACTGCGCTTGTGGGCAAATTTGCAGGTGGCGGTTGAAATCGGCGCAGAACACCCAAAACTCCGCCGCCTGCGCCACGTGCTGCTGGCCGCCGGTCAACGGAACCAGCTGCTCACGCAGCTGCGGGTCGGTAATGCGAATAATCGAGGTACATTGTAAAAAGCTGGAGCTGGACGCCCCTTGCGCCCCGGCGATGATCGCCTCACGCTGCTGGTCGCTAATCGGCGCGTCGGTAAAATGGCGGATGGAACGGTGGTGGCGCAGCAGATCAATGGTCGGCGTCATGGCGTTTTTCTCTTTCGGACGGGGTAGAAGATGAGGTCTTATTATCGGTCAACTGCGGCGCGACAATTTTCGCTATTCGCCACATTAAGGCTATCGCCGCCGGGATCATCAGCAGGATCCCGGCAAAGATCATGATAAGCGCCGCCGTCGGGCTGGCAAACGGCGCCGGCAGCTGAACATAGTGGTTCAACGACAGCCAGGCCAGCGTCAGCAGCGCCATGCCGACGAGCTCAACAATCAGAATGCTTTTGGGTAATGCGGCAGGCGATCGCATAACGCTCCTCAATATACTCATGCCACGCGCATCGCTGGCGCGTCTGTGTAGGGTCTTGCAGCAGATGATATTTATCAAGCATAACCCGCAACCATCGCTATAAAAGGTAAAACCTGCTTTCCCTTGTTAACGGAACGCGGCATCATAGCCACATTCGCCATCCGGCTGAGATTTAAGGAGAGAAGCATGTTTACCGTTATTTTTGGTCGCCCAGGTTGCCCGTATTGCGTTCGCGCCAAAGAGCTGGCCGAGAAACTGAGCAACGAGCGCGATGACTTCAGCTATCGCTACATTGATATCCACGCGGAAGGCATCAGCAAAGCCGATCTGGAAAAAACCGTCGGTAAGCCGGTAGAAACCGTACCGCAGATTTTCGTCGATCAGAAACACATCGGCGGCTGCACGGATTTCGAAGCCTGGGCGAAAGAGAATCTCGGCCTGTTCGCTTGAGAATTTTTACTCTTCCGTTGAGTGCCTGCGTCTGGCGTCCAGCCAGACGCAAATAAATAAAAAGCATAGCGCCCCAAGCGCGCACCAGAACACCGCGCTAAATAACCACGCCAGTTCTTGCCAGAACGATCGATGAGTAATAAAGAACATCCGCATCACCACCAAACAAACCGGTGCCGCCAGCATGGCGCCAATCAGCGGACGTATGACGCGCCGGCCGGGGGATAAGCAGCTCGCCACCGCCCCAGGCAGCACAAAGAAAAGCAGCCCAAGCTCGGGGTTGCCCGTTTGCCGAAAAGCCCCTTTCATATGCAGCAACAGCGATAAACAGACCACAATAAACAGAAAGAACCCACAAATTATACCGGCCCACGCGCGCTCAGATTTCACGACATCCTCCTGATTTCGCCTCTAACTATCTTTCACTTCATCCAGTCAGAAATAGCATTCTGGCAGTCCATGCTTATAACGCTCCCGTCAGAGTAAAACGATTGTGACTAGCCGCAGCAACCAGGAAAGATTAAACTAGCGGCACTGTTTTATCGGTATTAACGGGATGCCAGAATAACGTTCGGCATAGTGCGAACGCTTGAGCAACCTTAGACCAAAAAACCATTTCCTTCAACAACTTACTAGTAAACGAGAAGTTGGCTTTCGTGAATATAAACGTCGCAGATTTGTTAAACGGGAATTACATCCTGTTATTGTTTGTTGTACTCGCACTGGGTCTTTGCCTGGGGAAACTTCGCCTCGGGTCAGTACAACTTGGTAATTCCATTGGCGTTTTAGTCGTTTCTTTATTATTAGGTCAGCAGCACTTCGCCATTAACACTGATGCGCTAAATCTTGGCTTTATGCTGTTTATTTTCTGCGTCGGCGTCGAAGCGGGCCCCAACTTTTTTTCGATTTTTTTCCGCGACGGCAAAAACTATCTGATGCTGGCGCTGGTGATGGTGGCCAGCGCGATGTTAATCGCTATGGGGCTGGGCAAATTGTTTGGCTGGGACATCGGCCTGACCGCCGGGATGCTGGCGGGCGCTATGACCTCCACCCCGGTGCTGGTGGGCGCTGGCGATACCCTACGCCACTTTGGCCTGCCCAGCGATCAGCTGGCGCAGTCGCTTGACCACCTGAGCCTCGGCTACGCCCTGACCTACCTGGTTGGCCTGGTGAGCCTGATCGTCGGCGCGCGCTATATGCCGAAGCTGCAGCATCAGGATCTGCAGACCAGCGCCCAGCAGATCGCCCGCGAGCGCGGTCTGGATACCGACTCCAAGCGTAAAGTCTATCTGCCGGTTATCCGCGCCTACCGCGTCGGCCCGGAATTGGTCGCGTGGGCGGACGGCAAAAATCTTCGTGAGCTGGGGATTTACCGCCAGACCGGCTGCTATATCGAGCGTATTCGTCGTAACGGTATCCTGGCGAACCCGGATGGCGACGCGGTACTGCAGATGGGCGACGATATCGCGCTGGTTGGCTACCCGGACGCCCATGCCCGCCTCGACCCAAGCTTCCGTAACGGTAAAGAGGTGTTTGACCGCGACCTGCTCGATATGCGTATCGTCACCGAAGAGATTGTGGTTAAGAATCATAACGCCGTCGGCCGCCGCCTGGCGCAGCTGAAGCTGACCGATCACGGCTGTTTCTTAAACCGGGTGATCCGCAGCCAGATTGAGATGCCAATCGACGATAACGTGGTGCTCAATAAAGGCGACGTGCTGCAGGTGAGCGGCGACGCCCGCCGCGTAAAAACCGTCGCTGACCGCATCGGCTTTATTTCGATTCATAGCCAGGTGACCGATCTGCTGGCTTTCTGCGCCTTCTTTATCGTCGGCCTGATGATCGGCATGATCACCTTCCAGTTCAGCTCGTTCAGCTTCGGCATCGGTAACGCCGCCGGCCTGCTGTTCGCCGGCATTATGCTTGGCTTCCTGCGTGCCAACCATCCGACCTTCGGCTATATCCCGCAGGGCGCATTGAACATGGTTAAGGAGTTCGGTCTGATGGTGTTTATGGCCGGGGTCGGCCTGAGCGCCGGCGCGGGTATTAATAACGGTCTGGGCGCCATTGGCGGGCAAATGCTGGCCGCCGGCCTTATCGTCAGCCTGGTGCCGGTGGTGATCTGCTTCCTGTTCGGCGCCTATGTGCTACGCATGAACCGCGCGATGCTGTTCGGCGCGATGATGGGCGCGCGTACCTGCGCCCCGGCGATGGAAATTATCAGCGATACCGCACGGAGCAATATTCCCGCGCTCGGCTACGCTGGCACCTACGCTATCGCCAACGTGCTGCTCACCCTTGCCGGTACGTTGATCGTCATCATCTGGCCGGGCCTTGGCTAGCCCCGGCCGAAAATTTTTAACTTTTTCGCAAAAAAATCGGTGATGAACAGAACTTTTTCCCAGGACGTCAGTCATAACTAGTGCCACTGCTTTTCTTTGATGTCCCCATTTTGTGGAGCCCATCAACCCCGCCGTTTAGGTTCAAGGTTGATGGGTTTTTTGTTGCCTGAAGTTGGCACTTTTCGAGCTAGCCTGAAACCAAAACCGCTCTGAAGGTATCAGTTGCGTACTGATCGTCATCACTTACTGAATTTTTGCCTTTAACCAGTCGGCCAGAAAAATAATTAGGCAAATCAGTACAAAACAAATCGCAAAACCACCCAGCTTAAATAGCCATCCATCCAGCGCAATAAGACTAACAAAAGCCATAATTGAGCAAATCCCCCTCCCCATTGCATCAATCATATTGATGCAATGCACGCCAATTCTTTTATAAGAATGGCTGGCCGAGAATTTTACAGATTTCATTTTCTATTCCTTTACATTGCACTGGATGGCTCTCTATGTACTTGAGATACGGTTCTAGTGGTTCTTCGACCAGAAAGTAGACCATATCAAGATTCGTTGGTGAAACTTTCATATAGGTTGATGAATACCTGTCCTTCATCCTACGAGAAGCTCTCGCTGCCTCTTCGATTATCCCCTGCATAATAACGGCACTTAAAGCAAACGACGCCGAGCCCCGCAGAACATAGTTCCCAATTCTGGTAGTTTTCAATTGCGCAATTATTTTTTCGGATAAAGTCAGGGACAGGCAAAACTGAGCCCCCGTACGTGTTCCCAGTTTTGCGTCAGAATAACCAATCCTGTCATTAATCGCTTTCTTCCCTTCGTCATCGAGTTTTGCATAAAAATCCGTACTCACAATGGTGATTAGCTGCCTGATTGGTTGATCGTTCGATATCAATGCTCTAAACGCCCTAATAAAACGCTCCGTTTCATATTCATTACGCCTTTTAAGATCACGCCCCAAGACTCCTGAACCTTCTACCGTTCTTATTGCTGATAAATAAAATCCTTCGGAAAGGGAAGTTAAACCATCAACAATTCCCCTTGCAATTAGCTTTGCATCCATGAAACCCATCTCAATAACCATAAGATGATAAAAGGCTAATCACTTTCACGCTCAAGAACCAGAAAAAATATTTATTTTTTCCAATTAAAACAATATGTTAAATGATTAAGTAACAGGTTTGCTTTACGGCCAGAACTCAAAAATTACTGCACTGATTTTAATACTCCCCCTCCTTGCACAGTCTATTTTTTCACCCATACTTTGCTGATCCACTCCCACATAAGGCGCTCTTCATGTTGCTTAAAGATAAGACCGTGGTGATTTTCGGCGGCAGCGGCGCGATTGGCCGCGCGACGGCGCTTGCCATGGCGAAAGAAGGCGCACAGATCTTTCTGGCCGCCCGGCAGGCGGATAAGCTGGAAAAGGCAGCGGCTGAGGTTCGCGCCGCTGGAGGTATCGTCGAGACTCTGCAACTGGATGTGCTGGATGGCGGGCAAACCGCCGGGCAGGTGGCCAACCTGGCCGGGAGAACCGGCGGGATTGATATCGTAGTTAATGCCACCGGCTTTCTCCACGATCAGGGGAAAACGCTGGCACAATTATCCCTTGCCGAGTATCGCCAGGGTTTTGTCCCCTTTCTTGATGCCCAATTTACTATTGCTAAGGCTGTAGCGCCGTGGATGGGTGGCGAACGCGAGGGCGTCATAATTACCACTATTCCTCCTTCTGCGACGATGGCCGTTCCTGGACACCTTGGCCATATCGTCGGCTGCGCCGCAATGGAAGCCTTTATCAAAGCGCTGGCCAGCGAACTGGGGGCGAAAAATATCCGCGTGCTCGGCGTGCGGTCACACGCGATAGCGGATGCGGTGCTGGCGGGTTCTTATACTGCCGAGGTGTTTGCGCCTAAAGCGCAGGCGCTGGGCTTGAGCGTTGAACAGTGGCTTGGCGGTGCGGCGCACGGCACGATGCTACAGCGGTTGCCGACGCTCGCGCAGATAGCCGGGGTCATCACCTTTCTCGCCTCACCGTCGGCAGCGGCGATGACCGCCACGGTGGTTAACGTCACCGCGGGGGCGACGCTTAGCTAGCGCTATTCTCCCCCGCCAGCCGCCCGACCATCAGGCGAATGGCCGCTTTCGACAGCGGCGCGCTATCGGTCACGAAGTGTAGCGTCATCCCCTCGATAAACGCATCCAGCCCGCGCGCCGTCGCCGGTTCAAACCACTGCTCCAGCGTCTGCTGGCTGCGTAGCATCCAGCTCTGCATGACCGCTTTCAGCGCCGGTCGGCTGCTGCAAAACGCGTATAGCTGGTACATTAACTCCATATTGCGCGCGGTGGTCACCTGGGCGCTGAAGATAAGCTCGGCGATAGCGTCGCAGGCCTGCTCGCGGCTACCGACGCCGTTGAAGAATTGCTGATACTGCGCCGACATTTCGACGGTGAAGTTACGAAACGCTTCCTCAATCAGCGCCTCAATACCGCTAAAATAATAGGTCAGCGAGCCCAGCGGTACCCCGGCGCAGCTGGCGATTTTACGGTGCGTTACCGCATGAATTCCGTGCGCGGCGATGGTATCCAGCGTCGCCTGCAGGATGCGCTCGCGCCGCTGCGGATCGTTCGGTCTGCGGGTCATCGGTGTGTTTTTCCCCTCTGTGCGCTACGCAGGTCAAGCGATAGCGGAATGTGTACAAATGTACACAACCTTGCTACTGTTGTCTGCAACTCTTCTTTCTCGGGCGTTTATGGATGACGGCGCAAACTTCTCGCAAAGCCCTCCAGCTTCGGCTGTGGGCGCTATTTATGTTCTTTTTTATTCCCGGCTTATTGATGGCCTCCTGGGCCACCCGTACGCCCGCGATTCGCGATTTACTAACCCTTTCCACTGCTGAAATGGGAATGGTGCTATTTGGCCTGTCGATTGGTTCGATGAGCGGTATTCTCTGTTCAGCATGGCTGGTGAAGCGCTTCGGTACCCGTAAAGTTATCCGCACCACCATGTTATGCGCCGTGGCGGGCATGCTGGTGCTAAGCCTCGCGCTGTGGCTCGCCTCCGCGCCGCTGTTCGCCTTCGGGCTGGCTATCTTCGGCGCCAGCTTCGGCTCGGCGGAAGTGGCGATTAACGTCGAAGGCGCCGCCGTTGAACGGGAAATGAATAAAACCGTACTGCCGATGATGCACGGTTTTTATAGCTTCGGCACCCTGGTGGGCGCCGGCATCGGTATGGCGGTGACCGGTTTTGGCCTGCCCGCCGCGCCGCATATTCTGATCGCCGCGCTGGTAGCGATTGCCCCTATCCTTATCGCCATTCGCGCCATCCCCGACGGTACCGGCAAAAACGCCGCCGAATCCGCCCATAGCGAGGCCAAAGGCCTACCGGTCTGGCGCGACGCGCAGCTATTGCTGATCGGCGTAATCGTGCTGGCGATGGCCTTTGCCGAAGGTTCCGCCAACGACTGGCTGCCGCTGCTGATGGTCGACGGCCATGGCTTTAGCCCCACTTCCGGTTCGCTGATTTACGCCGGTTTCACCCTCGGCATGACCCTCGGCCGCTTCACCGGCGGCTGGTTTATCGACCGCTACAGCCGCGTCGCCGTGGTACGCGCCAGCGCGGTAATGGGCGCGCTGGGCATCGGGCTGATTATTTTTGTCGACAGCACCTGGGTCGCCGGGGTATCGGTACTGCTGTGGGGGCTCGGCGCGTCGCTTGGTTTTCCGCTCACCATTTCCGCCGCCAGCGATACCGGCCCGGATGCGCCTAAACGTGTAAGCGTCGTGGCGATTACCGGCTATCTGGCTTTTCTCGTCGGGCCGCCGCTGCTGGGCTTCCTTGGCGAACACTTTGGCCTGCGTAGCGCCATGATGGTAGTACTGGGACTAGTCATGGTGGCGGCGCTGGTAGCCCGCGCGGTAGCTAAACCGCAGCCCGAACCTGTGATGGAGAATAGTTAATGAGCATCAAACTGATTGCGGTAGACATGGACGGCACCTTTTTAAGCGATGCCAAAACCTATAATCGCCCACGTTTTCTGGCGCAGTATCAGCGCATGCGCGAACAGGGCATTCGCTTCGTGGTCGCCAGCGGCAACCAGTATTACCAGCTGATATCGTTCTTCCCGGAGCTGGTCGATGAAATCGCCTTCGTCGCCGAAAACGGCGGTTGGGTAGTAAGCGGTAAAGAGGATATCTTTAACTGCCAGCTGCCGACGACGCATTTCAACGCCGTCGTCGACCACCTGCAAACGCTGCCGCATATCGAAATTATCGCCTGCGGCAAACGCAGCGCCTATACGCTCAATAGCTATAATGACGAGCTAAAAGCGGTGGCGGCGAAGTACTATCACCGTCTCGAACTGGTGGATGATTTTAACCATCTCGATGACGCGATCCTCAAATTCGGCCTGAACGTGCCGGATCATCTGATTCCGCAAATTCAGCCGAAGCTACACGCGGCGCTGGGCGATATGGTTACCGCCGTCGCCACCGGTTACGGCAGTATCGATTTAATCATCCCTGGCGTGCATAAAGCCAACGGCCTGCGCATTTTGCAGGAGCGCTGGGGTATTGATAATCATGAAGTGGTGGCCTTCGGCGATAGCGGCAATGATATTGAAATGTTGCAGCATGCCGGCTTTGGCTTCGCCATGGCGAATGCCAAAGCGGAGGTCAAAGCCGTCGCCAGCCATCATGCGCCGCATAATAACGAAGAAGGCGTATTGCAGATTATCGATAAGGTATTGAATCGCGAAGCGCCGTTCGCCTGATGAATCCCCGGATGCCTTTGGGCATCCGGGTTTGCTACGTATCACGCCTGCTGCGAACTGCCGACGCTTTTATCTTTCAGGAAGTAAATAATCAGCCCCAGCCATAGCACCCCGCCCAGCAGGTTAAACAGGCTGAACAGGCCGTTACCGCCAAGCTCATAAGCATGCTTGCTAAGCTCAATGCCCACGGTAAAGATCAGCATCTGCAGCATGCCCATCGCCGCCGAAACCGTTCCTTTACTCATCTCGCTGGCGAACAGCGTTAAGCGCACCAGCCCGGCGTTAGCCAGACCAATCCCGAAAGCGTAGAAGCTCAGACCGGCGGTCATCCACAGATAAGCATGGGACGAGACGACCGTGGCCGCCGCCGACAGAAGCAGGCCAAACATTATCGGCCAGCCGCCCATAATAATCAGCGAGCGTACCGAACGGCGTGAAGTCAGACGCGCCAGTACCAGGTTGCCGGCGATCAGCGCGCCGAAAATCGGCACCTGCAGCATACCGTACTCATAGCTGGTGGCCTGCTCGCCGCTAATAATAATGACCGGCGATTGCGCAATCCACGCCAGCAGCGGCAGGCTAACAAAACCGGTCGCCAGCGCCCCGGCGACAAAGCGCAGGTTTTTCAACACCAGACGATAGTCGCGCCCCAGCTCTTTTACCGACAGTTTTTCCCCCATCCGCGTCGCCGTTTCCGGCATCGCCCGCTGTAGCCCGACAAAGGAGATGGCAGCCAGCACGGCGAACAGCACGAACATCATCTCCCACGGCAGCATATGCACCCAGGCGGCGCCGACCAGCGGCCCGAGCAGCGGCGCAATCAGCGCGACGTTAGCCATCAGGGCGGTGATTTTGATACACACCGCCTCCTCAAACGACTCCTGGATAGCCGCATATCCCACCGCGCCGATAAAGCACAGGCTGATGCCCTGCAGGAAACGCAGCAGGGTAAATTGCTCAATGGTTTGCGCCAGCAGCGTCGCCAGACAGGTGACGATAAACCACACCACCCCGGTCAGCATCACCGGGCGGCGGCCAATACGATCCGACAGCGGCCCCAGCAGCCACTGCAAAAACATCCCCCCCGCCAGATAGGCGGTCATAGAGGTGGGGACCCACTCATTGCCGACCTGAAACTCCTGCACCACCGCGAGCATACCCGGTTGGATCATATCGTTGCCGATATAGGTGGAGAATTCATATAACACAAGGCACAGCGGGAACAGCAACGCCTGACGACCGAGGCGTTTACCTGATAGCGAATAATTCTGCATGCAATCTCTTAATTAAAAAAAAATCGCGCAAAGTTTAATGAAAGTCGACCCGTGGAGATAGTGAATTGTGAGTGACAATGAAAAATATCGCCAGCCCGCAGTCCGGCATGAAACGAATATTTATATTTCGTTTATGTTTCAATGAGATTACAGCCGATATACTTGCTATGGCGAAATACCGGCAAGGGCATCTCACGGCTATATTTCGTAACAAACTGATAATTAAGACAATGCTGCTTTACCCCATCGTTACCTTTCAATAAGGTGAGCGGCTTATTGCTATCGTAACCAGAGACTGGAAGCATGCTGGAAAATATCAACTACGCGCTGTTTGCCCTGATTAACGCCACCCCGGCCTCCTCGTGGTGGGCAATTGAGGTCGCCACGTTTATTGCCAAAGACTTAATTATCATTGTGCCGCTGCTGGTGGTGGCGCTGTGGCTGTGGGGGCCAAACCAGCGTCAACTGGTATTCAAGGTCATGCTGGCCCTGGCCCTGAGCCTGTCTATTTCGTGGGTTATCGGTCATCTGTTTCCGCATGACCGGCCGTTTGTTGACGGCGTCGGCTACAATTTCCTGCATCATGCGGCGGATGACTCATTCCCAAGCGATCACGGCACCGTCATCTTTACCTTCGCGCTGGCGTTTTTGTTCTGGCACCGCGTGTGGTCCGGCGTGCTGCTGCTGGTCATCGCTTCGGCGATTGCATGGTCACGCGTCTATCTGGGAGTACACTGGCCGCTGGATATGTTGGGCGGGCTGCTGGCCGGCATGTGCGGCTGCCTTGGCGCGCAACTGCTGTGGCAGAGCGGCGGTCATGGCCTCTACCAATGGCTGCAGCGCCTGTATCGTCTCTGCTTCTCGCTGCCGATTCGTAAAGGCTGGGTACGCGGCTAACGTCTGACAGGTGACGAACCCCTCGCCGCCGGGTAAAATCAAGCTGACGCCCTGCCCTTGCAGGGCGATTTTAGCTCAGAGGGTATATGGAAACTCGTCGTGACGAACGCATTAACCAGCTCATTCAGGCACTCAAGCGCAGCGATAAACTTCACCTGAAAGAAGCAGCTTCGCTGCTTGGCGTATCAGAAATGACCATTCGTCGCGATTTGAACGGCCACAGCGGCCCGGTGGTGCTGTTGGGCGGTTACATCGTGCTGGAACCGCGTAGCGCCACGCACTACCTGCTGAGCGATCAGAAAACCCGTCTGGTGGATGAAAAGCGCCGCGCTGCGCGCCATGCCGCCGGGCTGCTTGAAGCGCATCAGATGGCCTTTTTTGACTGCGGCACCACGACGCCATGGATAATCGACGCCATCGATAACGAGCTGCCGTTTACCGGCGTGTGCTACTCGTTAAATACCTTTCTCGCCCTGCAGGAAAAACCGCTGTGCCGCGCTATTCTGTGCGGCGGCGAATTCCACGCCAGTAATGCCATCTTTTTGCCGCTCAGTCTGCAGGAAACCCTGAGCCACCTCAGCCCGGATATCGCCTACTATTCTGCCGCCGGTATCGACTGCGAGCAGGGAGCGACCTGCTATAACCTGGAAGAGCTGCCGGTGAAACACTGGGCCATGAATAATGCTCGCTACCATGTGCTGGTGGTCGATCATAGCAAGTTTGGCAAAGTGCGGCCGGCGCGGATGGGGGAGTTATCGCGTTTTGACGTCATCGCCAGCGACGTTCGTCCGGATGACGATCTGTTGGCGCTGGCGAAAGATAAGCAAATATCACTGCTGTACTAACCGCGCCCCGTCGGGCGCGGTCTGTCTGTTAAGAGAACCAGCTGCCGAACCAGCCGTGCAGTTTCATCAGCACGAAGTCGACCATGCGGCTGAAGAAGCCGCCCTCTTTCACTTCTTCCATAACGATCAGCGGACGCTGTTCAATGGTTTTATCATTGAGCTTAAAGTCGATGGTGCCCACCACCTGCCCTTTCGTCAGCGGCGCGGTGAGCTGCGGTTCCGTCAGGCTGTAGCTCGCTTTCAGGTTTTTCAACTGCCCGCGAGGAATGGTCACCGAACCGGCTTCGCCGGCGCCCAGTTTGACTTCATTACTGTCGCCGAACCATACGCGCTGGGAAATAAAGGTGGCATCCGGTTTGATTGGGGTGACGGTTTCATAGAAACGGAAGCCCCAGGTCAGCAGTTTTTCGGACTCGTTAAAGCGGATACGGTCGGTTTTAGTGCCCAGCACCACCGCGATAAGGCGCATATCGCCCTGCGTTGCGGAAGAGACCAGGTTGTAACCCGCGCCAGCGGTGGTGCCGGTTTTCACGCCATCGGCATTGAGGTTGGTGCTCCACAGCAGACGGTTGCGGTTGGGCTGGCGGATTTTATTGAAGGTGAACTCTTTTTCTTTGTGTACCGCGTACTCTTCCGGCACATCATGAATCATTGCTTTGGTCAGCAGCGCCATGTCGCGAGCGGTGCTGAACTGCCCCGGCGCATCCAGGCCGTGGACGGTTTTAAAGGTGGTGTTAGTCAGGCCGATTTTCTGCGCGTAGCCGTTCATCAGGTTGACAAACGAATCCTGGCTGCCGGCGACATAATCCGCAATGGCGATGCTGGCATCGTTACCAGACTGGATTATCACGCCCTTATTGAGGTCTTCAACCGATACCTGCATGCCTGGCTTCAGGAACATCACCGAGGAGCCGCGCAGCGCCGGGTTGCCCGTGGCCCACGCATCGCGACCGACGGTGACCGTATCGGTCAGTTTGATTTTGCCTGCTTTCAGCGCCTGGCCTACCACGTAGCTGGTCATGATTTTGGTCAGGCTGGCCGGGTCGAGTTTCTCGTCGGCGTTGCCTTCACTCAATACTTTGCCGCTGGCATAGTCCATCAGGATCCAGGCTCGCGCATCAATCGATGGCGCATCCGGAAGTTGATCCGCCGCCTGCACCGCAGGGGCCACGAGAAGTAAAAGCGCGCAGCCTGCCGCGAGGCCGCGAAGGGAAAAAGCATCATGCGTCATAAGAGCCACCCAAGTATCCTTTCCAAACAAAATATGCCGCAACACTCTTGCCGCACAGCACAAGGCGGTGAGTAAAGCGTACAAATGACCTTAAAGAAACAGCGAGTTGGTAAAGTTTTTAAAGTTTACGCAATAACGCCGCTGCCTGCTGAAAACAAGGCAATTTTTTTGATCGTGATTGCCTTAATATTAACTTTATTCCAACATGATTGCTCACCATGTTGCAACGGCGATTAAATAACATGCAGGAGCGGATATGATTACGTTATGGGGCAGAAATAACTCGACCAACGTGAAGAAAGTACGCTGGGTGCTGGCGGAACTGGATCTTCCTTATCAGCAGATTCTGGCGGGGCTGGAGTATGGTCTCAATCACGACCCGGAGTATCTGGCGATGAACCCGAACGGCCTGGTGCCGCTACTCAAAGACGATACCAATGGGCTGGTGCTGTGGGAATCCAACGCCATTATTCGCTATCTTGCCGCTCAATACGGGCAAAACCGGCTGTGGGTAGAGTCGCCTGCGCAGCGCGCGCAGGGGGAAAAATGGATGGACTGGGCCAATGCCACGCTGTCGCCGGCGCACCGTCCGGTATTAATGGGGCTGGTCAGAACGCCGCCGGCCCAGCGCGATCCGGCAGCAATCGACGCGGGGATTAACGCCTGCGAAGGGCTGTTCGCCATGCTCGACGATGAACTGGCGAAGCATGCCTGGCTCTCCGGCGATGAGTTCGGCCTTGGCGATGTTGCGGTGGCGCCGTTCGTTTATAACCTGCTGTCCATCGTCGACAGCTGGCAGCCGCGGCCCCATCTACAGCGCTGGTACCAGCAAATCCAGCAGCGTCAGGCCTTCCGCGATGTGGTCATGATCCCGGTTACCTGAGGGCTCACTCCGGGCTGACCTTGAGCAGTTCACCGTCAGGCTCGTCGGTTAACAGGTACAGGTAACCGTCGGGCCCGACGCGCACATCACGAATGCGTTTGCCGCGATCTTTTAATAGCCGCGTCTCCTCGCTGAGAGTATTGCCGTCAACCGAGAGCACAATCAAAGATTCATCCTTCAGCGCGCCGATAAACAACTTATGTCGCCACTGCGGGAAAGTCGGCGCGTTGTAAAACGCCATGCCGCTCAGCGCCGGGGAAACGGGCCAGACATGCAGCGGCGCCTCGGTATTCGGCGCGCTCTTTCCTTTAGCTTCCGGGATAGGTTGGCCGCTATAGTTAATGCCGTGCGTCGCCAGCGGCCAGCCGTAGTTTTTCCCGGCCTGGGGAATATTGATCTCATCGCCGCCGCGCGGGCCGTGCTCGTTCAGCCACAGCGTATCGCTCCACGGATTCATCGCCATTCCCTGCGGGTTGCGAACACCGTAAGCCCAAATCTCCGGTCTGATGCCTGTACGGCCGACGAAAGGATTATCTTTGGGTATTGTCCCCTGGTCAGTCAGGCGCACGACTTTTCCCTGCAGTTTATCGAGATCCTGCGCCGTCGGGCGCTGATTGTTTTCACCTAAACCAATAAACAGATGCCCTTTGCCATCAAAGACCATCCGCCCGCCAAAATGATTGCCAGTGGAGAGCTTCGGCTGCTGGCGGAAAACGGTTTTAAAATCTTCCAGGGTTTGCAGGTCAGCGCTGAGGCGGCCGTACCCCACCGCGGTACCCGCTTTGCCGTCCTCGCCCGCTTCGGCATAGCTCAGCCATACCCGGCGCGACTGAGCAAAGTCCGGCGCCAGCACCACATCCAGCAGGCCGCCCTGACCGTTGGCCCACACCTTCGGCACGCCGCGAATGGGCGCCGATAATCCTTTATCGAGATGCCAGCGTTTAAGTTCGCCGCCGCGCAGGGTAATCAGCACGCCTTCATTGTCCGGCAGAAATGCCAGTGACCAGGGGTGGTCGAGGTTATCCTGCAGCACCTCAACGCGCGGGGCGGCCATCGCCGCCATGGGCAGCAGCACAGTCATGAGAGTTATTTTGAGATATCGGCGCATGGCGCACTCCTTTCGTCAGCATTGCTGATAAGGGTAGCCAGCGTGGCCAGCCAGGCAGGGATTTTTACATAAACTTTAACAGGGGGAGTCGCCTCCCCCTGGATTCAGGCGTGGGCAATTGGCGCGGATTTATTCAGAATGTGAATATTCATCGTCAATCCCGACAGACAGCGTTCTAGCTTCTCTACGTTAACGGCAATATAAGCCGGGCAATCATGATGCCCGCTCATCAGGCAAACCGCCGCCGAAGCGACGGACTCGCCGGCAAGGCGGAAGGCTTCCATCTCTTCCGGCGCGATGGCGTGCTGCAAACGCGGCGCGTGTACGCGCAGTTCATGGCATAGCTCAAACAAGTTATCACGCAGATGGTCATTTTCGCTGACTGACATATAGCCTTTCGCTTTACGAAGCTGGAGATAAGCCGCCAGATCGATATTGGCATTAATCAGCTTATTCAAAAGGTTAGTGTAACGTCTGTCAACGCTCATCACGGTCCTCCTCTGTCGTCCATTACCATAATCATAGTATGGTCATTTTTAGCGCGGAATTATGAGCAAGGTCAATAATTCCACAGCAATTAACATTATTTACAATGTTACAACTTCAGAGGCCACGCCGCGTTGCTCATCTCACCAGCGGCTGGTTCATCAACTTTTCCAGCACCTTCAGCGGTGAATACTGCGGATTATGCATCGCGCTCACCGGCAGTTGGAAAGTCTGTTCCAGCATAAACTGGCCGCCCATCGCCGCGTGCGGCGTTTGATCGGAAAAGCAGATCCAGGTACTCCCCGCGGCAAACTCTACCGCCTGCTGTACGCCGTGCTGTTGATATTCCGGCGTACTTTTCATTTTGTCGTGCAACGCCAGCATCAGATGATCGTAATGGCTACGTTTGCTTTTGGTGATCCCCACCGCCGACTGCAGCCAGCTGGCGAACGGCGACCACGGTTTCAGCGTCGGCAGGAAGCGCGCAGCGAGCGTTTCAAAATGTTCGCCGGTGCGCCACAAACGCGGCTCACCGTGCGGATTGATGTTGCAAAATACGCGCAGAATGCGATCGCCATAAACCGGGCGCGACGGGAAAGCGTCGACGTGCAGGCGGGTATCATCTTTACGCCACGAGGTCGTGTCGCGCCAGGCGGTTATCGGATGCAGCCGCAGGCTGGTTTGCGGGCGATAAAGCGCTTCGCGATATCCGGGCAGTAGCGCATCAATCAGGCGCAACGTGGATTGATAGTAACGTTCGGTCAGCTGCAGTACCGCCGGGGCTTTCGCCGCGTCCGCTACGCCTTTAATTTCACGCTTTTGCGGCTGGTAGCTAATGTTCTTACGCTTCGGCGATACTAAATCGGTATTGAGTAATTCGCGCTCTTCGGCAGTCAGCGAAAAATCCAGATTCGGTAAATAGAGGACGTTGCCCTCTTCCAGCGAATGCTGAATTGACGATGGCTGCGGCGGAATATCCAGATGGGTAAAGGGTAATGTCGTGAGGGCCAGCGGACTGCTCGTGGTCATTGTTATGCTCCTTGCCGCATGGGTTTTATCAGTTTTGGCTCCGGCCATCGGCAAGGTTAACAGAATGTTATTAAACGTAAGGTCAATGTAAATGAGATAATGGTTTTGAATACCATGGCCGAGTTTTTTTGCCGTAAAGCTTTTTCATCATTCATCGCCCCCTGGCTATACTCTTTTTCGCAAAGATCTGTAGAATTCCTGCCCTGACCATTCCAATAAATGAACATTTTTTAAGCTATGAGCAATGTCACGCACCAGCCGAAAATCGGCTTCGTCTCCCTGGGCTGCCCGAAAAACCTGGTAGACTCAGAACGTATCCTCACCGAACTGCGTACCGAAGGGTATGACGTGGTTCCCAGCTACGACAACGCCGATATGGTTATCGTCAACACCTGCGGCTTTATCGACAGCGCCGTGCAGGAGTCGCTTGAAGCGATCGGCGAAGCCTTAAAAGAAAACGGCAAAGTGATCGTTACCGGCTGCCTCGGCGCGAAAGAAGATCAAATCCGCGAAGTGCATCCGAAGGTGCTGGAAATTACCGGTCCGCATAGCTACGAGCAGGTGCTGGAGCACGTTCACCACTATACGCCGAAGCCGAAGCATAACCCGTTCCTCAGCCTGGTGCCGGAACAGGGCGTCAAGCTGACGCCGCGCCACTACGCGTACTTGAAAATCTCGGAAGGCTGCAACCATCGCTGCACCTTCTGCATTATCCCGTCAATGCGCGGCGATCTGGTGAGCCGTCCGATTGGCGAAGTGCTGGCGGAAGCCAAACGCCTGGCGGACGCCGGGGTGAAAGAGCTGCTGGTCATTTCGCAGGACACCTCCGCCTATGGCGTTGATGTCAAGCACCGTACCGGTTTCCACAACGGCATGCCGGTGAAAACCAGTATGGTCAGCCTGTGTGAAGAGCTGGCGAAACTCGGCATTTGGGTGCGTCTGCACTACGTCTATCCGTACCCGCACGTTGACGATGTGATCCCGCTGATGGCGGAAGGCAAGATCCTGCCGTATCTCGACATTCCGCTGCAGCACGCCAGCCCGCGCATTCTGAAACTGATGAAGCGCCCGGGTTCCGCAGACCGTCAGCTGGCGCGTATTAAACAGTGGCGTGAGATCTGCCCGGATCTGACCCTGCGTTCCACCTTTATCGTCGGTTTCCCGGGCGAAACGGAAGAAGATTTCCAGATGCTGCTCGACTTCCTGAAAGAAGCTCGCCTCGATCGCGTGGGCTGCTTCAAGTACAGCCCGGTTGAAGGCGCCACCGCCAACGAACTGGCGGATCAGGTACCGGAAGAGGTGAAAGAAGAGCGCTGGAACCGCTTTATGCAGCTGCAACAGCAGATTTCCGCCGAGCGTCTGCAGGAAAAAGTGGGCCGCGAAATTATGGTGCTGGTCGATGAAGTCGATGAAGAAGGCGCGATTGGCCGCAGCATGGCCGATGCCCCGGAAATCGACGGCGCGGTCTATCTGAACGGTGAAACCAACGTTAAACCGGGCGACGTACTGCGGGTGAAAGTCGAGCACGCCGACGAATACGACCTGTGGGGTACCCGGGTCTAATCCCGCTTCCCGGATAGCGGCTTGCGCCTTATCCGGGCTACCTACCGCTCAAACCCGTAGCCCTGCCAGGCGTAGCGCAGGCTGGGATAACCCGGATAGCGGCTTGCGCCTTATCCGGGCTACCAAACCGCTCAGACCTGTAGCCCTGCCAGGCGTAGCGCAGGCTGGGATAACCCGGATAGCGGCTTGCGCCTTATCCGGGCTACCAAACCGCTCAAACCCGTAGCCCTGCCAAGCGTAGCGCAGGCTGGGATAATCCGGATAGCGGCTTGCGCCTTATCCGGATTACCAACTTTGCTACCGCCGTACTTGTCTCCTACCCCTTTATCTTCGGATCCAACGCATCGCGCAGGCCGTCGCCCAATAGATTAAACGCCAGCACCGTCAGGAAAATAGCGATTGCCGGGAATAACGCCACATGCGGCGCCATCACCATATCCGCGCGCGCTTCATTCAGCATCGCCCCCCATTCCGGCGTCGGCGGCTGCGCGCCAAGGCCGAGGAACGACAGGCTGGCGGCGGAGATAATCGACACGCCGATGCGCATGGTAAAATAGACCACGATCGACGACACCGTACCGGGCAAAATATGGTTGAACAGAATAGTCGTGTCGCTGGCGCCAATACTGCGCGCCGACTCAATAAACGTCTGCTGCTTCAGCACCAGCGTATTGCCGCGCACCAGGCGGGCGAACGCCGGAATTGAGAATATCGCCACCGCGATAATCACGTTGGCCATCCCGCTGCCCATCACCGCCACCACCGCAATCGCCAACAGAATGCCGGGGAAGGCAAACAGCACGTCGCAGATGCGCATGGTGATGCGGTCCCACCAGCCTTCGTAGTACCCGGCCAGCAGGCCGAGCACGGTGCCAATCAGCGCGCCAATCAGCACCGCCAGTACCCCGGCGGCCAGCGAAATCTGCGCGCCGACCAGCACCCGGCTGAAAATATCGCGCCCCAGCGAATCGACGCCGAACCAGTGCACCATTGATGGCCCTTCGTTCAGGCGGTCGTAATCGAAATAGTTTTCCGCGTCATACGGCGCTATCCACGGCGCGATAATCGCGACGACAATCAGCAGCAACACAAATATCCCCGCCGTCATCGCCACCGGCTGGTGACGAAAACGCCGCCAGAACTCATGCCACGGCGTGCGGATCTGTCCGGGCTTAACGCCCGGCATGGCGTTGATAACCGCTTCCCTTCTCCAGTTGAGCAATCGCACCTTACTTGTACCTGATAGCCGGGTTAATGGCGGCATACAACACGTCCACCACTAAGTTGATAAGAATGAACTCCAGCGAAAATAGCAGCACTTCCGCTTGAATCACCGGGTAGTCGCGCATCTCCACGGAATCGACCAGCAGTCGCCCAAGCCCCGGCCAGTTGAAGACCTTCTCCACCACAATGGAGCCGCCGAGCAGAAAACCGAACTGCAGACCCATCATGGTCACTACCGGGATCATCGCGTTGCGCAGACCATGCTTCAACACCACCAGCGTTTCGCTCACCCCTTTAGCCCGCGCGGTACGCATGTAATCCTCATGCAGCACGTCAACGAACGACGCGCGGGTAAAGCGCGCCATCACCGATGCCACCGCGGCGCCAAGGGTCAACGACGGCAGAATATAGTGCCGCCAGCTGTCGGCGCCGACCGTCGGCAGCCAGCCCAGCTCAACGGAAAAGACCTGCATCAGCAGCATGCCGAGAGCGAACGCCGGGAAGGAGATACCGGTTACCGCCAGCGCCATCCCCAGCCGATCCGGCCAGCGATTGCGCCACACCGCCGCGGCGATGCCCGCCGCCATGCCGAACAGCACCGCCCAGCTCATGCTGGCAAGCGTCAGCCACAGCGTCGGCATGAAGCGGCTGGCGATTTCGCTGGTCACCGGGCGGCGCGAAGCCATCGAGATACCGAAATCACCCTGCAATACATTGGTGATGTAGTGCCAGAACTGCACGTGCAACGGCTGATCGAGCCCCAGCTGTTGGCGTACCATCGCCACCACCTGCGCATCGGCTTCCGGCCCGGCGATCAGCCGCGCCGGATCGCCCGGCAGCATATGCACAAACAGGAATACCAGCACGGCGACGATAAACAGCGTCGGAATGAGCCCCAGCAGGCGCTTCAGAACGTAATTCAGCATCGTCCCCTCCCATTTCGGCAGAGGGAACGCGTGAGCATAAGCACTATCACTGCGTCAGATCCGCCTGCTCGAAGCTAAAACCGGTATCCGGCTGAATATAAAACCCGGTCAGGTTTTTGCTATGCGCCGACACCAGCTTTTCCACCACCAGCGGCACCCACGGCGACTCTTTCCAGATAATGTCCTGCGCATCTTTATAGAGTTTGGTCTTCTGTTGCGCATCGGTCGTTTTCAGCGCCTCGCTCAGGTCTTTATCGACCTGCGGATTGCTGTAAAACGCGGTGTTAAACAGGGTCGGCGGCCAGTTTTGTGAGGCGAAAAGCGGCGACAGCGCCCAGTCGGCTTCGCCAGTCGACGCTGACCAGCCGGTGTAGAACATCCGCACCCCGCTCTCTTTCTGCCCCTTGCCTTCAACCTGCGCCGCACGCTGTCCGGCATCCATCGCCGTCACCTGCGCTTTAATACCCACCTGCGCCAGCTGCTGCTGGGTAAACTGCAGTACCTTCTGCGCGGTGCTGTGATTATGCGATGACCACAGCGTGGTGCTGAAGCCGTTAGGGAAACCGGCTTCTTTCAGCAACTGACGGGCTTTCGCCGGGTCGTAAGGCCATGCGGTGTAAGTCTGAGCGTAGGCAATAGAAGGCGGCACGACGCCGGTCGCCGGGGTGGCGTATCCGGCAAACGCGACCTTAACCAGCGCCTGACGGTTAATCGCATAGTTAATGGCTTCCCGCACCTTCGGATTATCGAACGGCTTCTGCGTTACGTTCATGCTGATATAGCGCTGCATAATCGACGGGCTGGCCACCAGCTCCAGCTTGCTGTTTTTCGCCAGCAGCGGCGCCTGCTCGTAAGGGATCGGGAAGGCGAACTGCGCCTCGCCGGTCTGCAGCATCGCCGCACGGGTGTTATTATCGACTACCGGGCGCCAGGTAATGGAATCCAGCTTCGGCAGCCCCGGCTGCCAGTAACCGTCAAACTTGCTGACCTTGACGAAATCGGTCTGATTCCAGGTGTCGAGCTTATACGGCCCGGTACCTACCGGGTGGAAGCCAATCTCCTTGCCATATTTTTTCAGCGCCGCTGGCGAAATCATCGCCGTCGCCGGATGGGCAAGGATATTGATAAACGCCGAGAACGGTTGTTTGAGCGTGATTTTGACCGTCGTCGGATCCACCGCCTCGGTGCTGGCGATATTCTTGTACAGGTTATAGCGTTTGAGATGGTTATCCGGATTGCTGGCGCGGTCGAGATTCGCTTTCACCGCCTCGGCGTTAAAATCGGTGCCATCCTGGAATTTCACCCCGCTGTGCAGCTTGATGGTATACACCAGCCCATCCGCCGAAACGGTATAACTTTCCGCCAGCACGTTTTGCAGCTTCATCTCTTTATCAAGGCCGAACAGGCCTTGATAAAACGACTTCGCCACCGCCTGCGATAAGGTATCGTTCGCGTCATAGGGATCGAGGGTCGTGAAGTTGGAACCGACTGCCACTACCACATCTTTCGCGGCGAAGGCCGGCGTCGCCGCCAGCGCCGAGGTGATGCCAAGCGCCAGTAGCCATTTGCGTGTAACAGGTTGAGTCATGTTGTTATGCTCCTGCAAGAGTGCGTTAGGTTGTTATCGGCTCAGTACATCGGCGGGCTCGCGGGCGACATAATGTCCCGGCGCTACCAGCTGTAACGGCGCGCTGTCGATTTCTTCTCCCGGTTTATAGATATTCCCCGGCAACTCGTCAGAGAGCAATACGCGCTGCGGTTGACGATGCGCCGGGTCGGCGACCGGCACCGCCGCCATCAGTTTACGGGTGTAAGGATGCTGCGGGTTCTCAAACACGGCGCGACGCGGGCCAATCTCCACAATCCGCCCGCGATACATCACCGCTACGCGGTGGCTGATGCGCTCCACCACCGCCATGTCATGGGAAATAAACAGAAATGCGATGCCCATTTCACGCTGTAAATCGAGCAGCAGATTAATAATCTGCGCGCGAATCGACACGTCCAGCGCCGACACCGACTCATCGGCGATCACCACTTTCGGATTGAGCGCCAGCGCACGGGCGATACAGATACGCTGCCGCTGGCCGCCGGAAAACTCATGCGGATAACGCCACGCGTGTTCCGCCTCCAGCCCCACGCGCTGCAACAGCCAGCCGACGCGTTCGCGAGCCGCGTCTCCCTCCAGCAGACCATGCACGCGCAGTGGCTCCATAATGGAATACCCGACCGTCTGCCGCGGATCGAGCGAGGCGTAAGGATCCTGAAAAATAAACTGAATATCGCGGCGCAGCGTCTGCAGTTTGCCGCCGGACAGCGCATCAATACGCTGGCCGTTAAAGGTGATGCTGCCGCCCTGCGCTTCCACCAGCCGCAGCAGCGCCCGCCCGGTAGTCGATTTACCGCAGCCTGATTCGCCGACCAGCGACAGCGTTTCGCCCGGCCACAGATCGAAACTCACTTTTTCCACCGCGTGTACTTCGCGGGTGACGCGGTTGAGAATACCGCCGCGGATCGGGAAACGCGCGACCAAATCGCGCACCTGTAAAATCGGTTTGCCGGCGACCACGGTATTCTGTTCCGGCTGCTGGGTCACACCGTCGTTGAGCAGCGGGAAGCGCCGCGGTAAATCGCTGCCGCGCATTGAGCCGAGCTTCGGCACCGCCGCCAGTAGCGCCCGGGTATAAGGGTGCTGCGGGGCGCGAAAAATATCGTCGACGCGCCCGCTTTCTACGGCTTCGCCGCGATACATCACCAGCACGCGATCGGCGATCTCCGCCACCACGCCCATATCGTGAGTGATAAACATCACCCCCATTGCCATCTCTTTTTGCAGCGCGGCGATAAGCTGTAGGATCTGCGCCTGAATCGTGACGTCCAGCGCGGTGGTGGGTTCATCGGCAATCAGTACCGCCGGGCGACACGATAACGCCATGGCGATCATCACCCGCTGGCGCATGCCGCCGGAAAGCTGATGCGGATAGCGTGAAAGCATCGCTGCCGCTTCCGGAATGCGCACCCGCTCGAGCATCTTTTTGGCTTCCCGCAGCGCCTCGTCACGCCGTAGCCCCTGATGGAGACGGATAGATTCGGCAATCTGTTCGCCGATGGTGAATACCGGGTTCAGCGAGGTCATCGGCTCCTGAAAAATCATCGCCACGTCCGCGCCGCGAACCTGACGCATCTGCCCCGCCGTTTGTGCATTAATATCAATCACCTGACGGTTGCGTCGACGTAGCAGCAACGCCTCGCTGCTGACCTCGCTGACCGCCTCGTCGAGCAGGCGCATCAGCGCCAGGGCGGTCACTGATTTTCCGGAACCGGACTCGCCGACGATAGCCAGCGTTTCGCCGCGGCGAAGGCTGAACGATAGGTTACGCACCGCGGAAACGCGCTGCCGCTGCTGGCTAAAGGCGACGTTAAGATCGCGTACCACCAGCACATCGTCTTCATCAATTTCATGACTTTGCGGCAAGCTCGCTTCTCCTTTTATTCGCGATAAATTCCAATCGTCGGCGTATCGCCCGCATAACACCACGCCCGGTACATACCTTCGCTATTGAAAGGCAGCACGACATTCCCCTCGCGGTCCACGGCGATAAGGCCCCCGCTGCCGCCCAGCGCCGGCAGTTTTTCCTGCACCACCCGCTCGCAGGCCTCAAACAGGCTGAGGTTGCCGTACTCCATCAACGCTGAAATGTCGTAAGCGGCGAGTGTGCGCATGAAGACTTCGCCGGTGCCGGTGCAGGAGACCGCGACGCTGGCGTTATTGGCGTAGCAGCCCGCGCCCGGCAGAGGGCTGTCGCCGACGCGACCGGGCAGTTTATTGGTCATTCCGCCGGTGGAGGTCGCCGCCGCCAGATTACCGGCCAGGTCCAGCGCCACCGCGCCAACGGTCCCCATTTTGTGGCGTTCGTCAAGCGGCGCGGCATGGTGGTCGAGAATAATCTCGCCGCCCTCTTTCGCCTGCTGCAACTGCAGAAGCCGCTCGGTGGTAGAAAATAACTCGTTTTCAACCAGCGCCATCCCGCGCGAGGCGGCAAACTTTTCCGCCCCTTCGCCGATAAGCAGCACGTGCGGACTTTCTTCCAGCACCATACGCGCCGCCAGCACCGGGTTACGCAGATGCTTTACGCCCGCGACCGCGCCAGCCTGCAGGCTATAGCCATCCATCACGCAGGCATCCAGTTCGTGCGTTTGATCGTGGGTAAACACGGAACCTATTCCAGCGTTAAATAGCGGGCACTCTTCCAGCAGACGTACCGCTTCGGTCACCGCATCCAGTGCGCTGGCACCTGCTGCCAGCATTTTTTGTCCGCTATCGACGATGACCGACAGCGCGGCTACATACTCGCGTTCGCGCTCCGGCGACATCTGCGCTCGGCTAATTGCGCCGGCGCCGCCGTGGATTGCTATTACCGCCTTACCCATTCGATCTTTCCTTTGCCATAAACTCTATAGATATCATTATACTGACTAACCTTTTATACATTTTTTGAATATAGAAAGAGCATCCGGTGATGTAAAGCCTCGTACCGCAGTGGCATACAGTCGCCGGCGCTTTTCTGCCATAATAGGCGTTTTCGACGTTTTGCCAGCAGGAGTAACCCATGGATTTTACCGCCGGACTGATGCCGCTCGACACAGCCCTGACTCAGATGCTCGACCGTATTTCGCCGCTGCAGGCCACGGAGACCCTGCCGCTGCTGCAGGCCTTTTCGCGCGTGACCGCCCATGATGTCGTTTCGCCGCTGGACGTACCCGGTTTTGATAATTCGGCGATGGACGGCTATGCCGTGCGCCTGGCCGATGTCGCCGACGGCGCGGCGCTGCCGGTTGCCGGTAAGGCCTTTGCCGGCCAACCGTTCCACGATACCTGGCCGGCGGGCACCTGTATCCGCATCATGACCGGCGCGCCGGTGCCTGAAGGCTGCGACGCCGTGGTTATGCAGGAAGAAACGGAACAAAGCGATGCGGGCGTGCGCTTCATCGCGCCGGTGAAAGCCGGGCAAAATATACGCCGTCGCGGCGAAGATATCGCCAACGGCGCGGTAGTATTCCCGGCAGGGACTCGTCTTACCGTTGCGGAACTGCCGGTGCTGGCGTCGCTGGGCATAGCTGAAGTTGAGGTGCTGCGTAAAGTGCGCGTCGCGGTCTTCTCGACCGGCGATGAGCTCCAGCTGCCAGGCCAACCGCTCGGCGACGGCCAGATCTATGATACCAACCGCCTGGCGGTACATTTGATGCTCGAACAGCTGGGCTGCGAGGTGATCAACCTCGGTATTATTCCTGACGATCCGGCGAAGCTGCGCGACGCCTTTATCGCCGCCGACCAGCAGGCAGATGTAGTGATCAGTTCCGGCGGCGTCTCCGTGGGCGAAGCCGATTACACCAAAACCATCCTCGAAGAACTGGGCGAGATCGGCTTCTGGAAGCTGGCGATTAAGCCGGGTAAACCGTTCGCCTTCGGCAAGCTCAGCAACAGCTGGTTCTGCGGCCTGCCGGGCAACCCGGTTTCCGCCACCTTAACCTTCTATCAACTGGTTCAGCCGCTGCTGGCCAAGCTCTCCGGCAACCGCGGCCAAACCCAGCCGATGCGTCTGCGCGTGCGCGCCGCCAGCCGGTTGAAAAAATCGCCGGGCCGCCTCGACTTCCAGCGCGGCGTGCTGCAGCGCAATCCGGAAGGCGAACTGGTGGTGAGCACCACCGGGCATCAGGGTTCGCACATTTTCAGCTCATTCAGCCTCGGTAACTGCTTTATCGTACTGGAGCGCGAACGCGGCAACGTCGAAGCGGGCGAGTGGGTCGAAGTCGAGCCCTTTAATCATCTGTTTGGGGGGCTGTAATGGCCGTTGAGCTGAGCGACGAGGAGATGCTGCGCTATAACCGGCAGATCGTGCTGCGGGGGTTTGATTTCGACGGTCAGGAGCAGCTAAAAGCCGCTCGCGTACTGGTCGTCGGCCTCGGCGGGCTCGGCTGCGCCGCCGCTCAATATCTGGCGGCGGCCGGGGTGGGTCAGCTCACGCTCGTCGATTTCGATACCGTTTCGTTATCCAATCTACAACGCCAGACGCTGCACAGCGACGCGACCATCGGCCAGCCGAAGGTCGATTCCGCCCGCGATGCGCTGGCGCGCATTAACCCGCACGTTCGGCTGGTCGCCATCAATGCAATGCTGGATGACGCGGCGCTGGCAACGCAGATTGCCGATCACCATCTGGTACTGGACTGTACCGACAACGTTGCTATTCGCAATCAGCTTAACGCCGGCTGCTTCCAGCACAAAACCCCGCTGGTCTCCGGCGCGGCGATTCGTATGGAAGGGCAAATCAGCGTCTTTACCTATCAGGACGGCGAGCCATGCTATCGCTGCCTGAGCCGCCTGTTCGGCGAAAACGCCCTCACCTGCGTCGAAGCCGGGGTGATGGCGCCGCTGGTCGGCACTATCGGTTCGCTGCAGGCCATGGAGGCGATTAAACTGTTGACCGGTTACGGCACCCCCGCCAGGGGAAAAATCGTGATGTATGACGCGATGACCTGCCAGTTTCGCGAAATGAAGCTGATGCGCCACCCCCAGTGCGAGGTGTGTGGTTCACGCTAATTCCAGCCGCCGGCGAGGCAGGTCGCCGGTTATTTTGTGAACCACGCCGTTCTTTTTCTCCCCATCTCTACTACCCACTCTGATTGTTGATTTGCGTTAATATAACTTTCATTCGAAAGTTATTTAATCTTCATATGCAAATAAGAGGGTAAATCATGATCTTCAACATCCAGCGCTACTCCACCCATGACGGCCCGGGGATCCGTACCGTCGTATTCCTTAAAGGCTGTTCGCTGGGCTGCCGTTGGTGTCAGAACCCGGAAAGCCGCGCCCGCAGCGAAGACCTGCTGTACGAGGCGCGGCTGTGTCTTGACGGCTGCGAGCTGTGTCAGCAGGCGGCGCCGGAGGTGATTACCCGTACTCTGGACGGCCTGATTATCCATCGGCAAAACGTCAATGACGACCATATCGCCGCGCTACGCGGCTGCTGCCCCACTACCGCGCTGACGGTCTGCGGCGAGGAAAAAAGCGTGGCGGAAATTATGGCGACGGTGCTGCGTGATAAACCATTTTACGATCGCAGCGGCGGCGGCATCACCCTTTCCGGCGGCGAGCCCTTTATGAACCCGACGCTGGCGCAGGCGCTGTTCGAAGCCAGCCATCAGGCGGGCATTCACACCGCCGTGGAAACCTGCCTGCACGTACCGTGGAAGTACATTGAACCCTCTTTACCGTTTGTCGATCTGTTTCTGGCCGACCTGAAGCACGTCGATGACGCCGTCTTCCAGCAGTGGACCGACGGCAGCGCCCGCCGGGTGCTGGATAACCTGCAGCGCCTGGCGCAGGCAGGGAAAAAAATCATCATTCGCGTCCCATTAATTCAGGGATTTAACGCCAGCGAAGCCGACATTACCGCGATTACCGATTTTGCCGCCGACCGTCTTCAGGTCAGCGAAATCCATTTCCTGCCGTACCACACGCTGGGAATGAATAAATACCAACTACTCAGTCAGCCCTATACCGCACCGGACAAACCGCTGGCCGCTCCAGAGCTGCTGGCCTTTGCGCAGCAGTACGCGCAAAGCAAAGGTTTAACGGCGACCCTACGAGGATAACTTATGACCACCTTAAAACTGGATACTCTGAGCGCCCGCATTCAGGCGCATAAAATGGCTCTGGTGCATATCGTTAAGCCGCCGGTTTGTACCGAGCGCGCCCAACACTATACCGCCGCCTATCAGCAACATCTCGATAAACCGATCCCGGTACGTCGCGCGCTGGCGCTGGCCCATCACCTGGCGGAACGCACTATCTGGATCAAGCACGATGAGCTGATCGTCGGCAACCAGGCCAGCGAAGTTCGCGCCGCGCCGATTTTCCCGGAATATACCGTCAGCTGGATTGAGAAAGAGATCGACGATCTCGCCGACCGTCCGGGCGCCGGCTTCTCGGTCAGCGAAGAGAATAAGCGCGTATTACATGAAGTGTGCCCATGGTGGCGCGGGCAGACCGTTCAGGACCGCTGCTACGGCATGTTTACCGATGAACAAAAAGCGCTGCTCGCTACCGGTATTATCAAAGCCGAAGGTAACATGACTTCCGGCGATGCCCACCTGGCGGTCAACTATCCGCTGCTGCTGGAAAAAGGGCTCGACGGCATGCGCGCGAAGGTCGCTGAACGCCGCTCGCGTATTAATCTGACGGTGCTGGAAGATCTGCACGGCGAACAGTTCCTTAAGGCGATCGATATCGTGCTCGCGGCAGTGAGCGAACACTGCAAACGCTTCGCTACGCTGGCGCGCGACATGGCGGCGCAGGAGCCGCGTGAATTGCGCCGCGACGAGCTGCTGGCGATCGCCGAAAACTGTGAAATTATCGCCCACGAGCCGCCGAAAACCTTCTGGCAGGCGCTGCAGCTCTGCTACTTCATTCAGTTGATCCTGCAGATTGAATCCAACGGCCACTCGGTCTCTTTTGGCCGCATGGACCAGTACCTCTATCCATACTACCGCCGCGACGTTGAACTGCAGCAATCGTTGGATCGCGAACAGGCCATTGAGCTGCTGCATTGCTGCTGGCTGAAGCTGCTGGAGGTCAACAAAATTCGCTCCGGATCGCATTCCAAAGCTTCCGCCGGTAGCCCGCTGTACCAGAACGTCACCATCGGCGGGCAAAATCTGGTCGACGGTCAACCGCAGGACGCCGTCAACCCGCTGTCGTATGCGATCCTCGAATCCTGCGGCCGCCTGCGCTCGACCCAGCCGAACCTCAGCGTGCGTTACCACGCCGGGATGAGCAACGACTTCCTCGACGCCTGCGTGCAGGTGATCCGCTGCGGTTTCGGCATGCCGGCGTTTAATAACGATGAAATCGTCATCCCGGAATTTATCAAGCTCGGCATTGAGCCGCAGGACGCCTACGATTACGCCGCTATCGGCTGTATCGAAACCGCGGTCGGCGGCAAATGGGGCTATCGCTGCACCGGCATGAGCTTTATTAACTTCGCGCGGGTGATGCTGGCGACGCTGGAAGGCGGCCGCGATGCCACCAGCGGCCAGGTGTTCCTTGCCCAGCAACATGCGCTATCGAAAGGTAACTTCGCTAACTTCGACCAGGTGCTGGAAGACTGGGATACTCAGATCCGCTACTACACCCGTAAATCCATCGAGATTGAGTACGTTGTCGATACCATGCTGGAAGAGAACGTCCACGATATTCTCTGCTCGGCGCTGGTCGATGACTGCATCGAACGGGCGAAAAGCATCAAGCAAGGCGGCGCGAAGTATGACTGGGTTTCCGGTCTGCAGGTCGGGATTGCCAACCTCGGCAACAGCCTGGCGGCGGTGAAAAAACTGGTCTTCGATCAGGGCGTCATCGGCCAGCAGGAGCTGGCGAAGGCGCTGGCGGAAGATTTTGCCGGCCTGACCCATGAGCAGTTACGTCAGCGCTTGATCAACGGCGCGCCGAAGTACGGTAACGATGACGACAGCGTCGACATTCTGCTGGCCCGCGCCTATCAGACCTATATCGACGAGCTGAAGCAGTACCATAACCCGCGTTACGGCCGCGGCCCGATTGGCGGTAACTATTACGCCGGTACGTCGTCTATCTCCGCTAACGTCCCGTTCGGCGCGCAGACCATGGCGACGCCGGATGGCCGTAAAGCGCACGCGCCGCTAGCGGAAGGGGCCAGCCCGGCCTCCGGTACCGATCACCTGGGGCCAACGGCGGTTATCAGTTCGGTAGGTAAATTGCCGACCGGCGCGATCCTCGGCGGCGTGCTGCTCAACCAGAAGCTGAATCCTTCCACGCTGGAGAACGAGTCTGATAAGCAAAAGCTGATGGTGCTGCTGCGCACCTTCTTCGAGGTGCATAAAGGCTGGCATATCCAGTACAACATCGTGTCACGCGAAACGCTGCTGGAAGCCAAGAAACACCCTGACCAGTACCGCGATTTAGTGGTCCGCGTCGCCGGATACTCGGCGTTCTTCACCGCCCTGTCGCCGGATACCCAGGACGACATCATCGCCCGTACCGAGCATACGCTGTAAGGAAAATACCCGGCCGGCGCTGCGCTGAGCCGGGTTACTGCTTCCATGCCCGGTAGCTACGCTGACGGGCATGCTGATGAATAGGTAACTTTCATTCGAAATAAATTTGTGCTCCCCATCACATTGTAATTAGAATGTTACTGGTCGAAGTTAAGCCAGGAGCACCTCTTATGACCGTTAAAGTTATCGTCACCGATATGGACGGAACTTTTCTCAATGACGCCAAGCAGTATGACCGCCCGCGTTTCCTCGCGCAGTTTGCGCAGCTTAAACAGCAAGGTATTGAATTTGTTGTCGCCAGCGGCAACCAGTACTATCAGCTGATCTCATTTTTCCCGGAAATTCGCGAGCAGATTTCATTCGTCGCAGAAAACGGCGCTCTGGTTTACGAGCATGGCAAACAGTTGTTCCACGGCGAACTGACCCGTCACGAATCACAGGTAGTGATTGGCGAACTGCTGAAAGATCCGCAGCTCAACTTTGTCGCCTGCGGCCTGCAAAGCGCATACGTGAGCGAGAAAGCCCCGGACGCTTTTGTTGAGCTGATGTCGAAGCACTACCATCGTCTGCAGCGGGTAAGCGATTACCATCGCATCGACGATACGCTATTCAAATTCTCCCTCAACCTGCCTGATAGCGATATCCCACAGCTTATCGATAAATTGCACGTCTCGCTGGATGGGATCATGAAGCCGGTCACCAGCGGCTTTGGCTTTGTCGATTTGATTATCCCCGGCCTGCATAAAGCCAACGGCATCAGCCGCCTGCTCAAACGCTGGAACCTTTCGCCGCAGCAGTGCGTAGCAATTGGCGACAGCGGCAATGACGCCGAAATGTTAAAACTGGTGAAATATGCTTTTGCTATGGCCAACGCTGCCGACAGCATCAAAGCCATCGCCGGTTTCACCACCGATGACAATAACCACGACGGCGCGTTGAAGGTGATTCAGGCCGTTCTCGATAAGACCTCCCCTTTCAACGACTGATCCTGTGCCGGGGTATCCGCCCCGGCTTTTCCATTTTGTGCGCCGCTGCATAATTTTAAACTTGCATTAACTCTAATTTAACTTAAATTAACGTTTGTAAGATTTAACACTTTCGAATGAAAGATACAGCGAGGTAATTATGGCTGCTCTCCCTACCCACGAAACATTACCTGCCGACCATAAAGCGGCGATTCGCCAGATGAAACAGGCCCTACGCGCGCAAATCGGCGACGTTCAGGCAGTGTTCGATAAACTCTCGGCGCGTATCAGCGAGCGCCTGGACGAGATTAACGCCCTGAAAGCCGCAGGCCAGGAGGTCTGGCCGACGATCCCGTTTAGCGATATCGCCCAGGGTAAAGTGAGCGATGCGCAGCGTGAGGCGATTAAGCGCCGCGGTTGCGCGGTTATCAAAGGCCACTACCCGCGCGAACAGGCGCTGGCCTGGGATAACGCGATGCTGGAATACCTGGATCTGAACCATTTCGACGACGTTTACAAAGGGCCTGGCGACAGCTTCTTCGGCTCGCTGGAGGCTTCGCGCCCTGAGATCTATCCGATCTACTGGTCGCCCTCGCAAATGCAGGCGCGCCAGAGCGATGAAATGGCGACGGTACAATCCTTCCTTAATCGCCTGTGGCGCTTCGAACAGGACGGCAAACGCTGGTTCGATCCGGATGTCAGCGTGATTTACCCTGACCGCATCCGCCGCCGCCCGCCGGGAACCACGTCAAAGGGGCTGGGTGCGCATACCGATTCCGGGGCGCTCGAGCGCTGGTTGCTTCCCGCCTATCAGCAGGTTTTCGCCAACGTCTTTAATGGCAATATCGACGCCTACGATCCGTGGGACGCGGCGCACCGTACCGAAGTGGAAGAGTACACCGTCGATAACACCACCAAATGTTCGGTGTTCCGCACCTTCCAGGGCTGGACGGCGCTGTCGGACATGATCCCCGGTCAAGGGCTACTGCATGTGGTGCCGATCCCGGAGGCGATGGCTTACGTACTGCTGCGTCCGCTGCTGGATGATGTGCCGGAAGATGAACTGTGCGGCGTCGCGCCGGGCAAGGTGTTGCCTATCTCTGAGCAATGGCATCCTTTGCTCATCAAAGCGCTAAGCTCGATTCCCGCTCTAAATGCCGGTGATTCCGTCTGGTGGCACTGCGATGTCATTCACTCGGTCGCGCCGGTGGAAAATCAACAGGGCTGGGGCAACGTCATGTACATCCCGGCCGCGCCGATGTGCGAGAAGAATCTCGCCTATGCGCAGAAGGTAAAAATCGCCCTGGAAAAAGGCGCCTCGCCGGGGGATTTCCCGCGTGAAGATTACGAATGCGACTGGCAGGCGCGCTTCACCGTTGCCGATCTTAACGATCACGGCAAACGCGCATTGGGCATGAAGATCTAATCATCATACAGACCTTGCTGTTCTACGGCGGTATGGCTCTTGCCAGGCCGGATCCGCCGCACCGAATCGCGTACCACCAGGGCGCCGTGCAGCAGCAGCGAGCCGTGCGGCGCTTCCGGGCGCAGCAGACGCTGCTGCAAAAGATGCACCGCCTCGCTGCCGAGCTCATCCCGCGGCACATGAATCGCCGTTAGCGGCACGTCCTGAATCGCCGCCAGATTAAAACCGTCGATACTCATCACCGAGACATCCTGCGGCACCCGCAGGCCTCGTTTTTGCAGCGCGCTGACGGTACCGGCGGCCATAAAATCGCCGCCCACCAGGAACGCCGTCGGTATCGGGCGCCCCTGTAAAGCGTCGAGCCAGGCCCCGACCTGCTCTTCCGTTTCTCGGGCGCTAAAGTTGGCGACGCTAATCAGGTCGCGGCTACCGGTAAACCGCAGGTTGCGCGCGCGCCATGCCTCTTTAATACCCACCAGCCGTAGCTCCATGGTATAGCGGCGCAGGCACATCACGTTCATTACCGCCTGATGGCCCATATCAAACAGATAACGAGCGGCGCACTGGCCAATCAGCCGATGGTCAGGCGCAATGGAGGGGAGACGCATCCCTTCATCCCGGCAGTTAATTAATACACAAGGTTTGCCAAGATCCGCCGCCAGCGCGTGGATATGCCGATCGTCGATCCCCAGTAATACCGCCGCCTGGGTATCGGTCTCGTTCATGCGGGCCAGAAACAGATTGGCGTCGCTGTCGTTTTCTTCCAGCGCGCAATAGCGCAGACGTACTTCATGCGGCGCCAGCGCGTTATTAATACTCTGGATGACGCGATAGTAGAAGATATCTGAACGTTCATCGAAGGCCCGCTGCGGCGCAAAAATCAGCAGGTTGTTGAGCAGTAGCCGCCCGGCGGCCAATCCCTGCATCACCCCCAGCTCACGGGCGCAGGCCAATACCGCCTGACGAGCCTTTTCGCTGGTATTCGCTTTTCCGGCTAAGACGCGCGAAACCGTACTGGCAGACAGCCCGGTGCGGGCGGCAATTTCAGCGACTCGCAGCTTTTTATCCATTCTGTGATCCAGCTCCAATTCAAAAATGAAAGAATTTTCATAGTCGCCAAACCCTCACTAACAAGCAAATACTCCGGCAAATTATGAGAACTACGTCATCTCATGAAAAATTTTGCATAAATAGCGCTACTGCCCGCCGCCTTTCTCCCTTATTTTGAATTGGTCCAATATCTTCCATACTAGTTATACCAATAGATATTGAAATAAAAACAAATAATTCAAATGGTTAGAACTATTACGTGACGACTCAGCGGCTGAAGCGTCACTTCCCCCTACAACGTCTTGTGGAGAGTTCTATGAGTCAAGGCCTCAACAATGATATGGCAGTCAGCAAAACGCGCCGGGTGGTGAAAAACCTGCGCTGGTGGGTGCTGGTGCTGTTTTTACTTGGCGTCACCGTCAACTACATCACACGTAACTCGCTGGGGATTATTGCCCCGGAACTGAAAGCCACTCTCGGTATTACCACCGAGCAATATTCGTGGATCGTCGGCGCATTTCAGCTGGCTTATACCATCTTCCAACCGCTGTGCGGCTGGCTTATCGACGTCATCGGGCTCAAGCTGGGCTTTATGGTTTGCGCCACATTGTGGGCGGTAGCCTGTATCGCGCACGCCGGAGCAGGCAGCTGGCTGCATCTGGCTATTTTACGCTTCTTTATGGGCGGCGCGGAGGCGGCCGCCACCCCGGCTAACGCTAAAACCATCGGCGAGTGGTTCCCGAAATCCGAACGGCCGATCGCCGCCGGCTGGGCTGGCGTCGGCTTCTCTATCGGCGCAATGCTGGCGCCGCCTATCATCTACTTCGCCCACGCTTCCTTCGGCTGGCAGGGCGCGTTTATGTTTACCGGCGTGCTGGCGCTGCTGTGGGTCGTGCTGTGGTGGGCGTTCTACCAGAGCCCGGAAAAACACCCGAATCTCAGCCAAAGCGAGCTGGAGTACATCAAGCAGGACAACGAAGCGCCGCCGGTGAAGCTGCCCTTTTTTACCGCGCTAAAAACCGTCTCGAAGAACAAACGTTTCTACGGTATCGCCATCCCCGCTTTTATGGCCGAGCCCGCCTGGGCGGTGCTGAGCTTCTGGGTGCCGCTGTACCTGGCGAAAGAGCACGGTATGGATCTTAAGCAGATAGCGATGTTCGCCTGGCTGCCGTTCCTCGCCGCCGATCTTGGCAGCGTGGTCAGCGGCTACCTCACCCGCCTGTACGTCCGTTGGTTCGGCTGTACGCGAGTCAACTCGGTCATCGCCAGTTCCGTTACCGGCGCGTTTCTGATGATCTCGCTGGCGCTGGTCGCTATTACCCGCGATCCCTATATCACCATCATCCTGATCTCCATTGGCGGTTTCGGCCACCAGATCATCTCCTGCATGCTCAGCGCGCTGGTGGTGGAGTCTTTCGACAAGGGACAAATGGCGACGGTCAACGGTATGCGCGGTTCCGCGGCATGGATCGCCAGCTTCCTGTTCTCATTATTAATCGGGGTGACCGCCGACAAAATCGGCTTCAACCCGCTGTTTATCGCCATGGGGTTCTTTGACCTGATTGGCGCCGTTTTCCTGGTGGCATTTATTGCTGAACGTCGCGCCAAGCGCGCCTGAGAGTGGATGTAAAATATGAAGACGTTGAAACACTGGAGTTTGCACCAACAGCTGGAGCATCACGTTGAATTGACCGTTGATGGTCAGCACACTTTGTGTCTGTACGTGCTGGAAGAGAATTTATTCCGCGTCCTGCTGAAGCGCCAGGGCCAACTGGCGCTGGATCGCACCTGGAGTATCGCCCCGCAGCAGGATGTGCCGTGGGAAGGCCGCGCGCGGGATGACCTCAGCGGTTTTAGCCTCCCGGCCTGGCAGATGACCAAAGAAGATGACGCGCTGACCATCGCCACCCGCCAGCTGCGCGTCACCGTCCACCAGCCGCTTTGGCTGGAGTGGAGCTATCGCGACGACGCCGGCGAGTGGCAGACGCTCGCCAATGACCGCCCAACCAGCGCCTATCTGGCAAATGCCCACGGGGATGGCGTCGCCCATTATCTCAGCCGTCGTAAAGATGAGCGTTTCTATGGTCTGGGTGAAAAGGCCGGCGACCTGCAGCGTAACGGTAAGCGCTACGAAATGCGTAACCTCGATGCCATGGGCTACAACGCCGTCAGCACAGACCCGCTGTATAAACATATTCCGTTTACCATCACGCAGCGCAGCGATATCAGCTACGGCCTGTTCTATGACAACCTGAGCAGCTGCTGGCTGGATCTGGGTAACGAAATCGACAACTACCACACCGCCTATCGCCGCTGGCAGGCGGAAGCCGGCGACATCGATTATTACCTGTTTACCGGTAAGCAGGTGCTGGATGTGACCAAGGCGTTCGTCCGTCTGACCGGTAAAACCCTCTTTGGGCCAAAATGGAGCCTCGGCTACAGCGGCTCGACGATGCACTATACTGACGCGCCGGATGCGCAAAATCAGCTGATGAATTTTATCCGCCTGTGCGAGCAGCATGCGATCCCCTGTGATTCGTTCCAGCTCTCTTCCGGCTATACCTCAATCAACGGCAAGCGCTACGTCTTTAACTGGAACTACGACAAGGTGCCGCAGCCAAAAGTGATGAGCCAGTCGTTCCACGATGCCGGGCTGAAACTGGCTGCCAATATCAAACCGTGCCTGCTGCAGGATCACCCGCGCTATGGCGAAGTGGCGGAACGCGGCCTGTTTATTCGCGATTCGCAAACCGATGCGCCGGAGCGCTCCAGCTTCTGGGACGATGAAGGTTCGCATCTCGACTTCACCAACCCGCACACCGTGGCCTGGTGGCAGGAAGGCGTAACCACCCAGCTACTGGAGATGGGTATCGATTCGACCTGGAACGATAACAACGAATATGAGGTATGGGACGGCGAAGCCCGCTGCTACGGCTTTGGCCGCGAAATCGCCATTAAGCATATTCGTCCGGTGATGCCGCTATTGATGATGCGCGCCTCGCTGGAAGCGCAGCAGCGCTTTGCGCCGCAAAAGCGCCCGTATCTGATCTCCCGCTCCGGCTGCGCCGGGATGCAGCGCTACGTACAGACCTGGAGCGGCGACAACCGCACCAACTGGGATACGCTGCGCTATAACACCCGAATGGGATTAGGGATGAGTCTCTCCGGGTTGTTTAACGTCGGCCATGACGTCGGCGGTTTCTCCGGCGATAAACCCGAGCCAGAACTGTTCGTTCGCTGGGTGCAAAACGGCGTGATGCATCCGCGCTTTACCATTCACTCGTGGAATGACGACCAGACGGTCAATGAACCCTGGATGTATCCGGAAATCACCCCGGCGATCCGCTCAGCCATCGAGCTGCGCTACCGTCTACTGCCCTATTTGTACACCCTGTTATGGCAGGCGCATGCCGATGACGAACCCATGCTGCGCCCGACCTTCCTCGATCACCAGCACGATACCCAGACCTTCGCCGAGTGTGATGACTTCATGTTGGGGCGCGATCTACTGGTAGCAAGCGTGGTCGAGCCCGGCGCCCGTCAGCGCCAGCTGTGGCTGCCCGATAATCAGGACGGCTGGTACGATTTTTACAGCCACCAGTGGTTTGCCGGCGGTCAGTGGGTAACGCTGGACGCGCCGCTGGAAAAACTGCCGCTGCTGGTCCGCGCCGGCGCCGGTCTGCCGCTCAGTGAACGTATCAGCCACGTCGATGCGCAAAAAGACGATCGTCGCGAACTGCAGTTGTTCCCGCTGAAAGGTACCGGCTCAACCCGCGGTCTGTTGTTTGAAGACGACGGTGAAAGCTGGGGCTATAAAGAAGGTGATGCGCTATGGCTGGAGTGGGAAATGACCTGCAGCGCCAACAGCATAAACCTGAATATCAATGCTCGCGGCAACTATCGCCCGGCGTGGAAAGCCTTGAAGCTGTCATTACCGGCGGGAGAAAAACGGCAACTGCTGGTGAATGGCGTCGAAGGAACGGAGTGGATGCTCTGACCAAGGCCCGCTGAAACCGCCGGTATTGGTGGTCTCAAAATCCCCGGTGGCGCTACCGCTTACCGGGGCTACAACACTGTGCGGTTTGGTCGCCCCGTAGGTCGGGTAAGGCGTTAGCCGCCACCCGACAAAAAAACGGTACCTCGGATTACCCGGGTAAGGCGCAGCCGCTACCCGGGTAACGGAGAGGGATTACTCGATACCTTTACTGCGCAGGTAATCTTCGTAGTTGCCGCTGAAATCGATTACGCGTTCCGGAGTGATCTCCAGTACGCGAGTCGCCAGAGAACTCACGAACTCACGGTCGTGAGAAACGAAAATCAGGGTGCCCTGATACATCTCCAGCGCCATGTTCAGCGATTCGATCGATTCCATATCCAGGTGGTTAGTCGGTTCATCCATCACCAGGATGTTCGGTTTCTGCATCATCAGCTTACCGAACAGCATGCGACCTTTCTCGCCACCGGAGAGGACTTTCGCCGGCTTTTTGATATCGTCCTGGCTAAACAACAGCCGACCGAGGATACTGCGTACCGCCTGCTCGTCATCGCCTTCCTGTTTCCACTGGCTCATCCAGTCAAAGACCGTCAGGTCATTCTCGAAATCTTCGGCATGATCCTGCGCGTAGTAGCCGATACGGGCGTTTTCGGACCACTTAACGGTACCGTTGTCCGCTTCCAGTTCGCCAACCAGCGTTTTCAGCATCGTTGATTTACCGACGCCGTTGGTCCCCAGTACCGCCAGCTTTTCGCCGACTTCCAGCAGCAGATTAACCCCTTTGAACAGCGGGCCGTTATCAAAACCTTTCGCCAGCGCTTCCACTTCCAGCGCGTTACGGAACAGTTTCTTATCCTGTTCGAAGCGAATGAACGGGTTCTGACGGCTGGAGGCTTTCACTTCATCCAGTTTAATTTTATCAATCTGACGAGCGCGAGAGGTCGCCTGACGCGATTTTGAAGCGTTGGCGCTAAAGCGACTAACAAAGGCCTGCAGGTCGGCAATTTGCGCTTTCTTCTTAGCGTTATCGGCCAGCAGACGCTCACGCGCCTGGGTCGCCGCAGTCATATATTCGTCATAGTTGCCCGGATACACGCGCAGTTCGCCGTAATCGAGATCCGCCATATGGGTGCAGACCATGTTCAGGAAGTGACGGTCGTGCGAAATGATGATCATGGTGCTGTCACGTTCGTTCAGCACCTGCTCCAGCCAGCGAATAGTATCGATGTCGAGGTTGTTCGTCGGTTCATCGAGCAGCAGGATATCCGGATTGGAGAACAGCGCCTGCGCCAGCAGGACACGCAGTTTCCAGCCCGGCGCGACTTCGCTCATCGGGCCGTAATGTTGCTCCACGGGAATACCGACGCCGAGCAGCAGTTCGCCGGCGCGCGCTTCGGCGGAGTAACCGTCCATCTCGCCGTATTTTACTTCCAGGTCGGCCACTTTATAGCCGTCTTCCTCGCTCATTTCCGGTAGCGCGTAGATGCGATCGCGCTCTTGCTTCACTTCCCACAGCTCGCCGTGGCCCATGATAACCGTATCCAGCACGGTGAACTCTTCGAAGGCAAACTGATCCTGGCGCAGCTTACCGATGCGCTCGTTCGGGTCGAGAGACACGTTGCCCAGCGTCGGCTCAAGATCGCCGCCGAGGATCTTCATAAACGTGGATTTGCCGCTGCCGTTGGCGCCAATCAGGCCGTAGCGGTTGCCGCCGCCAAATTTGACGGAGATGTTTTCAAACAGCGGCTTACTGCCAAACTGCATGGTGACGTTGCTGGATACTAGCACGAGGATATCCTGAAAATAGAGAATTAGGGATGTGATGAACCAGACATTATGCCAGCAAATGGTTCACTTTTCACGGACTGCGGTAAAAAGCCCGCCAATAACTATGCTATGGTCAGGGTTTTACCGCAAAATGACCGATTGCTAAGACATAATAATTATCCGCAATTCAGAGGGAATTTATGACCACCCGCACCAGCCATCCTGCATTTATCTCGCTTCAAGGCGGCATCAACTTTCGCGATCTCGGCGGTCAACGCGCGGCCGATGGCCGGCGCGTACGTTCTGGCAAACTGCTGCGCTCGGGTTCGCTGCACAACATGACGCCGGAGGATCTCAATCATCTCAGCGCTATTCCGCTGAGCCGGGTGCTGGATTATCGCGATCCGACAGAGGTCAATCGCAGCCCTGACCGGCTAAATAGCGAAGCCTTCTACCTCAACGCTCCGGCCAATCCGCTTTCCAGCAGCGTCAATGCGAAAGTCACCGAGTTTAACGCCGCAACCCTCAACACCATGGACGGCGAGCAGTTTATGCTACAGCTCTACCGTCAATTGCCGTTTGATAACGCCGCCTATCGCCAGTTGACTCAGTGGTTGATGGAACCTTTCGACGGCGCGCTACTGCAGCACTGCGCGGTTGGTAAAGACCGTACCGGCGTCGGCTGCGCCCTGACGCTGTTCGCGCTCGGCTGCGATAGCAATACGGTCATGGAAGAGTATCTGCTGACCCAGGGGATGCTGGCGCAGGTCGAAGGATTCCTGCTCGACACCTTCGGCGAAGGCCTTAATGATAACGGACGTAAAAATCTCGCCGCCATCATGACCGTCCAGGAGTCGTATCTGGCGACCGCGTTGTCCAGCATTGAACAACGTTACGGTCATGTCGACCGCTGGCTGGAGCAGGAATATCGCCTGACGCCGCAGGCGCGCGAAGCGTTACAGTCGCGGCTGCTGGAAGATTAATCCACGTTTCGATAACCAGACAATTCGCCGTGAAAGCGGCGCGTTGCGCACTACACTAGTAGCAACAGGAAAAAATTGTGATTTCGTACACATCTGATTTACCTGTTTATCGGAAAGCACATATAATGCGCTCCCATCTACTATCTGAATATCTAACAAGGCCCGTGTGGCGTTGACACCGCGCACGACATGAAGAATATGAAATTATCGACACTCTTAGCGGCAGCCTTCGCCATCGTGGGCTTTTGCAACACAGCTTCAGCTGTTACCTATCCTCTGCCCACCGACGGCAGCCGTCTGATTGGCCAGAACCAGGTCATTACTATTCCAGACGATAATAAACAGCCGTTGGAATATTTCGCTGCCAAATACCAGATGGGTCTGTCCAACATGCTGGAAGCGAACCCGGGCGTGGATACCTACCTGCCGAAAGGCGGCACCGTGCTGAATATTCCGCAACAGCTGATTCTGCCGGACACCGTGCATGAAGGTATCGTCATCAACAGCGCCGAGATGCGTCTGTACTACTACCCGAAAGGCACTAATACCGTGATCGTACTGCCGATCGGTATCGGCCAGTTGGGCAAAGATACGCCGATCAACTGGACGACCAAAGTTGAACGTAAGAAAGCGGGCCCGACCTGGACCCCGACGGCGAAAATGCACGCCGAATACGCCGCGGAAGGCAACCCGCTGCCGGCAGTCGTGCCAGCAGGCCCGGATAACCCGATGGGCCTGTACGCGCTGTATATCGGTCGTCTGTACGCTATCCACGGTACCAACGCCAACTTTGGTATCGGCCTGCGCGTGAGCCACGGCTGCGTGCGTTTGCGTAACGAAGACATCAAATTCCTGTTTGAGAACGTGCCGGTCGGCACCCGCGTGCAGTTTATCGATGAGCCGGTGAAAGCCACTACCGAACCGGATGGCAGCCGCTACGTCGAAGTACACAACCCGCTGTCGACCACCGAAGCGCAGTTCAAAGGCGGCGAAATCGTGCCTATCAGCCTGACTCAGGCCGTGCAGTCGGTGACCAGCCAGCCTGACGTTGACCAAAGCGTAATGGATCAGGCGATCCAGAACCGTTCAGGGATGCCGGTGCGCCTGAACTAATTTCAGCTAGCACATGAAAACGGCGGGCCAGGTGCCCGCCGATTTTTTATCTGCTCGCAGCGCCAGCAGGGCAAATCTTCCCGCTAGCCGTTATTGACCAGAATGACCCCGCCATGATCGTAGCGGTAGTGGCAGTGCGCGTACTCCAGCGGCGTACCATCTTCCAGATAAATCACCTGCTCAACCTCCAGCACCGGATCGGTCGGCTCGCAGTTAAGATGTAATTTATCCAGATCATCCGGCTTCTTCGCCCGCACCACCCGATAAGACCCCATCAGCTTCAGCCCCAGCGTCTCCTGCACGTAACGAAACACCGAACTCTGCAGATGGCTTTTATTGAGCCCCGGCACCAGCGCCACCGGCATTACCGTAAGATCCAGCGAGACCGGCTCGCCGTTAAGCAACCGCAGGCGGACGAAGTCATACACCGGCGCATCGGCGTCGATCAGCAGCGAACTTTGCTCCTTCTCGCTGGGAAAACGCAGCTCAAAGCGCAGCACTTCGCTTTGCACCTCGCCAAGATGCTCCCAGGTTTTAGTGGCGCCAAAATAGTCGCTGCCGGGCAGTTCCCACTGCGATAGCTGGAGGAAATTTTTCCGTACAAAGGTACCCTGACCTTTGCGGGTGTAGATAAGACCCTCGACAATCAGCTGACGCATTGCCTGCTGGATGGTCATCCGGCTGGTATTGAACTCTGCCGCCAGCGCAAACTGGTCGGGTAACGGCGCGCTGGCAGGATACTGCTGGCTAATGATCCGCTTTTTTATTTCCCGCGCGATATTAAGATACTTCGCCGTCATTCTCCGATCCTTTAACATTTTGTGAATGGCTGGCGGGCGGCATACACCGCCCGCTCGCCGTTACATCTCTTCGCCATTACTGTGGATAACCCGCTTCAGCCACGCATAGCTTTTCTTAGGTACCCGCTTGAGATCCTTAAGATCGTGGTTTTCACGATTGACGTACACCACGCCGTAGCGTTTACGCATGTCGCCCTGCGAGCTAAGAATATCGATTAATCCCCAGCCGAGATAGCCTATTACCTGCGCCCCGTCTTCAAACATTGCCGCTTTCATGGCGTTAATATGATCACGGTGATAGGCAATACGATAATCATCGGCGACCGGGTTTTCGCCGTCCCAGGATTCGATTACCCCGATACCGTTTTCAATCGGGAAGACCGGTAGCCGCCAGTCATTGTAATAGCGGGTAATGATCATGCGGAATCCCAGCGGATCGATCTGCCAGTTCCATTCCGTCGCTTTCAGATACGAATTGTCCTGGTTGCCGAACAACATGTAGTTGTTCACCGCCGTCCCCGGCGGAATCGCGTCGCTATTGAGCGCGCGGCTGGCGTAGTAGCTGAATGCCAGATAGTCGACCTTCACCGTCGCCATCAGCGCGATATCTTCAGGGCGATAGATATCGTCAAAGCCTTCACGGGCGACAAAATGCATCACTTCCGGGCTATAACCCTCGCCCGCGTAGGCGCGCAGCAGGTTCTGGTTTAAAAACTCGTCCAGTTGCTGGGCGCACAGAATATCGCGCGGCTTACAGGTCGCCGGATAGACCAGCGCATGGGCCAGCATTCCGCCCATCAGACACTGCGGTTTGGCCTGATGGAGATAGTCGGTGAGATGGACGTGGGCCATCATCACGTGGTGCTGAATTTGGTAAAGCTCGCGCAGCGTTTTATCGCCACGCAGATAGCCGGTGATCAGAAAAGCCTCCGGCGAATGGTAAAGATTCTGTTCGTTGAAGGTCAGCCAGTACTTCACCTTATCGCCGTAGCAGTCGATCATCTTCTGGCCATAGCGGATAAAGGCGTCCATTACCCGGCGGTCGGTAAAACCGTTGTAGCGCTCCGCCAGCGACAAGGGCATATCGAAGTGATAGAGGCAGATCATTGGTTCAATACCGCGGGCAATGAGCTCATCAATAAACTGATGGTAGAACGCAATCCCCTCTTCATTGAACTCGCCATCTCCCTGCGGGCAGACGCGGCTCCAGGCTATCTGGAAGCGATAGCAGTTCATGCCCAGATCCTGCATTAAATCGAAATCTTCGCGGAAGCGATGGTAAGAGTCGGTCGCCACCTTCCAGTCCGAGGCGAACTCCGACGGTTCACGGATATCGTACACCGACATCCCCTTCCCCCCCTCATTCCACGCCCCTTCGGTCTGCATGCTGGAGACCGAATTGCCCCATAAAAAATCGGCCGGTAGTTTGTCTTTCATGGTTCGCCTCTGTATATGACTAGTCATTTAAAAGTTATGACTAGTCATATACAGAAAAACCACCGCCGAAGCAAAAGCAGGATCGTTTTCTGTGAGCCATACAAACAAAAAAGATCGCCGCAAGCGGCGATCTTTATGAGCACGAAAAAAACGGCGTTACTGCGCGTCAAGCTGCTTATGGCGATATTCCCCCTGGCGCTCCAGCATCCAACCCGGATACTCGCGCGGCAGCGCACTGACCGCGTCAAGCTGGCGTAACTCATCTTCACTCAGGCGAATAGCGGTGGCCGCAATATTATCCTGCAACTGTTCGGCCCGTTTGGCGCCAATAATAACGCTGGTAACCGCCGGCTGATGCAGCAGCCACGCCAGCGCAATCTGCGCCACCGAGACCCCTTTCGCTTCGGCTATCACCTGCATGACGTCAATGCAGTCAAAGGCGCGATCTTTATTCACCGGCGGGAAGTCAAACTCCAGGCGACGACCGCCCGCTTCCGCCTGTCCATCGCGGCGATATTTACCGCTCAGCAGACCGCCCGCCAGCGGGCTCCAGACCATCAGGCCGAGACCTTCGCTTTGCATCATCGGCACCAGTTCGCGCTCCAGGTCACGCCCGGCAATCGTGTAGTAAGCCTGCAGAGAAGCAAAGCGCGAGAGCCCAAGGCGTTCCGCGATGCCCAGCGCTTTGGCGATTTGCCAGGCCGCCCAGTTAGAAACGCCGATGTAGCGCACGTGCCCCTGCTGCACCAGGGTATCCAGCGCCGACAGCGTCTCTTCGATAGGCGTCGCCGGATCGAAGCCGTGCAATTGGTAGAGATCGATATGATCGAGCTGCAGGCGGCGCAGGCTCTCTTTCACGCTGCCCATGATGTGATAGCGGGAGCTGCCGCGCGAGTTCACCCCGGCGGTGCCGGTTTCGCCGAACACTTTAGTCGCCACCACCACGTTTTCACGCGGTATCTTCAGGTTCTTTAACGCCTGACCGGTGATCTCCTCCGAGCGTCCTTCTGAATAGACGTTGGCAGTATCGATGAAGTTGATGCCCGCATCCAGCGCGCTCCCCACCAGCTGTTCGGCTTCCGCCTGGCGCAACTGGCCGATTTTTCCCCACATCCCCTCTTCGCCGCCGAAGGTCATGGTGCCAAGGCACAGCTCAGAGACAAACAGGCCGGTATTTCCCAGTTTTTGATAACGCATAGCAGTGTCCTCATTCGGATGATTAACGTCAGCCAGATAGTTATAGCCCGAGCGTCGTCATCGCGAATGGGGTGTTCCTGCCCGTTTCTTGCCCAATCCTCTGAAAATCAGCGCCACAGCGCGAGCAAGGCGTAACCGGTGAGCGCCGCCCAGATCAGCAGCGGAATGGAATAAAGATGAAAGCGCCACCAGATCCGGCGGTCGCCGGCCATCCGCAGCGCAATCAGATTCGCCAGCGATCCGGGTAGCAGGCCAAAGCCGCCGACGTTCACCGCCCAGGCTAATAACATCGTTGGCTGCACGTAGTTGAGCAGCAAAATAGTCGACGGCACGTTGCTGATAAACTGCGACAGTCCGATTGCCGTCAGCCACAGCCCGCCGGGAGAGAGCTGGCCGACGCCGTTCAGCCACTGCTGCAGCACCGGCAGCTGCGTCAGCAGGTGAACGTCGATAAACATCGCCATAAACACCAGCAGCAGCGACCAATCGACGTTGATAATCACCGCTCGCGCCAGCAACAGGAATCCGACGGCAATAAGCGCCAGCCCCCACAGCTCCTGTTTCATCTCCAGCGCAGCCAGAAAGACAAGGTAGAAAGCAAGACAGCTCCACACCAGCTTCGGCCGCCACTCCGGCGCTTTGTCGCTACTTTGATAATTGAGCCGCGCGGCGGGGAAACAGCACCAGCATAGCACCAGCAGGGTAAGCATCATCGCCGCCGCCAGCGGCAGCATCTGGCCGATAAAAGCGAGGAAAGACAGCCCGGAGCGCCCCCACAGTAAGATATTCTGCGGATTGCCGATGGGTGTTAATAAAGAGCCGGCGTTAACCGCCAGCGCTTCAAAAATTATCAGCCGGTTGACCGGGATGGCGCACCATTTTTTTAGCGTCAAGGTGAGCGGAACGACAATGAACAGGGCGACGTCGTTGGTCAGAAAGGTGGAAAGTAGCGCGGCAGCCAGCACCATAAAGATGGCCAGCTGGCGTTCGGTGACGAAACGGCGCGCCATTTTGCGCCCCAGCACATCAAAATAGCCGCTCAGTTCAATCCCTTTGGTCAGCAGCATTAGCCCGCTGAGAGTAATAATAGTGTGCCAGTCGATAGCCTGTCCCCAGCGCTGAGGCGCGAAAGGAACGAACAGGCTAAGGATAACGGCGATAAGTAACAAAAGATGCAGGAAACGGTCACGGGCAAGCGACTGCACAAAAGGGAGATTCATTCTGCGTGTAATCTCTGGGTAAACAGCTTGAATTGCGCCAGCGTTTCTTCGCTAACGTGGTGTTCCATTCCTTCCGCATCGCGGCGGGCTATCTCCGGACTCACGCCAATCGCCAGCAGAAAGTTTTCCACAATCTGATGACGCTCGCGGCTTTCATGGGCCAGCTTCTCCCCCTCCGGGGTTAAGAAGATCCCGCGCCAGGGGATCTGTTCGATCAAGCCGACGCTCGCCAGACGTTTAAGCATTTTCGCCACCGTCGGCTGCGAAACGCCAAGACGCGCAGCCATATCCACCTGGCGCGCCTCGCCCACTTCGTTAATCAGATCGGAAATCAGCTCCACATAGTCATCAATCAGCTCGCGGCGATGTGCTTCGCGCACCTGACGGAACCCCTCTACGTGTTCTTCGACATTAACCAGCTGCGTCACTTTTTTAGTTATGGGCTTACCTGCGCGACGGTTCATTGTGCTTCCTCGTTGGTGTGACGCATCAAGCATCATATAAAAGGATCCACATTGTAATGGATTGCGCTCATAGCACAAAAAATTAACGTTTTAGCCATAGCTATAAAATATAGCCTGTGCTATATCTGTATGTAATGCAAACAGCCATCACGGATTTGACGGCGCGAAAAGGCAGGAGGAATAACCATGAACGAATTCAAGAGGTGCTTAAACGTGTTTAGCCATTCACCCTTCAAAGTACGCTTAATGCTGATCGGCATGCTGTGCGACATGATCAACGGCAAACCGCAGCAGGACAAACCTAAACATTAACGCGGCGTCGCGGTACGCCGCTTCATTTTTTTGTCATCTTTCCCCGCTAACCTATCTGGTTACCTCGCCTTTCAGCGCTTTTTTCAAGTTTTGTAAGCTTTCTCGCAAAACAATCTGTTATGAACAGTTGACCTTACCATTCGCAGGCCCTATCGTTTGTCAGCCCTGCCACTACTGCGGCTCGCAGAGACCCTCTTCACGCACTGTCCAGCAGGTTTTACCCCCTTGATGCCAGGGGACGAACATGGCGTCTTGTTGATTACGAATTATGAATGTCACTCTGAAAGAAACGCTGGCCGCCCGCAGACTGGCCCTGAACCCGTGGACAGGATTCTACTTTTTACAGTCGCTGTTGATTAATCTGGCGCTTGGGTATGAATTTAGCTTGCTCTATACCGTTGCGTTTACCTGCGTACTCCATCTGCTTTGGAGCACCTTCCCGCGCGTTCAAAAAGGGGTAGTTGGCCTCTTTTCCCTGCTGGCCGCGATGTACTATCCCTTCGGCCAGGCTTACGGCGCGCCAAACTTCAATACGCTGCTGGCGCTGCACGCCACGAATGTTGAAGAGTCGACGGAAATTCTCACTATTTTCCCGTGGTACAACTATTTGCTGGCGGTATTCATCTTCGCTCTCGGCGTCATTGCCGTACGGCGCAAACCGCAGCCGCCCGCGCGCCTTGGCAAAGTGGAATATCTGGGACTGCTGTTTAGCATCGGCATCTTTTTCCTGCAGCCTGTGCAGAATCTGGCCTGGGGCGGCGTCTTTAAAGTCATTGATAGCGGTTATCCCGCCGTGCGCTTCGTAAAAGACGTGATCGTTAATAACAACGAAGTGCTGGATGAACAGGCGCGGATGGCGCAGTTGGCTAACATGAAAGATAGCTGGCACGTGCTGGCGGTGAAGCCGAAGTACCATCTCTATGTCGTGGTGATTGGCGAGAGCGCGCGCCGCGATGCGCTTGGCGCGTTCGGTGGCCACTGGGACAACACGCCGTTCGCCAGCTCGGTCAACGGCTATCTGTTTAAAAACTACGTGGCCGCCAGCGGCTCCACGCAGAAATCGCTTGGCCTGACCCTCAACCGGGTGGTTGACGGTAAACCCCAGTATCAGGACAACTTCGTCACCCTCGCCAACCGCGCGGGCTTCCAGACCTGGTGGTTCTCCAATCAGGGACAAATTGGTGAATACGACACCGCTATCGCCAGCATCGCCAAACGTGCCGATGAGGTGCAGTTCCTGAAAAACGGTGATTTTGAAGCCAATAAAAATACTCAGGATGAGCAACTGCTGAAACTGACCGAGCAAGTCTTATCAGTCGAGCGCAGCCAGCCGCAGCTGATCGTATTGCATATCATGGGCTCGCACCCGCAGGCCTGCGATCGTACCAAAGGCAAATACACCACCTTTGTGCAGTCAAAGGAGACCTCATGCTATCTCTACAGCGTGACGCAAACCGACGCGCTGTTGGCGAAGCTCTACGGTCAGCTGCAGAATTCCGGCAGCACTTTCTCGCTCACCTATTTTTCCGATCACGGTCTGGCGTTTAAAGAGCGCGGTAAAGCGGTGCAATATCTCGCCCATGATGACAAATATCAACAGAACTTCCAGGTGCCGTTTATGGTGCTCTCCAGCGACGATAAAGCGCATAAGATGATTAAAGCCCGCCGCTCGGCGAATGATTTTCTCAGCTTCTTCGCGCAGTGGACCGGGATCAGCGCGCAGGAAATTACCCCGCGCTATCGCTTTATCTCAGAACAGAAAGCCGGACCGGTGTATATCACCAATTTCCAGTTACAGAAGGTGGACTACAACCATCTGGGCAGCGACGAGTTTACCGTCAACTAAACGGCATCGCCGAATCACAGGCAAAAAAAATCCGCCCCTTGAGGCGGATTTTTTATATCACCGAAGTGATTAGAAGCGGTAACCTACACCGGCAATCCAGGTGCCGACGTCAACGTTACGAATACGAGACTGCTCGTAGGAGAAGTCCAGGGCAACGTTTTCGATCGGGTTGAACTGCATACCAGCGCCGTAAGAGAAACCGTAGTCGCTCATGTCGGATTTCTGGTTCGGGAAGTTGTTGTTCTGGAATTTACCGTAGCCAACACCGATTACGCCGTAGATGCTCGCCCAGTCGTTCAGACGGTAAGCCGGACCAGCGGTGATGCCGTAGTACTGACCTTTGTTGTAAGTACCGTTGCTGGTGTTGTCTTTTTCGGTGTAGGTGAAGGAACCGATAACGCCCAGCGGGTTGTTATCTTGCTCGTAACGGTACTTAAGGTTGAAACCGCCTGCTTTGTTGGCTTTACCCTGCATGTCGCTCTGAGCGTAACCACCGGTAACGGTAGAAGTTGCAGCGAAAGCAGTAGTACCTACGGATGCAGCCAGAACAACGGCCAGTGCTGAAAGACGTGCAATTTTATTCATAACCACCTCAAATGTGTTTCTAATAAGTCCTAAGTCTTAAATATATCAAAAACTTTTGGGAAACTCTTTTGACTTTACATTGTCTAACATACTTTTTCATGTAAGCAAAAGTTTCCACGATTTCGTAACAATCTGGAAATCAAACACTTTTCGCGCAAAAAGTGCTTAACGATTACCAGCAGCAAACGCTGCGCATCCAGATTATTCTTAGCCGTGAAGGCATTCCCCTACGTATTTTACGCCATTGTACTGTTTTTCCACCCTCTTTTTTCAACAATCGCTAAACCGTTAAGCGGTTATTCCAGTACACTGGAACCTTTACCTCTTTTGACAAACCCTGACAGGAGAAAGGATGCCCGGCTCGTCCCGTAAAGTTCCGGCGTGGTTGCCGATACTGGTTATTTTGATCGCCATGGTCTCGATTCAGAGCGGTGCATCGCTGGCGAAATCTCTCTTCCCGTTGATTGGCGCACCGGGCGTCACCGCTTTGCGCCTGACGCTCGGCACTTTAATTTTAGTCGTTATTTTTAAGCCGTGGCGACTACGTTTTGCCCCGCAGCAGCGGCTGCCGCTGTTCTTTTACGGCGTGGCGCTAGGGGCGATGAACTATCTCTTCTATTTATCGCTGCAGCGGATCCCGCTCGGCGTCGCGGTCGCGCTGGAGTTCACCGGGCCGCTGGCGGTGGCGCTCTTCGGTTCACGCCGCCCGCTTGATTTCGTCTGGGTGGCGCTGGCGGTGCTCGGGCTGTGGTTCCTGCTGCCGCTTGGGCAAAACGTAGGGGAAGTGGATTTAGTCGGCGCACTGTTCGCGCTCGGCGCCGGCGCATTCTGGGCGGTCTATATTCTTACCGGCCAGCGCGCGGGCGAAGAACACGGCCCGGCGACGGTGGCCATGGGCTCGCTCATCGCGGCGGTGATTTTTGTGCCCATCGGTATCGTCCAGGCCAGCGATACGCTGCTGCAATGGTCGCTGCTGCCGCTGGGGCTTGGCATCGCCATTCTCTCCACCGCCCTGCCCTACTCGCTGGAAATGATCGCCCTGACGCGGATGCCCACCCGCACTTTCGGCACGCTGATGAGCATGGAGCCGGCGCTGGCGGCGCTGTCGGGAATGGTGTTCCTCGGCGAGACGCTGACCCTGACGCAAACTCTGGCGTTAGGGGCGATTATCATCGCCTCAATGGGTTCGACGCTGACCATGCAGCGGCAAAGCAAAATCGAGAAAGTCGATATAAATTAAGATTTTGTTACCGCACTGGCTCGCGTTCATAGCGAGCCAGCTATTTACTTTTAATTATCTGATTTTATAAATCTTTTTAAATAGCCAACAACTCTGCGCTATCGGACTGATATGGACAGCCGATGCCTCATATCCAATATCCCTTGCTATAATTAGTCCCGAAGTCATTTGGGACAAACGCTCTACATAATTCAAATTTGAAGTATGACGAGTATCAATATCAAGAGGATATGAAACTATGAGTACCGCAAAACTGGTTAAAACTAAAGCGTCTAACCTGCTCTATACCCGTAACGATGTCGCAGACAACGAGAAGAAAGCTACCGTTGAGCTGCTGAATCGCCAGGTGATCCAGTTCATCGACCTGTCGCTGATTACCAAGCAGGCCCACTGGAATATGCGCGGTGCCAACTTTATTGCCGTTCATGAAATGCTGGATGGTTTCCGCACTGCGCTCACCGATCACCTTGATACGATGGCTGAACGTGCCGTTCAACTGGGCGGCGTCGCTCTGGGCACCACTCAGGTCATCAACAGCAAAAGCCCGCTGAAAAGCTACCCGCTGGATATTCACACCGTTCAGGAACATCTGAAAGAACTGGCCGACCGTTATGCCATCGTGGCCAATGATGTGCGTAAAGCGATCAGCGAAGCGAAGGATGAAGACACCGCCGATATCTTTACCGCGGCTTCCCGTGACCTGGATAAATTCCTGTGGTTCATCGAAGCGAATATCGAATAAATGTCCGCAGCCGTCAGCGCCCGCTGGCGGCATTTTCCATTTCTCCCACGCTTCCCCCCGTAATCGCTTAGCTCGCCCTCTTTTGGTGCACCACCTTGTACACAATACGTACTAAAGTAAAACAATTGTAATAATCACCTCACACAATCGTTACAGCAAGATTGTTTTCCCATCAGGGTTTGCGTTAAAAATGCTCTGGTTATTCGCTACGTTTATATTGCACCAAAATGACGCCCTGTTACGGTGCATTTGCCTTATCGGATAACCGAAATTGTGCAAGTGATATGAAAGCTCCTGTTGAAAAACAATGGCTTGTAAAACTGGCACGATTTTTTCATTAGGCTACACGTTCTCGCAGGGGCTCGTCCCGTGGATAAAAAAGGAAATACTATGAAGTCTGTATTAAAAGTGTCACTGGCTGCACTGACCCTGGCTTTTGCGGTTTCGTCTCACGCCGCAGATAAAAAACTGGTAGTCGCCACCGATACGGCGTTTGTTCCGTTTGAATTTAAGCAAGGTGATAAATACGTCGGCTTCGATATTGACCTGTGGGCCGCGGTCGCCAAAGAGCTGAAACTGGACTACACCCTGAAACCAATGGACTTCAGCGGCATCATTCCCGCGCTGCAGACCAAAAACATCGATCTGGCGCTGGCGGGGATCACCATCACCGACGAGCGTAAAAAAGCAATCGACTTCTCCGACGGCTACTACAAAAGCGGCCTGCTGGTGATGGTGAACGCGAAAAACAATGACATCAAAGACGTGAAAGATCTGAACGGCAAAGTGGTCGCCGTGAAGAGCGGCACCGGCTCCGTTGATTATGCGAAAGCCAACATCAAAACCAAAGATCTGCGCCAGTTCCCGAACATTGATAACGCCTATATGGAACTGGGCACCGGCCGCGCTGACGCGGTACTGCACGACACGCCAAACATCCTGTACTTCATTAAAACCGCCGGTCAGGGCAAGTTCAAAGCGGTAGGCGAATCGCTGGAAGCGCAAAGCTACGGTATCGCCTTCCCGAAAGGCAGCGACGAACTGCGCGAAAAAGTGAACGGCGCGCTGAAAACGCTGCGTGAAAACGGCACCTACAACGAAATTTACAAAAAATGGTTCGGTACTGAACCAAAATAATAATTAGGCCTACTTCTCGCGGCCAATCCGCCGCGGGCTCCACGGCGCCAGGGTTTCATTCCCCGGCGCCGTATTCGCAGAGGCTTTCTCTGCTTTCGACACGGTAACAGTAACAGGAACACATTATGCAGTTTGACTGGAGTGCCATCTGGCCCGCCATTCCTATTTTGCTGGAAGGCGCCAAAATGACGCTGTGGATTTCGGTCCTCGGCCTGGTTGGCGGCCTTATCATCGGTCTGGTGGCCGGTTTCGCCCGCTGTTTCGGCGGTTGGATAGCCAACCACGTCGCGCTGGTATTTATTGAAATCATCCGCGGCACGCCAATTGTGGTGCAGGTGATGTTCATCTACTTCGCGCTACCGATGGCGTTTAGCGACTTACGCATCGACCCATTCACCGCCGCGGTGGTGACCATCATGATCAACTCCGGCGCCTATATCGCGGAAATCACCCGCGGCGCGGTGCTGTCCATCCACAAAGGTTTCCGCGAAGCGGGTCTGGCGCTGGGGCTCTCCCGTCGCGAAACTATCCGCCACGTGATCCTACCGCTGGCGCTGCGTCGTATGTTGCCGCCGCTCGGTAACCAATGGATTATCAGTATCAAAGATACGTCGCTGTTCATCGTTATCGGCGTCGCCGAACTGACCCGTCAGGGCCAGGAAATTATTGCCGGCAACTTCCGCGCGCTGGAAATCTGGAGCGCCGTCGCCGTCATTTATCTGATCATCACCCTGGTGTTGAGCTTCATTCTGCGTCGTCTTGAAAGAAGGATGAAAATCCTGTGATTGAATTTAAAAACGTTTCCAAACACTTTGGCCCGACTAAAGTGCTGCACGATATCGATCTGAAGATCGACAAAGGTGAAGTGGTCGTGATCATCGGGCCGTCCGGATCCGGTAAATCCACGCTGCTGCGCTGCATCAACAAACTGGAAGAGATCACCAGCGGCGATCTTATCGTCGATGGCCTGAAGGTGAACGACCCGAAAGTTGACGAGCGCTTAATTCGCCAGGAAGCCGGAATGGTATTCCAGCAGTTCTATCTGTTCCCGCACCTGACGGCGCTGGAGAACGTGATGTTCGGCCCGCAGCGCGTGCGCGGCGCGTCGAAGGCGGCGGCGGAAACGCTGGCGAAAGAGCTGCTGGCGAAGGTGGGTCTCGCGGAACGCGCGCACCACTATCCATCCGAACTTTCCGGCGGTCAGCAGCAGCGCGTCGCCATTGCCCGCGCGCTGGCGGTGAAACCGAAAATGATGCTGTTTGATGAGCCGACGTCGGCGCTTGACCCGGAACTGCGCCATGAAGTGCTGAAAGTCATGCAGGACCTGGCCGAAGAAGGCATGACGATGGTCATCGTAACCCACGAAATCGGCTTTGCTGAAAAAGTGGCGTCGCGGCTGATCTTCATCGATAAAGGCCGCATCGCCGAAGACGGCGACCCGCAGGTTCTGGTTAAGAACCCGCCAAGCCCGCGTCTGCGCGAGTTTTTACAGCACGTAGCCTGATGCGCCCGGCTCTCCCCGGCAAGGGGAGAGCCGCTTTCCAGATTCATCCCAACGCTCCTCCTCGTCTGACCCCTTCTATACTTAGCAGTTTGAGATGCAATGGAGGCGCCCATGCCGTGGATCCTACTGTTGCTCGCTGCGCTGTGGATTTCTCCGCTGTCGGCGGCGTCATTGCCCGGCATACCGGCGGCGACAACCGACAAAAGCACAGCCAGCGAGCCTGACCTCGAACAGAAAAAAGCCGCCTGGGCGGCATTAGCTGACGTGCTGGATAATCCGCAGTCGCGGCAGGAGTTAATCGATGAGCTGCGTAAAGCCGCCGCCACCCAGCCGCCTGCCGCCGCCCCCACGCTGACCCCGCCAGAAGTTAAAGACGAGCAAACCGTTCTGGAAAGCGTGACGGAAGTAAGTCGTCAGTATAGCGAGCGCCTGTCGTCGCGGTTTTCTCAGCTATGGCGCAATATCACCGGCTCACCCCATAAGCCTTTCCATGCCGATGCGTTTCGCAATGCCGCTGGCGACTTCCTGCTGCTGGCCGGGCTGGTATTTGCCTTCTGGTGGTTAGTACGCCTGGCGGCGCTGCCGCTGTATCGCAAAATGGGCCATTGGGGAAGGCACAAAAACCGTGAGCGCAATAACTGGCTGCAGTTACCGGCCACCATTGCTGGCGCTTTCATCATCGACCTGCTGCTGCTGGCGCTAACGCTGTTTATCGGGCAGCTGTTAAGCGATCGTTTAAACGGCGGCAACCGAACCATTGCTTTTCAACAAAGCCTGTTTCTTAACGCCTTCGCGCTGATCGAGTTTTTTAAAGCCATCCTGCGAGTGATTTTTTGCCCGCGAATCGCCGATTTACGCCCCTTCAATATCAGCAACGAACACGCAACGTACTGGAACTTACGCCTCAGCGCCTTGAGTAGCCTGATTGGTTACGGGCTGATCGTAGCGGTGCCGATTATCTCCAATCAGGTTAACGTGCAGATTGGCGCGCTGGCCAACGTCATCATAATGTTGTGCATTACGGTGTGGGCGCTGTATCTGATTTTCCACAACAAAAGCGCCATCACTCAGGGGCTTATCCATCTTGCCGACCGCTCGCTGCCCTTCTTCAGCCTGTTTATTCGCGCTTTTGCGCTGGTCTGGCACTGGCTGGCCTGCGCTTACTTTATCGTGCTGTTCTTCTTTTCGCTCTTTGACCCCGGCAACAGCCTCAAATTTATGATGGGCGCGACGCTACGTAGCCTGGCTATTGTCGGCGCCGCGGCGCTGGTATCCGGTATTTTGTCACGCTGGATAGCTAAAACCATCACCCTGTCGCCAGAAACGCAACGCCACTACCCGGAGCTGCAAAAGCGGCTCAACGGCTGGATCTCCGCCTCGCTGAAAGCCGCGCGGATCCTGACGGTATGCGTGGCGGTGATGCTGTTGCTGAGCGCCTGGGGACTGTTTGATTTTCAGCAATGGCTACACAATGATGCCGGGCAAAAAACGGTGGATGTCCTGATTCGTATCGCGCTAATCCTGTTCTTCTCCGCCGTCGGCTGGACCCTACTGGCAAGCCTGATTGAGAATCGCCTGTCATCGGACATTCATGGACGCCCGCTGCCCAGCGCTCGCGCCAGAACGCTGCTGACGCTGTTTCGCAACGCGCTGGCGGTGGTCATTACCACCATAACGATAATGATCTTATTGTCGGAAGTCGGGGTGAACATCGCGCCGCTGCTGGCGGGCGCCGGGGCGTTAGGGTTGGCCATCTCTTTCGGCGCCCAAACGCTGGTCAAAGATATTATTACCGGCATCTTTATCCAGTTTGAGAACGGGATGAACACCGGCGATCTGGTGACCATCGGGCCATTAACCGGCACGGTGGAACGGATGTCGATCCGCTCGGTGGGCGTGCGCCAGGATACCGGGGCGTACCATATTATTCCCTGGTCTTCGATAACCACCTTCGCCAACTTTGTGCGCGGGATCGGTTCGGTGGTCGCCAACTATGATGTCGACAGGCAGGAGGACCTGGATAAAGCCAATCAGGCGCTGAAGGCGGCGGTAGACGATCTGATGGCGCAGGAGGAGATCCGCGGGCTGATTATTGGCGAACCGTCGTTCGCCGGGCTGGTAGGGCTGAGCAATACCGCGTTTACCTTACGCGTCAGCTTTACGACGCTGCCGCTGAAGCAGTGGACGGTACGCTTTGCCCTCGATACCCAGGTGAAGCAGCATTTCGACCGCGCCGGCGTGCGCGCGCCGGTACAAACCTGGCAGGTATTGCCGCCGCCGGGCAACGCAAACCCGGCGGCAGAGACTTAAAATGGACGGCGGCGCTTTGCGTCGTCCATAAAACTCCAGGCGATAAAGCGGCTCTGTTTCTGCCCCTGCGCCATCTCTTTTTTCACCACTTTCACCGCGCCGACTTCGGTCAGCAGGCGATACAGCGGCGGCAAATTATCGCCGCGGGAGACCAGCGAGGTAAACCATTTAACCTGGCGGCCGAACTGCTGGCTTTCGCGGATCATTTGCGAAATAAAGGCCACTTCGCCGCCTTCACACCATAGTTCCTGCTGCTGGCCGCCAAAGTTCAGTACGCTATCTTCCCCCAGCCCCAGATTACGGCGTTTACGCTCGCCGCCGGCACGCGCGCTGGCGGCGGAGTCGTGGAATGGCGGGTTGCAGAGGGTCGCATCATAGGTTTCATTCTTATGAATAATCCCGGTAAAGATTGCCTGACCCTCTTTCTGACGACGCAGACGAATTTGCCGCGTCAGTCCTGGGTTGCCGTTAATAATCGCCTGGGCGCTGGCAAAGGCTTGCGGATTCACTTCACTACCGGTGAAGCGCCAGCCGTATTCATGCGCGCCAATCAGCGGATAGATGCAGTTCGCGCCGGTACCGATATCGAGAATGGTGGCGTTTTTCGGGATCTCGCCGCTATCCTGCGCCAGCAGGTCGGCCAGATGGTGGATGTAGTCCGCGCGTCCCGGCACCGGCGGGCACAAGAAGCCGTCAGGAATATCCCAGTGTTTTACCGCGTAAAAGTGCGCCAGCAGCGCCTTATTCAGCGCCTTCACCGCCAATGGGTTAGCAAAATCAATGGTTTGTTCACCGGCCGGATTCAGGGTGATGTAGCTTTGTAGCTCGGGATGAGTCTGGCACAACGCTGGCAAATCATAGCGTTGGTGATGGCGGTTACGCGGGTGCAACCCCGGCTTTTCGGCTTTCATGGCAATCTCCTTTCAACAGCCGCGTAAGATACCCGTTGACGGCGGCGCGGTAAATAAGGGAGTCTGGATATCTTCTTATTTCGCTTTCTGGTGCTCTATGTACTTCTATCAACCTGCCGAAGGCCACGGCCTGCCGCACGACCCGCTGAATGCCATCGTCGGGCCGCGCCCCATCGGCTGGATCGCTTCGCTCGATAGCGCAGGGCAACGTAATCTCGCCCCCTACAGCTTCTTCAACTGCTTTAACTATCGACCGCCGATCATCGGTTTCGCCAGCGGCGGCTGGAAAGACAGCGTGCAGAACATTGTTGAAACAAAAGAGTTTGTCTGGAATCTGGCTACCCGGCCACTCGCCGAAGCGATGAATGAAACCTCCGCCTCTATTCCGCGTCATGAAGATGAATTCCTGCGCGCCGGATTAACCGCCGCGCCGAGCCGGATCGTCCGCGCCCCGCGCGTGGCGGAAAGCCCGGTCCACTTCGAATGCCGCCTGTCGCAGTGTATTCAGTTGACGCGCGCCAGCGGCGAAGCCATTGATAGCTGGCTGGTACTGGGAGAAGTGGTCGCCGTACATATTGATGAGTCGCTGCTGGAAGACGGGATCTATCAAACCGCGAAAGCGCAGCCGATTTTACGCGCCGGCGGGCCGACGGCCTACTACAGCATTGATGAAAGCCAGCGCTTCGATCTAACCCGTCCGGACGCTCGCTGACCGCGAATCCCGACGCGCCGTACCTCACCGCACCGGGTTCGCATCAACAGGTGCGGTGAGACAAAAAGCCATTGTTTGCCCGCCGGTTATACCCTGATTCTCTTCGCGAAACGGCCTATACTTGAGGTATGTCCCATGCTGTTAATGAGGATATACCCATGAAAACATCTCTGCTCTCGCTGCTCTTTATCGCGCTTGCCGCCCCCTCCTCCTATGCCCTGGCCGACACGCCTGAATCTGCGCTTACCCAGACCGGTCCGCTTCGCCCGTCCGGCACCGTATCCGCCTCCGGCGCCAGCACCCTTGACGATTTGCAGGCCCAGTTGGCGCAAAAAGCCCACCAGCAGGGCGCGCTCGCCTGGAGAATTAACGCCGCCGGCGGCGGTAATAAATTGGCGGGAAGCGCGATAATTTATAAATAGCGCGCTTGATGCACTAAGCCTGACGGGGCGAAAAACACCCACTTCGACCCGTGGAATATCATGCTTTCTGCCCTTTATGTATAAATAATGCAGCCCATGTAAACAAATGTATTTATTTTTTTATAAATGAGTGATAAAAATCCGCCGTTGTTTGATAATGGTTATCAAAATCATTATCAAACGCATTGCTATTGTTAAGAACACCTGCAGTGGTCGAAACGAGACAGACTCCGTTTACGGTCGCATCGGCAAAGCGCCCCACCCTGGCAGACGTTAATTGGCGCATCTCATTTCCGCCAATACAACGATGTTGGGAAACAGGGCCAAATTAAAACTATAAGTTGCTCATGGATATGGAAAAAAATAACAATCTCCCTTTTAGCAGTTTCCGTTCACTGACGATTTTCACCGGTTTATGCCTGAGCCTCTCCCCGACGGGTCAGGTACTGGCGGCAGACAGCAATGAACAGAAAGGCGGCGAAACCCTGGTCGTTGAAGCGCAAACGCCATCGCTGTATGCGCCAACGCATTCCGCTGACCCAAAATTCTCCCGCCCCATCGCCGACACCACCCGCACCGTCACGGTGGTATCAGAGCAGGTCATGAAGGACCAGGGCGTCACTAACCTGACCGATGCGTTGAAAAACGTGCCGGGCGTGGGCGCCTTCTTCGCCGGCGAAAACGGTAACTCCACCACCGGCGACACCATCTATATGCGCGGCGCCGATACCTCCAACAGTATCTATGTCGACGGCATTCGCGATATCGGCAGCGTCACTCGCGATACCTTTAATACCGAGCAGGTTGAAGTGATTAAAGGGCCATCGGGTTCCGACTACGGCCGCAGCGCGCCAACCGGATCGATCAACATGATCAGCAAACAGCCGCGTCTGGATTCCGGGATCGATGCTTCCGCCAGCGTCGGCAGCGCGTGGATGCGCCGCGGCACCCTCGATATCAATGAAGCCATTGGCGATACCAGCGCCGTGCGCCTGAACCTGATGGGAGAGAAAACCCACGATGCCGGCCGCGATAAAGTTAAAAATGAACGTTACGGCATCGCGCCATCCGTCGCCTTTGGTCTCGGCACTGAGAATCGCCTGTACCTGAACTATCTGCACGTCACCCAGCACAATACGCCGGACGGCGGTATTCCAACCATCGGCCTGCCGGGCTACTCGGCGCCAAACGCCGCCACCGATGCGCTGAACCACTCTGGTAAAGTCGCAACCAGCAACTTCTACGGTACGGACTCTGATTACGACGACTCGACCACCGATACCGTGACCATGCGTTTCGAACACGATATCAATGACAACACGACGATCCGCAACATCACGCGCTGGTCGCGGGTGAAACAGGATTACCTGATGACCGCGGTCATGGGCGGCGCGTCAAACATTACTCAACCGGATCCCAATAACGTCAATACCTGGACCTGGTCACGTCTGGCAAACACCAAAGACACCAGCAACAAGATCCTAACCAACCAGACCAATCTGACGAGCAAATTTTTCACCGGATCCGTCGGCCATGACGTCAGCGCCGGGGTAGAATTTACCCGCGAAACGCAGACTAACTACGGCGTCTATCCGATCACCCCGCCGGCGGTGAATATCTATCATCCGAATAGCGATATTTCGATCGGCGGCCTGAACCGCAGCGGCGCTAACGCCAACGGTCAGACCGATACCTTCGGCCTGTACGCTTTCGATACTCTGCAGATCACCCGCGATTTTGAGCTGAACGGCGGTATCCGCCTCGATACCTATCAAACCAAATACGATAGCGCCAGCCTGTGCGGCGGCAGCGGTCGTGGAGCCATCGCCTGCCCGACCGGCGTCGCTAAAGATACGCCGGTCACCACCGTGGACACCTCTACCAGCGGCAACCTGGTCAACTGGAAAGCCGGCGCGCTGTATCATCTGACTGATAACGGCAATGTGTACGTTAACTACGCAATCTCGCAACAACCGCCGGGCGGTAGCAACTTCACCCTCGCCCAAAGCGGCAGCGGCAATAGCGCCAACCGCACCGACTTCCAGCCGCAAAAAGCGAAGACCAGCGAACTGGGCACCAAGTGGGAACTGATGGATAAGCGCCTGCTGCTGACCGCGGCGCTGTTCCGCACCGATATAGAAAACGAGGTCGAACAAAACGACGACGGTACTTACTCGCAGTATGGTAAGAAGCGGGTCGAAGGCTATGAGATTTCACTGGCCGGTAATATTACCCCGGACTGGCAGGTTATTGGCGGTTACACCCAGCAGCATGCGACGATCCGTGAAGGCGCCGATGCCGCTCAGGATGGCACCAGCTCAATGCCGTATACGCCGGAACACGCCTTTACCGTCTGGAGCCAGTACCAGGCCACCGATGCCCTCTCCGTCGGCGCCGGCGCCCGCTACATTGGCAGCATGCACCGTGGCAAAGATGGCGCGGTTGGCACGCCGTCCTACACCGAAGGCTATTGGGTAGCGGATGCGAAAATGGGCTATCGGGTTAATCGCAATCTCGACCTGCAACTGAACGTGTATAACCTGTTTGATACCAATTACGTCGCGTCTATTAACAAGAGCGGCTATCGTTATCACCCGGGCGAGCCACGCACTTTCCTGTTAACTGCTAACGTGCATTTCTAATCGATGCGGGGCGGAAACGCCCCGTTTTCTCAGGAGCTTGAGCCATGATGTACCATATCCCCGCCGTCCTGACGCCTCAGGAAGTCGCCGAATTCGCCGCTCAGCTACAGCAGGCCGAGTGGGTTGACGGCCGCGTGACCACCGGCGCCCAGGGGGCGCAGGTAAAAAACAATCAGCAGGTCGATACGCGCAGCGCTTTATACGGCGAGCTACAGGCTAAGGTCCAGGCGGCGCTGAACCGCAGTTCGCTGTTCTTCGCCGCGGCGTTACCCAAAACGCTCTCCACCCCGCTGTTTAACCGCTACCAGCAGCAAGAAACCTACGGTTTTCACGTCGATGGCGCGGTACGCAGCCACGGTCAGGGCGGCTGGATGCGCACCGACCTCTCCGCCACCCTGTTCCTTAACGATCCGCAAAGCTACGACGGCGGCGAACTGGTGGTCAATGATACCTATGGCCAGCACAAGGTAAAATTGCCGGCCGGCGATCTGGTGCTCTATCCTTCAAGCAGCCTGCACTGCGTAACTCCAGTCACCTCCGGCGAACGCATCGCCTCTTTTCTATGGATCCAGTCGATGATCCGCGACGATAAGCGTCGCGCAATGCTGTTCGAGCTCGATGGTAATATTCAGAAGTTAAAGAGCCGCCACGGCGAGAGCGATGAGGTGCTGTCGCTTCTCAACCTGTACCACAACCTGCTGCGGGAATGGTCGGAAATCTAAGCAACCTAAACCTTGTCTGGTCATTTTTTGCCCCCATCTTTTCTATACTTTAAACAGATATTGAGATGAGGAGCACATCATGGCGTCAGGTTGGGCAAACGATGGGGCCGTACAGGATCAAATCGACAGCACGGTAAACGATGCCGTTGCCCGCGCCCGTAGCGAGCTGCCAAGCGGTGAGAGCAACAAATTTTGTGAAGAATGCGCAGAGCCGATTCCCGAGGCCCGGCGCAAGGCAATTCCCGGGGTCAGATACTGCGTGAAGTGCCAACAGGATAAAGATTTACATAACAATACATATTCAGGATATAATCGCCGTGGTTCCAAAGATAGCCAGCTACGCTGACCTTCCTTTACCGTTCATTACCGCCGATCGCGTTATCTTTTCGCGCACGTTTTTTGGCGAAAAAAGTGGCAAAATGTGCCTTTAGTTGCCATGGCAATTAGTTTACCCCTCGCCCGCGGCAATAGCGGAAAATAATTTATTAATATTCAATAAATTATTCATTATTCAAAAAATTCGATGAAGACTGTGAATTTCCTTCGATTTTATCTCGCGGCAAAAAACGTGATACTTATCACATCGACGGAACATCGTCCTCTACAGAACATAATGCGAGAAATTAATCATGAAAAATATCAAATACGCTGCCGCTGCTATCGCCCTTTCCGCTCTGTCCTTCGGCGCATTCGCCGCTCAGCCGGTAACCCCGTCACAGGCAGAAAGCATGAATAAAATCGGTGTTGTTTCCGCTGAAGGCGCAACGACGCTGGATGGTCTGGAAGCCAAACTGGCTGCTAAAGCAGATGCCGCTGGCGCAACCGGCTACAGCATCACCTCCGCTAACACCAACAACAAAGTTAGCGGTACCGCGGTTATCTACAAATAATCGCAGCAACACTCTGAAATGCCGCTGAATTAACCCTGAAAAGACCTTTTAAATACCCTTGTTTGCCCGTCCGAGCCACCGGACGGGCTTTTTTTTGTCCGTTTACCAGCGTTCGGCAACCTGCGCCAGACCATGGGCGAGCGAAGTCGCCTGACCGGTGGCGACCAGGCAGCAGGCGAGCTGAATTTTCAGCGACTGCGGAACCGGCTCGCTACCGCTCACGCAGCGCTCAATCCAGCGCGCGGTAACTTCGGGATCTTTAGATTCCGGCAGCGCCACCTTGTCCTGCTGGCTTTCATCGGCTCGCTCATGCAGCGCTCGCGTCCCCGCCGCATCAATGAGATTGATTTGCGGACAACGCTGCGGATTGGCGTAAACCTCACCTTCGGTACCGTGCATCAATAGCGCGCGTCCGCCGATTTCAGTAAAGAACTTCGCGACCTTATCGACGTATTCCGGATGCGAGACGCTCGACAGACGCAGCGCGGCATCTTCGGCAAATGGCGTCGCCAGCTTAGCCAGGGTATGTGCGCTGTTACGCACCCCCATCCGCCAGCGCAGCGCCAGCTGCTTTTCCAGCGGCGGACACAGTGCGCCAATCGGGATATAGACGGGTTCATGGCCGTCAAGACGCGCCTGAGCCTGCCCGGCATGGGTCGTCGCCGGGATCCCCATGAGCTCAAAGATGGTTTCCGTCAGGACGCGAGTAGGGTCATGGCTGACGCCGTGCACCACTACCGGAAAGCCCATTTTATGCAACAGCACCGCCAGCAGCGGCGTCAGGTTGGCCTGTTTGCGCGCGCCGTTATAGCTGGGAATGACGATAGGCATCGGTTTAGCAACCGGCGGCGTCAGGCGGATAGTCTGTAGCTGCATCGCCTCATAGAAGCCCTGCATTTCCGCTTCGCCTTCGCCCTTGATGCGCAGCGCGATGAGGATCGCCCCCAGCTCCAGTTCGCCGACTTCGCCGTTTAACATCCGCGTATACAGCGCGCGGGCCGTTTCCCGATCCAGATCGCGAGCGTGATTCTTTCCACGCCCGACTTCTTTGATGATTTTGGTGTAATCCATCGACTTGCTCCCTCCAGCGGTATGCTTTGCCGACCGGACCGCTTAGCGGCGTCGGCGACGCGTCTGTTTTGCTTTGCTTTTTACTATAACCTCGGGAACGCCCGGCTGCTCTATAGGAAATACCGGTAGCGCATTTAACAAGCGCGCGCCGTAGTTTTTGGTCAGCAGCCGCTTGTCGTAAATAACGACTTCGCCCCAGCACTGATGGCTACGGATCAGGCGCCCAACCTGCTGAATCAGGTTGAAAGAAGCGCTTGGCAGGCTTTGCACCTCAAAGGGATAGCGGTTCAGGCTTTTCAGCCACTCGCCTTCGGTAATCACCACCGGGCTGTCGATTGGCGGGAAGGCGATTTTATGGATATGGACCTGGCTTAGCAGCTCGCCTTTTAAATCCAGCCCTTCGGCGAAGGACTGCAGGCCGACCAGCACGCTGCGCTCGCCGCCTTCAATGCGCTTACGATGCAGCTCCACCAGCCGATAACGCGGTTGGTCGCCCTGAACCAGCAGCAGTAAGCGCAGATCGGTAACATGCTCAAGGAATCGCTGCATCGCCCGTCCGCTGGCAAACAGCACCAGCATCCCCGGATGCTTTTTGCTCTCGACCTGCTCGCGGAAAAAGGCCGCCATTTCGGCAATATGCTGCTCTTCGTTATCAATCGTCGGTTCATAGCGCATCTGGGGAATAATAATTTTCCCCTGCTCGACGTGATTAAACGGGGAATCCAGCGCCACAAAACGATCGCCAGCTTTCTCTTTCAGCCCGCTCATCTCCTGCAGACGCGAGAAGCTGTTCAACGAACGCAGGGTCGCCGAGGTAACGACAATATGCGGCACGCTGCGCCACAGCAGGCGTTCGAGCTGATCGCTGACGCGGATACCGACGCAGTGGAACCAGACATGTATCTGGCCGTCGCGGACATCGCGGGTCGCCCATTTGGTTACCGGCGCGCCGGAGGACTGCGCCAGCGACGCCAGCCGCCACAGCTTGCTCTGGCTTTCAAACATACCGAGCGCCCGGTTCATCTGCAGCAGAATACGATGCAAACGCACCACATCGTGGCTGCCGGTCTTTTCGCTGAGGTCGTTCAGGAACAGCTCCGCCAGCCCGCGTAGCATTTCGGTGAGCTTCGCCAGCCGCTGGCAAATTTCCATCACCTCCTGCGGTAGTTCGCCCATCGGGAAACGATGTTCCGCCTCCTGAGCTGCAGGCATATAGAGATTGAGAATATTGTTCAGCGAGGCGATAAGCTCATAGAGCTCTTCACAGTGTTCGTTGAGACGCTCGGGGTTAGCCAGCGGCGGCGTCGTCTTCGGACGAAACTGCTCCATGCAGGTCGCCACCAGTTTGCTGAACAGATCCAGCTGCAGCCGGTACCAGGGAGCGGTTATCTCAGCGCTCATCTCTAAGGCGTCGCGGGCGACATCCGGCAGATGATGGCCTTCGTCGAGCACCAGCAGCAGGTTTTTCGGCTCCGGCAGCACCGCTTCGCTCTCCATCGCCGCCATCACCAACGCATGGTTGGCCACCACCACTTCCGCCTCCTGAATTTCCCGTCGCGCGACGAAGAATGGGCATTCACGATAATAGTGGCAGTTACGGTTAAGACAGCTGGCTTTATCGGTGCTCAAACGCCCCCATAGGGCATCATCAATGGGCTTATCGGTATGGTCGCGCAGGCCATCCCATTTATAGCCGTCGAGATCGGTTTTCAGCGTCGCGCACAGCTTTTGTTCGGCCTGGTTTTTTGGCGTCAGATCGTCATCGAGGAACGCCAGCAGGTCCTGCTGCGTCGCCTCGGTGCTGGCCAGCGCCGTCAGATTACGCGGGCAAACGTAGCGCCCGCGGCCAAAGGCGGCGGTAAAGCGCAGGTCGGGAATGATCTTACGCAGCAGCGGCAGATCTTTACTGTAGATTTGATCCTGCAAAGCGACGTTGGCGGTGCTGACCACCAGCGTTTTTTGTTCTTCTCGAGCGATGGCGATCCCGGGGATAAGGTATGACAGCGTTTTACCGACGCCGGTCGGGGCTTCGATAGCCAGATGCCGCCCCTCTTCCCCCGCGAGCGTTTTCGCCACATCGGCAATCATCTGCCGCTGCGGGGCTCGGGGGATAAAGTCCGGGATCTGTTCCTGAAGCGCCTTATACCAGGCGGCGATTTGCGCTTTTAGCGCAGCGGTCAAAGCCATGAGAAAACCTGAATACTGTATAAACAGCCACTATTGTGCCATTTTTAGCGGCCCGGAGGTATTGCTTTCTACTGAGTGTGGAAGCGTGCTCGATAAAACGCGATGCAAAAAGCAAAAAGAACGGCCCGCCGCCGCGCAAGCGGACAGACGGGCCGTTTTGAGCCTGGACGCGCTGCCGCAGCCCAGGTATCAGCGTATTACTCGCCGGCAGGTTTACGCGGGCGACGACGGCGCGGCGGTTTACCGTCCTGGGCGCGCGCCTTCGGCGCTTCGCCATCCTGACGGCGCGGCGCAGCCTGCTGGCTACGACCCTGGTTTTGGCCCTGACCGCTGCGGCCCTGACCCTGACCCTGACCACGGCCACCGCCGCTACGCTGCTGACGGCCGTTTTGAATCGGCTCCGCTTTAATTGACGGATCCGGCTCGTAGCCGGCAATAGCAATCCGTGGGATCTCTTTTTTCAGCAAGCGTTCAATATCGCGCAGCAGCTTGTGCTCATCAACGCATACCAGCGACAGCGCTTCGCCGGTCGCCGCCGCGCGGCCGGTACGACCGATACGGTGGACATAATCTTCCGGCACGTTCGGCAGCTCGTAGTTCACCACGTGCGGCAGCTCTTCAATATCAAGGCCGCGGGCGGCGATATCGGTCGCTACCAGCACGCGAATGCCGCCGGATTTAAAGTCGGCCAGCGCGCGGGTACGCGCCCCCTGGCTCTTATTTCCGTGGATAGCGGCGCTGCGGATACCGTCTTTATTCAGTTGCTCGGCTAAATGGTTCGCGCCGTGCTTGGTACGAGTAAAGACCAGCACCTGCTGCCAGTTGCCTTCGCCGATCATCTGCGACAGCAGCTCGCGCTTGCGTTTCTTATCCACAAAGTGGACGTGTTGGGTGATCTGCTCGGAAGCGGTATTACGACGCGCCACTTCAACTTCCAGCGGGTTGTGCAGCAGCTTTTCCGCCAGCGCTTTGATCTCGTCGGAGAAGGTAGCGGAGAACAGCAGGTTTTGACGACGCGGCGGCAGTTTAGCCAGCACGCGGCGGATGTCGTGGATAAAGCCCATGTCCAGCATGCGGTCGGCTTCATCCAGAATCAGCACTTCAACTTTATCGAGGCTAACCGCATTCTGATGCTCGAGATCCAGCAGACGGCCCGGGGTGGCGACGAGGATATCTACGCCGCCGCGCAGTTTCATCATCTGCGGATTAATGCTTACGCCGCCGAAAACAACCAGCGAGCGGATATTCAGATACTTGCTGTAGTCGCGGACGTTCTCGCCCACCTGCGCCGCCAGCTCGCGGGTCGGCGTCAGGATCAGCGCGCGAACCGGGCGACGGCCCTTCGCGTGCGGCTCGTTCTGAATCAGACGTTGCAGCAGCGGCAGCGTAAAACCAGCGGTCTTACCGGTACCGGTCTGGGCGCTGGCCATCAGGTCGCGACCCTGCAGTACAGCCGGGATCGCCTGCTGCTGGATAGGGGTCGGCTCAACGTAGCCCTGCTCGGCGACGGCGCGCAGGATATCGGGATTCAGGCCAAGGGAATCAAAAGACATAACAACTCCGAACCGCCCCGGCCCGTTTAAGGGCGTAGTTTTCAGGGAGATTATTGCGATAGAGATGGCAAAAACCACAATGCCATGAAGGGGCGCAGTTTAGCAGATTTTGTGACGAACCGCATAAAATATCCCCGGAGGATTTAGCGGCAAAATAATGCTCGCCCGCGCGGCGTTATCTTCAGTATTCATCATTCTGGACAGATATGCGAATCGCCTCTATTCTTAATCAATCGATTGATTAATTTTTTAGAGTGCGATGAACAGTACTTCCGTCACCAGTAAAGGCGAACAAGCCAAAAGCCAACTTATCGCCGCCGCCATCGCGCAATTCGGCGAGTATGGCCTCCATGCGACGACCCGCGATATCGCCGCGCAGGCCGGGCAAAATATCGCTGCTATCACCTATTATTTCGGTTCGAAAGACGACCTGTATCTCGCCTGCGCGCAGTGGATCGCCGACTGTATCGGCGAGAATTTCCGCCCGCATGCCGAAGCGGCCGAAGCCCTGCTCGCCCAGACGCCCCCCGACAAACCGGCGCTGCGGGAATTGATTCTGCGCAGCTGCCGCGATATGAGTCTGCTGCTGACCCAGGACGACACGGTCAACCTCAGCAAATTTATCTCTCGCGAGCAGCTCTCCCCTACGGCGGCTTACCAGCTTATCCACCAGCAGGTTATCGCCCCGCTACATAGCTATTTGACGCGGCTTATCGCCGCCTGGACCGGGCGCGATGCCAACGATACGCAAATGATTCTGCACACCCACGCCCTGCTTGGCGAGGTGCTGGCCTTCCGCCTCGGGCGGGAAACCATTTTACTGCGTACCGGCTGGGCGCAGTTCGATCAACAAAAGGCTGAACAAATTTTTCAGGTGATTACCTGTCATATCGATTTCATTCTGCAAGGGTTAGCGCAAAGGAGCCTGGGATCATGAAAAAACCCGTCGTCGTTCTACTGGTCGTCATCGTGCTCGCCGCGATCGGCGGCGCCTGGTGGTGGTATCAAAGCAGCCAGGCGAAAGATCTCACTCTCTATGGCAATGTCGATATTCGCACTGTGAATATGAGCTTCCGCGTCGGCGGACGGCTGGCAACCCTGAACGTCGATGAAGGCGATGAAATTCGCCGCGGGCAAACCCTCGGCGAACTTGACCGCGCGCCGTATGAGAACGCGCTGCAGCAGGCGCAGGCCAACGTCTCCACCGCCCAGGCGCAGTACGATTTGATGATGGCGGGCTACCGTGCCGAAGAGATTGCGCAGGCGGCGGCCGCGGTTAATCAGGCGCAGGCCGCCTGGGTCTATGCGCAGAATTTTTATCAACGTCAGCTCGGCCTGCGCGCCAGCAGCGCGATTTCAGCCAACGACCTCGAAAACGCCCGTTCTTCACGCGATCAGGCGCAGGCGACCCTAAAATCGGCGCAGGACAAACTGCGTCAATATCGCGCCGGTAACCGCCCGCAGGAAATTGCCCAGGCCAAAGCCAGCCTTGAACAGGCGCAGGCGGCCCTGGCGCAGGCCAAACTGGACCTGCACGATACCGTACTGACCGCGCCATCCGACGGTACCCTGATGACCCGAGCCGTAGAGCCCGGCACCATGTTGAACGCCGGCGGCACGGTGTTGACGCTATCGTTAACCCATCCGGTTTGGGTACGCGCCTACGTTGACGAGAAAAACCTTGGCCAGGCGCAGCCGGGGCGCGAAGTACTGCTGTATACCGATAGCCGGCCGAACAAGCCCTATCATGGTAAAATCGGCTTTGTCTCCCCCAGCGCCGAATTCACGCCGAAGACCGTGGAAACACCGGATTTGCGTACCGATCTCGTCTACCGCCTGCGCATCGTGGTGAACGACGCCGACGGCGCGCTGCGTCAGGGCATGCCGGTCACCGTCTCCTTCAGCAACGGAAACGGGCATGAGTAAGGACGCGATAACTTTAACCGGACTGACACGCGGTTTTCCCGGTATGGACCGACCCGCGGTCGCGCCGCTGAACTGTACGATTCACTCAGGCTACGTCACAGGGCTCGTCGGCCCCGATGGCGCGGGTAAAACCACCCTGATGCGAATGCTGGCCGGTTTACTTAAGCCTGATGAGGGCAGCGCCAGCGTTATCGGCTTCGATCCGCTCAAGGACGACAGCGCGCTGCACGCGGCGCTCGGCTATATGCCGCAGAAATTCGGCCTGTATGAAGATCTGACGGTGATGGAAAACCTGAACCTGTACGCCGATCTGCGCAGCGTCACCGGCGAGGCGCGGAAGAAAATATTCGAGCGCCTGCTGGAATTCACTTCTCTTGGCCCTTTCACCGGGCGATTAGCCGGCAAACTCTCCGGCGGCATGAAGCAAAAACTGGGGCTCGCCTGTACGCTGGTAGGCGATCCGAAAGTGCTACTGTTAGATGAGCCCGGCGTCGGAGTCGATCCTATCTCGCGCCGCGAGCTGTGGCAGATGGTCCACGAACTGGCCGGCGACGGCATGCTTATTTTGTGGAGCACCTCTTATCTCGATGAAGCCGAGCAGTGCCGCGATGTGCTGCTGATGAACGAAGGTAAATTGCTTTACCAGGGCGAACCGAAGGCGCTGACGCAAACCATGGCCGGGCGCAGCTTTCTGGTCTCCAGCCCGCAGGAAAACAACCGCCGTCTGCTGCAGCGAGCGCTGAAACTCCCGCAAATTAGCGATGGCGTGATTCAGGGCAAATCGGTGCGTTTGATTCTGAAAAAGGAAGCCCGCATTGATGAAGTTCAGCAACATAACGACATGCCGCCGCTACAGGTGGCCGAAACCGCGCCGCGTTTTGAAGACGCCTTTATCGACCTGTTAGGCGGCGCCGGAACCGCCGAGTCGCCGCTGGGAGAGATTATTCATCACGTGGACGGCAGCAAAGACGAAACGGTCATTGAAGCACGGTCGTTAACGAAAAAGTTTGGTGATTTCGCCGCCACCGATCACGTCGATTTCCAGGTTAAGCGCGGTGAGATTTTCGGCCTGCTCGGGCCCAACGGCGCCGGTAAATCCACGACCTTCAAAATGATGTGCGGCCTGCTGGTGCCGACCGACGGAAAAGCGCTGGTGCTGGGGATGGATCTCAAGGTTAGCTCCGGTAAAGCGCGCCAGCATCTGGGCTACATGGCGCAAAAATTCTCGCTGTATGGCAACCTCAGCGTCGAGCAGAACCTGCGTTTTTTCTCCGGCGTTTACGGCCTACGCGGCCGGGCGCAAAATGAAAAAATCGCGCGCATGAGCGATGCCTTCGGCCTGAAAAGTATCGCCAGCCACGCCGCCGATGAGCTACCGCTCGGCTACAAGCAGCGGCTGGCGCTGGCCTGCTCGCTAATGCATGAACCCGACATCCTGTTTCTCGATGAACCCACCTCCGGCGTCGACCCGCTTACTCGCCGCGAATTCTGGCTGCATATCAACAGCATGGTCGATAAAGGGGTTACGGTGATGGTGACTACCCACTTTATGGATGAGGCGGAATACTGCGACCGCATCGGGCTGGTCTACCACGGTAAGCTTATCGCCAGCGGCACGCCGGACGCGCTGAAGGCGCAGGCGGCGAATGACAGTCAGGCGGATCCCACCATGGAACAGGCGTTTATTACCCTGATTAACCAATGGGACAAGGAAAACGGTCATGAGCAATAGCATTCTCTCCTGGCGACGGGTTCGCGCGCTGTGCGTCAAAGAGACCCGGCAGATCGTCCGCGATCCCAGCAGTTGGCTGATTGCGGTGGTGATCCCGCTACTCCTGCTGTTTATCTTCGGCTACGGCATTAACCTCGACTCCAGTAAACTGCGGGTCGGCGTATTGCTGGAACAGCAGAGCGAAGAGGCGCTGGACTTTGTCCATACCATGACCGGCTCGCCCTACATCGACGCCACCGTCAGCGATAATCGCCAGCAGTTGATTGAGCTGATGCAGGCCGGGCGCATTCGCGCGATGGTCGTCATTCCCGTCGATTTTGACCGTCAGATGGCCCGCGCCGGCGCCAATGCGCCGATTCAGTTGATTACCGACGGCAGCGAGCCTAACACCGCTAACTTCGCGCAGGGCTACGTCGAAGGTATCTGGCAGATCTGGCAACAGCAGCGGGCGGAAGACCGCGGTGAAACCTTTGAACCGCTTATTGACGTGCAGATGCGCTACTGGTTTAACCCAGCGGCCATCAGTCAGCACTTTATTATCCCCGGCGCAATTACCATCATCATGACCGTGGTCGGCGCGATATTGACCTCGCTGGTGGTAGCGCGCGAATGGGAACGCGGCACCATGGAAGCGCTGCTATCCACCGAAATCACCCGCGCCGAACTGCTGCTGTGCAAGATAATTCCCTACTATTTCCTTGGCATGCTGGCGATGTTGCTGTGTATGCTGGTATCGGTATTTATTCTCGGCGTGCCCTATCGCGGCTCGCTGCTAATTTTGTTTGTCATCACCAGCCTGTTTTTGCTCAGTACGCTGGGAATGGGGCTACTGATCTCGACCATTACCCGCAACCAATTTAACGCCGCGCAGGTCGCGTTGAACGCCGCTTTTTTACCGTCGATTATGTTGTCGGGGTTTATTTTCCAGATAGACAGTATGCCGGCGGTGATCCGCGCGGTGACCTACGTGATCCCGGCGCGTTATTTCGTTAACACCCTGCAAAGCCTGTTTCTGGCGGGCAATATTCCCGTGGTGCTGCTGGTGAACGTGCTGTTTTTGATTGCTTCGGCGGTGATGTTTATCGGCCTGACGTGGCTTAAAACCAAACGGCGTCTGGATTAACCCTGGCGCTCGAATTTTGCCCGGTGGCGCTACGCTTAACGGGCCTACGATAGGTTTCGGTCGCCCGGGTCCGACATGAGGAAGGTTCTATGTTTCATCGTTTATGGACATTAATCCGCAAAGAGCTGCAGTCGCTGCTGCGCGAACCGCAAACGCGGATGATTTTAATCATGCCGGTGCTGATTCAGGTACTGCTGTTTCCCTTTGCTGCCACGCTTGAGGTGACCAACGCTACCATCGCTATCTATAACGAAGATAGCGGCCGCCACGCGGTGGAGCTCACCCAGCGCTTTGCCCGCGCAAAGGCCTTTACCCACGTCCTGCTGCTGAAAAGCCCGCAGGAGATCCAGCCGACCATCGATGAACAAAAAGCCCTGCTCGTGGTGCGCTTCCCGGCGGATTTCTCGCGTAATCTCGACAACTATCAAACCGCCCCGCTACAGCTACTGCTCGACGGGCGTAACTCCAACAGCGCGCAAATCGCCGCTAACTATCTACAGCAGATTGTTAAAAACTATCAGCAGGATCTGCTGCAGGACAAAGCGAAACCGAACAACAGCGAACTGGTGGTGCGCAACTGGTACAACCCGAATCTCGACTATAAATGGTTCGTGGTGCCGTCGCTTATCGCCATGATCACCACCATCGGGGTGATGATCGTCACCTCGCTGTCGGTGGCTCGCGAGCGCGAACAGGGCACCCTCGATCAGCTGCTGGTTTCACCGCTCGCCACCTGGCAAATATTCGTTGGCAAAGCGGTACCGGCGCTGATAGTCGCCACGATGCAGGCGACTATCGTGCTGGCAATCGGCATCTGGGCCTATCAGATCCCATTTGCCGGCTCGCTGCTGCTGTTCTATTTCACCATGCTGATTTACGGACTCTCTCTGGTGGGCTTTGGCTTATTGATTTCTTCGCTGTGTTCAACCCAGCAGCAGGCATTTATCGGCGTGTTCGTCTTTATGATGCCGGCGATTCTGCTTTCCGGCTACGTTTCACCGGTAGAAAACATGCCGCAGTGGCTGCAGGACATCACCTGGATCAACCCTATCCGGCACTTTACCGATATCACCAAACAAATTTATCTGAAGGATGCGAGTCTGAAGATTGTGTGGGGAAGTTTGTGGCCGCTATTAGTCATAGCGGCCACTACCGGCTCAGCGGCGTATGCGATGTTCCGAAGAAAGATTGCCTAGTTTTTTATCTTTCGCCAGCAGCGATACCACCGCCGGGCCTGCCAGTATGACCAGCCCGGCGAGGGCCAGCAGCAGGTTGTTGTGCAGCACGCGCGACAACAACCAGAGCACTATCATGGCGGCGCCGAAGTACCAGGTTGTGGTGAGCTCCTCAAGGAAGTCCCCCACATCGCGCCAGCGTGCTTCATGGTGACGCTGTAAAAACAGCATCGCCAGCAGCGTGACGCCGTACAGTACGCACAGCCCTAATCCGACGCGCACCAGCGCGCCGCTCATCCAACCCATCACCAGTACTGCCACGACCAGTAGATGCAACATAATCTGCCAGCAACTAAGACCTGTTGCGACGCGTACACGTTGTTGCCACTTCATGGCTTCTCTCCTGAAGGATTTTTCTCTGCTACTCAGAGTACCGCACTTTACGGAAAATTCCGTATCACCGCATCTTTTTGTGACGTCTACTACACTATTTTATTCAGGAAAGTGACATTAACTGGAGAATTATGGCTGAGCCAACGTCGCGAATTTCGGTGAACGTGCTGACAATTAACACTCATAAAGGCTTTACGGCGTTTAATCGGCGTTTTATTTTGCCCGAACTGCGCGAGGCCGTTCGCAGCGTCAGCGCCGACATAGTTTGCCTACAGGAAGTGATGGGCGCGCACGAAGTGCACCCTTTGCATATCGAAAACTGGCCTGACACCACCCATTACGAGTTTCTTGCCGACACCATGTGGAGCGATTACGCCTACGGGCGCAACGCGGTCTACCCCGAAGGCCATCACGGCAATGCGGTACTGTCGCGCTTTCCCATTGAATACTATGAAAATCGCGATATCTCAGTCGGCAATGGCGAAAAACGCGGCCTGCTTTACTGTCGCATCGTACCTCCGCGCAGCGGCGTGACGATCCACGTCATCTGCGTGCATCTCGGTCTTCGCGCGCACCAGCGGCAGGCACAGCTAACGATGCTGGCGGAGTGGGTCAATACGCTACCGGCAGACGATCCGGTGGTAGTAGCTGGTGATTTCAACGACTGGCGCCAGCAGGCTAATCAGCCCTTAAAAGCGCAGGCGGGGCTTGAAGAGATTTTTACTCGCGCCCGCGGGCGGCCGGTGCGCACCTTTCCGGTCGCTTTTCCGCTGCTGCGCCTCGATCGTATTTACGTTAAGAATGCTCATGCCAGCCATCCGAAGGCGCTGGCTCTTAAACACTGGCGGCATCTGTCCGATCATGCGCCCCTGAGCGTGGAGATACATCTGTGAAATGTCGCTGGCAGGAAGGCAATCGTATTACCCTACTGGAGAATGGCGACCAGTATTATCCGGCGTTATTCGCCGCCATTGGCCGCGCGCAGCGCAAGGTGATCCTCGAATCCTTTATCTGGTTTGAAGATGAGGTGGGCTGGCGCCTGCATGCGGTGCTGCTGAAAGCCGCCCGCCGCGGTATTCAGGTGGAAGTGCTGCTCGACGGCTACGGCTCGCCTGATCTCAGCGATGAGTTTGTTGGCGAACTCACCGCCGCTGGCGTGGTCTTCCGCTACTACGATCCGCGCCCCCGGCTAATGGGTATGCGTACCAATTTATTCCGCCGCATGCATCGAAAAATCGTGGTGATTGACGACACAACGGCGTTTGTCGGCGGCATCAACTACTCTGCCGAGCACATGAGCGATTACGGTCCGGAGGCGAAACAAGATTATGCCGTGCAGGTTGAGGGGCCGGTGGTGCTCGATATTCTACAATTCGAGCTGGAGAACCTGCCCACCAGCGAGGCAGCCCGCCGCTGGTGGCGTCGCCGTCGCCATCAGCCGGAAATTAACCAAACCCCTGGCGAAGCGCAGGCGCTATTTATCTGGCGCGATAATCACGAACATCGTGACGATATTGAACGTCACTATCTGAAGATGCTGACCAGCGCCCGCCGCGAGGTCATCATCGCCAACGCCTATTTCTTTCCCGGCTACCGTCTGCTGCACGCCATGCGCAATGCCGCCCGGCGCGGCGTACGGGTCAAGCTGATTGTCCAGGGCGAGCCGGATATTCCGATTGTTAAGTTTGGCGCCCATCTGCTGTACCACTACCTGATTAAAGGCGGCGTTCAGGTGTATGAATACCGCCGCCGTCCGCTGCATGGCAAGGTAGCGCTGGCGGACGACCACTGGGCCACCGTCGGTTCCAGTAACCTCGACCCGCTGAGCCTGTCGTTGAATCTGGAGGCCAACCTGATTATCCACGACCGCGAGTTCAACCAGACCCTGCGCGATAACCTCAACGGCCTTATCGCCAGAGATTGCCAGCAGATAGATAAGTCTATGCTGCCAAAACGCAACTGGTGGCGGCTCGGCGTCAGCGTGCTGGCCTTCCACTTTCTGCGCCACTTCCCCGCCTGGGTCGGTTGGCTGCCGGCGCATACCCCGCAGTTGGCCAGGGTCAGCCCGCCGGTGCAGCCGGAAATCGAAACCCAGGACCGGGTAGAAACGCAAACCAGAGACAATCCGCTATGAGCAAATCGCATCCCCGCTGGCGGATGGTGAAAAGAGTGCTGACCGTGCTCTTTTTTATCGCCGTTATCGTATTGCTGGTGATTTACGCGCAAAAGGTCGACTGGCAGGATGTATGGAAGGTTATCCGCGGCTACGATCGTCTGGCGCTATTTAGCGCCGTTGGGTTGGTTATCGTCAGCTACCTGATTTATGGCTGCTACGATCTGCTCGGGCGAGCCTGGTGCGGCCATAAGCTGGCAAAAAAACAGGTGATGCTGGTGTCGTTTATCTGCTACGCCTTTAACCTGACGCTGAGTACCTGGGTCGGCGGGATCGGAATGCGCTATCGGCTATACTCGCGGCTGGGGCTGAACGGCAGCACCATTACCCGTATTTTCTCGCTTAGCATTACCACTAACTGGCTGGGCTATATTCTGCTGGGCGGCGTCATATTCACCGCGAATCTGGTGACGCTGCCGCCGCACTGGTACATCAGTCAAACTACGCTACGTATTATTGGCAGCTTTCTGCTGCTTTTTACCCTGCTCTATCTTTTCGCTTGCGCCTTCGCTAAACGCCGCCACATGACGATTAAGGGGCAGCGGCTGGTGCTGCCCTCTTTTCGTTTCGCTCTACTACAGATAGGGATTTCGGCGGCGAACTGGATGGTGATGGGGGCGATTATCTGGCTGCTCCTGGGCAGCGAGATTAACTATTTTCTGGTGCTGGGCGTGTTGCTGGTGAGCAGTATCGCCGGTGTTATCGTTCATATTCCCGCCGGAATTGGCGTGCTGGAGGCGGTGTTTATCGCCATGCTCTCCGGCGAGTCGATTTCGAAGGGGGCGATAATCGCCGCTCTGCTGGCGTGGCGCGCGCTGTACTATTTTCTGCCGTTGCTGCTGGCGACCGTCGCCTATCTGGTGCTGGAGAGTCGGGCGAAAAAGCTGCGGCAGAAGAACGAACGCAAGCTGGCCCGCGGATGAAACGGCCCGGTTGCGCTCACCGGGCGACATTTTTGCGGATTGCCTGGATTGGTAGCCCGGATAAGGCGCATCGCGCCGCTATCCGGGATAACATTAACGGCGGTTGCCGAAGATACGCAGCAGCATCAGGAACAGGTTGATGAAGTCCAGATACAGCGTTAAAGCGCCGAGAATCGAATATTTACGCAGCGTGGCGCTATCGCGGGTATCAATCTGCTCGCCGATGTTTTTCAGCTTCTGGGTATCGTAGGCGGTCAGGCCGACAAACACCACCACACCAATGTAAGTCACCGCCCACATCAGCGCTTCGCTCTTCAGCCACAGGTTAACCAACGACGCCAGCACGATACCAATCAGCCCCATAAACAGCATGCTGCCGAAGCCGCTCAGATCGCGCTTGGTGGTGTAACCATACAGGCTCATCGCGCCGAACATTCCGCCGGTCACCACAAAAGTACTGGCGATAGACGAATAGGTATAAACGATAAAGATGCTCGCTAAGGTTAGCCCGGTCAGCGCCGAATAAAGCATAAATAGCGTTGTCGCCATGCCCGCGCTTAAGCGCTGCACCATCCCCGAGAGCACAAACACCAGCGCCAGTTGGGCGATAATCAGCCCGAAGAAAGTGATTTTGCTTGAAAAGACGAACATCATGACCGCCGGGGTATTCGCCGCAAACCACGCGATAAACGCGGTTAACAACAACCCGACCGTCATCCAGCCGTAAACCTGCGCCATATAGGTCTGCAGGCCGCTGCGGCTCTGAACAATTGAATCGGAACGAGGGAATCTGTCCATGACTATCTCCTGATTAACAAGTTTCTCTCAGTAAGCGTATCACACTACCAGCGCTCTGCCGCCTGATGATCGCTGTCGCGGGCATCGACCCAGCGTTCGCCTTCCGGCGTCGCCTCGCGTTTCCAGAACGGCGCGCGGGTTTTCAGGTAATCCATAATGAACTCGCCGGCGGCGAAGGCGCTGCCGCGGTGGGCGCTGGTCACGCCAACAAAAACAATCTCTTCGCCCGGCCACATTTCGCCAATGCGATGGATAACCGTCACCCGGCCAAGCGGCCAACGCTCTCGCGCCTGTTCGACGATTTCCGCCAGCGATTTCTCGGTCATGCCCGGATAGTGCTCCAGCGTCAGCGCTTTCACGCTGTCGCCGAGATTATGATTACGCACTTTGCCGGTGAAGGTGACCACCGCGCCGTCTTCATCGCGCTCGGCCAGCCACGGATACTCATCGCCGACGCAAAAGCGCGCCGGGCTAACCACGATACGAGTTTGCGTCATCTTAGCCCCCGGTGACCGGCGGGAAAAACGCCACTTCGTCGCCGCTCGCGACCGGATGGTCAAACGAGGTCAGCGTCTGGTTGACTGCCGCCAGCAATTTTCCCTCTTCCAGCGCCAGCGCCCAGCGGTCTCCGCGCGCGGCAAGCTGCTGACGCACGGCTTCAACGGTCGGCAATTCGCTGGCGTCGAGAGTCAGGGTATCGGTGCCAACCAGTTCGCGCACCTGGGCAAAAAACAGGACGTTAATCATGGGCTTCCTCCACCTTAAAATCGCCGGACTTACCGCCGCTTTTCGCCAGCAGACGTACCGGGCCAATCACCATATCTTTCTGTACCGCTTTACACATATCGTAAATCGTCAGCGCGGCAACCGAGGCCGCGGTCAGCGCTTCCATTTCTACGCCGGTTTTACCGGTCAGGCGGCAGAGTGACTCAATGCGCACGCGGTTATGTTCCGGCTGCGCCTGCAGGTTCACTTCTACTTTGCTGAGCATCAGCGGATGACACAGCGGGATCAGCTCCCAGGTACGTTTCGCAGCCTGGATCCCGGCGATACGCGCGGTGGCGAACACATCACCTTTATGGTGGCTGCCGTCAATAATCATCGCAAGCGTTGCGGCCTGCATTTCAACGTAAGCCTCAGCGCGCGCCTCGCGTACCGTTTCCGCTTTGCCGGAGACGTCAACCATGTGGGCTTCGCCCGCGGCGTTAATGTGGGTCAGTTGTGACATAAACTATTTCTTTAAATGAGGAATGAAGTTACACGGGCGAGTGCGTGCATCCAGCTGCGGCGCGATAATATTGTCCCACGCGGTGGCGCAGGCCTTAGTCGAGCCCGGCATGGCGAAAATCAGCGTGCGGTTGGCAACACCGGCAACGGCGCGGGACTGCAGCGTCGAGGTGCCAATCTCTTCAAACGAAAGCATACGGAACACTTCGCCAAAACCTTCGACCTCGCGGTCAAACAGCGGCAGCAGCGCTTCCGGCGCCTGATCGCCGTCGGTAAAACCGGTACCACCGGTGATCAGCACCACCTGCACCTCATCGCTGGCAATCCACGCCGAGACCTGGGCGCGAATCGCGTAGCGGTTCTCTTTCACAATCGCCTTATCGACGAGGGTATGTCCCGCTTCGTGCAGCGCATCGCGCAGCCAGTGGCCGGAGGTATCGTCCTCTTCGCCGCGGCGGTTGGAAACGGTAAGAATAGCAATACGGGTCGGGATAAACTCAGCGCTAGCCTGGCTCATCTGAATGCTCCTTTCGAAAACGATTATCCGCCAATATACGATAGATTCTGCGTAATACCGGTGTTGCCCTGGTGCAGGAAATGGGTCTGCTTTTTATGGGTTAAGGCTTCGGCTATCCGCGCTTCCAGCTCGGCCTGCTGCTCGTCCTCGGCCATCAGGTCGCGCAGATCTACGCCGCCTTCGCCAAACAGACACAGGTGCAGTTTGCCAACGGATGAGACGCGAAGACGGTTACAGGTGGCGCAGAAGTCTTTTTCATAGGGCATGATCAAGCCGATTTCGCCGGCGTAATCCGGATGGCAAAAGACCTGTGCCGGGCCATCGCTTCGCTGACGGATCTGATGGATCCAGCCGCGACGCAGCAGTTCATCGCGCAGCACCATGCCGGAAATGTGGTGACGGCGGAACAGGTCGCTGCCCTCGCCGGTTTCCATTAACTCAATAAAACGCAGCTGAATACGACGTGGTTTGATCCACGCGAGGAAGGTGTCGAGCTGGTGATGGTTGACATCACGCATCAGCACGGTGTTGACCTTAACCTTTTCAAAACCGGCGGCAAAGGCGGCGTCAATACCGTCCATCACCTGCTGGAATTTATCCTGACCGGTAATGGCATGGAACTGGCGAGCGTCGAGGCTATCGACGCTGACGTTTATCGCCGTCAGCCCGGCATCGCGCCAGCGTTCGACATCGCGAGCCAGACGGTAACCATTGGTGGTCACCGCGATCTGACGAATCGCGCTGTTTTCACGCACGGCGGCAATAATCTCGGTAAAGTCGCGACGTAAAGAGGGTTCGCCGCCGGTAAGGCGGACTTTTTCCGTGCCAAGGGCGGAAAAAGCGCGCGTCACGCGGCGCACTTCGTCTACGCTAAGAAAGCCCTTGTTGGTCACGGCGCCGGGCTTGTAGCCGTCCGGCAGGCAGTAGGTGCAACGAAAGTTACACACGTCGGTAATCGACAGGCGCAAGTAATAAAACTTACGCGCAAATGCATCAGTAAGCTGTGAGGCCATATACACCTTTCCAAGTACGGGAGGCGTGGTCATTTCTTTCCACGCCCTGGCGACAGCGCGGCTGCCGCGGCCAGAGCACCATATCTTGCGACACAGGTACTAAGGCTAGAGTGTTAGTTGGTTATGCCGATAGTAGCGCTTTCACGATGGTTTCGCCATTTTCATTTTCGCTATATAATCATCTATATATCGCTAATATCTTGCATTTTCAGTACAGAATAGCCAAAAATCACACTTTAACATTGATATCGGTCAGTTTGACGGAAACCGGGCATTATCTTTTAGGGGTAGATCGGATACGCTAAACCCGAACATTGAACAGAAGGAATTCGTATGCGCAATCGCACTTTCGCCGATCTGGACCGCGTCGTCGCCCTTGGCGGAGGCCATGGTCTGGGGCGGGTGATGTCGTCGCTCTCGTCGCTCGGCTCGCGCCTGACCGGCATCGTGACCACCACCGATAACGGCGGATCAACGGGGCGAATTCGCCGCTCGGAAGGGGGGATCGCCTGGGGCGATATGCGCAACTGCATTAATCAATTAATCGCCGAACCCAGCGTCGCTTCAGCAATGTTTGAGTACCGTTTTGGCGGCAATGGCGAGCTTTCCGGACATAACCTCGGAAATTTGATGTTAAAGGCACTGGATCACCTGAGCGTACGGCCTTTAGAGGCCATCAATTTGATCAGAAATCTGCTTAAAGTAGATGCTTTCCTGATTCCGATGTCGGAACAACCAGTCGATCTGGTGGCGCTCGATCATGAAGGCCATGAAGTTTATGGTGAAGTGAATATCGATCAGTTGGATCACGTGCCTCAGGAACTGATGCTGAGCCCACCGGTGCCGGCGACTCGCGAAGCGGTTGAGGCCATCGCCGAGGCCGATCTGATCCTGATTGGGCCCGGAAGCTTCTACACCAGCCTGCTGCCCATTTTACTGCTCGACGAAATGGCCCAGGCGCTGCGGCGGACCCCGGCGCCCATGGTGTTTATCGATAACCTGGGTAAGGAACATAGCCCAGCCGCCAATCTGACGCTGGCGGACAGAATTACTATTCTGGAACATTACGTCGGCAAAAAAGTGATTGATGCCGCCATCGTCGGGCCGAAAGCCGATGTTAAGGGTATGGAAGAACGACTGGTGATTCAAACCGCGCTGGATGCCAGCGATGTCACCTATCGGCATGACCGCGTACTGCTTCGCCAGGCGCTGGAGCAGGCTATTCAGGCATTAGGTTAATCCTCAAGCGGCACTATTGTAAACAAGACGACGCCTCAGATTAAAATCTTAAGGTTGTCTTAAAATATCGCTGTCAACATAACGAGCATCTCCTACTACGGGTATTCGTTATGTCGTTTATTTCTTTACGTCGGCCGGTACTCGGCCGCACGGCTTATTTGATTCTCTTTGCCTGTTATATCGGTATCTTTCTTAACCTGGCCTTTTATCGCCAGGTTTTCCCGCTGCTGCCGGTAAACAATCTCCATAACTGGCTGGTTTTCCTCAGTATGCCGATCGTGGCGATTAGCGTGATGAACATCATCACCACCCTCGCCTCGTTCTTAAAACTCGACCGGGTGGTCATCAGCCTGTTTATTCTGCTGAGCGCCTCGGCGCAGTACTTTATCTGGACCTTCGGCGTGGTGATTGACCGTTCGATGATCGCCAATATCTTCGATACGACACCTGCGGAAAGCTTTGCTCTGCTGTCGACGAAAATGGTCATCATACTGGGCCTCTCCGGGCTATTGATGGTTCTGGTCGCCTGGTGGATTAAAGTTCGTAAACCGGCCTCTTTCTGGCGCGGCGCGGCGATGCGCCTGCTCAATATCGCCGTTTCAGCACTGCTGATTGTGCTGGTGGCGGCGCTGTTCTACAAAGATTACGCCTCGGTGTTCCGTAACAATAAAGAGCTGGTGAAATCGTTAAGTCCCTCCAACAGCATTGTGGCGCTGAACTCATGGTATGCGCATAACCGGATGGACAACCTGCCGCTGGTGAAGATCGGCGAAGATGCCAAACAGAAAGCGGTGATGCATAACGGCGCGCGTAAAAATCTGACCATCGTGGTGCTTGGAGAAACCTCACGCGCCGAGAATTTCTCGCTGGGCGGCTACGATCGCGAGACTAACCCGCGCCTGAAGCAGGACGATGTGGTGTACTTCCCGAAAACCACCTCCTGCGGCACCGCAACCGCGATTTCCGTCCCCTGCATGTTCTCCAATATGCCGCGCGCGCATTACGATGAAGAACTGGCGCACCATCAGGAAGGCGTTCTGGATATTCTGCAACGCGCCGGTGTGCAGGTGCTGTGGAACGACAACGATGGCGGCTGTAAAGGCGCCTGTGATCGCGTACCGCACCAAAACGTCACCAACCTGAACCTTAGCGGCCAGTGCATTGATGGCGAGTGCTACGATGACGTGCTGTTCCATAATCTTGATAGCTATATCGATAATTTACAGCAGGATGGCATTATCGTTCTGCACACCATTGGTAGCCATGGCCCGACCTATTACAACCGCTACCCGGCTGAATTCAAAAAATTCACCCCGACATGCGATACCAATGAAATCCAAAGTTGTACACAACAACAGTTGACCAATACCTATGACAACACCATTTTGTATGTCGACTATGTGGTTGATAAAGCGATAAAATTGCTGCAATCAAAACAAGATAGATTTACCACCAGTCTGGTGTATTTATCTGACCACGGCGAATCGCTGGGTGAAGATGGCGTGTATCTGCATGGCCTGCCTTACTCAATTGCGCCGGACACGCAAAAACACGTGCCGATGCTGCTGTGGCTGTCGCCGGATTATCAGCAACGCTATGGCGTATCCAGCCAGTGTTTGCAACAACAGGCGAAGGCGAACGATTATTCACAAGATAATCTGTTTTCTACCCTGCTTGGCCTGCTCGGGGTAGACACCCGCGAGTATCAGGCAAAAGACGACCTTTTAACGCCATGTAGAGAGACCGGCAGATGAAAATCTTAGTCATTGAAGACGATGCGCTCCTGTTACAAGGGTTAATCCTGGCCATGCAAAGCGAAGGCTATGTCTGCGATGGCGTCGCCACCGCGCACGAAGCCGCGCTGTCGCTAGCCAGCAACCATTACAGTCTGGTGGTGCTCGACCTGGGCCTGCCGGATGAAGACGGTCTGCATTTCCTGGCGCGTATGCGCCGGGAGAAATTCACCCAGCCGGTGCTCATCCTCACCGCCCGCGATACCGTAGGCGACCGCATCAGCGGGCTGGATACCGGCGCAGACGATTACCTGGTGAAACCTTTCGCGCTTGAAGAGCTCAACGCCCGCATTCGCGCGCTGCTGCGTCGTCATAATAATCAGGGCGATAATGAGCTGACCGTCGGCAACCTGCGCCTTAATGTTACCCGTCGTCAGGTGTGGCTGGCCGGCGAATCGCTGGAGCTGACGCCAAAAGAGTATGCCCTGCTCTCGCGCCTGATGATGAAGGCCGGAAGCCCGGTGCATCGCGAAATTCTCTACAATGATATCTACAGCTGGGATAACGAACCGGCCACCAATACCCTCGAAGTGCATATCCATAATCTGCGCGACAAGATTGGTAAAGCGCGGATCCGCACCGTCCGCGGCTTTGGCTACATGCTGGTGAATAATACGGAGTCAGAATAACGCTATGGCACTGTTTGCGACCGAAACCTGGACCATGCGCCACCGCCTGCTGCTGACCATCGGCGCGATTCTGGTGGTCTGCCAGCTGATCAGCGTATTTTGGCTATGGCATGAAAGCAAAGAGCAAATCCAGCTGCTGGTTGCCAGCGCCATTGAGGGTCATAACAATCAAAGGCACGTCGAGCATGAGGTACGCGAAGCTGTCGCCAGCCTGCTGGTACCCAGCCTGCTGATCATCGGGCTGGCGCTGTATATCAGCCTGGTGGCGGTGAAGAAAATCACCCGTCCGCTATCAAATCTGCAGAGCGAGCTGGAAAGCCGGACGCCGGATAATCTGCAACCCATTATTCTGCAGGAGTCGGTGCCGGAAGTGACCGCAGTGACCATGGCGATTAACCAACTGGTGTCGCGGCTGACCATGACGCTCGATCGCGAGCGTTTGTTTACCGCCGACGTCGCCCACGAACTGCGTACCCCACTTGCCGGGCTGCGCCTGCATCTGGAACTGCTGGCGAAGGTTCACGGCGTCAGCGTTGATCCCTTAATTCAACGTCTCGATCAGATGACCAACAGCATTTCTCAGCTGCTACAACTGGCGCGCGTTGGGCAGTCGTTTTCCGCCGGGAGTTACCAGCAGGTTCATTTGCGCGAAGATGTGGTGGAGCCTCTGCAAGATGAGCTGAAAACAATGCTCGAAGCGCGCCAGCAGACGCTGGAGATAGAAAGCGGCGCAGGCGAGGATCTCATTTCCGGAGATGCGACGCTGGCGCGGGTGATTTTACGCAATCTGGTGGAGAATGCGCACCGTTATAGCCCCGCGGGGTCGAAGATTAAGATTTCGGTAAAACCGGGAAATACGCCGATTCTGGCAGTAGAAGATGAAGGGCCGGGCATTGATGAGGCCAAGAGCGGAGAGCTGAGTAAAGCGTTTGTCCGCATGGACAGCCGCTATGGCGGAATAGGCCTCGGTTTAAGCATTGTCACCCGCATCGCTCAACTTCACGATGCGCAATTCTTTTTACATAACCGCCAGCCCGGGCCGGGCGTCCGCGCCTGGGTGCTGTTCCCACGCAGTTCGCGTCAGAAGGTTAATACCCATTGATGGAAGAAGGCGACCACAATCACAAAGGCGGTCGCAATGGCCAGATATTCACGGTTGGTCAGTTTTTGCATGGCGCTATCCTCATTAAACTGAGGATAGTTTGGCTGAAGAAAATTAAGCCAACATTAAGACCCTAAGATAATAGCGTGACGGCAATTGCAAATTACGCATTGCCGTCATTTTTTAACCGTTCCCCGTATCGCCCTCACGATGCCGCAATAAACAGTTCGCGTAGCTGATGCAATTGATCGCGAATCTGTGCCGCTTCCTCAAACTCAAGGTTCTGCGCGTGCTGCATCATTTGCCCTTCCAGCTCGTGGATCTTCTGCTGCAGCGCTTTCGGCGTCAGTTCGACGCTATCGGCTTCCACCGGAGAACGGGCTTTACCGCGGCCTTTGGCTTTGGTCTTCGCGATGTTCTGACCCAGCGCCAGAATATCGACCACTTTCTTATTCAGCCCCTGCGGCACAATACCGTGCTCTTCGTTATAACGCTGCTGCTTCTCGCGGCGGCGTTCGGTTTCACCGATCGCCTTCGCCATCGATGGCGTGATTTTATCGCCGTAAAGGATCGCCTTGCCGTTCACGTTACGCGCCGCGCGGCCGATGGTCTGGATAAGCGATCGCTCGGAACGCAGGAAGCCCTCTTTATCGGCATCAAGTATCGCCACCAGCGATACTTCCGGCATATCCAGCCCTTCGCGCAGCAGGTTGATACCCACCAGCACGTCGAACTCGCCAAGACGCAGATCGCGAATAATTTCCATGCGCTCGACGGTATCGATATCGGAGTGCAGATAGCGCACCCGCTCGCCGTGCTCTTCCAGGTATTCGGTTAAATCTTCCGCCATGCGTTTGGTCAGCGTCGTCACCAGTACGCGCTCATTAATCGCCGCACGGGTACGGATTTCTGATAACAGGTCGTCGACCTGCGTCGCCACCGGACGCACCTCGATGACCGGATCCAGCAGCCCGGTTGGGCGGACGACCTGATCTACCACCTCATCGCCGGATTTTTCCAGCTCATAGGCGCCCGGCGTCGCCGAAACGTAGATAGTCTGCGGCGCCAGCGCTTCAAACTCTTCGAACTTCATCGGCCGGTTATCCAACGCCGACGGCAGGCGGAAGCCATATTCCACCAGCGTCTCTTTACGCGCCCGGTCGCCGCGGTACATACCGCCGATTTGCGGGATAGTCACGTGCGATTCATCGATAACCAGCAGGCCATCCGCCGGCAGGTAGTCGAACAGCGTCGGCGGCGGCTCGCCCGGCCCGCGGCCGGAGAGAAAGCGCGAGTAGTTCTCAATTCCCGAGCAGTAGCCCAGCTCGTTCATCATCTCGAGGTCGAACTGAGTGCGCTGGCTCAGCCGCTGCTCTTCAAGCAGTTTGTTGTTCGCCAGCAGTACCTTGCGGCGGTCAGCGAGCTCGTCTTTGATCTCTTCCATCGCCTGAACGATACGCTCGCGCGGCGTAACGTAGTGGGTTTTCGGATAGATGGTATAGCGTGGAATGGACGATTCAACGTGGCCGGTCAGCGGATCAAACAGCGATAGCCGTTCGACCTCTTCGTCAAACAGTTCAATACGCAGCGCGATATCATCGGATTCCGCCGGGAAGACATCGATAACTTCGCCGCGCACGCGGAAAGTGCCGCGCTGGAAGGCCTGATCGTTGCGGGTGTATTGCAGTTCCGCCAGCCGGCGCAGGATCGCCCGCTGGTCGATCAGCATGCCGGTGGTCAGGTGCAGCATCATCTTCAGATACAGATCCGGATCGCCAAGACCGTAGATGGCGGAAACCGAAGCCACCACCACCACGTCGCGCCGTTCGAGCAGCGCTTTGGTGGCCGACAGACGCATCTGCTCAATGTGTTCGTTCACCGAGGCGTCTTTTTCGATAAAGGTATCCGAGCTCGGAACGTAGGCTTCAGGCTGATAATAATCGTAATAGGAGACAAAATACTCCACCGCATTCTCGGGAAAGAACTCTTTCATCTCGCCATACAGCTGCGCCGCCAGGGTTTTGTTCGGCGCCAGCACCATCGTCGGGCGCTGTAAATCAGCGATAACGTTGGCGATGGTGAAGGTTTTCCCCGAACCGGTTACCCCAAGCAGGGTCTGATGCGCAAGGCCATCTTCCAGCCCCTCTTCCAGGCGGCGGATGGCTTCGGGCTGATCGCCGGAAGGACGGAATGCGGAGTGCAGCTTGAACGGTTTGCTCATATTTCAGGACCTGAAGATGGGATTGGCCAGCAGGTGTTTAATTCTACCCTTCAGTTTGACTTTTGCCAATAAATAATACTGGATATAAAAACAGTATCGCATTATTGTATGGCGGTAAACGGACGCGTTGTACTCTGACGGCGGGCGTAAAATGCGCGCTTTGCGGAATAATCCACCAGCCTGTGTGGTTATCCCCAGAAACATTTATCATTTAACATTTGTCAAGCAAGGTAATGAATCTTTTATGGCAGCCGGTGACACTTTTCTGACAGCCATTGCTTTTATTTAACTTGCTGAAATAAAACATAATTTACCAAAAGACGGGTTTCGCGCCAATTTGCTCGCAGGCCGCGTACTCTCTAGCTTACCGCAAGTTTTCTAACTCTAATACACAAGGTTATCCACAGGAATAGTGGATAACTGTCTGCAGGCCGCGAGGTCTGCCACCCGGCAGAAAAGTCTCATCGGACCAAAGCCCGCGGCTAAAAAAAATTATCGAATTTTTTTTGATATTTATCAGCTAAAGACGGCTGGATTTTTTGCGTTTTCTGGACCACATTTCATCGTCCTGTCAACAAAAAATAGAGCCGTCTCGCAGGCTTATGCGGGATTATTGCAGTGGGCTCAGATCCAGGTACTGCGCGAGATCCTTACGCTGCGATGCGTCGGCAAGCCAGGGAATTTCCCCCAGCAGCGGCGCTGGCAATACCCGCGTTAAGGTTTGCAGATATTCGCGATGGCGTTTACCCGGCGGCTGGATATCGTTGGCGATCCAGCCCACGAGCGGCAGCCCTGCCTTGCGTACCGCCTGGGCGGTGAGCATCGCGTGATTGATACAGCCAAGCTTAACGCCGACCACTAAAATCACCGGCAGTTGTTCCTGCTGCGCCCAGTCGGCGAAGGTCAGGGTTTCCGAGAGTGGCGTAAACCAGCCGCCCGCCCCTTCCACCAGCACCCAATCGGCCAGGCGTTCCAGCTCGCGTAAGCCGCAGGAAAGCGTGGTCGCGGCGATTGGTCGTCCTTCATCGGCGCTAATAATATGCGGCGAGGTCGGCTCGGCAAAGGTATAAGGGTTAACCTGTTCATAGCGCAGCGCTACCCGGCTATTGCGCTGGAGTGCCAGCGCATCTTCATTGCGTAACCCGTGTGCGGTCAGGTCGCTACCGGAAGCCACCGGCTTATAGCCCGCGGTGTTAAATCCCAGCTGATTCGCCGCCTGCAGCAGCGCGCTGCTGGCGACCGTTTTACCGACTTCTGTATCGGTTCCGGTAACGAAGAAACGTTTAGTCACGTTCAATGACTCCTGTAAAAAGATGATACGTCAGCGGGCACTGGCCCTGCTGTTGCGGCCAGGCCAGCTGCAGTTCGCGCAGCTTGCCGCGGCTAAGCGGCGCAGACGACCGCCCCTGGTGTAAATGGGTGGCGCCAATGCCCTTTAGCGAGCGCATGGCGCTTAACGCGTCGGCGAACGGTAAGCTAATCTGATGCACGACGCCTTCGGCGCGCAGGCCGCTCAGCGCCGCCCTTACCGCCTGTTCGCTGAGAAAACGGTTAGCATGGGGATGGTCGTCGACCGCCCGCCACGCTTGATTGAGTTCCGGTAGCGATCCGGCGAGCAACGTGGTGAACGCTACTCGCCCGCCGGGCCGCACCACCCGGTACAGCTCGCCGATTGCCGCGCCTAGCTCGTCACACCACTGCACCGCCAGGTTACTCCATGCCAGATCGAAGCAGGCATCCGGCAGCGGCAGCGCTTCGATATCCCCCTGCAGATAATGCTGCGCGGCGCCGTTGCGTTGCGCCTGCGCCAGCATCCCGGCGGAGAGATCCAGCGCGGTAACTTCGCTTCCCGCTTCGCGCCAGTAACGGCTCATGCTGCCGGGGCCGCAGCCGGCATCGAGCACCCGGGAAAAATCGCTCCTCGCCAACTGGCGCAGCAGCAGTTCAGCACTGCGGCGCTGCAGCTCATCATGTTGCGTATAGCCGCTGGCCGCCCGACCAAACGCCGCGGCGACCGCCAGCTTATTCACCGTGGTCATGCAGCACCTCCAGTAAACGAGCAATGTCCTCAGCCTGATGAGCGGCAGTCAGAGTCAGGCGCAGGCGAGCGCCGCCGACGGGAACCGTCGGCGGGCGAATAGCGGTAGCCCAACAGCCGGCCCCGCGTAGGCTGGAGGCCAGGGCCAGCGCTCGCGCGTTGTCGCCGACAATCAGCGGCTGAATCGCGCTCCGGGAATCGGTCAGCCCCAGCGCAACATCGCCCATTCCTGCGCGAAACTGACGGATGCGGGCGCTCAAGATTTCCCGCCGCTGCTGGCCCTCATCGCTGCGAATGACCCGCAGGGCCGCGCTCAGCGCCACCGCCTGCGCCGGCGGCATCGCGGTGCTGTAGATAAGATGACGGGCAAACTGCAGCAGATAGTCGGCCATCGATTCATTGCACAGTACCGCCGCGCCGCTTACCCCAAACGCCTTGCCGAAGGTGACTACCAGCAGCTCCGGACGAACCGCCTGCGTATGACAGCTTCCGCGCCCTTCATCGCCAATCGCCCCGATTCCGTGAGCATCATCAACCAGTAATAATGCTCCGGCGCTGCGGGCTGCCGCCTGAATGTCAGCCAGCGGCGCGCTGTCGCCGTCCATGCTGAAAATCCCTTCGGTAACGACTAACTGCTGGCCGTCCAGCGGTTTCGCCAGCAGTTGAGCGAGCTGTTGCGGGTCATTGTGGGTAAAGCGGCGCAGCTGCGCCGGGCTGAGGCTTGCCGCCTCCAGCAGGGAGGCATGGCTCAGGCGATCGGCCACAATCCGATCGTCTTTTTCCGCCAGCGCGGCAATCAACGCCTGATTCGCGGCAAAGCCGGAGATAAACAGCAACGCGCGCGGATAGCCCAGCCAGTCGGCAAGTTCCTCTTCCAGCACGCGATGCGCCTCGCTATAGCCGCTAACGTGGCCCGACCCGCCGGAACCGACGCCATAACGTTCCGCTCCCTGCTGCCAGGCGGCGATAATCTCGCCATGCTGGCTCAGGCCGAGGTAGTCATTACTGGAGAAGTTGAGCCAGCGCTCCCCTTCACGCTCCAGCCAGCGTCCGGCGCCGTGGCTTACCGGTAGGCGGCGACGTAAAGCCTCCGCCGCCCGCCGTTCATCCAGCGCTCGATCGATTCGTTGCTGCCAACTCATAGCGCCGCCGCGTTGTAGTATTCCTCTGTGTCCGGGGTGAGTAAGGCCTGCTCCAGGCGCTGCTGCTGCTCATTATCGCCTTCCAGCACCGCCGTCTGCTGCGGATTGATCCCCAGCTTGCGGAACAGCTGCAGGTCTTTATCTTCTTCCGGGTTAGGCGTCGTCAGTAGCTTGCAGCCATAGAAAATCGAGTTCGCCCCGGCCATAAAGCACATCGCCTGAGTCTGCTCGTTCATCTGCTCGCGCCCGGCGGAGAGACGCACGTAGGAGGTAGGCATCATGATGCGCGCAATAGCGATCGTGCGGATGAAATCGAAGGCGTCGACATCGTCGTTATCCGCCAGCGGCGTACCTTTGACCTTCACCAGCATATTGATGGGCACGCTTTCCGGCGGCGTTGGCAAATTGGCCAGCTGCAGCAGCAGCCCGGCGCGATCGTTCACGGTTTCCCCCAACCCGACAATGCCGCCGGAGCACACTTTAATCCCGGCATCGCGTACCTTATCCAGCGTATCCAGACGTTCCTGATAGGTACGGGTGGTGATGATGTTGCCGTAAAATTCCGGCGAGGTGTCGAGGTTATGGTTGTAGTAATCCAGCCCCGCGCCGGCCAGACGCTGCGCCTGACTATCGGTAAGGGTACCGAGCGTCATACAGGACTCCAGCCCCAGCGCCTTGACGCCTTTCACCATCTGTTCCAGGTACGGCATATCGCGGTCGTTGGGGTTCTTCCACGCCGCGCCCATGCAGAAACGGGTCGAGCCGGCGTTTTTCGCCTGACGCGCCGATTCCAGCACCTGCTCGACTTCCATCAGGCGCTCGGATTCAAGGCCGGTTTTGTAGCGTGCGCTTTGCGGGCAATATTTACAGTCTTCCGGACAAGCGCCGGTTTTAATCGATAGCAACGTACTGACCTGCACCTGACGCGGGTCAAAATGCTGACGGTGGATTTGCTGCGCTTCAAATAGCAGATCGATGAGCGGTTTATTAAATAACTCAGTAACTTGCGACATTGTCCAGCGTGCGTGGTGAGCCATTAGCCTCTCCAAAGGGTTTTGTTAATTTACGGTTCGGTTTATACTCGTAAACCTAAATGTTTTCAAAATGGTTTACAAGTCGCTTATGACACTGGACGATCTCGCTTTCGATCGGCGCCACATCTGGCACCCCTACACCTCTATGACTTCCCCCCTGCCGGTCTACCCGGTGGTTTCCGCCCACGGTTGCGAGCTGTCCCTCGCCGGCGGCGAACAGCTGATTGACGGCATGTCCTCCTGGTGGGCGGCGATCCACGGCTACAATCACCCGCGCCTGAATGCGGCGATGAAAGCGCAGATCGACCAGATGTCGCACGTGATGTTCGGCGGGATCACCCATCCGTCGGCGGTGGCGCTCTGTCGCCAGCTGGTGGCGATGACGCCGGAATCGCTGGAGTGCGTTTTCCTCGCCGATTCCGGTTCGGTGGCGGTAGAAGTGGCGATGAAAATGGCGCTGCAGTACTGGCAGGCTAAAGGCCAACCGCGCCGTCGTTTCCTGACCTTCCGCAACGGCTATCACGGTGACACCTTCGGCGCGATGTCGGTCTGCGATCCGCAGAACTCGATGCACAGCCTGTGGCAGGGCTACCTGCCGGATAACCTGTTTGCCCCCGCGCCGCAAAGCCGCTTCGACGGCGAGTGGGATGAGATGGATATGGTGCCGTTTGCCCGCCTGATGGCCGCGCATCGCCACGAAATCGCCGCGGTGATCCTCGAACCGGTAGTCCAGGGCGCCGGCGGGATGCGCATGTACCATCCGGAGTGGCTAAAGCGAGTGCGTAAAATGTGCGACCGGGAAGGGATTTTGCTGATCGCCGATGAGATTGCCACCGGCTTTGGCCGTACCGGCAAACTGTTCGCCTGCGAGCATGCCGGTATCTCCGCCGATATTCTGTGTCTGGGTAAAGCGCTGACCGGCGGTACCATGACCCTTTCCGCCGCCATCACCACCCGAACGGTAGCTGAAACCATCAGCAATGGCGAAGCCGGCTGCTTTATGCACGGCCCCACCTTTATGGGCAATCCGCTGGCCTGCGCGGTGGCGAGCGAAAGCCTGCGCCTGCTGGAGAGCGGCGAATGGCAACAGCAGGTGGCGGCGATTGAAGCCCAGCTGAAGGCCGAGCTGGCTCCGGCGCGTGAGTCAGAATGGGTCGCCGACGTGCGCGTACTGGGCGCGATTGGCGTGGTTGAAACCCGTCATCCGGTCAACATGGCCGCTCTGCAGCGCTTTTTCGTTGAGCAAGGGGTATGGATCCGCCCGTTTGGCCGCCTGATTTACCTGATGCCGCCGTATATCATCAGCCCGCAACAGCTGACTCGCCTGACGCGAGCAGTCAATATGGCGGTACAAGAAGAAACATTTTTTAGCGAATAAACAGCGGAATTGCGCCGTCGGGAAGGCTACACTTCTTTGTTAATCAGCGCATTATCAATGAGGATGAAGCATGAAACTGACCAGTCACGATCTGCAAGACGGCGGCAAGCTGCCTAATCGTCACGTATTCAACGGTATGGGGTACGATGGCGATAATCTTTCGCCGCATCTGATGTGGGACGACGTTCCCGCAGGAACCAAAAGTTTTGTCGTCACCTGCTACGACCCGGATGCGCCGACCGGTTCCGGCTGGTGGCACTGGGTGGTAGCCAACCTGCCTGCCGATACCCGGGTTTTACCGCAGGGGGCCGGTTCCGGTCAGGCGGAGCTACCGGAAGAGGCCATTCAGACCCGCACCGATTTTGGTAAGGCCGGCTACGGCGGCGCCGCGCCGCCGAAGGGGGAAACCCACCGCTACATATTTACCGTACACGCGCTGGATATCGATAAGATTGATGTCGACGCCGAGGCGAGCGGCGCGATGGTCGGCTTTAATGTCCATTTCCATTCGCTCGCCAGCGCTTCCATCACCGCCCTGTTCAGTTAATTATCCCCCCGGATAGCGGCTTGCGCCTTATCCGGGCTACTCGCTATGGTCAGTGCCATTTGTAGCCCCGGTAAGCGCAGCGCCTCCGGGGAAATTGACCTTACTGTTCAGTGGCCACCTGCAACGCGGTTTTACGCACGCGCGCGTACCACACCACCGTCAGCAGCCCCAGCCACACCAGCCCGGCTAACAGCGCCACGCGCGTCTCTTCCACCATTCCCAACACGGCGATTACCAGCCCCATAAACAGTAGCGTCAACAGCGGGCCAACCGGCCAGAAGGGGATCGGGAATTCGATCTTACTGCGCTCTTCAGCCGACAAACCGCGGCGCATCGAGAAATGAGAGAGCAGGATCATCAGCCACACCCAGACGGTGGCGAACGCCGCCAGCGAGGCAATCAGGACAAATACCTGTTCCGGCATCAGATAGTTAAGCACCACCGCCACCAGCAGCGCCACGCCCATCACCACGACCGTCATCCAGGGTACGCCGTTGCTGGCGATCCGCTGGAAGCACTTCGGCGCCAGCCCCTCTTTCGACATACCGTACATCATGCGTCCGGCGCCAAAAATATCGCTGTTAATCGCCGAGATACTGGCGCTAATCACGATGATATTCAGCACGGTCGCCGCCGCCGGGATCCCGAGACCATCGAAGATAAGCACAAACGGACTGCCCTGCTCGCCAAAACTATTCCACGGGAAGATCGCCATCAGCACCGCCAGGGTGCAGACGTAAAACAGAATAATACGCAGCGGAATGGTGTTGATGGCCTGCGGGATGACCTTCTTCGGGTTCTGCGCTTCCGCCGCGGTGACGCCGATAATTTCCACGCCGCCGAAAGCGAACATCACGATGCCAAGGGAAGCGATGATCCCCTGCCAGCCATTTGGCGCAAAGCCGCCGTGGCTCCACAGATTTTCCAGCCCGGTGGCCGGGAAACTATGGCCAAAGCCAAAGAAGATGATCCCCGCGCCCGCCGCCATCATGGCGATAATCGCTACCACTTTAATCAGCGACAGCCAGAACTCCATCTCGCCGAACACCCGCACGTTGCACAGGTTCATCGCGCCGATAAAGAAGATGATGCTGAGGATCCAGATCCAGCGCGGCACATCGGGATACCACAACCCCATATAGATACCGAATGCGGTGACGTCGGCCAGCGCCACGATCACCATTTCAAAGGTATAGGTCCAGCCGGTAATAAATCCGGCCAGCGGCCCAAGATACTGGCGGGCGTAGCTGCCGAAAGAGCCGGAAACCGGATTGCGCACCGCCATTTCACCCAGCGCGCGCATCACCATAAAGACCGCCGCGCCGCCTATCAGATAGGCCAGCAGTACCGCCGGCCCCGCCGCCTTAATGGCGGAGGCCGAACCGTAGAACAGCCCGGTGCCGATAGCGGAACCGAGCGCAATAAAACGAATGTGTCGGGCATTCAGCCCGCGCAGCAGATGCGGTTTGTGTTGTTGTTGCATATACAGGTGTCCTGGTTTTTTTATATGACGACAAATATGCGATGTAGGACGGCCGGGGGGATGACATCCCCCCGACGCGGGTACAGAGAACAACGGTGATTAATTCAGGCCAGGCAATACGGCAGGCAGCAGACGCGTCAGGTGACGTGCGGCCAAAAGCTCGGTGGCATTTTCAATATCAGGAGCGAAGAAACGGTCTTGCGTATAGTGCGGCACGCGTTCGCGCAGCAGATGACGCGCCTCTTCCAGCAGCGGACTGGTGGTCAGCCCTTCGCGCATATCCAGCCCCTGCGCCGCCGCCAGCCACTCGACGGCCAGCACCCCACGGGTGTTTTCCGCCATCGCCCACAGGCGACGACCGGCAGCCGGCGCCATGGAAACATGATCTTCCTGGTTCGCGGAAGTTGGCAGGCTGTCAACGCTATGCGGGTGCGACAGCGCTTTGTTTTCACTGGCTAAAGCCGCCGCCGTGACCTGAGCAATCATAAAGCCGGAGTTGACGCCGCCATTTTTGACGAGGAACGGCGGCAGCTGCGACATATGGCTGTCCATCATCAGCGCGATACGGCGCTCGGAGAGCGAGCCGATTTCCGCGATCGCCAGCGCGATATTATCCGCCGCCATCGCTACCGGTTCGGCATGGAAGTTACCGCCGGAGATGACGTCATTTTCGGCGGCAAAGACCAGCGGGTTATCGGAGACCGCGTTCGCTTCGGCTAACAATACTTCCGCCGCCTGACGAATCTGCGTCAGGCAGGCGCCCATCACCTGCGGCTGACAGCGCAGAGAGTACGGATCCTGCACCTTGGCGCAGTTATGGTGCGACTGCGAAATCGCGCTGTCATCGGTCAACAGATGGCGATACAGCGCCGCCGCATCAATCTGGCCACGCTGGCCGCGCACCTCGTGAATACGTGCGTCGAACGGACGACGCGAACCCAGCGCCGCTTCGGTGGTTAACGCTCCGCAAACGACCGCGGAGGCGAACAGATCTTCGGCTTCGAACAGGCCGCGCAGCGCAAAAGCCGTCGACGCCTGGGTGCCGTTCAGCAGCGCCAGACCTTCTTTCGCCGCCAGGGTAATCGGCTCCAGCCCCGCCTGACGTAACGCTTCCGTCGCCGGCAGCCATTCGCCGCCGCGTACCCGCGCTTTGCCTTCGCCAAGCAGCGTCAGCGACATATGCGCCAGCGGCGCGAGGTCGCCGGAGGCGCCGACGGAACCTTTCGCCGGGATCCACGGTGTCACGCCGGCATTGACCAGGCCAATCAGCGCCTGGATCACGCTCAGGCGGATCCCGGAGAAGCCGCGGGACAGGCTGTTAATCTTCAGCACCATAATCAGGCGCGCCAGGTCATCGTCCAGCGGCTCGCCAACGCCCGCCGCATGGGATAACACCAGCGAACGCTGCAGATTCTCCAGATCTTCCGTCGAGATACGGGTCTGCGCCAGCAGGCCAAAACCGGTGTTAATACCGTAGGCGGTCCGCCCTTCGGCAAGGATGGCGTTAACGCAGGCCACGCTCTCATCGATTGCCGCAAACGCGCTGCTATCGAGGGTGATGTTCAGCGGGTGGCTGTAAACGTCGCGGAGCTGCGACAGGCTCAGTTGCCCCGGAATTAGCGTTAAAGATTTCATTTAGCGTTCCCCTGCGTTGCCGCAACCATCGGAAGATTCAGACCCTGTTCCGCCGCACATTCAATGGCGATATCGTAACCCGCATCGGCATGACGCATCACACCGGTCGCCGGGTCGTTATGCAGGACGCGAGCGATACGCGCCGCCGCTTCATCGGTACCATCACAGACGATAACCATCCCGGAGTGCTGCGAGAAGCCCATGCCTACGCCGCCGCCGTGGTGCAACGACACCCAGGTCGCGCCGCTGGCGGTGTTAAGCAGTGCGTTGAGCAGCGGCCAGTCGGATACCGCATCCGAGCCGTCTCGCATGGCTTCGGTTTCGCGGTTCGGGCTGGCGACGGAGCCGGAATCAAGGTGATCGCGGCCAATCACGATCGGCGCGGAGACTTCGCCGCTACGCACCATTTCGTTAAAGGCCAGCCCCAGCTTCTGCCGCCACTCCAGACCTACCCAGCAGATACGCGCAGGCAGTCCCTGGAAGCTGATGCGCTCGCGCGCCATATCCAGCCAGTGGTGCAGATGCTTATCATCTTTAATGATCTCTTTCACTTTCGCGTCGGTTTTGTAGATATCCTGCGGATCGCCGGACAGCGCCACCCAACGGAACGGGCCGATACCACGGCAGAACAGCGGGCGGATATACGCCGGCACGAAGCCCGGGAAATCGAAGGCGTTGCTGACGCCCATTTCCTGCGCCATCTGGCGGATGTTGTTGCCGTAGTCGAAGGTCGGTACGCCCATTTCATTAAAGGCCAGCATCGCCTGAACGTGGTCGGCCATCGAGCGTTTGGCCGCCAGAATAGTGCCCTGCGGATCGGATTCGGCTTTCTGCTGATACTCTTCCCAGCTCCAGCCTTTCGGCAGATAGCCGTGCAGCGGGTCGTGGGCGCTGGTCTGGTCGGTGACCATATCCGGGCGCACGCCGCGTTTCACCAGTTCCGGAACGATATCCGCGGCGTTGCCGCACAGCGCGATGGAGATAGCGCGGCCTTCGGCGGTATATTTTTTGATGCGCGCCAGGGCGTCATCCAGAGAAGTGGCCTGTTCATCCACGTAGCGGGTACGCAGACGGAAATCGATGCGGCTCTGCTGACATTCAATGTTCAGCGAGCAGGCGCCTGCCAGCGTCGCGGCCAGCGGCTGCGCGCCGCCCATACCGCCCAGACCGGCGGTTAACACCCAGCGGCCTTTCAGGCTGCCCTGATAGTGCTGGCGACCGGCTTCGACGAAGGTTTCGTAGGTGCCCTGTACGATGCCCTGGCTACCGATGTAGATCCAGCTGCCGGCGGTCATCTGGCCGTACATCGCCAGCCCTTTGGCATCCAGTTCGTTGAAGTGTTCCCAGGTGGCCCAGTGCGGAACCAGGTTGGAGTTAGCGATCAGCACGCGCGGCGAGTTTTCATGCGTTTTAAATACGCCGACCGGTTTACCGGACTGCACCAGCAGGGTCTCATCGCTTTCCAGGTTTTTCAGCGCCTTCACGATAGCGTCATAGCATTCCCAGTTGCGCGCAGCGCGACCAATACCGCCATAGACCACCAGCTCATGCGGGTTTTCGGCGACATCGGGATCGAGGTTGTTCATTAACATACGCAGCGGCGCTTCGGTCAACCAGCTCTTGGCGGTCAGCGTCGTGCCTCTCGGGGCACGTACGTCCAGCTGGCGATATTTGCTTTGCGACATCGGGGTTTCTCCTGACAATTAACGTTGTGTACGTAGATACATATACTTGTCTATACAACTCTACGCAAGCCAGGATTTAACAGAAATGATACAATTTTGTTATATTGCGTCAGCAATCACGTTTTGCTGACGCCAGGGTAAATTACGAGCTGAAATGGCCCTGCAGGCGGTAGCGCGCGCCGGGGAACAGCAGGCGAGCGTGTGAGACAATATGCGTCGTCGACCAGGTGCGGCGGCGAATAAGCAGACAGGGATCGTGCGGCATGATGCGCAGCAGCGCGCACTCTTCTGACGTCGCCTGCACCGCCTCGACGATATGTTCGCCTTCGGTTAACGGCGCGATGAGCGACAGATAATCATGCGGCGTGGTGGCGGTGTAATCCTGTAGTAGATAGTCCGGCACCACCGCGGCATTGACGCAGCGATCTTCAATTTGTACCGGGACCTCGTTTTCGAAATGCACCATCAGCGAATGGAAGATACGCGTGCCTTCGGCGACGTTGAGCGCCTCCGCCTGGATAACGTCCGCTTCGGTCTCCTCTAAAAGCAGCACCTCGCAGCGGTGCTGGTGACGGCGGGAGGCAATCTCATCGGCTATGCTGCGCACTTCAAACAGCGCCGACTGCCCTTTCGGCTCGGCGACGAAGGTACCGACTCCCTGTAGCCTCACCAGCAAGCCTTCATCCGTCAGTTCGCGCAGCGCGCGGTTGATGGTCATGCGGCTGAAGCCGAACTGGGCGACCAGTTCAGCCTCCGAGGGAATTCGGTCGTGCGGACGCCACTCGCCGCGGTGGATCTTTTCGCTGATCGCCTGCTTCACCTTTTCATAGAAAGGCGCGGGCGCGGAACGAGGTTGTTGTGCAAACATGGCCTGGCTTTCCTTATGCGTAATAAGCGGAGCGGCGAAACGAAAATAATAGCGCGGATCGCTAGCGCCACCAATGGGCGATTTGCCATGCCAGACGGGCCGCCGCGCGGGCGCCCTGTCCGTCGATGTCAAATTGCGGATTAAACTCGACCAAATCCACCGCCTGTAGCTTACCGCTGCGGCACAACGGCTCTACGATCCGCAGCAGGGTCGCCAGCGGCACGCCCAGCGCCGCTGGCGCGGAAACCGCCGGCATTTCGCGCGCCGGCAGCACGTCGAGATCGATAGTCAGATACAGACGGTCGAATTGCGCGATATTGCGCTCAAGCTCCGGCAACACGCGAGTTTCGAAGGCCTCCAGCACCTCCAGATCCTCAACGATAGCCACCTGGCGGCGCGCCGCTTCATCCCACAGCGCCTGGGTGTTCGCCGCCCGGCTCACGCCGATGCAGGTATAGTGAAAACCTCGCTGCTGCGCCTCACACTCCAGCGCCAGCTGGCGGAACGGCGTCCCGGAGCTGGCGCATTCGGCAAAGCGTAAATCCAGATGCGCGTCGAGATTAATAATGCCCACGTTTTCGCCCGGGAAGGCATCCAGTACCCCAGCGCCGTGGCCGAAGGCCGTCTCGTGGCCGCCGCCCAGCACCAGCGTGCGTTTGCCGGCGCGTTGACAGGCGGCCACCGCCTCCCGCAGCGCCTGATGCGCGGCTTCTAACTGTTCACCGTCGACGCTAATCGTGCCCATATCCACGCAGCGGTCATGGCCCTGATGGCTGGCCATATTGGCCAACGCCCGGCGTAGCGTTTCCGGACCATGTCCGGCGCCGGTACGACCTTTATTACGCCGTACGCCTTCGTCGCAGGCGAAGCCGAGCAGCGCGATATCGCCGGGCATCTCCTGCGGCGCGAAGCGTTCCGCGCGGGCGATGGTCTGGAACAGGCGCAGCGCATTGGGCGCTTCCGCGCTATCATCACGCCCCTGCCAAAGGTTGGCGGGCGTAGCTTGCCACAGCATCATTGCAGTTCTCCTCGTACCACGCGCCCCCAGAGCGGCGCGCGCCCCGGCTCATACACCATCTCGACCGGGTGCTCGGCATCCCAGATAGCGAAGTTTGCGACAAAGCCCGCCGCCAGCTGACCATGACTCTCCTGTCGCCCCAGCGCCCGCGCGGCATGGCGAGTCACCCCGGCCCAGGTCTCCTCCGGCGTTAAACCAAACTTGACGCAGGCCATGTTCATCGCCAGATGCAGGCTAGCGAAGGGGCTGGTGCCCGGGTTGAAATCAGTCGCCACCGCCATCGGCACCTGGTACTTGCGCAGCAGTTCCACCGGCGGTTTGCGGGTTTCGTTAAGGAAGTAAAACGCGCCGGGGAGCAGCGCTGCCACGGTGCCGCTTTCGCGCATCGCCGCCACGCCCTCTTCCGTCAGATACTCGATATGGTCGGCGGAAAGCCCGTGATAGCGGCTCACCAGCTGAGCGCCGCCCAACGACGAGAGCTGCTCAACGTGGCCTTTTACCGGAATGCCCAGCGCCTGCGCGGCCTGAAAGACGCGCTCGGTTTGCTGTGGGCTGAAGCCGACGTTTTCACAGAAGACGTCAACGCTTTCAAACAGTCCCTCTTGCCACAGCGTCGGCAGTATGGTCTCGCAGACCAGCGAGATATAGCCATCGGCGTCGCCATGATATTCCGGCGGCGTGGCGTGGGCGGAGAGCAGCGTCGCCGACAGTTCTACGCCATTGTCGTCGGCCAGTTGTCGGGCGACCCGCAGCATTTTGCGTTCGTTTTGCAGATCGAGACCGTAGCCTGATTTAATCTCCAGCGTTGTCACCCCTTCACGCAGCAGGCGAGCAAGACGCGGCTGCGCCAGCGCCAGTAGTTCTGCTTCGCTGCTTTCGCGCGTGGCGCGCACGGTGGAGTTAATGCCGCCGCCGTTGGCGCTGATGGTTTGATACGACACGCCGTTCAGCCGCTGCTCCCACTCCTGCGCCCGGCTACCGCCAAAAATCAGGTGAGTGTGGCAGTCAATGAGGCCCGGCGTCAGTAGCCGGCCTTGGAGGTCGATACGACGCCCCGCCGGGGCATCAGCATCGTCGACGATCGCCTCAATGCGGCCGTTACGCACCAGCAGCGCATGGCGCTCCAGCAGGCCGTACGGTTGGGAATAATCAGGGTTCAGGGTGGCGAGACGCGCGTTTCGCCAGATAACGAGTTCAGAGGTGGCTTCAGTCATAGCGTTCAACTTGTCATGGGTTGTATAGACATTTATTTTCATAACGCCGGTAATGTCAATAAAAGCGCGGGTAAATGTTATTTTTTTGTGACTACAGACGTTCCACTGTCACCAGGTATTGCGTAAAGAAGTGAAGTTTTTGAACTGGCATCTTCCCGTTTCGTTCAAGTTAGTATAAAACAGCAGGTTTTAAAGGACTTATACCCTGTCGCGCACAAAGGGTATGTAACTTTGCATATTATCGCCCGGAGCAACATGAACACATATTCCGTTTCCCGTCTGGCGCTGGCGCTGGCCTTCGGCGTGACGCTGTCCGCCTGTAGCTCGACGCCTGCCGATCAAAAGCCCTCAACGCAGACTGCACCGGGCAATACCGCACGGCCAATTCTTAGCGCCGATGAAGCGAAAAACTTCACTCAGGCAGCTTATTTCCAGTCGCTGACGCCGAATGCCGCCGCCTGGACGCCATCCGCGATCAGCCTGCCGGCACAGCCTGATTTCATCGTCGGCCCGGCGGGCGCCCAGGGCGTGACCCACACGACTATTCAGGCCGCGGTCGATGCGGCGATTGCCCGTCACTCCGCGCGTCGCCTGTTCATCGCCGTTATGCCGGGCGAATATGCGGGTACCGTCTATGTGCCTGCCGCGCCAGGCGCGCTGACCATTTATGGTACCGGTGAAAACCCTGCCGACGTCAAAATCAGCGAAGCGATTGATTCCGAAATGGACCGCAATAGCTGGCGTCACCTGGTCAATCCGGGCGGCAAATACATGCCGGGCAAGCCCGCGTGGTATATGTTCGACAGCTGCCAGAGCAAATCCGCCGCCACCGTGGGCGTGATGTGTTCCGCGGTCTTCTGGTCGCAGAATAATGGCCTGCAGCTGCAGAACCTGACTATCGCCAACAATCTCGGCGATAGCGTCGATGCCGGTACCCACCAGGCGGTGGCGTTGCGCAGCGATGGCGACCAGGTGCAGATCAACAAGGTCAACATTCTTGGCCGCCAGAACACCTTCTTTGTGACCAATAGCGGCGTGCAGAACCGTCTGCAGGACAACCGTCAGACCCGCACGCTGGTGACCAATAGCTATATTGAAGGCGATGTGGATATCGTTTCCGGTCGCGGCGCGGTGGTATTCGATAATACCGATTTCCGCGTCGTGAACTCGCGTACGCAGAAAGAAGCCTACGTTTTCGCACCAGCAACGCTGAAAAGCATGACCTACGGCTTCCTGGCGACCAATAGCCGCTTCACCGCGTCCGGCGATAACGTCGCGCAGCTTGGCCGCGCGCTGGACGTCGACGGCAACAGCAATGGCCAGGTGGTGATTCGCGATAGCGTCATCAATGAAGGCTTTAATATTGCTCAACCATGGGCGGCGGCGGTCGGTTCTAACCGCGCTTTCAGCGGTAACGTTGGCGCGCAGGATGATAAAGGCAACCCGCAGCGTAACCTTAACGACAACGGCTTCAACCGCATGTGGGAATATAACAACCGCGGCGTGGGCAGCTTTGTGGTTGCCGCTCCGAAACAGTAATATTATCGGCCCGCGCTCTCCCCAGGCGCGGGTTTTTCTTGTTAACGCATACTCTCACCACAACCCCAATTAATAATTTTCGCCAACGGCGAATAAATCCTCCCGCTCGCGCGTTTACTCCTCAGAACCGACAACGCGATGCTTTATCGCGTCTCTCGCCCTCCTGGAGGTCACCATGAACGCACAAATTTCTCCCATCAGGCGCTTAGTCGTTCCGGCGCTGCTATTTTTGTTATATACCCCGGCGGCGTTGGCCATGGGCGATAACAGCCCGAGCAAACAAACCCCGGATTGCCCGAGCGGTCAGGCCTACGACAGCGTGAGCCAAAAATGCGTTCCGCAAAAAACCAGCAGCCTTAGCGATGAAGATAAAACCAATTATGCCTGGCATCTGGCGAAAAAAGGGGAATATCAGGCCGCGCTTAACCTGCTGGATACGCTGCACAACGCCAATACGCCTGAGGCGTGGAACTATCGCGGCTACGCCACGCGTAAGCTCGGCAGAACCGATGAAGGAATTGGCTATTATCAGCGGGCGCTGGCGCTGAAACCGGACTACGCGAAAGCCCGCGAATACCTTGGCGAAGCATGGATGGTTAAAGGACGCCCCGATCTGGCTAAGCAGCAGCTGGCGGCGATTGCCGGCATTTGCGGCCAAAGCTGCGAAGAGTACCGCGATCTTCAGTCGGCAATAAACGGACATCCTGAATCCTGATAGTCGTGATTCGCCAGAATCAATAAGGATAAGAACATCGCTAACCGTATCGTTGATAGCCAACTGGCCGCCCATCTTCCTCGCCTGTGGCGCTACGGCCTCGTACTCTCGCACAACCGCGACGTCGCCGAGGAACTGGTGCAGGCCACCTGCCTTCGCGCGCTCGAAAAGAGCGCGCAGTTTACCCCCGGCACCCGCATCGACAGGTGGCTATTTTCCATTTTGCACTCAATCTGGATTTCAGAGCTGCGCGCCCGCCAGGTCCGCCTCGGCCAGGGGTTTGTCGAGTGTGAGGAGCTGGCCGCCCCCGAGCCGGGCGAACAGGACGATACGCGGTGGCGCTATCGGCAACTTATGCTGCGGGTTAATCAACTGCCCGAGGCGCAGCGTAATGCCGTCTTTTTGGTGTATGTCGAGGGGTTTAGTTATCAGGAAGCCGCCGAGACGCTATCGGTACCTATTGGCACCATTATGAGTCGGCTGGCCGCCGCGCGGGAAACGCTGGCCAAAACGCCGGCGATTTCCCCCCCGGCGCAGGAGAAACGCTCATGAACCCTATTCGCTTTTCCCCACCCTGGCAGGACGAGGCCATTGTCGCCTGGCTTGATGGCGAAATGTGCGCGGAGGACGCCCGCCGTTTTAGCGAAACCTTTGCCCGCGACCCGCAGCTCGCCAACCGCACCGCCACGTTGATGAATAATCATCAGCCTTATCAACATGCTTTCGCCGCCCTGCTTGATGAAGCGCCCGTGGCGCGGATGCAGGCGAAACTGGCGCCCTATCTCGCCGCACCGGAAATTGAAGCGCAAAATCAGGCGCGCTTCAGCCGCCGCGCGCTGATCGCCGCCTCACTGGGCCTGTTGGTTATCGGTAGCGCAACAAGTTACTTCTGGCGGCCTGCGCCGCAGGAGGACGATGACGAGAATATTCGCCGTCTTGAAGCCCAGTACATGTCGCTATATAGCGCGGAAACCGTGGCCGATGTTGATAATTCACCTGAGATGCTCGACCGTGGCCTGCGTCGTTCGGCGCAGGATACAGGACTGTTGCTAGAACGACGCCAGCTCGCCTTACCTGAGGCGGAGCTGAAAATGGTCCGTATGCTGCGCTACGAAAGTACCTCGATCACGCAAATTCTCTGGCTGCATACCGGTTACGGCCCGGTCGCGCTGTGTATTTCACCCGCCGCCAGGCAAACCGCCTCGCCGCCGCAAAATGAGCAGCGTCAGGGCATGAACCTGCGCTGGTGGCACCACGGCGGCTACCAGTTTACGTTAATCGGCCGTATGCCAACACCCGCGCTCAACGATGCGGCGCACACCCTGCGGCAGGCGATAGTTTAAGCCTTCGCCTGCCGCACCCAGACCAGTTTGTTAACCGCAAAACCGAGCTCAGCGGCCAGGGCAAGGTACTGCTGTCGGATGTGGGACGGAATATCCGGGGTGCGCGAAAGCAGCCATAAATAGTCGCGGTTTGGCCCGCTCACCAGCGCGTATTGATAATCCTCGTCGAGCGCGATCACGTTATATCCGCCATAGAAGGGACCGAAGAACGAGACTTTCAGCGCTGCCGTGGTGGAAGCGCCGGTGAAATAGGCTTTGCCTTCGCTTTCGCGCCAGCGGTTGTTTCGCGGGTCAAATCCTCGATTAAGTACGCGAATGCCGCCGTCATCACGCATGCTGTAAGTTGCCGTTACCTGCTGCAGACCTCGTTCGAAACGGTTTTCCAGGCGCGCGACTTCATACCAGCGCCCCAGATAGCGGCTGGCGTCAAAGTGGTTTATCGGTTTTACTCCGTGAGGCGGCGTGGGAGTCTTACAGGCGACTAACGCCAGCGATACCGCAACCCCGGTCAGAATTGGCCATAGTTTCATCGCATTCCCTCCTTTTTCTCTTTCCTGGCAGACAAGTATAACCCCGCGCAGAGAGCATTCGTCGTTTTTCAGAGAGATTTACCGCCTGGCCTGTACAAGAAAGAAGAAAATAAAAATCATACATATCAACAATATAAACAAAAACACATTAACCCATCGCTAATTTGTACAAATTAATTCGCAGAAATTTGTACAACTTTTCCCTGAGCGTCTATAGTTGACGGGTAGCTCGATTTTACGCGCGCGCTCGGGTCAGCACTCTGCGCCAACGCCGCGGTTATTTTGAGGTGGTTCCTGCTTTACCGTTGCCTGTCCGCAATGTTTTGGCGTAAACGATGTGCAAATCGTTTACGCCAGCGGCTTTTATTTATCGCGTGGGAGATTCAGGGTTATGCATATCAAAAATACGATCCCTGTGCAGTTTATAGCTAACTGCGCATTGCTGAAAAACATTGAAAATAGCTTATTGCAGGAAAATAAAACCGTGGATGACCTTCAATTAATTAGCGAGATTAATCAACGGTTACAAATAGAAAGTAATGAAATCCTTGCCGACCTCTATTTACAGGCGCTGGATATTCTGCGCTGTGGTGTTCATCATTAATCCGTCCATCCGCTTCGTGGAGACCAAAATGTTCAGTAAACACACGCACATTTGTTCCGAACGCTATGACCTGTGGATTGACAACCACTATCTTCTGAGCGGCATCAGCCTCATTCTGCGTACGCTGCCAGAAAGATGCTTCAGTAAAAAACATGTCTTTTTTACCAGCGACAGTTATTTTTCGGTATTACAGCATAAATACAATCGCCGGGAGACGGTTTTTGTTTTATTAACTGAAGGCAACGATCTTAATTTCCTTAGCGAGCTGCCAATGTTACGCATCCCCGCCAGATCGACCCCTGCTGAATTAAAAACATTTCTCAATCAACCGACCCGATATTATAAATCGCATACTTCTCCTGGCGAACTGATACAGTTTACCGAGCGAGAAAAGAAAGTCATTCAGCTCATCAGTAATGGCGAAGCCATTGCCAGTATTGGTCGCTCGCTAAATTTGCATATTAAGACAATTTATCAAATCCGCTTGAATCTGATAAAAAAACTTGGCTGCAGCGGCAGGACAGATTTCTTTAATATCAGCCGTAGCGAAACATTTAAGTCCTGGAGTCAAATCCATCTGTAAGCGCGCGCGGCGTGAGCAAACAGAAACCTGCCTCACTTAAAAGGCAGGTTTTTTTATTCGTTACCGTGGAAGTGAATACTGAAACCCTGTTCCTGCCAGTGGCCCAGCAGCTCCAGTTGCAGCGGCGAAGCGGGGCGCCCGGTCCAGACGAAGATATGTTGCCCAGGAAACAGCTCCGGGCGAGGAGATTCTAACGGTTCCGCCAGCACGTTGACGTGCCAGCCACGCTGAGAAAGGCGCCAGGCTTCCAGCCATAGGCCGGTGCGGTCTTCATTCCCCCACCCCACCAGCAGCGTCTCCTTACCATTTTTTTTACGCGATTCCGCTAAAAACAGCGCCACGCAATCAATCAATATGCCATCCAACATGCTACTAATGACCATTGAGGTATTTTGATCGAGTTTCAGCCGCTGGCGCACCGGCGCGAACAGGCTATCAAGCAGGGTGTCGACGGGATGCTGATGGCTTAATGCGGTGATTTTGGCGCGGATTTTTGCCGGCTGCATATAGCGCAGGATACTCATCATCTCTTCCTGCAACTGTGCGGATTCGTCACGGGCGGCAGGTAGCTGGCCTTCAAGCAGCGCCTTCACTTTGCCCACTGAAACGCCACGCTCTATCCAGCGCTTAATTTCTTCGATTCGCTGAATATCTTCTTCATCAAACTGACGGTGCCCGCCTTCGCTACGCTGCGGTTTCAGCAAACCATAACGCCGCTGCCAGGCTCGAAGGGTGACCGGATTGATTCCGCAACGCTCGGCTACTTCACCGATACTGTAAAAAGCCATAAGCCGCCTTTTCTCAACCTGATACTTTAGCGCCTAAACTAACGAATTTAGGCATACTGTACAACTCTCTTTTCTTGTACAGATAAAGATATCAGGTTGCAGCTCACAGCTTGCGGGAAAAAGGATGAAAGTGCGTTTACGCTATCTCAGAGTGGATCATATTTTCCCCGGCCAGGCGATAGCCGGCAGGCCACCCAGTCGCGGACTGGCAAACAGATTTCCCTGAAAATGAGAAATACCCGCCGCCTCCAGCCACATCCACTCCTCCGCCTGCTCAACGCCAACCACCGATACGGAAATTTCCAGCGAGTGACAGCATTTAATAATCGCCTGCACGATAGCCTGACGCGGCCCGTCACGATGGATGTTGCGGATCAGCTGCTGATCAATTTTAATTCGATCCGGTTGATAGTGCGCCAGCAGCGATAGCCCGGCAAAACCGGCGCCAAAGTGATCGATAGCGACGCGAATTCCCGCCCCCTTCAATTTGCGTACGGCATCGGTAAACTCATCCATCCGCGAGATCACTTCACGCTCGGTGAATTCAACAATAATCTGTTCCGGGATCAGATCGTTGCGCTGAATTTCCGTTAGCAGGAATGGCACCGCATCCGCCACTTTCACCAGCGTCATCGGCAGCAGATTGATGGTCAGCGTACGTTCACGCAGGCCTAATTTACCGGCAATGGCCAACGCAACCCGTTTACATTGCAAATCCGCGACGTAAACCTCATCGCCGGACAAACCGGCAAAGTAGGCCGCAGGCGGCTCTCCATCAACGGTGCGTAGCAGCGCTTCCCAGGAGACTATTTCACAGGCAAAAGGGTCAACCACCGGCTGAAAAGCAAAACAGCATGATTCAGCGCGGTCGATACAGGGCGCGGCCGGGTAAAACGAGCTCTCATCAGCAGTAAAATCCCAGCTATCAGCTGACGGAATTTCATAATAATTCTCTTTTTCCGTCGCTTCGACAAAGGTACGGAAAAAATGTAGCGCCCGGTCGTCGTAAGTCAGCTGATATTTTGTCGTCCCCTTATCCAGCACGTTCTGTAATACCGCGTCGCGATCGTGTTCCCTTAAATCAAACAGCTCCATGCCGACCTTACCAAAGCGGCGAGACGGCGCGTAATCGCACAGAAGCTCCACCAGATTGTAATGACGCGGGTCCGCGCAAATATGCCGATAGATTTGCTGTACGTTTTCTTCTGGTCCCTCAATGAGTTGGAAGAAATGCGTACCGTTAAAAAGTAAAATCCCGGTGACATCCGCCTGACCATTTCTCTCGTTAGCCGCAGCAACCATCGACTCGAGCGATTTGAATGAGACATCGTCGCAGATATGGCTGCGATAAATGATGGTGGTGAGCATAGCGATTCCAGATGAGAGGTATAAGCATTCACAGTAGCAGTTACTGTTCGATACGTCTTGCGAAACAAGTATTTATATTAACAAAAATTGAACACACAACGCCGCCAGGCTGTATAATCTTGTACAAACTGTCACGCTTAGAATCCTCATCGCAATTTTACACAAAATAAAAAAACAACAAATTTATCGTTAGTTTTCAATAAACTATACTCAAATCACAATTTATTGCGCAACACGCTATGTACAAGTTACAGATTATTGTATAAGTTTACTCACAGTTAACAGATGAGTGAAATTAAAGGAGCGCATATGCAGCAGAATGGTTACATTCCAGATACAGCGAACGCGATAGCCCAGTATTTCAACAAAGCATCGTTACCTTCCCAGCAGGAGACGCTGGGCGAAATCGTGATGGACATACTCACCGAAGGGCGGCATTTAAACCGCAAAGCGCTCTGCACCAAGTTACTGAGCCGTCTTGACGTCGCACGAGCTCCGGAAGAAGAAAATCATTATCAAACGTTGATTGGCCTGCTGTTTGAGCGTCAGGAGTAAACGCTGACTGTCGGCCTGCACCTGACCTGGCTTACAGGAACAACGAGGCATGCAGAGGGACGATGATGAAAAGCAGTCAATCAGAACGGCTTAGCGATGAGATTATTGGCGAGGCGGTTTTATCCCTTCTTAAAACAAACCGGCCAATTAATATTCCGACGCTGCTAGTCAAACTTCGGTTAATGCAGGCAGCGGAAACGAACCACCAGCGAAGGAATGCAATTATTGCCGTTATTGATGAAATTAGCGTCAGACTCACGACGCGCGGCAATCACGCTCCGGTCATTAAAAAGATTAACGGCCAGTGGGAAAACAGAGCCGTTGTTGTGGATGGTAACGTCGAACCGACGGGTAAAAAAATACACTGATCCCCAATCAAGTTTAATAAACAAGTGAGAATATGATGAGACAGACTATGCATCAGCAATCAGATATTTACGCAGGACTGCAGGATAGAGCGCTCTCAGAATATTTCCGCGCCGCCGGAGATAAATTAGTCGATGAATCTGCGGTAATGTCGCTGGCAATCGACAGCATCCTCAGCTCAGATGGGCATCTGAGCAATAAGGCGCTTATTTTATGGTTGATCAATGCCCTGGAAACCACCGATAACGTGGTCACCGCGGATGTGATTCGCAAGACGCTGGAAATTGTCGTCGGCTATACGATGGATGATATTTAAGCCTGTCAGTCCGAATAAAAAAACCTCGCGGCGCGAGGTTTTTTTATTCCATCAGTAGCACATTAATGCGCGTTAACCACTACCCACATCGGTCCCTGACCAACGGCATAACGCCCTTTCTCTTTTAACAGCCCCTGCTCGCCGGCAATTTCATATACTGCGATATGATGCGATTTCTGCCCGGCGGCAATCAAATACTTACCGCTGTGATCGAGATTAAAGCCGCGCGGCTGCGCTTCGGTCGGCTGATAGCCTTCAATAGACAGTACGCTACCGTCTTCAGAAACGCTGAAGATGGTAATAATGCTGGCGGTACGATCGCAGGCATAAAGATGACGGCCATCCGGCGTAATATGAATATCCGCAGCCCAGCGCACGCCGGTGAAATCTGGCGGCATCATATCCAGTGTCTGCACGCACTCAATTTTCCCGTGCGGATCTTTAAGCTCCCACACGTCAACGGAGCTGTTCAGTTCATTCACACAGTAGCCGTACTGCTGGTTCGGATGGAACACCATATGCCGCGGACCGGCGCCTTCAACGGTAGTGACTTCCGCCGGCTCCTGTGCGGCCAGATAGCCGTCGTCGCTCAGGTTAAACAGGCAAATACGATCCTGCTTCAGCGCCGGTACCCATAGCGTGCGGTTGTCCGGCGAAATATTGGCCGAGTGACAGCCTTCCAGCCCCTCGACGACGGTGACCGTTTCGCCCGGCAGGCCATCAACCAATGGCGTCACGCTCACACAGCCCTGATTGTAGGAAGCGCTAAAAACAAAACGGCCCTGATGGTCGGTGGAGATATGCGTCGGGCTCCCCGGCAGCGCGGCTTCACCGGCGAAAGTCAGCGCGCCATTATCTGGCGCAATGCGGTAAGCCAGGACGCGAAACTCCGGACGAACGCCGACATAGAGATACTCTTTGTTCGGGCTTACCACCATCGGCTGCACCTGGCCCGGGGCATCAACAACCTGAACCAATGTCAGATTTCCCTCAGCATTGAGGCTCCAGACGTGAATCTGATGGCTCTCCGGGCTGGCGGTATATACGGTTTGTTTCATGACTACTCCTTTCCTCACTGCTCGTGAAACTGCTCGTGGACATCGTTATACATTTCATCCGGCGCGCGACGCAACGATGAATGGTATAGACGTTTTTAACGGTAGATGCTGAAAAATTTGCCCCTGAGACGAAGCCGTGTACCATCATGGCAGACAACTTTTCATCATTTACCGGAACCAACACATGACCTCACGCGTGATCGCCCTCGATTTAGACGGCACCCTACTGACCTCGAAAAAAACGATTCTTCCGGCGTCGCTCGATGCGCTGGCTCGCGCCCGGGAGGCTGGATATCAGGTGATCGTCGTAACCGGCCGACATCACGTCGCTATCCATCCTTTTTATCAGGCACTGGCTCTCGATACACCTGCAATTTGTTGTAATGGTACTTATTTGTATGTGTCGCATGATTTACAACATTCGATAAGACATTGAAAATTCAGACCTGAACTACCAAAGCACCTACCTAATGATGGTAACAATTTTGACGTAAATGTTAAGCATTGTACTATCGAATATCTCCCTACCGAAACATAGCGAATCTGGACATGAACTATAAAGTAATCGCCCTTGATCTGGACGGAACACTACTAACACCCGAAAAAAAAATCCTTCCCGAATCGTTAACTGCCCTACAGAAAGCTCAAAACGCGGGGGCAAGAGTAATAATCGTAACTGGGCGACATTATGTAGCTATTCACCCTTTTTATCAGGCATTAGCTCTTGATACACCTGCAATATGCTGCAATGGTGCTTTATTGTACGATTATTGCCAAAACACAGTAATTGACTCAGATCCATTGCAAGCAGAACAAGCCACAAAATTGATTGCCATGCTCGATAGTTATAGTGTTCATAGTTTGATGTATGCCGATGATGCCATGTTCTACCAAGAACCAACGGGGCATATTGTCCGTACAGAAAATTGGGCTAAATCTCTTCCAGCGTCACAACGTCCAATCTTCAAACAAGTCCCCTCTCTTAGTGAAGTATCGCAAAATGTTGATGCTATCTGGAAATTCGCCCTTACTGATTCTGATACTGAAAAACTACATAGCTTTGGTCAGATCGTAGAGCGTGAGCTTGGTCTTGCTTGTGAATGGTCTTGGCACGACCAAGTAGACATAGCACAAGCCGGAAATAGTAAGGGTAAACGCCTTGCACAATGGGTAGAATCACAAGGTTTATCTATGAGTCAAGTAATAGCCTTTGGCGATAATTTCAACGATTTAAGCATGTTGAAAAATGCTGGTTTGGGTGTTGCTATGGGTAACGCCGTTGATGAAGTAAAAGCCTGTGCTGATTTAGTAATAGGGGACAATACAGAGACTGGTATTGCTCAAATAATTAACCAATATTTTTAAAATCAAGTAATGTGATATACATCTTGTTATGACGGTAAAAATTTATAAATTTTTACCGTCATAATCTACTAACACACTTTCACATATAACCTTTGTACCGTTCCATTCATCTTTGTAAATACTCGTATCGATACCCACACCCGGATGCAATTCTAAACCAGTGTCATTAATAAAACGTAGGTACTTAGTAGATGAGTAAGTTACTATACTAGCAATACATATGTATCAAGGAGAATGCATTGGATACTACAGAACAGATAAATGGATATTACTTCGATGGGAAGTCAAATCTAAGCGAAAGTGAACTGTTGTTTTGGCTACTCATGGATGAGAGTTATAAACAGTTTGGTGATTTGCTGGATTACTTCGCGTGGGGCTCAATGATTCTTAGTCTTCCTCTTGTTCCAGTACGGGGCAAGGTAGACTATCGGCGTGCAACTAGAGGTACAAGCCCACTCTCCCTGGTTTTTCGTAAGGTGTTCACTGGTTCCTTTGAGACACGTAAGAAAACACTTACTATTAAGTCGATACTCCGCAAGGATTGGGCATACACTACCAGTATTGGCGGCTACATTGGACGTTGGGTACCGTGGATTGGTGTTATGATCACTGTTTACGATATTGGTGTCATTACTACTAATGTCGTTCACCGTTATCGATTAATTACGGGGAAATAGGCATGGATATTGATGCTACTGTTCACAGACTGATCGAAAAGCACTTTTGGAAGATGGACAATGATACATCACTGAGTGATGGTGATAATGTAGTGCTTCCAGAGGATATGGACTCATTTCTAAATGACTACTCTCAATCATTGCATGTAGATATCCAGAGTTTTAACTTTCGTCGCTATTTTCCTAATATTGGTATTTGGTTTCTGCCAAACGCTATTCTTCCTGAATACCTCAAAACAGACCACCACAAACCAGAACCATTGACGGTACAAATGTTTATTGAAAGTGCTAAAGCTGGAAAATGGATTTATGATTAAGATAATTATTTCTGTATCATTTATCTTTTATTATTACTAAGTATCATCACTCATGAAATTTTGGAATAACATACTGCTTTCTACCGTTCTTTTATTATTCATTGTAGCTATAGTTACATTTATTAAAGTTTTAACTTACGGGGCTAGTACCATGGAAATTGGTAGTGTTACAGACTGGATAAGTGCTTTAAGTACATTTGGTACTCTTGTAGTCGCATACATCGCTTTAAGGAAAGCTCCTGATTGGCTTGCACAGAAACATTACGAAAAAGCATTTTCTGCCGTCGAGGATTCAATTTTTAACGAGTTGTATAATGTTCGCTCATCCAGTTTAAAACTAAAAGAAGTATTTACAAGGTTAAGTGGTATATACATTCGGTCTATTACTGCTCGTGAGGACGTCCCATTTTCTCACCTCGAAGCCATGCAAGAATTGACAGTATACACAACTGATTTTCAAAAAAGAGCACACATCATAATCAATCAAATAAAAGCCATTTCAAGAACACGATACGAAATAACAGGTTACACTGAATCCATTTTAGATATTTTAGTTAAGACATCTGAGAAATATAATGATCTTGATGGCTCATTATTCATCTCAACTGGCGAGGCGTGTTATTTAAAAGATGCTGATGATGCGGCCATACAGATTACCGTTAAAGAATTACGTTCAATACAAAAACAAGCCATAGAAACGCACAAAGAATTATCTGTTCTGATTATTAAAATATATGACGACAATAAGCCTATTGATGACTTTATCAATTTCAAGAAAAAATAATCCTTTGGTAAAAGTAAATGAAAAAGAAAATAATATTGAATAGTTTATCTCCATCACACATAGCATGGTTGGTATCTGGAGTTCTTCTTGCTGAAGGTATTAACTGGCTATTATATAAAGATGTTAAACGAGTGACCGCACCAGGTTTGTCATCACTAGTTGCCATATGTGCTTTAGTATTAGCCATTTACTCTGCTTTTCAAGTTAAGAAGTGGTTAGGTAACAAAGTTAATGAAAAGGGTTTTAAAAAGTGTGAAGAGATCATTGATCAACTTAGTGAGATCTCTATGGGATTGACATATATTAATATTAAACTTTCTTATGTGTTAGAAATGAATAAAAGAATAGAGATATCACAACAAGAATTTAAAACAGATCTTGATACACTATATCATGATACATATCAAGAGATTGAGAATTATATTGATATGGCATTAAAAACATATGTATTACAAAAGGAATTATACGTATGGAATTTTAAAATGAATCCCAAGTTCGACACATGGAATATACATCAAAATACAGTAAATTATAGCAATGCATTGAATACATTTTACTTCGCTATAGTACATAACGATTATAAACTAGAGTACGATATGGCAGAACTAGAAACAACCTATGTCGAATTAATTAAATCAATAAAACCATTTCACAGAAATAGCTTTAACGATATATTCACTGCAGTACCTTCGAATAAGTAAAAACGAAGTAGCTACTTATACTAACGGCTTCGTTACTAATTTTGGAGTGTATATTCAAACATTTTTCGCTTCCCCCACTTCTACGGCGTGGACACTGCATGTGGGGCTGGGCATTGCCGGGATACTTACACATGCACCAAATTATATTATGCCACAAAAATCCCACCTCATGGGTAGTATCATTTCTTCGTATTGATTGCATCATATTAACCTGATGGCTGTTATTATGGCTTGTTCGTACCATTCATAGTTTTCATACAGTACTAAATTGGTAATGTTTCATATTATTCTCATTTGGAGCGGTACCGGAGCAACGATCCCCACTGGAAAAAATCGGAAGTTTTTCTTGTCACTATAACCTACAGCATATAATACTATTTATCATTTGAGATAGGTGAAGAATTACTTTCATTCCTAACATTTGTGATACCCCTCGATCCTCCATTGCTACGATCTCGTACTGGTCTAAACCATTGCGGGTAACATAGTCTCTTACGTCAGCCTCTTGGCGGAATAATCCACTCTTAGTAAGCTGTTCCTGGGTGGAGACCCTGCTATAGATGAAGGTTTTGATCATTGTAAAGCCCCGGTAAAATCGAGTATATTTTCACTTGGTCTGACCACGGTGTGCTTTTGTAAAATGGTCAACTCCTTTGTATGATTATCATGCAAAAAAGGTTCTCGAGTCCGATCCGATGCCGGTGGATAAAGCCCTCAGCCTGACCAACATGCTCGCCGAACACGATATTCACGGTCTGATGTACGTCGATAACGCCATGCTTTATGAACGTCCGACCGGCCACGTGATCCGCACCACTAACTGGGCGCAGTCGTTGCCGGTTGAACAACGCCCGATTTTCACCCAGGTGGATTCTCTGGCGCAGGCGGCGCGTGAAGTACAAGCGGTATGGAAATTCGCCCTTACCGACGAAAATATCCCGAAACTGCAGGCCTTCGCGCAGACCGTCGGCCAGAAACTGGGCCTGGAATGCGAATGGTCGTGGCACGATCAGGTTGATATCGCCCGCGCCGGCAATAGTAAAGGCAAACGCCTGGCGCAGTGGGTCGCCGCGCAAGGATTATCCATGCAGGACGTCATCGCTTTTGGCGATAACTACAACGACCTCAGCATGCTGGAAGCCGCCGGGACCGGCGTGGCGATGGGTAACGCGGTTGAGGAAGTAAAAGCGCGGGCCAACGTGGTAATCGGCGAAAACGAAACCACCAGCATCGCCGACTTTATCAATCGTAACTTGCTGTAATCAGGCCGCGATCGACACGCTCTTAATTTGCGCATACAGCCACTGGCCTGGGCTGACACCCAGGTCATCCCGCGCCCACGGGCTAATGCGCGCCCATAGCGTTTTGCCGCTGACCGTAAGCTGTACCTCAATCTGACCGTTGGTTTCCACGCAGCCAACAACCTGCGCGCGCAGAATATTCCGGATACTGGTCTGTCGCGGATGCTCCAGCACCAGCGACACATCCGACGCCTGAATACGAATACGCGCCGCTTCGCCCGGCTCCCGCGCCAGTTGATTAACCCATAGTTGCTGATCGCCCAGCGCCAGCGCGGTCATCGCATATTGCGGATGCTGCGCGATCACCGAGACGTTAAGAATTGTGCTCTGCTGCTCCTGCGGCAGCCAAGGATGCATCACGCTGCTGCTCCAGACCGTTTCGAGATCGCCAAACGCCTTCACTTTCCCCGCCTCCAGCACCAGCACGTTATCGGCCAGGTGCTGAATTTCATCGAGCGAGTGGCTGACATATAGCATCGGGATATGGATCTCGCGCGCCAGTCTCTGTAAATAGGGGAGTAATTCGCGCTTGCGCGGAATATCCAGCGAGGCCAGCGGCTCATCCAGCAGCAGCAATTCCGGCGCGGTCAACAGGGCGCGGCCAATCGCCACCCGCTGTTTTTCCCCGCCAGACAAACTACCGGGCAGTCGTTCAAGCAGGTGCTCAATGCCCAACAACGCCACCAGCTTATCAAATTGCGCGGCCATGCTTTTGGCCATCCCATATTTCAGGTTGCCGCGCACTTTATAGTGAGGAAACAGCCGCGCGTCCTGAAACACATAGCCGATGCGCCGCTTCTCCGGCGCCAGGCAGATGCGCTGTCGCGCGTCATTGAGTACCCGACCATTGAGCACAATGCGCCCCTGCTGCGGCTGCGTCAGCCCGCCGATCGCATTAATCAGCGAGGTTTTGCCCGCGCCCGAGACGCCGAAAATTGCGGTAATGCCGCTGGCGGGCAAGGTTTCATGTACTTCAAGACAGTGGTTGCCCAGCGTCTGGCTAAAATCGAGCTCCAGCATAGTTATTTTCCCATCCGCTTACGGCTAAGGCGCGCCAGCCATTCGGAGACCAGCAGCGATACCAGCGCCAGGACAATAGAGATGATGCACAACCGCGCGGCGGCGCCTTCGCTGCCTGGCGTTTGAATCAGGGTATACATCGCGGAAGGAATGGTGCGCGTTTCGCCAGGAATGTTTGAGACAAAGGTGATCGTCGCGCCAAACTCCCCCAGCGAACGGGCGAAGGCCAGCACCGTACCGACAATAATGCCCGGCAGAGTCAACGGCAGCGTGATGGTGAAAAATACCCGCCAGCGATTAGCCCCGAGGGTGCGCGCCGCCTGTTCAAGCTTTACGTCCACCCCTTCAAGGGCGAGGCGAATCGCCCGCACCATCAGCGGGAATGACATCACCGCCGCCGCCAGTACCGCCCCCCGCCAGCTGAAGGCGAAAGTCAGACCAAACCAGTCGTATAACCAACTACCGATAAAGCCGCGTCGCCCCATGGAAATCAGCAGCAGATAGCCGACCACCACCGGCGGCAGCACCAGCGGTAGATGTATAATACTATCGAGTAACGCTTTGCCGGGAAAATGGCGGCGCACCAGCAGCCAGGCGAAAAAGATCCCAAAAGGTAAGCTGCAAACCACCGCCAGGGATGAAACTTTCAGGCTCAGCAGTACCGCCTGCCATTCGGGATCGCTTAAAATCATTGCTGTGTGGTGAATCCGTAACGTTTAAAGATAGCCGAGGCTTCCGGGCCTTTGAGGTAGTCGTAAAACGCGGTTACGGTAGCATTTTTATGCCCATCAACGATAGCCAGCGGATACTCGACTTTTTTGTGCGAATCCTCCGGGAAGGTGCCCACCACTTTAACCCCCTTGCTGGCGACGGCATCAGAGCCGTAGACGATGCCCAGCGGCGCTTCGTTGCGCTCCACCAGCGCCAGCGCGCCGCGCACGTCTTCTGCCGGCGCGAGCTTCGGCGACAACGTCTCCCAGGCCCCCAGTTTCTGCAGCGCTTCTTTCGCGTAGATCCCCGCCGGCACGTGATCCGGATCGCCGACCGCCAGACGCCCGCCTTGCAGCAGGCTGACCCAGTCGGTTTTATCATTAATGGCGATATCGCCGCGATCGCTGGCTTTCGGCGCCACCACCACCAGGCTATTGCCCAGCAGCGTGGTGCGGGAAGCCGTATCGATTGATTTTTTGTCTACGGCATAGTCCATCCATTTCTGATCCGCAGAAATAAATAGATCGGCAGGCGCGCCGGCTTCAATCTGGCGCGCCAGCGTGGAGGAAGAGGCAAAGGAAGAAACCACCTCGACATGACGCTCTTTTTTATACGCCTGGGCGATATCCTGCATAGCGTTAGTTAACGACGCCGCGGCAAAAACGGTTATTTTGCCGTCCTGCGCCAGCGCATGACCAGAAACGCAGAGCGTTAATACCGCCCCGGTGAGAAAACGCGACCATTGACCTGCCATTGGAAACTCCTGCTTATTCGTTATGTAATGAATAATATAACGACTATGGTGAGAATTTCACAGCGCCAATTAAGGGTAATCAGGATGAGGACAAAAGAAAACGCCCGGCGGGCCGGGCGTTGGGGAAATCAGTGGTTTTGCTGGCTGCTGTCTTTATGACCGGCGCCGGAGAAAAGGTTGAACACTTCACCGAGACCGTAAATCAGACCGAGGATGACCGCCATCACCACAGGTACCATGACGACAGCAAATACCAGACTTTTCAACAGCTCTAACATGGTTGGCTCCAGATAGTACGAATATTTCATTGTAACCATTTTGGCCGGAAAAACACGCCCCATTTGTGCGGTGCCTCGCCGCCGCGGCAGATGGCTGTTGCAAGATAGGCGCTATCGTTCACAATACGCTTTTTACGTCAGGAATTGATTATGCAGGCCGAAATCCTTCTTACGCTTAAACTTCAGCAGCGCCTGTTCGCCGATCCCCGCCGGATCGCCCTACTCAAGCAGATTGATCGGACTGGCTCAATTAGCCAGGGGGCGAAGAACGCCGGTATCAGCTATAAAAGCGCATGGGATGCGATCAACGAAATGAACCAGCTCAGCGAACAGTCGCTGGTCGACCGCGCCACCGGCGGTAAAGGCGGCGGCGGCGCGGTGCTGACCCGCTATGGCCAGCGGTTGATTCAGTTGTACGATCTGTTGGCGCAGATTCAACAAAAAGCCTTCGACGTACTAAGCGACGATGACGCCCTGCCCCTCGACAGTTTGCTGGCGGCGATTTCCCGCTTCTCGTTACAAACCAGCGCCCGCAACCAGTGGTTCGGCACCATCACTGGTCGCGACCACCAGCAGGTACAGCAACATGTCGACGTGCTGCTGGCGGACGGCCAAACCCGTTTTAAAGTCGCCATTACCGCACAAAGCGCCGACCGTCTCGGGCTCGATGAAGGCCAGGAAGTGCTGGTGTTGCTGAAAGCGCCGTGGGTCGGCATCACGCTGGATAACGCCGTGGCGCAGCAGGCGGACAACCAGCTTACCGGGCGCATTAGCCGCATTGAACGCGGCCCGGATCGGTGTGAAGTCATCATGGCGTTGCCGGATGGGCAAAACCTGTGCGCCACGCTGTCAACGGCGCAAATTGACGGTTTGCAGGAGGGCGCGCAGGCGATCGCTTACTTCAATGCCGATCGCATCATTCTGGCCACCTTATGCTAATGGCATTGACTTTATTGCCGTGAAGACGTATCCCTGAAGTACAACGCTGCAAAAAGTGGGATACACAATGTCATCATTGCAAATTTCGCAAGGCACGTTTCGCCTTAGCGATATAAAAACCTTATATATCGATCGCCTCACGCTACGTGCTGGCGAAAGCTGGGCTTTCGTCGGCAGTAACGGTAGCGGTAAATCGGCGCTGGCCAGAGCGCTGGCCGGCGAACTGACTCTACTCAACGGGCAGCGCGAAAGCACATTTCAGCGTACGACTCGCCTCTCCTTCGAACAGCTGCAGAAACTGGTCAGCGACGAGTGGCAACGCAACAACACCGATATGCTTAGCCCCGGCGAAGAAGACACCGGACGCACTACCGTAGAAATCATCGAAGATGAAAAACGCGACCCGGAACGCTGTGCCCAGCTGGCGGAGCAGTTTGGTATTAGCCACCTGCTGTCGCGGCGCTTTAAATATCTGTCGACGGGCGAAACCCGCAAAACGCTTCTCTGTCAGGCGCTGATGAGCGATCCCGACCTGCTGATCCTCGACGAACCGTTTGATGGCCTGGATGTCGCTTCTCGCCAACAGTTGGCCGACCTGCTGGCCAGCCTGCATCAGGATGGCATCACCCTGGTACTGGTTCTCAACCGCTTTGATGAGATCCCGGAATTTATTGAATATGCCGGCGTGCTGGCGGATTGCACGCTGAGCGAAATCGGCGAGAAACAGGCCTTACTGCAACAGGCGCTGATTGCCCAACTGGCGCACAGCGAGAAGCTTACTGGCATGACGCTCCCGGAACCGGATGCTCCCGCCGCGCGACACGATTTAGCGGAGAACGCTCCGCTTATCATTCTTAACGACGGCACGGTGTCGTATAACGATAAAGCGATCATTAACCAGCTAAGCTGGACGGTGAATCCCGGCGAACACTGGCAAATTGTCGGTCCCAACGGCGCGGGCAAATCCACATTGCTGAGCCTGATCACCGGCGACCATCCGCAGGGTTACAGCAACGACCTGACGCTGTTTGGCCGCCGCCGCGGCAGCGGCGAGACCATCTGGGATATCAAAAAACATATTGGCTATGTTAGTAGCAGCCTGCATCTGGAATACCGCGTCAGCACTAACGTGCGTAACGTGATCCTTTCCGGCTATTTTGATTCGATCGGCATTTATCAGGCGGTCTCTGATAAACAGCACAAGCTGGTCCAGCGCTGGCTGGATATTCTGGGCATTGATAAACGCACCGCCGACGCCCCGTTCCATAGTTTGTCGTGGGGACAGCAGCGGCTGGCGCTGATCGTTCGCGCGCTGGTTAAACACCCGACCTTACTGATACTTGATGAACCTTTACAGGGATTAGATCCGCTGAATCGTCAACTGGTACGTCGTTTCGTTGATGTTTTGATTGGCGAAGGGGCCACGCAGCTGCTGTTTGTATCGCATCATGCCGAAGATGCCCCTGACTGCATTACCCACCGTCTGGAGTTTATTCGTAGTGGAGACGGTTACACTTACCACCTCGGCACACTGGCAGAATAGCGCTATACAGGGGTCTGCGGATCCCTGTATTTTTTCAGAGAAATAACCAAAAATCACAACAACCAACTGTTTTATAAAAGTTTATATAAAATCAGCTTTAATGTTGCACCAAGTGTAAACGATTCCACTATTTTAGCCTGTGTCACACTTTTGCCTTCTTTGGTATGCTATCTTCTTCTCACACGATAAGCCTATTGGAGCGAATCATGAAAGTACTGGTCACAGGTGGTAGCGGTTACATTGGAAGTCATACTTGCGTACAGCTGCTGCTGCAGGGACATGATGTGATTATTCTCGACAATCTCTGCAACAGTAAACGCAGCGTATTGCCGGTCATTGAACGTCTCGGCGGCAAGAAAGCCACCTTTGTCGAAGGCGATATTCGTAATGAAGCGCTGATGACGGAAATTCTGCACGATCACGCCATTGAAGCGGTGATCCATTTTGCCGGCCTGAAAGCCGTCGGCGAGTCCGTCGCCAAGCCGCTGGAATATTACGACAATAACGTCACCGGTACACTGAAATTAGTTTCCGCTATGCGCGCAGCCGGCGTTAAAAACTTTATTTTTAGCTCCTCCGCGACCGTCTACGGCGACCAGCCAAAGATCCCTTATGTTGAAAGTTTCCCGACCGGTACCCCGCAAAGCCCCTACGGTAAAAGCAAACTAATGGTTGAGCAGATCCTCGCCGACCTGCAGAAAGCCCAACCGGACTGGAGCATCGCGCTGCTGCGCTACTTCAACCCGGTCGGCGCGCATCCATCAGGCGATATGGGCGAAGATCCGCAGGGTATCCCGAACAACCTGATGCCGTATATCGCGCAGGTTGCCGTCGGCCGTCGCGAATCACTGGCGATTTTCGGTAACGACTACCCGACCGAAGACGGCACCGGCGTGCGCGACTACATCCACGTGATGGACCTCGCCGACGGCCACGTCGCCGCCATGGAAAAACTGGCGAATAAAGCCGGCGTGCATATCTACAACCTTGGCGCAGGCGTCGGCAGCAGCGTGCTGGACGTGGTCAACGCCTTCAGCAAAGCCTGCGGTAAACCGATTAATTATCACTTCGCGCCGCGCCGCGATGGCGATCTCCCAGCCTACTGGGCTGATGCCGCCAAAGCCGACCGCGAGCTGAACTGGCGCGTGACGCGCAACCTTGACGAAATGGCGCAGGACACCTGGCACTGGCAGTCCCGTCATCCGCAGGGTTATCCGGACTAATCGCCTAAAGGAAAGGCTCTAAGGAAATACCATGACGCAATTTAACCCCGTCGACCATCCGCACCGTCGTTATAACCCGTTAACCGGGCAGTGGATTCTGGTTTCACCGCATCGTGCCAAGCGCCCCTGGCAAGGGGCGCAGGAGACGCCGGCAAAACAAACGTTGCCCGCGCACGATGCGGATTGTTTCTTGTGCCCGGGTAATACCCGCGTCACCGGCGACACTAACCCGAATTACACCGGCACTTACGTGTTTACCAACGATTTTGCGGCATTGATGACCGATACGCCGGACGCCCCGGAGAGCGACGATCCGCTGATGCGCTGCCAAAGCGCGCGCGGCACCAGTCGGGTTATCTGCTTCTCGCCAGACCACAGCAAAACGCTGCCGGAACTGAGCATTGAAGCACTGGAAGGCGTGGTTAAAACGTGGCAAGAGCAGACCGCGGACCTTGGGAAAAGTTATCCCTGGGTCCAGGTCTTCGAAAATAAAGGGGCGGCGATGGGCTGCTCCAACCCACACCCTCACGGCCAGGTTTGGGCCAACAGCTTCCTGCCTAATGAGGCGGAACGTGAAGACCGTCTGCAAAAAAAATATTTCGCTGAGCAGGGTTCACCGATGCTGGTGGATTATGTGCAACGCGAACTGGCCGACGGCAGCCGTACCGTTGTAGAAACCGAACACTGGCTGGCCGTGGTCCCCTATTGGGCGGCCTGGCCCTTTGAGACGCTGCTGCTGCCAAAAGCGCATATCCAGCGCCTGACCGATTTAACCGCAGCCCAGCGCCACGACCTGGCGCTGGCGCTGAAAAAGCTGACCAGCCGTTACGACAACCTGTTCCAGACCTCCTTCCCCTACTCCATGGGCTGGCACGGCGCGCCGTTTAATAACGAAGATAATCAACACTGGCAGCTGCACGCTCACTTTTACCCGCCGCTGTTGCGCTCCGCCACGGTGCGCAAATTTATGGTCGGTTACGAAATGCTAGCCGAAACCCAGCGCGATCTCACGGCGGAACAAGCCGCCGAAAAGTTACGTGCCGTTAGCGATATCCATTTTCGTGAATCAGGAGTTGAACAATGAGTCTGAAAGAGAACACCCAGGCGCTGTTTGCTGAACAGTTTGGCTACCCTGCCAGTCACGTCATTCAGGCGCCGGGCCGCGTCAACCTGATTGGCGAACATACCGATTACAACGATGGTTTCGTGCTGCCGTGCGCCATTGACTATCAAACCGTAGTCAGCTGCGCGCCGCGTTCCGACCGTATCGTGCGGGTCATTGCCGCCGATTATGACAACCAGCGCGACGAGTTTTCCCTCGATGCGCCCATCGTTAGCCACGACACCCAACAGTGGTCAAACTACGTCCGCGGCGTGGTCAAACATCTGCAAAAGCGCAATAGCCACTTCGGCGGCGCCGATCTGGTCATCAGCGGCAACGTACCGCAGGGCGCGGGGTTAAGCTCCTCGGCGTCGCTGGAAGTCGCCGTCGGTACCGTGTTCCAGCAGCTGTATCATCTGCCGCTCGACGGCGCGCAAATCGCCCTTAACGGCCAGGAAGCGGAAAACCAGTTCGTCGGCTGTAATTGCGGCATTATGGACCAGCTTATTTCGGCGCTGGGTAAAAAAGATCATGCGCTGCTGATCGACTGCCGTACCCTTGGCACCAAAGCGGTGTCGATGCCGAAAGGCGTCGCGGTGGTGATTATCAACAGCAACTTTAAACGCACGCTGGTCGGCAGCGAATACAACACCCGCCGCGAACAGTGTGAAACCGGCGCGCGTTTCTTCCAGCAGCCCGCTCTACGTGACGTTGAGCTTGCGCAGTTTAATGCCGTGGCCCACGAGCTGGACCCGATTGTGGCGAAACGCGTGCGTCATGTATTAACCGAAAACGCTCGTACCGTTGAAGCGGCGAAGGCGCTGGCAAACGGCGACCTGCAGCGTATGGGCGAACTGATGGCGGAGTCTCACGCTTCCATGCGCGATGATTTTGAAATCACCGTACCGCAAATTGATACGCTGGTTGAGATTGTCAAAGAGGTTATCGGCGACAAGGGCGGCGTGCGGATGACCGGCGGCGGCTTTGGCGGCTGTATCGTTGCCCTGATGCCGGAAGCATTGGTTGAAAAAGTACAGCAGGCGGTAGCCGCTCAGTATGAAGCGAAAACCGGCATTAAAGAGACTTTTTACGTCTGCAAACCATCCCAGGGAGCCGGCCAATGCTAACGCTAACCCGCGAACTCGCGCCCGACGGACAGCCGTGGAACGTGATAACGCTGCGTAATAACGCCGGGATGACCGTAACGGTGATGGACTGGGGCGCGACGCTACTCTCCGCGCAAGTGCCCCTTGCCGATGGCAGCCTGCGCGAAGCGTTACTTGGTTGCGCGACGCCGCAGCAATATCGCCAGCAGGCGGCATTTCTGGGCGCATCGGTCGGCCGCTACGCTAACCGCATAGCCCACAGCCGCTTTACGCTTGACGGCCATAGCGTGGCGCTGTCCCCTTCTACCGACGCGGGCCACCAGCTCCACGGTGGGCCGGACGGCTTCGACAAGCGCCGCTGGCAAATTATCAGCCATGACGACAGCCAGGTACTATTCGCGCTCGACTCCGCCGACGGCGATCAGGGCTACCCTGGCCACCTGCAGGCAACGGCGCGCTATCGTCTGACTGACGATAACCGTATTTCGATTGAGTATCGCGCCACCGTAGATAAACCCTGTCCGGTGAATATGACTAATCACGTCTATTTCAATCTTGATGGCGTGCAGGGCGACGTGCGCAACCACCGTCTGCAGATTTTCGCCGACCAGTATTTGCCGGTCGAGAGCGACGGTATTCCGTATGGCGATTTGCGCGACGTGGAGTACACCAGTTTTGATTTCCGCGCGCCGAAAGTGCTTGCCGGAGAGTTTCTTGCCGATGCTGACCAGCAAAAAGTGAAAGGTTACGATCACGCCTTTCTGCTGCAGGCCAAAGGCGACGCCCGCCAGCCGGCGGCGCATGTCTGGTCGCAGGATGAAAAGCTACAGCTGACGGTGTATACCTCGGCCCCGGCGCTGCAGTTTTATTCCGGTAACTATCTCGGCGGCACGCCATCGCGCGGCAGTCAACCTTACGGCGACTGGCAAGGGCTGGCGCTGGAGAGCGAGTTCCTGCCGGACTCCCCCAATCATCCGCATTGGCCGCAGCCAGATTGCGTATTACGGCCCGGCGCCGAGTACGTTAGCCTGACGGAATATCAGTTTATCGCCAGATAACGCCATAGCCCTCCCTGCGGAGGGTTTTTTTTCGCCTTTTTGCTGTAATTTGCACCGCTAAAAGACAAAAAGCTAACCTGTGTTTTACAAGCATCTTACACTGCGTCACTATTTTCGCTATGGTTAGGGATAAGCATTGCCGTGAGGTAAATCACGGCAATATAATGAGAATAGTTATCAATCAATAAACACATACACCACAGTAGTCGGGTTGCGTGTAGGAGGAGTAAGAGAATGGCTGTAACTAAGCTGGTACTAGTCCGTCACGGCGAGAGCCAATGGAACAACGAAAACCGTTTCACCGGTTGGTACGACGTTGACCTGTCTGAAAAAGGCGTTAGCGAAGCGAAAGCGGCGGGTAAACTGCTGAAGGAAGAAGGCTTCAGCTTTGATTTTGCTTATACCTCCGTGCTGAAACGTGCCATCCACACCCTGTGGAACGTGCTGGACGAACTGGATCAGGCCTGGCTGCCGGTTGAGAAATCCTGGAAACTGAACGAACGTCATTACGGCGCGCTGCAGGGCCTGAACAAAGCGGAGACCGCTGAGAAGTATGGCGACGAGCAGGTTAAACAGTGGCGTCGCGGCTTTGCCGTCACCCCGCCGGAACTGACCAAAGATGACGAACGTTATCCGGGCCACGATCCGCGTTACGCGAAGCTGACCGATGCGGAACTGCCGACCACCGAGAGCCTGGCGCTGACCATCGACCGCGTCGTACCTTACTGGAACGAAACCATTCTGCCGCGCCTGAAAAGCGGCGAGCGCGTCATTATCGCCGCTCACGGTAACTCCCTGCGTGCGCTGGTGAAATACCTCGACAACATGGGCGAAGACGAAATCCTCGAACTGAACATCCCGACCGGCGTACCGCTGGTGTATGAGTTCGATGAAAACTTCAAGCCGATCAAACACTACTACCTGGGCAATGCTGACGAAATCGCTGCGAAGGCCGCGGCCGTCGCCAACCAGGGTAAAGCGAAGTAATACGCAACTGAATTATTTCGGCAACAAAAAAGCGTGGAATTTTCCACGCTTTTTTATTTTTAGCTATCGCTGGCGCAACGCGAAGGCAGCCAGCGATGGTAAAGCACAGGCTAGCCGCGGCGCGCTTTAACCGCATCCGCCAGCTGGCGCAGGATGGTCTCGGTATCTTCCCAGCCGATGCAGGCGTCGGTCACGCTCTTGCCGTAGGTCAGCGGTTCGCCGCTTTCCAGGCTCTGATTGCCTTCCACCAAGTGGCTTTCAATCATCACGCCCATAATCGCGTTTTCACCGCCGGCAATCTGCTGGCACACGTCGGCGCCGACTTCCATCTGCTTTTTAAACTGCTTGCTGGAGTTAGCGTGGCTGAAGTCGATCATGATTTGCGCCGGCAGACCGGCTTTTGCCAGACCCACTTTCACTTCGGCAACGTGCTGAGCGCTATAGTTCGGCTCTTTACCGCCGCGCAGAATGATATGGCAATCGCTGTTGCCGCTGGTGTTCACAATAGCGGAATGGCCCCACTTCGTTACCGATAAGAAACAGTGCGGCGCGCCAGCTGCGTTGATCGCATCGATAGCGACCTTGATGGTGCCATCGGTGCCATTTTTGAAGCCAACCGGGCACGAGAGGCCGGAAGAGAGTTCACGGTGCACCTGGGATTCAGTGGTACGCGCGCCGATTGCGCCCCAGCTCATCAGGTCCGCCACATATTGCGGGGTGATCATGTCGAGGAACTCGCCCGCCGCTGGCAAACCGCTGTCGTTGATTTCCAGCAGCAGCTTACGCGCGATACGCAGCCCGTCGTTGATGCGGAAGCTGTTATCCATATGCGGATCGTTAATTAGCCCCTTCCAACCGACGGTGGTGCGCGGTTTTTCAAAATAGACGCGCATAACGATTTCCAACTCGCCTTTGAGCGCTTCACGCAGCGTCAGCAGGCGGCTGGCGTACTCTTTCGCCGCGGCAGGGTCGTGAATAGAGCACGGACCAATTACCACCAGCAGACGATCGTCGTTGCCTTTGAGGATGTTGTGGATCGCTTTGCGAGCATGTGCAACGGTATTGGCAGCATTTTCGGTAGCGGGGAATTTTTCCAGGAGCGCAACGGGAGGTAATAATTCGTTGATCTCTTTAATGCGTAAATCGTCGTTCTGATAATTCATCTTCTTTCCAGGCGTTGCCATACTTATACAATGAAATGCAATCCTTCCAATCTATCTCTTCGGTCAAAAAGTGTAAACGTGATTTTACACTGACGATGGAATAATCCTGGAATTAGGGAAAAATACGCCATAAAGTAGCGAAATCCCGCCAGCCAACTACAATTTTTAACTGCAACATCCAATTAAATGTTTATTTTCAGTATTATATTTTAAATCCTCACGCTAAGGCGGAGTGTTAAACCATAGCACCGCAGATCCCTGGCACATCTCTGTTGGCCGCGTTTAGCCAACAAATCGACTAAGCAGGAGTATCCGATGAATATGAATAAACTCACAGCCCTACTTATCACCGCCACCTTAAGCTTAGCCAGCGGCGCCGCACTGGCCGCCGATAGCGGCGCGCAATCGAACAACGGCCAGGCCAATTCCGCCGCTGATGCCGGACAGGTTGCGCCCGATGCCCGTGAAAACGTGGCGCCTAATAATGTCGATAACGACAAAATTAACTCCGGTGGCACCATGCTTCACCCTGATGGTTCGACGATGAATCATGACGGAATGTCGAGCGACGAGGTCCATAAAAACAGCATGTGCAAAGATGGACGCTGTCCGGATACGGATAAAAAAATGGAAAGCGGCAATGGTATGAACCACGATGCCAGCAAAACGGATGGCACTACGCAGTAATTGAAACGGGTAAGAAAAGGGATCGAGGTGACCAACGTTCACCTCGATCCCTTTGTTCGCTGAATTTCGGTAAGATGTCATAGTGTAATAATGATAACTATTAAGGGATGACATCATGGCACATGCACATTCACCGACCCCTGCTGGCGAAAACAGTAACGCCAACCGGCTGCTTTGGGCTTTTATCGTAACCGCCGGTTTTATGATTATTGAGGCCATCGGCGGCGTCATTTCCGGTTCGCTGGCCCTGCTGGCCGATGCCGGACATATGCTCACCGACTCCGCCGCCCTCCTGTTCGCTCTGCTGGCGGTACGCTTCGCCAGCCGGCCGCCAAATAGCCGCCACACCTTTGGCTGGCTGCGTTTAACCACTCTCGCCGCCTTCGTCAACGCCATCGCCCTGGTAGTCATTACCATTTTCATCTTCTGGGAAGCGGTACAGCGTTTTAACCATCCGCAGCCGGTCGCGGGAAAAACCATGATGGTTATCGCCGTCGCCGGACTGTTGGCCAATATTCTCGCCTTCTGGATCCTGCATCGCGGCAGCGCCGAAAGTAATCTTAACGTTCGCGCGGCGGCGCTACATGTACTGGGCGATTTGTTGGGTTCCGTCGGCGCCATCGTGGCCGCTATCGTGATTCTGATGACCGGCTGGACGCCGATTGACCCGATCCTCTCGGTGCTGGTGTCGTGTTTAGTGCTGCGTAGCGCCTGGCGGCTGCTGCAGGAGAGTATGAATGAGCTGCTGGAAGGGGCGCCGCGCTCGCTGGATGTCGAAGCATTAGGCCGCGATCTACGCCGCTCGATACCTGAAGTCCGCGACGTTCATCACGTTCACGTCTGGCTGGTAGGGGAAAAACCGGTGATGACGCTACATGTACAGGTCGTGCCGCCACACGATCATGATGCGCTACTTGATAGCATCCAGCATTTTATTGAGCATAAATATGAAATTGAGCATGTGACGGTACAGATGGAGTATCGCCCCTGCAGCGGCCCGGAATGCCACCTGAATCTGGCGCATTCCGGACATGAGCATCATCATCACCATTAACGTGAAAGCGCGTGAGAACCTCGCTCACGCGCGCTGTTAATCCACATCCGGCTGCCGTTCAGGGCAATGAACGTGAGCAGCAAATACTCCAGCGACATCGCGTACACGCCCTGCAGAGCGAAAATCACCACGCTGATGACGTTGATGATCACCCACAGCAGCCAGTTCTCCACGTATTTACGCGTCATCAATACCATCGCGGCAATCGACAGCACCATCATGCAGGAATCCCAGAATGGGAAAGCATCGGGTTCCAGCGTCGGCATCGCCACCTGTAGCCCGAGCATTTGCATCAGGTTGACGGCGATGCGGGTCAGGAAGGCAAACACCGGGTTAATAAACACCGTCATCAGGCCGATAGCCACTACGCAGCCCGCCAGCCAGGCTAGCGCTTTTGGCAGCGGCAGCCAGCGAATTTTCAGTTCCGCTTCGTTATCGCTGGTCTGCCTTGACCACGCGTACCAGCCGTAAACGTTCGCCGCGAAGAAAAACAGCTGCAGCAGCAGGCTGGCGTACAGTTGGATCTGGAAGAAGATGATCGCAAAAAGCGTTACGTTCACCAGGCCGAAGGCATAGTTGCTGATTTTTTCCAGGCTCGCCAGCCAGATGCACAGCAGGCCGGCGATGGTCCCCACCGCCTCAATCCACGACAGATCGTAGCCGCCGGCGCCGATCGGTATATGCACTAAAATATTCTGCGTACTGAAAAAATCCATTTTATCCCCTAAGCGTAACGCGACGCGGTAATGAGTTATCCCCGTAGTGTAGCCGCAAATTCCAGCATACGGTTAAGCGGAATTAATGCCCCGGCACGCAGTTTGGCGTCGACGTGAATTTCGTGTTCAATGCCGCCCTGCTCTAACCCTTGCGCTATCGCTTTCAGGCCGTTCATCGCCATCCATGGACAATGGGCGCAGCTGCGACAGGTTGCGCCCTCACCTGCCGTAGGCGCTTCCAGCAGCTCTTTTTCCGGTACCGCCTGCTGCATTTTATAGAAGATCCCGCGATCGGTAGCCACGATAAGCTGGCGCTGCGGCAGGCTTTTCGCCGCGGCAATTAATTGGCTGGTTGATCCTACCGCATCCGCCATGTCGACAATCGCCTGCGGTGATTCCGGATGCACCAGGATCGCCGCATCGGGGTAGAGCCCCTTCATGCGCGCCAGCGCCTGGGTTTTGAATTCATCATGGACGATGCAGGCGCCCTGCCAGCACAACACGTCGGCCCCGGTCTGGCGCTGTACATAGCGACCAAGATGGCGGTCCGGCGCCCAAAGTATCTTTTGTCCGAGGCTATCGAGATGTTCAATCAACTCCACCGCGATGCTGGAGGTCACCACCCAGTCGGCGCGCGCTTTTACCGCCGCCGACGTATTGGCATAGACCACCACGGTGCGATCCGGGTGAGCATCGCAAAACGCATTAAAGTCATCAATGGGACAGCCGAGATCCAGCGAGCACTCCGCATTCAGCGTCGGCATAAGGATGGTCTTTTCCGGACTAAGAATTTTGGCCGTTTCGCCCATAAAACGCACTCCGGCAACCAGCAGCGTGGAGGCCGGGTGACGCGCGCCAAAACGCGCCATTTCCAGCGAGTCGGCAATACAGCCGCCGGTCTCTTCGGCCAGTTGCTGAATTTCGGGATCGGTGTAGTAATGCGCCACCATCACGGCGTCGCGCTCACGCAGCAGGCGTTTAATTTTCTCGCGGTAAAACGCTTTTTCGTCACGGTTCAACGGTTGTGGTTTTGGCGGGAAAGGATAAATCGCCGTTTCAGGATCAAACATTACGCTCATCATGCAATCTCGTTTTACTGGCTTAACTTTGAAACCGTAAATATCGCTATGTATCGCCATAATACGGTTACTATGTTTTATATGCTAAACAAGATAGCCGATCGCAAGCGAAATGTCGTGATGAATTTTGTATTCCCCGGGGACGATGCTGCGCATCTTCCCGGGCTACCGGTTCGTGCCTTATTTAGCCACGGTAAGCGTGGTGCGAACATGGAGTTGATTGTGGAGAATGACGCATAGCAAAAAGGCGCCTTTAGGGCGCCTTTTTACATTGGTGGGTCGTGCAGGATGACTCGGCTTCGCCTCGCCCTACGGGCCGTTGCTGACGCAACGTTATCCTTCACGTTCAACATCAAAGTTCAATGTTGAATGGTGGGTCGTGCAGGATTCGAACCTGCGACCAATTGATTAAAAGTCAACTGCTCTACCAACTGAGCTAACGACCCCTTGCGGGATTTTACTGCTGTAATCATTCAGGATGGTGGGTCGTGCAGGATGACTCGGCTTTGCCTCGCCCTACGGGCCGTTGCTATCGCAACGTTATCCTTCACGTTCTACCAGAAACCACCGTTAAAGATTGGTGGGTCGTGCAGGATTCGAACCTGCGACCAATTGATTAAAAGTCAACTGCTCTACCAACTGAGCTAACGACCCTAAGGGTGTTACCTGAAAGATTTTGTACTCGGCACCATCATTTTAGATGGTGGGTCGTGCAGGATTCGAACCTGCGACCAATTGATTAAAAGTCAACTGCTCTACCAACTGAGCTAACGACCCGAGTGGTGGGTGATGACGGGATCGAACCGCCGACCCCCTCCTTGTAAGGGAGGTGCTCTCCCAGCTGAGCTAATCACCCGAAACTGCGCTGGATACTACCGATACTGCTTCCACCGACCCCATCATTAAGATGGTGGGTCGTGCAGGATGACTCGCTTCGCTCGCCCTACGGGCCGTTGCTGAAGCAACGTTATCCTTCACGTTTAACATCGAAGTTCGATGCTAAAGATGGTGGGTCGTGCAGGATTCGAACCTGCGACCAATTGATTAAAAGTCAACTGCTCTACCAACTGAGCTAACGACCCGGTGGTGGGTGATGACGGGATCGAACCGCCGACCCCCTCCTTGTAAGGGAGGTGCTCTCCCAGCTGAGCTAATCACCCGATACTGCGCTGGATACTTCTACTAAGTGGTGGGTCGTGCAGGATGACTCGGCTTTGCCTCGCCCTACGGGCCGTTGCTGACGCAACGTTATCCTTCACGTTTTACTATCGCGTTCCACCAGAACGATTGGTGGGTCGTGCAGGATTCGAACCTGCGACCAATTGATTAAAAGTCAACTGCTCTACCAACTGAGCTAACGACCCACTCTGGCGTCGCTTTGGGCTTGTTCGATATCCCTTGGCAACGGCGGCATATATTACTGATTTCAGATTTCAGCGCAACTAAAATTTCGATAAAGATCACTTAACTGCTTGGGATTCGCGCGACAAGACCAGAAATAACGCGATTTCTGGTCATGCCATAATCAACCCAGGGCGTTAAGACGTTTTTGCGCTTGTTTCGCACCATCGGTGCCAGGGAATTTGCTGACCACCTGCTGGTAAACCGCTTTCGCTTTCGCGGTGTCGCCTTTGTCCTGCATGATGACGCCGACTTTAAACATCGCATCCGGCGCTTTCGGGGATTTCGGATAGTTTTTCACCACCGAGGCAAAATAGTATGCCGCATCGTCTTTTTTCCCCTTATTGTAGTTCAACTGTCCGAGCCAGTAGTTGGCGTTCGGTTGATAAGTTGAATCCGGGTACTTCTTGACGAAGTTCTGAAACGCGACCATCGCGTCATCCTGGCGGGACGAATCTTTTACCAGCGCAATAGCCGCGTTGTAATCGGTGTTGGCATCCCCGGTCATCGCTGGCGCCCCAGAGGCCGCTGGCGCTGTACTGGCGGTAGCCGAACTCTGATCGCCGGAAGATGACTGAGCCTGCGCCTGCGCGCCTGCTGCCGCTGCTCCGCCACCGCTCGTCAGTCCGTCGATCTGTTGCAGAATCTGCTTCTGGCGTTCGACAATCTGATTGAGCTGATACTGATTTTCCTGAATCTGACCGCGCAGGGAATCAATATCGCTTTGGTTATCGGAGAGCTGTTGCTGGAGTTGGGTTAAAAGCTGGCTGTGAGCATTGGAAATACGCTCAAGTTGAGTGACGCGGTCTTCGACCGAGCCTGAGCCGACACTACTGATTGGCGCCTGAGCAAAAGCGGCCCAGGGGGCCGCTATGCCAACCAGTAACGACAGACTCAATAAATGATGTCTGAAGTTACTGCTCATGCAATTCTCTTAGTAAACCAGTACGGCGCGACGGTTTTTGGCATATGCCGCTTCGTCATGACCCAGTACTGCAGGTTTTTCTTTACCGTAAGAAACGATGGAAATCTGGTCAGCAGAAACACCTTTGCCCTGCAGATACATCTTAACGGCGTTAGCACGACGCTCACCCAGAGCGATGTTGTATTCCGGAGTACCGCGCTCATCCGCGTGACCTTCTACGGTCACTTTGTAGGACGGGTTGCTACGCAGGAAGTTAGCGTGCGCATCCAGCATTGCAGCGAAGTCAGAACGGATATCGTACTTGTCCAGATCGAAGTAAACGATGTTGTTCTGCTGCAGCTGCTGCATCTGCAGACGCGCTTGCTCTTCGGAAGACATGTTGCCGCCGTTACCGTTAGCGTCCATACCAGTGCCGGCACCCAGCATGCCTTCACCGCTCTGGTCGTTGCTGGCGTTCTTGTTAGAAGAACACGCCGCGATTGCCATAACCGGCAGAGCGATCATCAGCCCTTTCAGCACTTTGTTCAGTTGCATTTCTTTGATTCCTTTAATAATCAATTATTTATTATCACAGATACGGCGACCAGGCAGGGAATTTTACCTGTCCATCAGTTGCCGGAAGACGCGCTTTGAAACGCCCATCTGTAGAAACCAGATTCAGCACGGATCCCATCCCCTGAGAAGAGCTGTAGATTACCATAGTGCCGTTAGGTGCCAGACTTGGCGTTTCATCTAAAAACGTTGATGACAGAACCTGTACACCACCCGCTTCCAGATCTTGCTTAGCAATGTGTTGCTGACCGTTGGCCGAGCTTACCATTACCATAATTTTACCATCAGCGCTGACGTCAGCATCCTGGTTCTGTGAACCTTCCCAGGTAATACGCTGCGGCGTACCGCCGTTGATGTTGACTTTATACACCTGAGGACGGCCAGCCTGGTCGGAAGTAAACGCCAGGTTCTGGCTATCCGGGAACCAACTCGGTTCGGTGTTATTGCTGCGACCGTTAGTCACCTGACGAATCTGGCCGGAGCCGAGGTCCATCACGTACAGGTTCAGGCTACCGGTTTTCGACAGTGCGAATGCCAGTTTGCTGCCATCCGGCGAGAAGGCCGGCGCGCCGTTGTGCTGCGGGAAGGAGGCAATCTGACGGACTGCGCCATTCGCCAGCGTCTGGACTACCAGCGCGGAACGGCCGCTTTCGAAGGTCACATAGGCCAGTTTAGAACCGTCCGGAGACCATGCCGGCGACATCAGCGGCTGCGATGAACGGTGAACCAGGAACTGGTTGTAGCCATCGTAGTCAGAGACGCGCAGCTCATACGGGAACTGGCCGCCGTTGGTGCGAACCACGTAAGCGATACGGGTACGGAAAGCGCCTTTAATTCCGGTCAGCTTTTCAAATACCGCGTCGCTGGCAGTATGTCCGGCATAACGCAGGTACTGCTTGGTCACTTTGAAAGAGCCTTGCGACAGGATGGTACCCGGCGCACCGCCGGTATCCACCAGCTGATAGGCAACCTGGTAAGAACCGTCAGGGTTTGGCGTCACCTGGCCTACGACCACGGCGTCAACGCCCAGCGCGGACCATGCCGCAGGCTGCACTTCCTGAGCGCTACCCGGCTGCTGAGGCAGGCGCGAGCGATCCAGCGGATTAAACTTGCCGCTATTGCGCAGGTCAGCCGCTACCACGCCGCCAATATCTTCAGGCGCAGCGCCCGGGCCAGCCCACTGGAATGGCACCACACCGATGGGGCGCGCCGAGTCCACCCCTTGGGTGATCTCGATGCGTACTTCTGCGTGCAGCACCGCCGCCCACAGCATCAAAAAACCAAATGCTACTCGTAATGCCTGCTTCATCATATCTCCCTTATCCGGGCGGAAAGCCCACGATAATTTAGCAGAATGTTAACAAACCCAAATACACAAAACTACCAAAACCCTGTGACTACCATAGATTGTTTTTCCCCGCTTGCACGGGGAAAAACGATTACAGTTTAAAGTCTAGTGTGGCATTTTTTATTTTCTCATAAACAGCCTGACTTGGCGGTTTAGGAATACTCGCAGTACGTGCTGCCGTTAATGCCGCCTGACACAGCGCAGGGTCGCCTCCTTCAGAGGTGATATCCTTCAATGTACCGTCAGGCCTAAGATTGATATGCAACACGCAACGCTTGCCTTGATAGAGGCTGGCATCATACAGGCGGCTTTGAATAGCCATTTGTATTTGCTTTGCGTATGCGCTGATATCAGCGCCCGTAGCCCCACCGTTGGCGCCAGAGGCGCCGCTATCTTTCGATGGCTGGCCATTGCCTTTAGCTCCACCGCCGGTTTTCGGCGCATTCTTACCTGAACTCAGATCGCCGAGCAGATCGTCAACACCGCTTGCTTCTTTAGCTGCAGCGGCTTTCTTGGCCGCGGCGGCCTTCGCGGCTGCGGCTTTGGCCGCTTTATCAGCCGCCGCTTTTTCTGCGGCGGCTGCTTTGGCGGCCGCGGCTTTTTCGGCAGCTGCGGCTTTTTCAGCAGCGGCCTTCTCGGCTGCAGCTTTTTCCGCGGCAGCTTTCTGGGCAGCGGCCTTTTCTGCCGCAGCCTGTTTCGCCGCTTCCTGCTGAGCTTTCTTCTCGGCCTGCTGCTGCGCTTTCTTCTCTGCATCCTGCTGAGCTTTTTTCGCCGCTTCCGCTTCGGCTTTCTTCTGCGCATCCGCGGCGGCTTTCGCCGCTTCGGCTTCCGCCTGCTTCTTGGCGTCGGCTGCCGCTTTGGCAGCCGCCTTAGCGGCAGCCGCTTCCGCGACTTTCGCCTGGGCATCGGCCTTCGCTTTGGCATCGGCGGCGGCTTTGGCGGCAGCTTCCTGCGCCTCTTTCGCCTGGGCATCCGCTTTCGCTTTTGCCGCGGCGGCAGCCTTGGCTGCGGCCTCTTCAGCCTGTTTCTGCTGTTCTTTCGCTTCTTTCGCCGCTTCCTGCGCCTGCAGACGTTCTTGTTCCATTTGCTTCAGGCGTTCCTGCTCGGCAGCCTGTTTTTCCCGCAGTTCCTCGGCCTGCTGCTGAGCCTGCTTTTCACGCTGCTCGGCCGCGCGACGCGCGCTGGACTGCTGTTGCTGCTGGCGGTTGTAGTTGTTGACTACCGCGCCAGGATCGACCATCACCGCATCAATGGACGAACCTCCGCCGCCGCCGGAAGTATCCAGATGCTCATCGAACGAACTCCAGATCAGTAGCGCAATCAGAATGATGTGCAGCACCACTGAAACTATGATCGCTCGTTTAAGCTTATCGTTTTGTTCGGTTGCCTTTGACACTATCGGTTCCCAAAAACTGTTCGCCTGTTGCCGCTTAAAAGCAGCGGCGGAATGCTATCGATATCCACCGCCGCTCGCTTCGCGGGACGATTAAATAGGCTTGGTCATTAAGCCAACCGATTTAACCCCTGCGCTATGCAACAGGTTAAGCGCTTTAATAATTTCATCGTAAGGCACATCTTTCGCGCCGCCGATAAGGAACACCGTCTTCTCATTCGCTTCGAGTCGGCGCTTCGCTTCAGCAATGACCTGCTCCGGCGGCAGTTGGGACAACGTTTCCTGACCGACTTTCACGCTGTACTGCCCTACTCCGGAGACTTCAACGATAACCGGTGGTTCATCGTTGCTTTTCACCGCTTGCGACTCCGTGGCGTCCGGCAGATCGACTTCCACGCTCTGCGTAATGATCGGCGCTGTCGCCATGAAGATCAGCAACAGCACCAACAGGACATCCAGCAGCGGAACGATGTTAATCTCGGACTTCAGTTCGCGACGTCCGCGTCCACGTGCTCTGGCCATGGCTTACCCCTTATTGCTTTCGCTGCTGGTAAACGCCTGACGGTGCAGAATGGCGGTGAACTCTTCCATAAAGTTGTCGTAGTTCAGTTCAAGTTTGTTCACGCGCTGGTTCAAACGGTTGTAGGCCATAACCGCCGGGATGGCGGCGAAAAGACCGATTGCCGTGGCGATCAGCGCTTCCGCGATCCCCGGCGCAACCATCTGCAGCGTCGCCTGCTTCACCGCGCCGAGGGCGATAAAGGCGTGCATGATCCCCCAGACGGTACCGAACAGGCCAATATACGGACTGATGGAACCCACGGTGCCAAGGAACGGAATATGCGTTTCCAGCGTTTCCAGTTCGCGGTTCATCGAGATACGCATCGCGCGCGACGCCCCTTCGACAATCGCTTCCGGCGCATGGCTGTTGGCGCGATGCAGACGCGCGAACTCTTTAAAGCCGCTGTAAAAAATCTGCTCGGAACCGGCGAGGCTATCGCGACGGCCCTGGCTCTCCTGGTACAGGCGAGACAGTTCAATGCCGGACCAGAACTTATCTTCAAACGCTTCGGCTTCGCGGCTGGCGGAATTGAGGATACGCGTTCTCTGAATAATAATAGCCCAGGAAGCGATAGAAAAACCAATCAAAATCAACATGATAAGTTTAACCAGAAGGCTTGCCTTCAGGAACAAATCAAGGATATTCATGTCAGTCACTGCTTAAACTCCGCGACAATAGACTTGGGAAGCGCACGAGGCTTCATTAAGAGTGGATCAACGCACACAATGAGAACTTCAGCTTCGTTCAAAACTGTATTCTCGGCGTTGACGATTCGCTGCGTGAAAACCAAAGAGGTGCCTCGCATCGAGGTAATTTCCGTCTGGATTTCGAGCATGTCGTCGAGTCTGGCGGGCGCAAAATACTCCAGCGTCATTTTGCGAACGACAAAGGCAACTCGTTCAGCCAACAGAACCTGCTGACTGAAGTGATGGTGGCGCAGCATCTCTGTGCGTGCTCTTTCATAAAAAGCGACGTAACTGGCGTGGTAAACCACACCACCGGCATCGGTATCTTCGTAGTAGACCCGGACCGGCCATCGAAACAGCGTTGTATTCACTTTACATCCCGGTAATGCAAAAAAAGAGTAGTGCTTTCAAACTTCGCTACTATACGCGCGGGAATCGTGGTTTGGAATGGGAGAAAGTAAACGGCGAGTAAATTTTTATGGGCTTATGCAAGCCCATGCGGTTAACAGACTTCTCTTATACTCTTATCTTTCAAAAGAAGAAAAAGATCAGGCCTGCGAAGAGAACGATATCAGCGATAAGCGGACAAAAAATCCCCTGCCAGTGCACGGCCTTCGGACGAAAGCCCACCCCGTGAATGACGCCGGCGCACACCGCCCACATCAGCAAGAAACCATGCCAGATTTCAAGCTCGCTGGTCTTCGCCGCAAAGCGCGAAGGATCCCAGAAGATGCAGCCTGCCAGCAGCAGCGCCATTAATAAGGAAAGCGCCCTTAACGGGCGCTTGTCCATTATCGCGTAAAGGGTCGCGATAATTTTCATCAATGCTCTTCTTTACCTGCTTTGGTAGCTTCCACGTGCTCAAGCGCCAGCGCGGTAATCACCCCAAAGGCACAGGCAAGCAGCGTTCCCAAAATCCATGCGAAGTACCACATATATAGCTCCTTACCTTAGTACAGCGAGTGGGTGTTCTTTTCGATGTCTTCGCGGGTAATGCGGCCAAACATCTTCCAGTAACACCAGGTGGTGTAGCCGAGGATAATCGGCACAAACACGATAGCCACGTAGGTCATCACATTCAGCGTCAGCTGGCTGGAGGTTGCATCCCACATCGTCAGGCTCGCATTCAGCATCGTGCTGGACGGCATGATGAACGGGAACATCGCGATACCCGCGGTCAGGATGATGCAGGCCAGCGTCAGCGAGGAGAACAGGAACGCCATGGCGCCTTTATCTGCTTTTGTTGACGCGACGGTCAGCAGCGGCAGCACCACGCCCAGGGCAGGAATGGCCCACAGCGCTGGCATGTTGTTAAAGTTCACCATCCACGCGCCGGCTTCACGCGCCACTTCTTTGGTCAGCGGGTTAGACGGGCCGGTATGATCCAGCACCGATTTCACCACGTAGCCGTCGATGCCGTAGTAGACCCAAACGCCCGCCAGCGCGAAGCAGACCAGCGTCACCAGCGCCGCCACCGTGGAGACGGTGCGGGTGCGCAGGTGCAGTTCGCCTACGGTACGCATCTGCAGGTAGGTCGCGCCCTGCGTCAGGATCATCGCCACACTGACGATACCGGCCAGCAGACCAAACGGGTTCAGCAGCTGGAAGAAGTTGCCGGTGTAGTACAGACGCAGATACTCATCGATATGGAACGGTACACCCTGCAGCAGGTTGCCGAAAGCCACGCCGATTACCAGCGGCGGCACAAAGCTCCCCACGAAGATGCCCCAGTCCCACATGTTACGCCAGCGGGTATCTTCAATCTTAGAACGGTAGTCAAAGCCCACCGGACGGAAGAATAAAGATGCCAGCACCAGAATCATCGCCACATAGAAGCCGGAGAACGCGGCGGCGTACACCATCGGCCAGGCAGCAAACAGCGCGCCGCCGGCGGTGATGAGCCACACCTGGTTTCCGTCCCAGTGCGGGGCGATGGAGTTGATCATGATTCGACGCTCGGTGTCATTACGACCGAGGAAACGGGTGAGCATGCCCACCCCCATGTCGAAACCGTCGGCGACGGCGAAGCCAATCAGCAGAACGCCGATCAGTAGCCACCAGATTAAACGCAATACTTCATAATCGATCATTTGACGACTCCTGTCTTAGCGTGCCGACTGAATAGCCGCGGAGGACTGTTCAAAGTGATAGCGACCCGTTTTCAGGCTGCTCGGTCCTTTGCGGGCAAACTTGAACATGAGGAACAGTTCAGCCACCAGGAACAGCGTATACAGACCGCAGATCAGCAACATCGAGAAGATCAGATCGCCCGCGGTCAGCGACGAGTTCGCCACCGCGGTTGGCAGCACTTCACCAATCGCCCACGGCTGACGGCCATACTCGGCAACAAACCAGCCCGCTTCAACGGCAATCCACGGCAGCGGCAGGCCGAAGAACGCGGCGCGCAGCAGCCATTTTTTCTCGCCAATACGGTTGCGAATCACGGTCCAGAAAGAGGCGCCGATAATCAACAGCATCAGTACGCCGCACGCCACCATGATACGGAAGGCGAAGTACAACGGCGCTACGCTCGGAATAGAGTCTTTGGTCGCTTTGGCGATCTGCTCTTCCGTGGCGTCAGCGACGTTCGGGGTATAGCGCTTGAGCAGCAGACCATAACCGAGGTCTTTCTTAACGTTATTGAACTGATCGCGAACCGCCTGGTCAGTCGAACCGGCGCGCAGCTGTTCCAGCAGCGCATAGGCTTTCATCCCGTTACGAATACGCTCTTCATGCTGCGCCATCAGATCTTTCAGGCCGATAACCGGCTTATCCACCGAGCGGGTAGCGATGATACCCAGCGCGTATGGGATCTGGATGGAGAAGTGGTTGGTTTGCGCTTCCTGGTCGGGAATACCAAACAGGGTAAAGGCAGCCGGCGCCGGCTGGGTTTCCCATTCCGCTTCAATCGCCGCCAGTTTGGTTTTCTGCACGTCACCCATTTCGTAACCGGACTCATCGCCGAGGACGATAACGGAGAGGATAGCGGCCATACCAAAGCTTGCAGCAATCGCGAAGGAGCGTTTAGCAAAGGCGAAATCACGGCCTTTAAGCATGTACCAGGAGCTGATGGCAAGGATGAACATCGCGCCAGTCACATAGCCGGAAGCCACGGTGTGGACGAATTTAACCTGAGCAACCGGGTTCAGGACCAGCTCGGAGAAGCTGACCATCTCCATACGCATGGTTTCAAAGTTGAAATCCGATGCGATCGGGTTCTGCATCCAGCCGTTGGCCACCAGGATCCACAGCGCGGAGAGGTTAGACCCCAGAGCGACCAGCCAGGTCACCGCCATGTGCTGAACTTTGCCCAGACGATCCCAACCGAAGAAGAACAGACCTACAAAGGTAGATTCGAGGAAGAAGGCCATCAGACCTTCAATGGCCAGCGGCGCACCGAAGATATCGCCCACATAGTGAGAGTAGTAAGACCAGTTAGTCCCGAACTGGAACTCCATGGTCAAACCGGTTGCGACACCCAGAGCGAAGTTGATACCAAACAACTTGCCCCAGAACTTGGTCATATCTTTATAAATCTGTTTGCCGGAAAGGACGTAGACCGTTTCCATGATGGCCAGCAGGAACGCCATACCGAGCGTTAGCGGCACAAAAAGGAAGTGGTACATCGCGGTCAAGGCAAACTGTAAGCGCGACAGTTCGACTATATCTAACATCATGACTCCTTGCTCATCGCATGAAGACTCCGAGAACGAACCCAATAATTCAGGTTCATACGCATGCCCCAATACAAAATTATTTGCTCCCTGGTACGTTACTGCTCATCTGGCGATGAAACAGTGCCCTCGCAAAGGTTACAAATACGTTAACGAAAAAACCAAATGATTCTCTAATATATTACGCCGCAATAACCTTACAATAAATAGGATTTTATTGTTCCAGCTTTACATTTTTCGACGGTGATCAATATATAGCGAAAATGCCCGGAATAGGCCAATTTGATTTGCGACAATTTAACGTTTTTTGGTGATTTTTTCCAAGGATTAAGCATTGATATAAATCAATTTTTTCTTCTTATGTTAATTATGTGGCGCAATAAAGAATAACGGTGAAATTGATGTTAAAAATGTGTTTAAAGTCTGCCGCTAGCGGTTACTAAAAAGGGGGAAATGAGAATTATAGGTAATATAATTTTAACTTTAACCAATTTAAGGCAAGAAATGATGCGATCCTAATAATGTTAGACCGGTCACACTATTTTTCCCAATCGAAATGCAAAAAAATAACGTCTGCGTTTTCCTGTTTATTTTCACATAAAATTAACCACCTCCCCTCCCCCGGACAAGCGGCGAGTGATTATTCCCAATAATATTCATCAAATCAATAGAATAGCGTTTTTTAACGTAAGAGAGCGCCTGCGGCTGACGACAAGGCAAAAAAAAGGCCACCTGACGGTGGCCAACCATGTCGAAATCGGACATTAGTCTGCTCCTGAGAGCAGTGAGGGTTTACTTGATGATAGCTTTCAGCGCTTCGCCGATATCCGCCAGGCTGCGAACGGTTTTCACACCGGCCGCTTCCAGCGCAGCAAATTTCTCATCAGCGGTGCCTTTACCGCCAGCGATGATGGCGCCTGCGTGGCCCATACGCTTACCTTTCGGCGCGGTAACGCCCGCGATGTAGCCGACAACCGGCTTAGTCACGTGCTCTTTAATGTAAGCTGCCGCTTCTTCTTCCGCGCTGCCGCCGATTTCACCGATCATGACGATCGCTTCGGTCTGCGGGTCTTCCTGGAACATTTTCAGGATATCGATGAAGTTGGAGCCCGGGATCGGGTCGCCGCCGATACCGACGCAGGTAGACTGGCCAAAGCCATAGTCGGTGGTCTGCTTAACCGCTTCATAGGTCAGGGTACCGGAACGGGAAACGATGCCCACTTTACCCGGCTTGTGGATGTGACCCGGCATGATGCCGATTTTGCACTCGCCCGGAGTGATAACGCCCGGGCAGTTCGGGCCGATCATGCGAACGCCAGCTTCGTCCAGCTTCACTTTCACGGTCAGCATATCCAGGGTCGGGATACCTTCAGTGATGGTGATAATCAGCTTAATGCCCGCGTCGATAGCTTCCAGAATGGAGTCTTTGCAGAACGGCGCCGGAACGTAGATGACGGTCGCAGTCGCGCCGGTGGCTTCAACGGCTTCACGCACGGTGTTAAATACCGGCAGGCCCAGGTGAGTGGTGCCGCCTTTACCTGGCGTTACGCCGCCAACCATCTGAGTGCCGTAAGCGATCGCTTGTTCAGAGTGGAATGTACCCTGGCTACCGGTAAAGCCCTGGCAGATAACCTTGGTGTCTTTATTAATTAAAACTGACATTATTTCCCCTCCACTGCGGCAACAACCTGCTGTGCTGCGTCCGTCAGACTTTTCGCTGCAATAATATTCAGGCCGCTGTCAGCCAGTTTTTTCGCGCCCAGTTCGGCGTTGTTACCTTCGAGACGTACAACAACCGGTACGTTAACACCCACTTCTTCAACCGCGCCGATGATGCCGTCAGCGATCAGGTCGCAACGTACGATACCGCCGAAGATGTTAACCAGAACCGCTTTAACGTTGTCGTCAGAGAGGATGATTTTGAACGCTTCGGTTACGCGCTCTTTGGTGGCGCCGCCGCCAACGTCGAGGAAGTTAGCCGGTTCGCCGCCGTGCAGCTTAACGATGTCCATGGTGCCCATCGCCAGGCCTGCGCCGTTAACCATGCAACCGATGTTGCCGTCGAGAGCAACGTAGTTCAGTTCCCACTGCGCCGCCTGAGCTTCGCGCGGATCTTCTTGAGACTGGTCGCGCATTTCGCGCAGATCCGGCTGGCGGAACAGCGCGTTGCCGTCAGCGCCCAGTTTGCCGTCGAGGCAGATCAGGTCGCCCTGCTTGGTGATAACCAGCGGGTTGATTTCGATCAGCGCCAGGTCGCGCTCCAGGAAGATGGTCGCCAGACCCATGAAGATCTTGGTGAACTGCTGAACCTGTTTGCCTTCCAGACCCAGTTTGAACGCCAGTTCACGACCCTGGTAAGGCATCGGGCCCGCCAGCGGATCGATAGCGATCTTGTGGATCAGGTGCGGGGTTTCTTCCGCCACTTTTTCGATTTCCACGCCGCCTTCGGTAGACGCCATGAACACCACGCGACGGGAGCTACGGTCAACAACCGCGCCCAGATACAGCTCTTTATCAATGTCGGTCGCCGCTTCAACCAGGATCTGGTTTACCGGCTGGCCGTTAGCATCTGTTTGGTAAGTCACCAGGCGTTTGCCCAGCCAATGCTCAGCAAAAGCGCGAATCTCTTCTTTGCTCTTAACTACTTTCACACCGCCCGCTTTACCGCGGCCACCAGCGTGAACCTGACATTTCACTACCCACGGACCCGCGCCGATTTTTGAAGCGGCTTCTTCTGCTTCACGCGGAGTAGTACAGGCATAACCCACCGGCGCCGGTAAGCCATAGCGGGCAAAAAGTTGTTTTGCCTGATATTCATGTAAGTTCATGTGTTCAGTCCATCCTTCAGGTAATAATTATCTTTAAACCTGTAGGCCTGATAAGACGCGCAAGCGTCGCCATCAGGCATCTCATCAACGCCGGATGGCGGCGCGAACGCCTTATCCGGCCTACGGTAGGTAATACTCTTACTGACTACACGTCCAGCAGCAGACGAGTCGGATCTTCCAGCAGCTCTTTAATCGCTACCAGGAAGCCTACCGATTCACGTCCATCGATCAGACGGTGGTCGTAGGAGAGCGCCAGGTACATCATCGGCAGAATTTCTACCTTGCCATTCACCGCCATCGGACGGTCTTTAATGGCATGCATACCCAGGATGGCGCTCTGCGGTGGGTTGATGATCGGCGTGGACATCAGAGAACCGAATACGCCGCCGTTGGTAATGGTGAAGTTACCGCCGGTCAGGTCATCTACGGTCAGCTTGCCGTCACGGCCTTTCACTGCCAGCTCTTTAATATTCTTTTCGATATCCGCCATGCCCAGCAGGTCAACGTCACGCAGAACCGGAGTCACCAGGCCGCGCGGCGTAGAAACCGCCATGCTCACGTCGAAGTAGTTGTGATAAACCACGTCATCGCCATCGATGGAAGCGTTCACTTCCGGGTAGCGTTTCAGCGCTTCAACCACCGCTTTCACGTAGAAGGACATGAAGCCCAGACGGATACCGTGACGTTTTTCGAACGCTTCGCCGTACTGCTTACGCAGATCCATAATCGGCTTCATGTTGACTTCGTTGAACGTCGTCAGCATGGCGGTAGAGTTTTTCGCTTCCAGCAGACGCTCGGCAACGCGTTTGCGCAGACGGGTCATCGGTACGCGTTTTTCAGAGCGGTGGCCCAGTTGCGCAACCGGCGCCGCAGCAGCGGCTGGCGCTTTCGCTTCAGCTTTCGCCGGCGCGCTCGCCAGATGCTTCTCAACGTCTTCGCGGGTCAGACGGCCGCCAACGCCGGTGCCTTTAATCGCCGCCGCGTCGAGGCTGTGTTCAGCCAACAGGCGACGGATAGCCGGGCTAAGCGCGTCGTTGCTTTGCTCTTCCAGAGACGCTTGCTGACGCTGAGCCGGGGTGGACTCTTTAGTATCAGCTTTCGCATCAGCGGCTTTACCGGCGCTGTTGCCTTCACGCAGGCGGCCCAGAATCTGACGAGACAGCACGGTGGCGCCTTCGTCTTCCAGTACTGCATCCAGAATGCCGTCCGCTGATGCCGGTACTTCCAGTACCACTTTGTCAGTTTCGATTTCGACCAGAACTTCGTCGCGGACTACCGCGTCGCCCGGTTTTTTGTGCCAGGTGGCGACGGTTGCGTCAGCTACGGACTCAGGAAGGTCGGGAACCAGAATATCTACGCTACTCATTGTGTATCCTTTAATTAATCGACGTTCAGCGCGTCATTGACCAGATCTTGTTGCTGTTTCTGGTGAACGGACATATACCCTACCGCCGGAGAGGCGGAGGCCGGGCGGCCTGCATAACGCAGAGAGGCCCCAAATGGAACTACTTCACGAAGGTGGTGCTGGCTGCAGTACCATGCGCCCTGGTTGAGCGGCTCTTCCTGGCACCAGACAAAATCGTGGACGTGCGAATAAGCTTTCAGCGCTTCCTGCACCGCCTGATGCGGGAACGGATAGAGCTGTTCGATACGCACGATGGCGACATCTTTTTGCTCGTTTTTACGGCGCTGTTCCAGCAGGTCGTAGTAAACCTTACCAGAGCACAGTACGACGCGTTTCACGGCTTGCGGATCGAGCTCGTCGATTTCGCCGATAGCCGGCATAAAGGTGCCGTTCGCCAGTTCATCCATGCTGGAAACCGCCAGCGGGTGGCGCAGCAGAGATTTCGGCGACATCACCACCAGCGGACGGCGCATACCGCGCAGCGCCTGACGACGCAGCATGTGATAAACCTGTGCCGGAGTGGACGGTACGCAAACCTGCATGTTCTGCTCAGCGCACAGCTGCAGATAGCGTTCCAGACGCGCGGAGGAGTGCTCCGGGCCCTGCCCTTCATAGCCGTGCGGCAGCAGCATCACCAGGCCGCACATCCGGCCCCATTTCTGCTCGCCGGAGCTGATGAACTGGTCAATAACGACCTGCGCGCCGTTGGCGAAGTCGCCGAACTGCGCTTCCCAGATGGTCAGGGTGCGTGGTTCCGCGGTGGCGTAACCGTATTCGAACGCCAGCACCGCTTCTTCAGACAGCACGGAGTCCCAGACGCGGAACTGGCCCTGGCCGTTGTGTACGTTCTGCAGCGGCGTATAGGTAGAGCCGTTGCTCTGGTTATGGATAACCGCATGACGGTGGAAGAAGGTACCGCGACCGGAGTCTTCGCCGGACAGACGTACCGGAATCCCTTCGTCAACCAGGGTGGCGTACGCCAGGTTTTCCGCCGCGCCCCAGTCGAACGGCTTCTCACCGGCGGCCATCAGCTGGCGGTCGCCGTAGATTTTCGCTACGCGAGACTGCATCTCAACGGTTTCCGGCACCGTACTGATGCGTTTGGCCAGCTCTTGCAGGCGTTTTGGCTCAACTTTATCCGGGTAGCTCTCATCCCACTCATGGTTGAGGTACGGAGACCAGGTAAAGGAGTGCATGTTCATCGGACGCCACTCTTCTACCACGCAATCGCCGGCATCCAGCGCATCGCGGTAGAGGTTAACCTGTTCGGTAGCGTCTTCCAGCGTCGCGACTTTGTCCTGCTCCAGCTTGTCAGCGTAGATTTTGCGCGGAGTCGGATGCTTTTTGATTTTCTGGTACATCAGCGGCTGGGTTGCGCTCGGCTCGTCGGCTTCGTTGTGGCCGTGACGGCGGTAGCACACCAGGTCGATGAAGACATCGCGTTTGAAGGTATTACGGAAATCCAGCGCCAGACGGGTAACAAAAGCGACCGCTTCCGGGTCATCCGCGTTAACGTGGAAAATCGGTGCCTGAACCATCTTACCGATATCGGTGCAGTACGGCGTAGAACGCGCATCCAGCGGGTTGGACGTGGTGAAGCCAACCTGGTTGTTGATAACGATGCGCACGGTACCGCCCACTTCGTAACCACGCGCTTTGGACATGTTCAGAGTTTCCTGAACTACGCCCTGGCCGGCTACCGCGGCGTCGCCGTGGATGGTGATTGGCAGAACTTTGTTGCTGCTCGGCTCGTCCAGACGATCCAGACGGGCGCGTACGGAGCCGATAACCACCGGGCTGACGATTTCCAGGTGCGACGGGTTAAACGCCAGCGCCAGGTGAACCAGACCGCCTTCGGTTTCCATATCGGAAGAGAAGCCCATGTGGTACTTCACGTCGCCGGTGCCGAGGTGTTCTTTATGTTTGCCCGCGAATTCGTCAAACAGGTCCTGCGGTTTTTTACCCAGCACGTTGACCAGTACGTTCAGACGACCACGGTGCGCCATGCCCAGCACCACTTCACGGGTGCCGCTCTTACCGGCGTGACGGATGATCTCTTTGAGCATCGGGATTAACGCATCGCCGCCTTCCAGCGAGAAGCGTTTCGCGCCCGGGAATTTGGCGCCGAGGTAGCGCTCCAGGCCTTCCGCGGCGGTCAGTTCGCTCAGGAAGCGCTTTTTCTCTTCCGCGGTGAAGCTCGCTTTGCCTGCTACTGACTCAATGCGCTGCTGGATCCAGCGTTTTTCTTCAGTAGAGGTGATGTGCATGTATTCCGCGCCGATGGAGCCGCAGTAGGTTTGCTTAAGCGCCGCGATCAGGTCGCCCAGCTTCATCGTGTCTTTTCCGATGGCGAAAGAACCTACGTTATAGCTTTCCTGGAAATCGGCCTCGGTGAGATCGTGGTAAGCCGGATCGAGATCCGCCACTCTCTCTTGCTGCCACAGTCCCAGCGGATCGAGATTCGCCTGCTGGTGACCGCGGAAGCGGTATGCGTTGATGAGCTGCAGGACTTTAACCTGCTTCACATTGGTATCAGGGTCGGATATCGAAGAAGTGTAACGTGAGGCATCCTTCGCCAGTCGACGGAAATAATCACGTGTTTTCGAATGAAATTGATCCGGTTTAACTCCGGTGCCAGGTAACTGCTGGAACATCGAACGCCAGTTGGCGTCAACAGAGTCAGGATCGGTTAAGAAGTCTTCATAGAGCTGTTCTATCCAGCTCTGGTTCGAACCAGAGAGGTAAGAAGAGTCCAGCCAGGCTTTCATTGCGCCGTTCTGCATCGTGATCCCTTAAGCATTTTTATGCTTATTTCGCCGTAGAAACTACCACGCACACCGAGTGCACGTGCCGGGGTTCACTTGTTGCGGACGAGTTGTGGTTTCTATCCGCTAAGGAACCTTTAAAAACTGTCTAACTATCAGGGGCAGTTTTTAGAGGTTTCCTGCTATCTCTATTGCCTGATGGCGCTTCGCTTATCAGGCCTACACATTACTGGTACATCTTGTGGCGGTTTTTAAAGATTTCCTGCTATATCCCCGGCGGCGCTAACGCTTGCCGGGGCTACTGCTTTGGTAGCCCGGATAAGCGCAAGCGCCATCCGGGACAGACCGTGTTGCTTACGCGCTGCGCTGCAACAGCATCGACTTAATATGGCCGATGGCGCGCGTTGGGTTCAATCCCTTAGGACAAACACTGACGCAGTTCATAATGCTGTGACAGCGGAATACGCTGAAAGCATCGCTCAGACCTTCCAGACGCTCGCTGGTTTCGGTATCGCGGCTGTCGATCAGGAAGCGATACGCGGCCAGAAGGCCTGCCGGGCCGATGAACTTGTCCGGGTTCCACCAGAACGACGGGCAAGAGGTCGAACAACATGCGCACAGAATACACTCGTACAGACCATCGAGTTTCTCGCGCTGCTCAGGCATCTGCAGATGCTCGCGAGCCGGAGGATTTTGCCCATTATTCAATAAGTAAGGCTTGATCTTCTCATATTGTGCGTAGAATTGCCCCATGTCTACCACCAAATCGCGGATAACCGGCAATCCAGGCAGCGGACGGATAACAATTTTCTTACCCGGCTGATTCAGCGCGGAGATCGGCGTGATGCACGCCAGACCATTTTTACCGTTCATGTTCAGGCCATCGGAACCGCACACCCCTTCACGGCAGGAGCGGCGGAACGACAGCGACGGATCTTTTTCTTTCAGCTGTATAAGCGCATCCAGCAGCATCATGTCGCGACCTTCTTCCGCGTCGAGGGTGTAATCCTGCATATGCGGAGCGTCGTCAACATCCGGGTTATAGCGATAAATTGAAAACTCGAGTTTCATATTCCTGTCTCCGCATTAATAAGTACGAATCTTCGGCGGGAATGCCGGACGCAGTTTCGGTTCCATGTTGACCGCTCGACGCGTCATGGATTCCGACTCTGGCAGATACAGGGAATGGCACAGCCAGTTTTCATCATCACGTTCCGGGAAGTCGAAGCGGCTATGCGCGCCGCGGCTTTCGGTACGGAAGTTAGCGGATACCGCCGTGGAATACGCGGTTTCCATCAGGTTATCCAGCTCCAGACACTCGACGCGCTGGGTATTGAACTCGCTGGAAGTGTCGTCCAGGCGCGCATTTTTCAGACGCTCGCGGATCTCTTTCAGCTGTTCCAGACCTTTATGCATCGCGTCGCCTTCACGGAAGACCGAGAAGTTATGCTGCATACATTCCTGCAGCGCTTTGCGGATAGCGACCGGGTCTTCGCCGGAACGGGTGTTGTTCCAACGGTTGAGGCGGTCCAGGGAAGCTTCGACATCGGACTCGCTGGCAGCGCGCAGCGCGCCCTGCTCGGCGATGGATTCCTGCAGATGCAGACCCGCCGCGCGGCCGAAGACCACCAGGTCCAGCAGCGAGTTGCCGCCCAGACGGTTGGCGCCATGTACCGATACGCAGGCGATTTCGCCAACGGCGAACAGGCCCGGGATCACCACATCTTCGCCCTTCTCGTTCACGGTCAGCGCCTGACCAGTCACTTTGGTCGGAATACCGCCCATCATGTAGTGGCAGGTTGGGATAACCGGAATCGGTTCTTTAACCGGGTCAACGTGGGCAAAGGTACGAGACAGTTCAAGAATGCCCGGCAGACGGGATTCCAGCACTTCTTTACCCAGGTGATCCAGTTTCAGTTTAGCGTGCGGGCCCCACGGACCATCGCAGCCGCGGCCTTCGCGGATTTCGATCATGATGGAACGCGCCACCACGTCACGACCCGCCAGGTCTTTCGCGTTCGGCGCATAACGCTCCATGAAGCGCTCGCCGTGTTTGTTCAGCAGGTAACCGCCTTCGCCGCGGCAACCTTCGGTGACCAGCACCCCTGCCCCGGCGATACCGGTCGGGTGGAACTGCCACATTTCCATATCCTGCACCGGAACGCCCGCGCGCAGAGCCATACCGACGCCGTCGCCGGTGTTGATGTGGGCGTTGGTGGTGGATTGATAAATACGGCCTGCGCCGCCGGTCGCCAGCACGGTAGCGCGGGCTTTGAAGTACACCACTTCACCGGTTTCGATGCACAGTGCGGTACAACCAACCACCGCGCCGTCCTGGTTTTTCACCAGATCGAGGGCATACCATTCGGAGAAGATAGTGGTGTGGTTTTTCAGGTTCTGTTGATACAGGGTGTGCAGCAGCGCGTGACCGGTACGGTCGGCCGCCGCCGCGGTGCGTGCCGCCTGCTCGCCGCCGAAGTTTTTCGACTGGCCGCCAAACGGACGCTGATAAATACGGCCGTCATCAAGACGGGAGAACGGCAGGCCCATATGTTCCAGCTCAAGAATCGCTTCCGGGCCGGTCTTACACATATATTCGATGGCGTCCTGGTCGCCGATATAGTCCGACCCTTTTACGGTGTCGTACATGTGCCATTCCCAGTTATCTTCATGGGTATTACCGAGCGCGACGGTGATGCCACCCTGCGCGGAAACGGTATGGGAACGGGTAGGGAAAACTTTAGAGAGCAGCGCACAGGTCTGTCCGCTCTGGGAAATCTGCAGCGCCGCGCGCATACCTGCGCCGCCGGCACCAATTACAACTGCATCAAATTCTCTGACTGGCAATTTCATTACACACCCCACACCACAACAAATCCATAAAGAACGTAAGCCACCAGCGCCACAACGATAATCAGTTGCAGAACTAAGCGCACGGCCAGTGGTTTAACGTAGTCCGTCAACACCTGCCACATACCGATCCAGGCGTGAATCAGGATGGAAACGAGAGCCAGCAGGGTAAAGACTTTGGTGAACGCGGAGGAGAAGAATCCGGTCCAGATTTCCCAGGAGATCTCACCGGAGGTGGCGAAGAAGCCAACCATGTAGATGATGTAGAGGGTCAGAACGATGGCGGTAGCACGGACCAGAATAAAGTCATGTACGCCGTTGCGTCCCAGTGCTGAGGCGTTGCTTACCATACGAGGACTCCTGCGAGAAGTGAAAGCACGACAGTAATAACAAAAGAAATTTTGGCGGAGCGTGTCCCTGCTTCGAGGGTTTCTTCCAGATAGCCAAAGTCCATCAGCAGATGGCGGATACCGACAACGGCGTGGTAAGCCAGCGCGGTGAGGATGCCCCACATGATGAACTTCACGAAGAAGCTATTCATGATGGAAGCGGCCGTCAGGAAGCCCTCCGGAGAGGAAAGGCTGGTGCCCAGCAACCAAAGCAGAATACCGACCGCCACAAAAGTGATCACACCGGATACGCGATGGAGAATGGACGCTATCGCCGTGATTGGGAATCGAATCGTTTGTAGATCCAGATTGACAGGTCTTTGTTTTTTCACATTTCTTACCATGAATAACGCCCACATGCTGTTCTTATTGTTTCCTTCCTCCGGTCTGCTTGCGGGTCAGACAGCGTCCTTTCTATAACCAGAAGTCATGTTAAAACCCCTTTCCAGGAGTAAAAGCGTGACCAAACAACGCTGGGTGGCTCGGGATTGCAGGGTGTTCCGGAGACCTGGCGGCAGTATAGGCCGTTCACAAAATCATTACAATTAACCTACATATAGTTTGTCGGGTTTTGTCCGGAACAGTGATCAAGGTCACGATTACAACATTATTTTAAATTTTAATCACCTGATTTGACAAATATTAAACATTCTTGTTACAACCATTACTAGATTAATGCAATAATGCCCAAAAGTTATGGGGTCACTCTTTCACCTGAGAATAAGTTATGTAACAGTGTGATGGTATTGACCGATGTAATCAGGACAGTTATTAGTGGTATACAGGTTTTAATATTCGGGCTGCTAAAACGCTGATTTGCTGCCGTTTCACTCCCGGGCTGAAGACGTACCATCAAGCGCCTGCGCTCTGTACCCTGCAATTTTCGCGACACAGAGCTGTGAGCAACATAACAATCTGGTAACGTAGTCAGGTTCGGGCCGAATGCAAATCCACCACCCGGCAGTCTTAAGCAATAAAAGGCGCTAAGGAGACCATAAATGTCTGATGCTAAAGCAAAAATCACCCTGGGTGGTGACACTGCTATTGAACTTGATGTGCTAAAAGGCACGCTCGGTCAGGATGTTATTGATATTCGTAGTCTTGGTTCAAAAGGTGTCTTCACCTTCGACCCCGGTTTCACTTCAACAGCCTCGTGTGAATCTAAAATTACTTTTATCGACGGCGATGAGGGGATCCTGCTGCACCGCGGTTTCCCGATCGATCAGCTGGCTACCGAGTCAAATTATCTTGAAGTGTGCTACATCCTGTTGAACGGCGAAAAACCGACTCAACAGCAGTACGACGAATTCAAAACTACCGTTACCCGCCACACCATGATCCACGAACAGATTACCCGTCTGTTCCACGCGTTCCGCCGCGACTCTCACCCGATGGCGGTGATGTGCGGTATTACCGGCGCGCTGGCGGCGTTCTATCACGACTCCCTGGACGTAAATAATCCACGTCACCGGGAAATCGCCGCCTATCGTCTGCTGTCCAAAATGCCGACCATGGCAGCGATGTGTTACAAGTATTCTATCGGCCAGCCTTTCGTGTATCCGCGCAACGATCTCTCCTACGCGGGTAACTTCCTGAATATGATGTTCTCCACGCCGTGTGAAACCTACGAGGTTAACCCGGTGCTGGAACGCGCGATGGACCGTATCCTGATCCTGCACGCTGACCACGAACAGAACGCATCAACCTCTACCGTCCGTACCGCAGGCTCTTCCGGCGCTAACCCGTTCGCCTGTATCGCTGCGGGTATCGCCTCCCTGTGGGGACCGGCGCACGGCGGCGCCAACGAAGCCGCGCTGAAAATGCTGGAAGAGATCAGCTCCGTTGAACACATTCCGGAATTCGTGCGCCGCGCGAAAGACAAGAATGACTCTTTCCGCCTGATGGGCTTCGGCCATCGCGTGTACAAGAACTACGATCCGCGCGCCACCGTTATGCGTGAAACCTGCCACGAAGTGCTGAAAGAGCTGGGCACCAAGGACGATCTGCTGGAAGTGGCGATGGAACTTGAGCATATCGCGCTCAACGACCCGTACTTCATCGAGAAGAAACTGTATCCGAACGTCGATTTCTACTCCGGCATCATCCTGAAAGCGATGGGTATTCCATCCTCGATGTTTACCGTCATCTTCGCGATGGCGCGCACCGTCGGCTGGATTGCCCACTGGAACGAAATGCACAGCGACGGTATGAAAATTGCCCGTCCGCGTCAGCTGTATACCGGCTACCAGAAGCGCGATTTCAAGTCCGATCTCAAGAAGTAATTTTAACCCTGTCGGGGTGAGCAATAAAAAAATCGGGGATCTTCCCCGATTTTTTTATTTAAACGTGCAAATAAATTTTAATCGCTCAACAACTGGCATTAGTGCTGGCAGCCGGGGCACCAGTAAAAGGGTCGCGATGACAGCATCGTTTTCTCAATGATGCTGCCGCAGCGTTCGCAGGCCTCACCCTCGCGATGAAAGACCTTAAAGCGGAACAGCGCGCCATGATGTTTGTTTTCATCCACCTGGCCGCGGGTACGGTAAGAAAGGCGCGGGATATCCAGCAGCGCGTGCGCCAGCGCATCGAGCTGCGTTTCATTGAGCTCGGCGGCTTTATGCTGCCCGGTCAGCCCCACCTGCCACAGGATCTCTACCCGCAGATAGTTCCCGAGCCCGGCGAGAAACGCCTGGTCCAGCAACAGGCCGGAAAACTGGCGATTGCGAAATTTCGCCGATAACAGCCGCTCTCTGACCTGCCCGGCGGTTAACGTCATATCCAGCACATCCGGCCCGACCCGTTGTAAAAACGGATGATGGGCCAGCTGTTGCGCCGTCAATATCTCAATCTCCGAGGCGCTATAGAGCAAAATCGCCTTGCGTGCGGTCTGCAGTCTGACGCGCAGCACGCGGTTCGATTGCGGCTCAACGCCGGCATCCACCACGCGCCAGACGCCATATAGCTGGTTATGGCTATACAGCGTCAATCCGCCGGAGAAGTGGGTTAACAGGGCCTTGCCGCGGGTGGTGATATGGGTCACCCGCTGGCCAATCAACTGGCTTTGATAGGGTTGCAACTGTGGAAAGGCGAACCAGGCTTCGGTTAACGGTTCGCCTTTGATAGCCGCCTCCAGGTTATCCGCCGCGCGGCGGATCTCCGGGCCTTCAGGCATAGTTTCGTCCTTTTGTTAGTGCGTGGCGCCGCCGCCAATTTTGACATCGTCATTCTGTTCAAGAGCGACGGCAATTGCCGTTTCCAGCGCCGCGCGTACCGTCGCGACCGACATACTCGCCTCGCCAGGGTGGGCCGCCGCCTGTTCAGGCAGATACGGAATATGGATAAAACCGCCCTTCTGCCCGCTTTTTCCCTGCAGCTGATGCAGCAAACCATACATCACGTGATTGCAGACAAAAGTGCCCGCGGTTTGCGACACCGAGGCCGGGATCCCCTGCTGGCGCAGCATGTTAACGATCGCTTTGATCGGTAGCTTGCTGAAGAAGGCCGCGGGACCGTTTGCGACGATCGGCTCATCGATCGGCTGCTGGCCTTTATTGTCGGGGATCCGCGCATCATCGACGTTGATAGCCACACGTTCGACGGTAATATCGACACGGCCGCCGGCCTGCCCGACGGCAATCGTTAGCTGCGGTTGATAGGTTTCAAGCGCGGCGTTCAGCACCGTTAGCGCCTCGCCGAACACGCAGGGTAACTGTTTAGCCACCACCTGCTGCCCGCGAATAATCACGCCATCAAGCTGCTTAACCACTTCCCATGAAGGATTAACCGTTTCGCCGCCGAACGGCTCAAAACCGGTAATTAATACGCCAGCCATCATCCCTCCTTACAGGAACATCAGGAAATAGAGTAAGAATACGTTGACGATCAGCAGCAGGATACCGGTCGGTACCTGGGCTTTAATCACCGCGTTTTTATCCGGCAGTTCCAGCAGCGCCGCCGGTACGATATTAAAGTTCGCCGCCATCGGCGTCATCAGCGTGCCGCAGTAGCCGGAAAACATACCAATCGCCGCCATTACCGCCGGATTGCCGCCGTGCTGCAGGACTAAAATCGGAATGCCAACCCCGGCGGTCACGATCGGGAAAGCGGCAAAGGCGTTGCCCATCACCATCGTCAACACCGCCATGCCGATGGCGTACACGGCCACGGCGATAAAGCGGTTATCTACCGCCAGATAGTGCTCGGTCAGCCATGAAATGCTGGTTCCGACGCCCGCCGCGGTAAATAGCAGCCCCAGCACCGCGAGGATTTGCGGCAGGATAAAGGCCCAGCCGACAGAATCCAGCAAACGGCGCGCTTCCTGCATCGGCTGCGCCACCGTTTCATGGGTCATACGAATCGCCATCGCCAGGCCAATCAGCGTACCGACGGTCATCGAGAACAGGGTAATCAGCGTCGCGTGGTTGCCCGGCCCGAAGAGCGCCACCTGCCATGAAGGCAGATTGTTAAACAGCAGTACGCCAATGACGGTGACGACCGGAATCGCCAGCGCCGGATAGAAAAGTTTGTTGCCGAGGCGTTTCGCGCTGGCGGTTTTCTCTTCCTGGGTACGCTGATGGTAGCTGCCGAGGCGCACACCGCCAAAGCCAGCGATCAGCGCCAGTACCACCACCACCCCGCCGACGGCGATATTCACCGTACGCTTATCGCCCACCAGTTGATACGTCCAGTCGCCGAGCAAGAACACCAGCCCGTACAGGCCCCAGAACAGGCCGGTTGTCAGGCGCCGCGGATTGCTTTTGTCGCGCCAGGACATGATAGCCACGACCAGCAGTACCGCGCCGGCCAGCCAATATAAATACGTTTGTTGGAAGTTCATGCCGCACCGCCTTTCGCCTGCCCGGCGTTAACCCGGTCCAGCTCGCGCTGGAGATGGCGATCGAGGCGCCACAGGCGCGCGGCGTGGATCAGGAAGGCGCAGATCGCCGTCGGGATCCCCCACAGGGCAATATGCAACGGCTCGGTCTGGATCCCGCCCGACTCCAGCATAAAGTTGTGCATGAAGATGATCGCGCCAAAGGCGACAAAAATATCTTCACCGAAGAACAGGCCAACGTTGTCGGTCGCCGCCGACATTGCGCGCAGCCGGTAGCGCACATTGCCCGGCAGCGGGCCAAAGCGCTTTTCCGCCGCCCCTTCCGCCATCGGCGCTAGCAGCGGGCGCACCATTTGCGGATGTCCGCCGAGGCTGGTCAAGCCCAGGGCGGCGGTGGCTTCGCGCACGAAAAGATAGACGATCAGCAGTCGTCCGGCAGTCGCGCTATGGATCTTCGCGATCCACGCCTGCGCCCGCTCTTTCAGACCATGGCGCTCCAGCAGCCCGATCACCGCCAGCGGCAACAGCAGAATAAACGGCAGATTACGGGTATTGAGGAAGCCCTCGCCCAGTTTCTCCAGAATAGTGGCTATTGGCATATGCGCCGCCACGCCGGTGACGATCCCGGAGATAATCACCACCAGCACCGGGTTAAAGCGTAATAGAAAACCGACCACAATCACGGCAATGCCGATCAGCGGCCAGAGGGATATCACCTCTTGCATAATAACGTCCTGTTGAGTTGTGAGTGTTGTTAGTTATTTGATTTAATTATTATTAATAATACTCAGGCGGACTATTAATCAATGTCCGCGCTGACGTCGATATTGCGCCCTGCGAAAGCAGCGCGCAAGCGTCGGGCGAAATCGAGCGCATGAGCGCCATCGCCATGCAGGCAGACCGTTTCCGCCTTCACATGCGCCCATTCGCCGCTCAGGCTGCGCACCCGGTTGTGCTGCACCATTTCCAGCGTTTGCGCCAACGCCTGTTCTTCGCTCTCAATCAGCGCGCCCGGCTGGCTGCGCGGCACCAGGCTACCGTCAGCGAGATAACCGCGATCGGCGAAGACTTCCTGGCGCGTCGTCAGCTGATAGCGCTGTCCGGCGCGGATAAGCTCGCTCCCCGCCAGCCCGACCAGTACCAGCCCGGCGTCGGCATCGCGCACCGCGCGAGCGATGGCATCGGCCAGCGGTGGCTCTTTCGCCGCCTGGTTGTACAACATGCCGTGCGGTTTGACGTGCCGCAGCTCGCCGCCCTGGGCATGCACGATCGCCGCCAGCGCGCCAATTTGGTACAGCACCTGGGCGTAGACCGTCTCTGGCGGTAACTGCATCGCGGTGCGGCCGAAATTTTCCCGGTCCGGGAAGCTTGGGTGCGCGCCAATAGCAACGCCGTTTTTCAGCGCCTCGCGCACGCACTGCTGCATGAGCAGCGCATCACCGGCGTGAAAGCCGCAGGCGATATTGGCGGAAGAGACCAGCTGCAGCAGCGCGCTATCGCTGGCGCAGCCTTCGCCGAGGTCGGCATTTAAATCAATTTTCATCGCTTAATCTCCAGGCCAGTTGTTCAAGGTAACGCTGCTGGTCGGCGCGCGCTTTCAGCGCTTCTTCCAGCGAACAGGGGACGAAATGGATCGGCTGACCCAGCGGAATTTGCGCCAGTTGGTACATATCGGCTTCAATAATGCAGGCTATACGCGGATAGCCGCCGGTGGTCTGCGCATCGTTCATCAACACAATCGGCTGGCCGTTATGCGGCACCTGTACCACCCCGGGCAGCAGGCCATGGGAGAGCATTTCCCGGTCGGTTGTGCGTTTGAGCGGCTGGCCCTGCAGGCGGTAGCCCATACGGTTGCTCTGCGGGCTAAGGCGCCACGGCGAACGCCAGAAAGACTCCTGCGACACGCTGTCGAATTCGTGATACTCCGGCCCCGGCAGCGCGCGAATGATATTACCGGTCGGTAGCTGTTTAACGCCGCGCGAGGCGCTAAAGCGGCGGGAGGATTTCCCAATCTTCAATTGATCGCCATCCTGCAACCGGCGCCCTTCGATTCCGCCGATACCGACTTTCAGATCGGTAGAGCGGGAACCTAAAACTTCAGGCACGTCGATACCGCCCGCCACCGCCAGGTAGCTGCGGATCCCATGCTGCGGAGTTTTCAACACCAGCCGCTGCCCGGCCTTCGCTTCCATTCGCCAGCCCAACCAGACCGGCGCGCCGTCGAGCGTCGCTTCACAGGCGGCTCCGGTCAACGCGAACCAGCAATGGCGGGTAAACTGTACATCGACCTGACCCAGCGTAATTTCCAGCGCCGCCGTCTCCGGCGCATTGCCCACCAGCAGATTGGCAATAGTCATTGCCGGTTTATCCAGCGCGCCGCAGCGGCTAATTCCCCACTGGCGCTGGCCTTCCCGGCCGCCATCCTGGACCGAGGTGTACATGCCGGCGCGGATAAATTTCAACATACCCCCTCCTTCTGCGGCACAAAGCGCACGCGATCGCCAGAACGCAGCAGCACCGGCTCTTCACGTTTTGGATCGAATAATGCCAGCGGCGTGCGACCCAGCAGCTGCCAGCCGCCCGGCGTCGCCAGCGGATAAATACCGGTTTGCGATCCGCCGATACCTACCGATCCCGCCGGTACCAGTACGCGCGGCTCGGCGCGACGCGGCATCGCCAGCTGCTCCGGCAGGCCGCCAAAGTACGGAAACCCCGGCTGGAAACCCAGAAACCACACCATGTACTCCACTGAAGAGTGCAGTTCGACCACCTGCTTTTCGCTCAACCCGCTATGGCGCGCGACATCGCCAAGGTCTGGCCCCGCCTCGCCGCCGTAGACAACCGGGATACTTATCTCGCGGGATTCCGGCTCCAGCGCATCGCTCTCTTCCCACCAGCGCTGCAGCTTGTCAATCGCCTCCCACGCCATCTCCTGCGGACGACGCAGCACAACGGTGATGTTGTTCATCCCCGGAATCACTTCAACCACCTCTTCGCGATCGGTCAACCGCTGCGTCAGGCCCCAGATACGTTTTTGGCTCTCCAGGGTCACCGGAGGCTCAAGCTCCAGGACCACCGCCGTTTCACCTAATAGATAACAACGCGCTCGCTGCACTTTTTTCTCTCTCATCAGGCCGGGTTAGGGATATCAATAAAGGTGACGTCCAGGTCAGTATTTTCCGTCAGCCACTCGCTCAGGGCGCGAATACCACCGCGCTCGGTGGCATGATGGCCGGCGGCATAAAAATGCAACCCCTGCTCACGGGCGGAATGAATCGTCTGCTCAGACACTTCGCCGGTAATAAAGGCATCGACGTCAAAGCGGGCCGCGCTATCGATAAAGCTCTGGCCGCCGCCGGTACACCAGGCGACGCGGGTAACTTTGTCCGGCCCGGTATCGCCGCACCACAGCGGTTTACGCCCTAATCGCGCTTCAATCCACGATGCCAGTTCCAGCCCGGATACCGGCATAGAAAGCTCGCCCCACGGCACCAATGGTTCGATTTCCCCCATTACATTGATCCCCAGCAGCTGCGCCAGCTGGGCGTTATTGCCCAGTTCCGGATGCGCATCCAGCGGTAAATGCCAGCCATAAAGGTTGATATCGTTGGCCAGCAGCGTTTTCAGCCGATTGCGCTTCATGCCGCGGATCACCGGCGACTCGCCTTTCCAGAAGTAACCGTGATGCACAATCACCGCATCCGCCTGCAGACGAACGGCTTCATCAAGTAGCGCCTGGCTGGCGGTCACGCCGGTGACGATTTTCCGCACCGTCTCCCGCCCTTCCACCTGCAGGCCGTTCGGGGCGTAATCACTGATGGCCGCGCTATTCAGTTTTTCGTTAATTAATTGTTCCAGTTCGCTATTTTTCATTGCCGCTCCATCAGAAAATCAGTTTGCACAAACCTATAACATAACCACATCCGCCCGAGTCGTCGATAGCGACGCCAAAGGGTCCATTTCAGCCATTCGCGTAATCGCCCAAATTGCCTCTTCCCCTCACCGCGCATTAGTGTATATTTATGCACTTATAAAGCATATTAAATAACCAGAAAGCCATTTAGGCCATGAATAACACCAAACAAACGCTATTCATGCAGAAAGATCGACTTTCGTTTTACGGCCAGGAAATGAACGTTACATGAACAGACAAACTTCACAGCCACGGGCGATTTATTACGTCGTTGCGCTGCAAATTTGGGAATACTTCAGTTTTTACGGCATGCGGGCGCTGTTAATCCTGTACCTCACCAACCAGCTCAAGTACGACGATAACCACGCCTACACCCTGTTTAGCGCCTACTGCTCCCTGGTCTACGTCACCCCTATTCTCGGCGGCTTCCTCGCCGACAAACTGCTCGGCAACCGCATGGCGGTGATGCTCGGCGCGCTACTCATGGCTATCGGTCACCTGGTGCTCGGCGCCAGCGAAGTCGCTCCCACCTTCCTGTATCTGTCGCTGGCGATTATCGTTTGCGGTTACGGACTGTTTAAATCCAACGTTAGCTGCCTGCTTGGCGAACTGTACGAGCCGACCGATCCGCGCCGCGATGGCGGCTTCTCGCTGATGTACGCCGCGGGGAATATTGGTTCGATCATCGCGCCTATCGCCTGCGGCTACGTGCAGGAAGAGTACAGCTGGGCGATGGGCTTTGCGCTGGCGGCAGTCGGCATGATTGCCGGACTGGTGATTTTCCTCTGCGGCGGTCGCCACTTCCGCCATACCACCGGCGTTAACCGCGAGGCGCTGCGCGCGCGGACCTTTGTCCTGCCAAACTGGGGCTGGCTGCTGGTTTTGCTGGTGGCGACGCCGCTGCTGATTACCGTGTTGTTCTGGCAGGAGTGGTCGGTGTATGCGCTGATCGTCGCGACGGTGATTGGCCTGGCGGTACTGGCGCGCATTTATCTGCGCGCGGAGAACGACAAACAGCGTAAAGAGCTGCGCCTGATTATCGTCCTCACCGGTTTTAGCCTGCTGTTCTGGGCCTTCGCCCAGCAGGGCGGCAGCTCCATCAGCCTCTATATCGACCGTTTCGTGAACCGCCACGTCATGAGCTATGAAGTACCAACCGCGATGTTCCAGTCGGTTAACGCCTTTGCGGTGATGCTCTGCGGTATGGTGCTGGCATGGCTGGTTAAAGAGAACATCAAGGGCAACCGCACCGTGCGTATCTGGGGGAAATTCGCCCTCGGTCTCGGGCTAATGAGCGCCGGGTTCTGCATTCTGACCTTAAGCGCCCGCTGGTCGGCCGCGTATGGCCACTCCTCCATGCCGCTAATGGTACTGGGGCTGGCGGTGATGGGTTTCGCCGAACTGTTTATCGATCCGGTAGCGATGTCGCAAATCACCCGGATCGAAATCCCCGGCGTCACCGGAGTGCTGACCGGTATCTATATGCTGCTTTCCGGGGCGATCGCCAACTATCTGGCCGGCGTCATCGCCGACCAGACGTCGCAGGCGTCGTTTGATGCCGCCGGCGCGGTAAACTATTCGATTGAAGCCTATATCGACGTCTTCAGCCAGATCACCTGGGGCGCGCTGGCCTGCGTCGGCCTGGTGCTGGTCATCTGGCTGTATCACTCCGTGAAGGTCAAAACCCGCCAACTGGCGGTAGAATAAAAACTATCTGGCGGCTTCCCAGGCCGCCAGCGTCTCCAGCCGCGCCTGCTTATGGTCAACCAGCGGGCGCGGATACTTCAGCGCTACCCCCTGTTTATCCGCCCACAGCCACGGCTGATGCAGCGCTTTCTCTGGTACTTCCGCCAGTTCCGGCAGCCAGCGGCGAATAAACTCGCCCTGCTTATCAAATTTCTCCCCCTGGGTCGTCGGATTGAAAATACGAAAGTAAGGGGCTGCGTCGGTACCGGTCGAGGCCGCCCACTGCCAGCCGCCGTTGTTGGCCGCCAAATCGCCGTCGATCAGTTGGCTCATGAAATAGCGCTCGCCTTGCCGCCAGTCGAGGCGCAGGTCTTTCGCCAGGAAGCTGGCGACAATCATCCGCAGGCGGTTGTGCATCCAGCCGGTGGCGTTAAGCTGCCGCATGGCGGCATCGACGATGGGGAAACCGGTTTGCCCCTGTTGCCAGGCCCGCAGTTCATCCTCATTGCTGCGCCAGGCGACCTTGTCGGTCCAGGCGACAAAGGGCCGGCCTTTACACAGTTTCGGGTAGTAAACCATCAGATGACGATAGAACTCGCGCCAGATAAGCTCGTTCAGCCAGCTTGCGCCCGCTTCGCCATCCAGCGCGCCGGGCTGCTCCCGTAGCAAGCGATGCAGGCACTGGCGCGGCGACAGTACGCCTACCGCGAGACACGGCGATAGCCTGCTGGTTCCTTCTATTGCCGGGAAATCGCGCTGCTGATCGTAATCCGCCGCCGGCTGCTGGCAAAACGCGCGCAATCGAGCGAGCGCTGTTTTTTCATCCGCCGCGAACAGATCGGTGTCAAATGCCGTTTGCGGATAGTTGATTTCAGGCAGCGGCGGCGCCTGACGGGCGGCTGACGGGCATGGTTTAGGCGCCGCCACGCACTCCGGCAGCCCTTCACGCAGGCGGCGGATAAAGGCATTTTTAAACGGCGTAAAGACTTTATACATCTCGCGGTTGCCGGTCATCACGCTGCCCGGCGGCAACAGCACGCTGTCGTCAAACCCCTGACAGGTAACTTCTGTCAGGCTTTTCTCAACACCGGCATCGCGCCGGCGCTCATTAAACTCATACTGATAGTTATAAAATAGATGGCTCACCTGGTGCTGTTTACAGAAGCGCGTCAGCAGCTCGATGCTGGCGGCGAAATCGTCCGCTTCTTCTACCAGCAGCGGAATACCGCGTTCCGCTAATGCCGCGTGCAGGCTGCGTAAATGGCTGGCGATAAAGGCCGCCTGGCGCGGCGCCATATGATGCTGGCGCCACTGCTCTGGCGTGGCGATATACAGCGCCAGCACCTGCGCCTGCGGGTCTCGGCAGGCGGCGGCCAGCGCCAGATTATCGTGAAGGCGTAAATCCATGCGAAACCAGACCAGATGGGTGGCCATAAAACTCCTCACTCTCCGTAAGCAAAACTCATCACTCAGGCCGGCAAAATAGCGCGCTGCGGCAAAATAAGCACCTGCCAATTCTGCCACGGCGCGTGAAAGCTAAGTGTAGACAGCAGACGAAAAAAAACCGCCGGTCGTCAACCGGCGGTTTTTATATTCGTCGCAGCAGCGCGGATTAGTAGAAATCGTGCGCGGCTTTTTCCGCCTGCGCCATCCATACCGGCTGCTCACTGGTTTTCGCCCATACGCGATGCAGCCAGCTGTAGTAACGGGCACGATCTTTCCAGAACAGCATCACCGGCAGCGCAGCAACCCCGGCCACGACGGCGAAAGCGCGACGCATCAGGATAATGTGAGCAGGATAAGCTTTGTACAACGCCATAATTTCTCTCCCCTTTGTCAGGCCGGCAAGCAACGCCGGTAAATGTCACAATGTTTGTCTGCACAAATAGTACCGCGCTGGTTGTAATTTTACTACTCATCCGACCACTAAAAAGCACTTATTTATACTTAATTTACATTCATGGCGTAATTGAGTTACAAAAAAGTTAAATTAATACTAATCATTAGTTAAATTGTGCCTTTAGCCATTTTTATACTTTTTTTACACCGCCCGCGGCGATTTTTGCGAAATCTTTGCGCCGAAATTCCTACCCTCTCGGTATATCAATAAGAGACACACCCGGAGGTGGAAAGTGACTACAGGCATCATTGCCGGCGTAACGCTGGTGTTCCTGCTGCTGGCGTATCTGGTCTATGCCCTGATACATGCGGAGGCGTTCTGATGGCCGCGCAAGGGTTCTTACTTATCGCCAGCTTCCTGCTGGTACTGCTGGTGCTGGCGCGGCCACTCGGTTCGCTGCTGGCGAAAATGATCAACGACGTCCCGCTTCCAGGGCTTGCCGGCGTTGAGCGCGGTATCTGGCGGCTGGCGGGGATTCGCAGCCAGGAGATGGACTGGCGGCAGTACCTGATAGCCATTGTGCTGTTTAACGCTATTGGTCTCGCGGCGCTGATGGCGCTGCTAATGTGTCAGGGGTGGCTGCCGTTCAATCCGCAGCACTTCCCCAACCTGTCATGGGATTTAGCGTTGAATACCGCGGTAAGCTTCGTCAGCAACACTAACTGGCAGGCCTACGCCGGGGAAACCACCATGAGCTATCTCAGCCAGATGGCGGGCCTGGCGGTGCAAAACTTCCTGTCGGCCGCGACCGGTATTGCGGTGATCTTCGTACTGACCCGCGCCTGGGCGCGACAAAAAGTCAGCACCCTCGGCAACGCCTGGGTCGACCTGACCCGCATTACGCTATGGCTGCTACTGCCTGTCGCTCTGCTGATCGCGCTGTTCTTTGTGCAACAGGGCGTGCCGCAGAACCTGCAGGCTTATCAGCCATTCACCAGCCTGGAAGGGGTTCGCCAGTGGCTGCCGATGGGGCCAGTCGCCTCGCAGGAAGCAATCAAAATGCTCGGTACCAACGGCGGCGGTTTCTTTAATGCCAACTCATCGCATCCGTTTGAGAACCCGACGGCGTTAACCAACCTGGTGCAGATGCTGGCGATCTTCCTGATCCCGGCGGCGCTGTGTTTTGCCTTTGGCGAAGCGGTCGGCGATCGCCGTCAGGGGCGCGCCATCCTGTGGGCGATGGCGCTGATTTTCGTGGTCTGCGTAGCGGTGGTGATGTGGGCGGAAACCCGCGGAAATCCGCATCTGCTCAGCCTTGGCGCCGACAGCAGCCTGAATATGGAAGGGAAAGAGAGCCGCTTTGGCATTCTCGCCAGCAGCCTGTTTGCGGTAGTCACTACTGCGGCCTCATGCGGCGCGGTCAACGCGATGCATGATTCCTTCACCGCGCTGGGCGGCATGGTGCCGATGTGGCTGATGCAGATTGGCGAGGTGGTCTTCGGCGGCGTGGGCTCCGGGCTGTACGGCATGCTGCTGTTCGTCATGCTGGCGGTATTTATCGCCGGGCTGATGATTGGCCGCACGCCGGAATATCTCGGCAAGAAAATCGACGTGCGCGAAATGAAAATGATCGCGCTGGCGATTCTGGTAACCCCGACGCTGGTACTGCTCGGCACCGCGCTGGCGATGATGACCGAAGCCGGACGCAGCGCCATGCTGAATCCTGGGCCGCATGGCTTTAGCGAGGTGTTGTACGCGGTCACCTCGGCGGCCAACAACAACGGCAGCGCCTTCGGCGGCTTAAGCGCCGGCACGACCTTCTGGAACCTGCTGCTGGCGTTCTGCATGCTGGTGGGCCGCTTCGGGGTGATCGTCCCGGTGATGGCGATTGCCGGGTCGCTGGTGAATAAGAAAATTCAGCCCGCCAGCTCCGGGACGCTCGCCACCCACGATGCGCTGTTTATCGGCCTGCTGATCGGCACCGTCCTGCTGGTCGGCGCCCTGACCTTTATCCCCGCACTGGCGCTCGGCCCGGTGGCGGAACACTTCTCTTTACTTTAAGCGATGCGGAGCAGCCTGTTATGAGTCGCAAACAATTAGCCCTGCTGGAGCCGACGCTGGTGCGTCAGGCGCTGCTGGATGCGGTGAAAAAACTCAGCCCCTCGGTGCAGTGGCGTAACCCGGTAATGTTTATCGTCTGGATCGGCAGCGTGCTGACCACCCTGCTGGCGATGGCCATGGCCGGGGGGTATCTCGCGGGTCACGCCGGTTTTACCGCCGCCGTCAGCCTGTGGTTATGGTTTACCGTACTGTTCGCCAACTTCGCCGAAGCCATGGCCGAAGGACGTAGCAAAGCGCAGGCCAATAGCCTGAAAGGGGTGAAGAAAACCGCTTTCGCCCGTAAGCTGCGCGCGCCCCAGCACGATGCCCCGATGGATCACGTCCCGGCGGAAGAGTTACGCAAAGGCGATATCGTGCTGGTGGAAGCCGGCGACATTATCCCCTGCGACGGCGAAGTGATCGAAGGCGGCGCTTCGGTAGATGAAAGCGCCATCACCGGGGAATCCGCGCCGGTGATCCGCGAGTCCGGCGGCGATTTCGCCTCGGTCACTGGCGGTACCCGGATCCTTTCTGACTGGCTGGTGATCCGCTGCAGCGTCAACCCTGGTGAAACCTTCCTCGACCGGATGATCGCCATGGTTGAAGGGGCGCAGCGCCGTAAAACGCCGAACGAAATCGCATTGACGATCCTGCTGATCGCCCTGACGCTGGTATTCCTGCTGGCTACCGCCACCATCTGGCCCTTCTCGGCGTGGAGCGGTAATGCGGTTAGCGTTACCGTGCTGGTGGCGCTGCTGGTGTGCCTGATCCCAACCACCATCGGCGGCCTGCTTTCCGCTATCGGCGTCGCCGGGATGAGCAGAATGCTCGGCGCCAACGTTATCGCCACCAGCGGTCGCGCGGTGGAAGCCGCCGGCGATGTCGACGTACTGTTGCTGGATAAAACCGGTACCATCACCCTCGGCAACCGTCAGGCCTCGGCATTCCTGCCGGCGCGCGGCGTCGAAGAGCGCGTGCTGGCCGATGCCGCCCAGCTGTCGTCGCTGGCGGATGAAACGCCGGAAGGCCGCAGCATCGTGGTGCTGGCGAAACAGCGCTTTAATCTGCGCGAACGCGACCTGCAGTCGCTGCACGCCACATTTGTCCCCTTTACCGCCCAGACCCGTATGAGCGGTATCAACATCGACCAACGTATGATCCGCAAAGGGTCGGTAGACGCGATTCGCCGCCATATCGAAGCTAACGGCGGCCACTTCCCGGCCGATGTCGATAAGCAGGTAGAAGAGGTCGCCCGCCAGGGGGCCACGCCGCTAGTCGTCGCGGAAGGCGAGCGCGTACTGGGGATTATTTCGCTTAAAGATATCGTCAAAGGCGGCATTAAAGAGCGTTTCGCCCAGCTGCGCAAAATGGGCATTAAAACGGTGATGATCACCGGTGATAACCGCCTGACCGCCGCCGCCATCGCCGCCGAAGCGGGGGTTGATGATTTTCTGGCCGAAGCGACGCCGGAAGCCAAGCTGGCGCTGATTCGCCAGTATCAGTCGGAAGGACGGCTGGTGGCGATGACCGGCGACGGCACCAACGACGCCCCGGCGCTGGCGCAGGCTGATGTGGCGGTCGCGATGAACTCCGGCACCCAGGCGGCGAAAGAGGCGGGCAATATGGTGGATCTCGACTCAAACCCGACCAAGCTGATTGAAGTGGTGCATATCGGTAAACAGATGCTGATGACCCGTGGGTCGTTAACTACATTCAGTATCGCCAACGACGTCGCCAAGTATTTCGCGATTATTCCGGCCGCCTTCGCCGCCGCCTATCCGCAGCTGGCGATGCTGAACGTGATGCATCTGCACTCGCCCTCTTCGGCGATCATGAGCGCGGTTATTTTCAACGCCCTGATTATCGTCTGCCTGATCCCTTTAGCGCTGAAGGGCGTGAGCTATCGTCCGCTGTCGGCATCGGCGATGCTGCGCCGCAACCTGTGGGTTTACGGCCTCGGCGGCCTGATTGTGCCTTTCGTTGGTATTAAAGCCATCGACCTGTTGCTGACCCTGACCGGTCTGGTGTGAGGAAACTACCATGTCATTGATTCGTCCGGCATTTGTGCTATTTATTCTGTTAACCCTGCTCACTGGCGGCCTGTATCCGTTGCTGACTACCGCCTTAGGGCAGTGGTGGTTCCCGCAGCAGGCTAACGGCTCGCTGATCCAGATCGACGGCGAAGTGCGCGGCTCCGCGCTGATCGGGCAGAACTTTACCGCAGCCGGTTATTTCCACGGCCGCCCTTCCGCGACGGCCGAGGTGGCGGATAATCCGCTGGCCTCTGGCGGCAGTAATCTGGCGGTCAGCAATCCGGCGCTGGATAAAGCGATTAGCGAACGGGTACAGGCGTTACGCGCCGCGAACCCGCAAGCGAACCCAACGGTGCCGGTCGAGTTGGTTACCGCATCGGCCAGCGGGCTGGATAACAACCTGACCCCTGCCGCGGCGCTGTGGCAGGTACCGCGCGTCGCTAAAGCGCGCAATCTCAGCGACGCGCAGGTGAAACAGCTAGTGGATCAGGCGACGCAAAAACCGTTGCTCAGTTTTCTCGGTCAACCTGTGGTAAATATACTGCAACTGAATATGGCGCTGGATGCCCTAAAGGATTAATCAATGAGTGACGAGCCGCTGCGTCCGGACCCTGACCGTCTGCTGCAACAAACCGCTGCGCCGCATCGCGGCAAGCTGAAGGTGTTTTTCGGCGCCTGCGCCGGGGTGGGCAAAACCTGGGCAATGCTGGCGGAAGCGCAGCGGCTGCGCGCTCAGGGGCTGGATATTCTGATCGGCGTGGCGGAAACCCACGGCCGCAAAGATACCGCCGCCATGCTGGAGGGGCTCAGCACCCTCCCGCAAAAACGCATTTCCCATCGCGGACGCTACGTCCATGAATTTGACCTTGATGCCGCGCTGGCCCGCCGTCCGGCGCTGATCCTGGTGGACGAACTGGCGCACAGCAACGCGCCGGGTTCGCGCCACCCGAAACGCTGGCAGGACGTCGAAGAGCTGCTCGAAGCCGGTATCGACGTCTTCACCACCGTCAACGTCCAGCATCTTGAAAGCCTCAATGACGTGGTCAGCGGTATTACCGGCGTGCAGGTGCGCGAGACCGTCCCCGACCCCTTCTTCGACGCCGCCGATGATGTAGTTCTGGTGGATTTACCGCCGGACGATCTGCGCCAGCGCCTGAATGAGGGCAAGGTGTACATTGGCGGCCAGGCCGAACGCGCCATCGAAAACTTCTTCCGCAAAGGTAATTTGATCGCCCTGCGCGAGCTGGCGCTGCGCCGTACCGCCGACCGGGTAGACGAACAAATGCGCGCCTGGCGCGACCGCCAGGGGCAGGAAAAAGTCTGGCACACCCGCGACGCCATTCTGCTGTGCATCGGCCACAACACCGGCAGCGAAAAACTGGTTCGCGCCGCCGCCCGGCTGGCGGCCAGGCTCGGCAGCGTCTGGCACGCGGTATACGTGGAAACCCCCTCGCTGCACCGTCTACCGGAGGCCAAACGGCGGGCGATCCTCGCGGCGCTGAAGCTGGCGCAAGAGTTAGGCGCCGAAACCGCCACCCTCTCCGATCCATCGGAAGAAAAAGCGGTACTGCATTACGCTCGCGAACATAACCTCGGCAAAATTGTGATTGGTCGCCAGGGGGAGCGACGCTGGTGGGAACGAGCCGGATTTGCCGACCGTCTGGCGCGCCGCGCCCCGGACCTCGATCTGGTGGTGATCGCGCTGGATGAAAAACCGGCTTCTCTGCCCGCCCGCGCGAACGACAACCGCACGGCGATCGATAAGTGGCGCCAGCAGTTGAAGGGCTGTCTGCTGGCCGTGGCGCTGTGCGCCATTATCACCGTGGTTGCCATGCAGTGGCTGATGGCCTTTGAGGCCGCCAACCTGGTGATGCTCTATCTACTGGGTGTGGTGATAATCGCTCTGCTGTATGGCCGCTGGCCATCGGTGCTGGCGACCTTTATCAACGTCATTAGCTTCGATCTCTTTTTTGTCGCCCCACGCGGTACGCTGGCGGTTTCCGACGTCCAGTATCTGCTGACGTTCGGCGTGATGCTGACCGTTGGTCTGGTGATCGGCAATCTGACCGCCGGGATGCGTTACCAGGCGCGGGTGGCGCGTTATCGCGAGCGACGTACCCGGCATCTGTATGAAATGTCGAAAGCGCTGGCGGTCGGACGCAGCCGCGAAGATATCGCCGCCACCAGCGAACGCTTTATTACTTCCACTTTTCAGGCCCGCAGCCAACTACTGCTGCCGGATGAGAACGGGCAGCTGCAGCCGATGACCCAGCAATCCGGCGTTTTCTCGTGGGATGATGCGATTGCCCGCTGGAGTTTTGATAAAGGCCAGCCAGCCGGGGCCGGCACCGACACTCTCCCCGGCGTACCATATCAAATTCTGCCGCTACAAAGCGCCGCCCGCACCTGGGGGCTGCTGCTGGTCGAACCGGAAAATCTGCGTCAGCTGATGATCCCGGAACAACAGCGACTGCTGGAAACCTTTACCCTGCTGGTGGCCAGCGCCCTTGAGCGCCTGACCCTGACCGCCAGCGAAGAGCAGGCGCGCTTGACCAGCGAACGCGAAAGCCTGCGCAACTCACTGCTGGCCGCCCTCTCTCACGATCTGCGGACGCCGCTGACGGTCCTGTTCGGCCAGGCGGAGATCCTCACTCTCGATCTGGCCAGCGAAGGTTCGAAGCACGCGCCGCAGGCCAACGAAATTCGCCAGCACGTGCTCAACACCACCCGGCTGGTGAATAATCTACTGGATATGGCGCGTATCCAGTCCGGCGGTTTTAATCTGCACAAAGAGTGGTTAACCCTCGAAGAGGTTGTTGGCAGCGCCCTGCGTATGCTGGAGCCTGGGCTTGGCGGCCAGCGCATCCAGCTGTCGCTGCCGGACCCGCTGCTGCTGGTCCACGTTGACGGCCCGCTGTTTGAACGGGTGCTGATCAATCTGCTGGAGAACGCGCATAAATACGCCGGCGCGCAGGCGCAGATTGGCATTCACGCCGAAGCGGATAGGCAGCAGTTGATCATTGAAGTCTGGGATAATGGTCCTGGGATCCCGGCAGGCCAGGAACAGGCTATCTTTGATAAATTCGCCCGTGGTAATAAAGAGTCTGCTATCCCCGGCGTCGGCCTGGGGCTGGCCATTTGCCAGGCCATTGTCGAGGTGCACGACGGTAGCATTACCGCCAGCAACCGTCCGGAGGGCGGCGCCTGTTTCCGTGTTACACTGCCGCGAGAAGCGCCCCCAGAACTGGAAGAGTTAACCGAGGAATTGTGATTAACGTTTTAATCATCGAAGACGAACACGCTATCCGCCGCTTTCTGCGCACTGCGCTGGAAGCTGACGGCATGCGCGTATTTGAAGCCGAAACCCTGCAGCGCGGGCTAATCGAAGCCGCCACCCGCAAACCGGATTTAGCGATCCTCGATCTCGGCCTGCCGGACGGGGATGGTAATGATTTTATCCGCGAAGTCCGCCAGTGGAGCCAAATGCCGATTATCGTGCTGTCGGCGCGCAGCGAAGAGCATGACAAAATCGCCGCCCTTGACGCCGGCGCCGATGACTACCTCAGTAAACCGTTCGGCATTGGTGAACTGCAGGCGCGGCTACGCGTCGCGCTGCGCCGTCACGGCAGCGCGCAGGCCGATGAGCCGGTGGTGCGTTTTGCCGATATTAGCGTCGATATCCCCGCCCGCCGTATCGTGCGCGGCAGTGAAGAAATTCACCTGACGCCCATCGAGTTTCGCCTGCTGGCGGCGCTGCTGAACAATCCGGGCAAAGTGCTCACCCAGCGCCAGCTTCTGAATCAGGTATGGGGGCCTAACGCCGTCGAACACAGTCACTATTTGCGGATTTATATGGGGCACTTACGGCAAAAACTGGAGGTTGACCCGGCGCGGCCGCAGCACCTGCTGACCGAAACCGGGATTGGCTATCGCTTTATGCCCTGAAATTCGCCTCTGCAGTACCAGAGAGTGGCGATTTTCAGCCCTTCAGAGAGCAGCAGGAAGCCTGCCAGGATCGCTAAATTCCTGACGCCGGCGGCTTGAATCAGCCACAGACCCAGCGACAGCGAAGGCTGCATAAATACCAGCCTGAGCGGCGCCTGCCCCCAGGCCAACCACAGCGCATAGCGGCTCTGACGGAAAAATAGGATCATCGACAGCGGAATGCTGATAATCAGCAGAACATTCAGCGGGTACAGCCAGGCCGCCGCTGCGCCGTAAGTGTGCAGCAGCTGAAGATACGCCAGTAGATCGTCGTAGAAAGGAAGACGGCGGTGGGAAATATTCCACCATAAGAATTGCAGGACGAAAAAGAGATCCATCCACGCCCAGAACAAAAAAAGGGACTTCCGTTGTAATTTCATCGCATTCCTTGCGAAAAAAATCAGGCCCGCAGGGGGGCCTGATGCTGATAGGACAATCAGGCGTTTTTCAGCACTTCGCTGACAATCTCTACCGCTTCTTTTTCAATTAGCTTGCGATGCTCTTCGCCAAGGAAGCTCTCGCAGTAGATTTTGTAGGCGTCTTCGGTGCCTGACGGACGGGCCGCAAACCAGCCGTTGTCGGTCATCACTTTCAGCCCGCCGATAGAAGCGCCGTTGCCCGGCGCCGCGGTCAGACGCGCGGTGATCGGATCGCCCGCCAGCGTATCGGCGCTCACCATTTCCGGCGAAAGCTTAGACAGCGCCGCTTTCTGCGCGGAAGTGGCGGAGGCCTGCAGACGGTTGTAGCTCGGGGCGCCAAAGCGTTGCGCCAGCTCGTTATAGTGCTCCTGCGGGTTCTTACCGGTGACCGCGGTGATTTCAGCCGCCAGCAGGCACATGATGATACCGTCTTTATCTGTGGACCACGGCGTGCCGTCGAAACGCAGGAACGATGCCCCGGCGCTCTCTTCACCACCGAAGCCGAAGCTGCCGTCGAACAGACCGTCAACAAACCACTTGAAGCCTACCGGCACTTCCACCAGCTTACGGCCCAGATCGTTAACCACGCGGTCAATCATCGCCGAAGAAACCAGCGTTTTACCAACCGCAACATCTTTGCCCCACTGTGGGCGATGCTGGAACAGGTAGTTGATAGCCACCGCCAGATAGTGGTTCGGGTTCATCAGCCCAGCCGGAGTCACGATACCGTGACGGTCGTAATCCGGATCGTTGGCGAAGGCCAGATCGAACTTATCGCGCAGCGCCAACAGACCCGCCATTGCACACTCGGAGGAGCAGTCCATACGGATCGCGCCATCTTTATCAAGGTGCATAAAGCGGAACGTCTGATCGACCTGATCGTTGACGATGGTCAGATCCAGCTTGTAGTGTTCGCCGATACGTTTCCAGTATTCGATACCCGAGCCGCCCAGCGGATCGACGCCCAGTTTCAGGCCCGCTTTCTGGATAGCCGCCATATCGACGATATCCGCCAGCCCTTCAATAAACGGCTGCACCAGGTCCTGCTCTTTTACGTGGCCGGACGCCAGCGCGGCGTCGAGAGAGATACGCTTCACACCCTGCAGACCGGCGGCCAGCAGTTCATTAGCGCGGTTCTCCACTACTTTCGTCACGTTGGTATCAGCCGGGCCGCCATTTGGCGGGTTGTATTTGATACCGCCATCTTCCGGCGGGTTGTGCGATGGCGTGATCACAATACCATCCGCCAGCGGGCCGCCTTTTTTGTTATGCACCAGAATCGCGTTGGAGACCGCCGGCGTCGGAGTGAAACCGTTGTTTTCCTGAACGATCACATCAACACCGTTCGCCGCCAGCACTTCCAGCACGGAAATGAATGCCGGTTCGGATAAAGCGTGGGTATCCTTACCCACGTAGCACGGGCCGGTGATGCCGTTTTTCGCGCGGTTTTCCGCAATCGCCTGCGCAATCGCCAGAATATGCTGCTCATTGAAATTGTGGCGCCCTGCGCTACCGCGATGGCCGGAGGTGCCGAACTTAACCGCATGCTCCGCATTACCCGCTTCCGGCTTCAGCACATAGTACTGAGCGGTCAGCTGGGCGACGTTAATCAAATCACTCTGTTGTGCCGGCTGACCCGCACGTTTATCGATTGCCATTGCCTGATCCTTCTGGTGCAAAGTTTAATTAACTAGATCGTGCCGCAAACCTTTTCAATCAGCTCCGCAGGGAACTGCATTGATTGCATGATGTGTTCGATCATGCTGCATTTACGGCCGGTATTAGTATTGGTGATAACCCACCACGGCGTACCAGGAACCTGTTTCGGTTTGGTCTGATTACCGCTTTTCAGCAGCGTCCGTGAATCTTCGGCGAAGTATACGCGGGTGCGCCCGTGCAGAGATTCAGTGGCTTCTGAAAAAGCCTTACTGTCTAACGAGTAAAGCGTAGTCAATACCAGCATGAAGCGGTTAACCGCGCGCTTTTGTTCAGCGTATTCGTCAGATAACAGCAGTTCGCGCATGGCGCGGACTTTATCTTTAACCGGGTTGGCCGGCTTCGCTTCGACGACTGGCGCCGACGCAGGAGCAGCCGCCGGCGCGGCTTTCGCCGCAGGCGCGCCAGATGCAGGCTGAGAAACGGCGGTAAATTTCAGCATGCGCCGTAAAATGTCGGATGCGCTCTCGCCGATATGCAGAGTGTGGCTGGCAATATAGCGGTAGAGCTCATCATCAACTTCGATTGTTTTCATCTTAATCCAGTGCGATTTCTTTGTTTCTGAATACAAGTCGTCGGGATTAACTATCCTTTGTCTTTCACACTACTGCGCAAAAGGCATCAGATAGAGGACAAATCCCAACCGCGAATAGCGTCAAACCAGGATGGCGGTAAAACTCAGAATGCTTCCGGGTCTTGCAGCCTAATGGCAGAATGTCCAACATAATACCCTAACCCGACGGAGCGAAAAAAAGAACTTTGCCATGAAATTAAATAGCCGAGCGCAATCTGCACAAAACCCGCACAATAAATCCCCAATCGTCCTGGTACACGGCCTGTTCGGCAGCCTGGACAACCTTGGGATCCTCGCCCGCGATCTGGTCGCCGACTACGATATATTGCAGGTCGATATGCGCAACCACGGCTTATCGCCGCGTTCGCCGGAGATGACCTACCGCGCGATGGCGCAGGATCTGTTGGATACTCTTGACGATCATCAGATAGAGAAAGCGACCTTTATCGGCCATTCAATGGGCGGCAAAGCGGTGATGGCGCTGACCGCGCTGGCGCCGGATCGCATCGCCGGGCTGGTGGCGATTGATATTGCGCCGGTGGCTTATCACGTCCGCCGTCATGATGAGATCTTCGCGGCGATTAACGCCGTCAGCGAATCCGCCGCCAGCACCCGCCAGCAGGCGGCGCAGGTGATGCGCGAGCATATAAATGAAGAAGGCGTCATTCAGTTTCTGCTGAAATCCTTTGTCGACGGCGCGTGGCGCTTCAACGTGCCGGCGCTGTGGGATCAATATCCGCATATTGTCGGCTGGGAAACGGTGCCAGCCTGGCCGCACCCGGCGCAATTTATTCCCGGCGGCAACTCCCCTTATGTCACCGATGAATACCGCGACGCGCTGCTGGCGCAGTTCCCGCAGGCCCGCGCTCACGTCATTGCCGGCGCCGGACACTGGGTGCATGCGGAAAAACCCGAGGCGGTTTTACGCGCAATTCGCCGTTATCTGAGCACAATTGAAGCCTGAGTGGCTAAAAAACGCCCGACCGCGCGGCATAATGCCTGCGGTCGTTGGCGCAGCGGTTCGCCTGATGTATTATGGCGCGCTATCTGCGCCGGCTATAGCCCGGCAGCTTGTTTCCCCGAAGTCACTCTGAATCATGGCAAAAGAACAAACGGACCGAACGACATTAGATTTGTTCGCAAATGAGCGTCGCCCGGGTAGACCGAAAACCAATCCGCTTTCGCGCGATGAACAACTGCGCATCAACAAACGCAATCAGCTCAAACGCGATAAAGTTCGCGGCTTGAAACGCGTTGAGTTGAAGCTCAACGCCGATGCGGTCGACGCGCTTAATGAGCTGGCGGAAGCCCGCAACATGAGCCGCAGCGATCTTATCGAAGAGATGCTGATGCACCAACTGGCCTGCCTGCGTAACCAGGGCGAAGTCTGAAAAACGCAAAAAAATCGCTTTCATGTAGCAGAGTGTGCACCAGGACGTTATTGCTGTTTCCGCGCCCTTCCCTGTTCTGCTATGATTGCCGTTAACTGTAGGCATAATGCCACTACCACATCATTAAGTTTCAAGAGGTTATTTTACTCATGGCAATCATCGGCATCTTTTTTGGCAGCGACACCGGCAACACCGAAAATATTGCAAAAATGATCCAAAAGCAGCTCGGTAAAGACGTTGCTGAAGTTCACGACATTGCCAAGAGCAGCAAAGAAGATCTGGAAAGCCACGATATTCTGCTGCTCGGCATCCCAACCTGGTACTACGGCGAAGCGCAGTGCGACTGGGACGACTTCTTCCCGACGCTGGAAGAGATCGACTTCAACGGTAAGCTGGTAGCCGTGTTTGGCTGCGGCGACCAGGAAGATTACGCAGAATACTTCTGCGATGCGCTGGGCACCATTCGTGACATCATTGAACCGCGCGGCGCAACCATCGTTGGCCACTGGCCGACCGCGGGCTACCACTTTGAAGCTTCTAAAGGCCTGGCAGACGACGATCACTTCGTAGGTCTGGCGATTGATGAAGACCGTCAGCCGGAACTGACCAACGAGCGCGTTGAGAAGTGGGTGAAGCAGATTTCCGAAGAGCTGCATCTGGAAGAAATCAAAAACGCCTAAGAATCAAACAGCGCAGCTATTAAGCTGCGCTGAATTAATAGATAAAAGCAATCAAACTAATAGCTACAAGTTTTTAACTTTTCATCACATATCTGTACAATGTCCTCTGATTCCACGAGGTCACGTGACACAGTTTGTAGCTGGTAATTCGTTTTTGACAGCTTACAAGGCGCGATGGTTGCAGTTTTCATTTCAGAGTTGCAGCTCTATAATGAGACGCATTACATCGGGTGATTCTCTGTATTGCTTCCCTTTGAAGGAAGCCGATCTTTAGCAACAGGACAGATTCCGCATGACTGACAACAATATCGCATTAAAGAAGGCTGGCCTGAAAGTCACACTTCCCCGACTGAAAATTCTGGAAGTGTTGCAGGAACCGGATAACCATCACGTCAGTGCGGAAGATTTATATAAACGCCTGATCGATATGGGTGAAGAGATTGGTCTGGCTACCGTTTACCGCGTGCTGAACCAGTTCGACGATGCAGGCATCGTGACTCGTCACAACTTCGAAGGCGGTAAATCCGTATTCGAGCTGACTCAGCAGCACCACCACGATCACCTGATTTGCCTCGATTGCGGCAAAGTGATCGAGTTCAGCGATGATTCTATCGAATCCCGCCAACGTGAAATTGCTGCGCAACACGGCATCCGCTTAACCAACCACAGCCTGTACCTGTATGGCCACTGTGCGGAAGGCGACTGCCGCGAAGATGAACATGCCCACGATGCGGTGAATAAATAATTTCCCGTCTCGTTTGTCGTAAAAAGCCAACCTCAAGGTTGGCTTTTTTATGGGCGAAATCCGCCGGCATGCGTATTCTGTCAGAGCATAACGCCTTGTACGGAGAGTCAATATGGAGCTGCGCCAGCTACGCTATTTTGTCCGCATTGTGGAAACCGGCAGTATGGGCCGCGCCGCGCTCGATCTGAATATTGGCGTTTCTGCGCTCAGCCAGCAAATGGCGCGTCTGGAAAATGAACTCGCTATCCGCCTGCTGCAACGGACTTCGCGCGGCGTAATGCCCACCAGCGCCGGCCTCGCATTTTACTCGCAGGCGCAACTGGCGCTACGCCATGCTGACGATGCTATTCTCGCCGCGCGCGAGGCGCGCCTTTCCGGTCACGTCAGCGTCGGTATGGCGCCGAGCACCGCTTCTGTTCTGGGCGTACCTTTTATCAACGCCATGCGCGAAAGCTACGCCGACGTCCGCCTGCACCTGGTGGAGAGCCTCTCCGGCAATCTGGAACGGATGATCAACACCCGCCAGCTCGATTTAGCCATCGTTTTCCAGAAAGAGAAGATCCTGCGCTGGAGCGCCCGACCCATTCTTGAGGAACGTCTGTTCCTGATTGGCGCCCATGACGTGCTGGCGCCGCTGCCCGGCGATAGCATCTCCCCGAACCAACTGGCCGCCATTCCGCTGATTATGCCAAGCCAGGGGCATGGCCTGCGCGGCAGGCTGGACGCTATTTGCCAGGAGCACGCCATCAACGTTGACGTGGTGGCTGAAATCGATGGCCTGGCCCTGCTGATGCGCGCCGTTCGTGACGGGCTCGGCGCCACGCTGCAGCCGGGCGCGGCGATTTCTCATCTCGACAGCCAGGCGCTAAGAGTGATCGGCGTCGATAATCCGGTACTTAGCCGACCGAATTTTCTGGTCAGTCTTTCCGATGACGAACTCACCCCGGCAGGCCTTGCGGCACGGGTAATGCTGGCAAAAGTCATGCGCCAGCTAGTTGAATCCGGCAACTGGCCGGGCGCCAGCCTTTACACACACTAAACCCCCCTTTAGCTTTACGCCATAGCGCCTGCCGCCCCTGCGCCTTACATTTCCATTACAAATTTAACAATTAGTCAAAGCGTAATGGAGCCGATAATGGTGGATGTACTGGTGATTGGCGGCGGCAACGCCGCGTTATGCGCCGCCTTAACCGCCCGGGAAGCAGGCGCATCCGTCCTGCTGCTGGAAGCCGCGCCGCGGGAATGGCGGGGCGGTAACTCTCAGCACACGCGTAACCTACGTTGTATGCACGATGCGCCGCAGGATGTCTTAGTCGACAGCTATCCGGAAGAAGAATACTGGCAGGATCTGCTGCGCGTTACCGACGGCAATACCAACGAAGCGCTGGCCCGTCTGGTGATCCGCACCTCGTCGCACTGCCGGGACTGGATGCGCCGCCATGGCGTTAACTTTCAACCGCCGTTATCCGGCGCCCTCCACGTCGCCCGCACCAACGCCTTTTTTATGGGCGGCGGCAAAGCCCTGGTCAATGCCTATTACCGCAGCGCCGAACAGATGGGCGTACAGATCCGCTATAACACCCCGGTGCAGGCGCTTGAATTACGTGATGGCGAATTCGTCGCCGCGCTGGCGGGCACTGAGCGGATCGCCGCGAAAACCTGCGTACTCGCCGCCGGTGGGTTTGAATCTAACCGCGAGTGGCTGCGCGAAGCCTGGGGGCAAAATGAACGCGGCGAATGGCCTGCAGACAACTTTCTCATCCGCGGCACCCGTTTTAATCAGGGAGTGCTGCTCAAATTTATGATTGATGCCGGGGCCGATATCATCGGCGATCCTTCACAGTCGCACTGCGTCGCCATTGACGCCCGGGCGCCGCTCTATGACGGCGGCATCTGTACCCGCGTTGACTGCGTGTCGCTGGGGGTGGTGGTGAACCGCGATGCCGAGCGCTTTTATGATGAAGGGGAAGATTTCTGGCCCAAACGTTACGCCATCTGGGGCCGTCTGGTCGCCCACCAGCCGGGGCAAATCGGCTATTCGATCATCGACAGCAAAGCCGTTGGACAATTTATGCCGCCGGTATTTCCGGGCGCCCAGGCCAATACCATCGTAGAACTGGCGCGCCAATTGGGGCTGGACGGCGAACGTTTGTCACAGACCATCGCCAGCTACAATGCCGCCTGTACGCCAGGCCAGTTCGACCATACCCGTCTTGATAACTGCACCACCTCCGGCCTGACGCCGCCGAAGACCCACTGGGCGCGGCCTATCGATACGCCGCCTTATTATGGTTATGCCCTGCGTCCAGGGATCACCTTCACCTACCTCGGGCTGTACGTCAATCAACACGCCGCCGTCCACTTTGCCGGTAAGCCGAGCCGCAACCTGTTTGTCGCCGGCGAAATGATGGCCGGCAACGTACTGGGCAAAGGCTATACCGCCGGCGTAGGCATGTCGATTGGCACCACATTCGGCCGCATTGCCGGTCAGCAAGCCGCCCTGGCGGCACAGCAGGAGAAACATCATGAAGTCGCTTGAAAAGCTGATCATCGAGGCGCAAATCATCACCGAGCCGGAAGCGGAAGTCGAACGGGTGATGCAGGTCTGTAACGCCTGCCGCTATTGCGAAGGCTTTTGCGCCGTATTTCCGGCCATGACCCAGCGTCTGGAATTTGGCAAGGCGGATATTAACTATCTGGCGAACCTGTGCCACAACTGCGGCGCCTGCCTGCACGCCTGCCAGTATGCCCCGCCGCACGAGTTTGCGATTAATGTTCCCAAAGCGATGGCGGAAGTGCGGCTGGAAACCTATCAACATTACGCCCGGCCCGCCGCTTTCGGCAGTTTATATCGCCGTGCGGGGATCGCCACGGTGCTGGCGCTGGTCGCGGGTCTTGTCCTGTTTCTGCTGTTGGCGATGGGGCTCAAAGGCTCTCTGTTGCACCCGCCGCTGGCCGGTGATTTCTACCAGATTTTCCCGCATAACCTGCTGGCGTGGATGTTCGGTTCGGTTTTCATTGCGGCCATCGGTTTACTGATGAGCGGGGTGATTCGTTTCTGGCGCGAGATCTCACCGGGCCAACCGCAGGCTGGCGATATCGCCAGGGCCTCACATGATGCGCTGACGTTGAAATATCTCGACGGCGGACACGGTAAAGGCTGTAACGAGGCCGATGACGCCTTCACCCTGATGCGCCGCCGTTTTCACCACTTCACTTTCTACGGTTTCATGCTCTGTTTCGCCGCCACGGTTGTGGCCACGGGCTATCACTATCTCGCCGGTTGGGAGGCGCCCTACCCGTTCTTTAGCGTACCGGTACTGCTGGGCACGCTCGGCGGCATCGGGCTGCTGGTAGGCCCTGCGGGTTTGCTATGGCTGAATCTGCGCCGCTCGCCGCTGCACGGCGACGCGCGGCAAAAACCGATGGATCGCGCTTTTATCCTGCTGTTGCTACTGACCAGTTTTACCGGGCTCGCGCTACTGGCGGGCCGGGACACCTCGTGGATGGGCATTCTGCTCGCTATCCATCTCGGGGTGGTGATGGCGCTGTTTTTAACGCTGCCTTACGGAAAATTTGCCCACGGATTTTATCGCTGTGCGGCGTTACTCAAGTGGGCGATTGAGAAGCGGCGCGGAAAACAGGCGGCAGTCGCAGGCGACTAACCCGCTCCCTCTTACCTCTATAACAACAAGATAAAGACAATGGAGAGCAAACCCTATGACCCAACCAACCTCGCGCGCCGGTACCTTCGGCGCAATTCTCCGCGTAACCAGCGGTAATTTTCTCGAGCAATTCGACTTCTTTCTGTTTGGTTTCTACGCCACCTATATCGCCAGAACCTTCTTTCCGGCAGAGAGCGAGTTCGCGGCGTTGATGCTCACCTTTGCCGTGTTTGGCTCCGGCTTCCTGATGCGCCCCATCGGCGCGGTGGTATTAGGGGCTTATATTGACAGGATCGGTCGCCGCAAAGGGCTGATGGTCACCCTGGCGATTATGGGCTGTGGCACGTTACTGATTGCGCTGGTGCCGGGCTACCAAACCATCGGCGTGCTGGCGCCGGTGCTGGTCTTAATTGGCCGTTTGCTGCAAGGATTCTCGGCCGGGGTCGAGCTCGGCGGTGTGTCGGTCTACCTGTCGGAAATCGCCAAACCGGGGAAAAAAGGGTTCTATACCAGTTGGCAGTCCGCCAGCCAACAGGTGGCCATCGTCATGGCGGCGCTGATTGGCTACGCGCTGAACGAAACGCTGGGTCACGACGAGATTGCAGAATGGGGCTGGCGCATCCCCTTCTTTATCGGCTGCCTGATTATCCCGCTGATTTTCGTACTCCGGCGTTCGCTGCAGGAGACCGAAGCGTTTCTGCAGCGTAAGCATCGTCCCGATACGAAAGAGATACTGACCACTATTGTTAAAAACTGGCGCATCATCAGCGCGGGCACCTTACTGGTGGCGATGACCACCACCACCTTTTATTTTATTACCGTCTATACCCCAACCTACGGCAGAGCGGTACTGCATCTGAGCGCGCGCGACAGCTTGCTGGTCACGATGCTGGTCGGTATTTCTAACTTTATCTGGTTACCGATTGGCGGGGCGCTCTCAGACAAGATAGGCCGCCGCCCGGTGCTGATGGGAATTACCATCCTGGCGCTGTTGACCACCTGGCCGGTGATGCAATGGCTCACCGCCGCGCCGGATTTCACCCGCATGACGCTGGTGCTGCTGTGGTTCTCGTTCTTTTTCGGTATGTATAACGGCGCGATGGTGGCGGCGCTAACGGAAGTGATGCCCGTTTACGTCCGCACCGTGGGCTTTTCGCTGGCATTTAGCCTCGCCACCGCTATCTTTGGCGGGCTGACGCCGGCTATTTCCACCGCGCTGGTCGAAATCACCGGTGATAAAAGCGCGCCGGGCTGGTGGCTGATGTGCGCGGCGCTATGCGGATTCGCCGCCACCGCCATGCTGTTCATGCGTCTAAGCCGCGGCTATCAGCCGGCGGAAATACCGCGTTAAAATAGCCACGGGCGGAGTGTGCGCTCCGCCCGTTTTCGCTTAACCGTCTGCTTTACTTCGTGGTGTTGTTACTGCGAATCTCCTGCCAGATTTTATCGCAGCGCGCTTTGACCGCCTGGTCATTACCGGTGCGCGTCGCCTGAATACAGGCCTGATAATCCAGCACTCTGACGCTCTCCTGCGTCGCAAACTGCTGATGCGGTTTCTCTTGTTTCAATACGTTCAGTACGCTCTGGCAGGCTTCGATCTTGTCCGGATTACCTTCCGCCGTGTTGATACAGGCGCTATAGGCATCTTTCAATTTGGAATCTTCTTTCGGCGCTGGCGACTGCGCGCAGGCGACCAGACCCGATGCCATGATGGCGATGAGCAGCAGTTTTTTCATAGTTATTCTCCCGGAGGGGCGGCAGGCTCACGCCCGCCGCGCAGGCATCAGAAAATGGTGAACGGCGCGATAACCATAAACTTCACGTCACGCTCATCCTGGAAGATGTTGCCGTAACCGCCGCTCCAGCTTGGGATGTCGGAGTGGTTGTCGTATTGCGTGAAGTGCAGTTTGAACATCGTTCCTTTCGCGCGGCCTTCCTGCAGGGTGTAGATGGCATCCAGGCTGTAGGCGGATTCTTTCAGACGATAGTTAGGATCGTAGTAAGCATCCGGGGATGCCATTCTGCCAGGCTTCGCATCCCAGGCGTAAACATAGGACGCGCCAAACGCCCAGCCCGGCATATCCCAGTTCTTCATGTCGTACATCGCGCCGAAGAACACCGCTTTCTCGCCGTTGGCGTTAAAGTCAGAGCGGTTATCCCACCAGATATCGAGACGACCGTTAGAGGAGGCATAGGTTGGCGTCATACGCTGCAGGAAGTAGCCCTGCTGGCCATCGGCTTTCACCCAGGTCCCTTCCAGACGCAGATCCAGCACATCGGCCGCTTTATAGCCGAAAGTGATCGCCTGCAGCCACGCGGTACCGTCGTAGATATCGTTGACGCCGCCGTTGCTGACTTTATCGCGGGTACCGTAGAACTGATAGCTGGTGCTCAACGGCGAACCCGCGATATCAAATTTGTAGCTGGCTTTAGCAAAGTACTGATCGATATAGCCCTGGGCCTGACCAAATGCGGCTTCCAGCACCAGATCGTTTTTAAAATCGTACTTCGCGCCAAGAGAGTGCAGATAGTCAACTTTGGTTTTCTTATCGTTCTGGTAAAAATCATCCATCTCGATATGCCACGGCGCTTTATATTCGTTCGTCCACATATAGGAGAAACTCAGCGCGCCGTTATCGCCGTAGTCGAAGTTCGCCCCGGCTTCAGCCCCCTGATAGGTACCCGGCATAAAGCTCCAGTGCGGCGCCAGCAGCGTTTGTCCGGTCGGCTGAATGTAGCCCGCGCGCGCCCACGCCGGGCCGAATTTAAATTTAGCCGCCGCTTTATACAGGCTTATCCCGCTCTTATCGCCGGTATAATCTTCGCTGTAGGCACGGTTGCTGGAGGAGAAAGCAATTTCGTTCGGGTGGCCGCTGTCGCCGTTTTCCGCCATTTCAATCGCGGTGAAGGCAGCAATATCCAGACCAAACATGTCGGCCGCGTAGCCGGACTGGAAATCCAGGTTGGCGTTCCAGGTAGAATGAGAAAGGTTAGTTTCGTATTTGTCGGTTTCTACGTTTTTACGGTCGCGCTCACGCTGCCAGTAATAGATACCGCCGGTTAAGGTAGAATCATCGATAAAACCTGCTGCGCTGGCCTGTGGGGCCACAACCCAACCCGACATCGCGGTGACGGCGGCAATAGCCAGCGCCAGCGTACTACGTTTGCCACTAAACGTACGCATGTGCATATCCTCTTTGACGTTTTAAAATTGCGATTGCCAAAGGCAGCTCGCTAAAAAAATAAAAAAATTTGAAAAGCGGTGCGGTTAAAAGGCCGCGAAACCACTATGGATAGACTATTTTTCGTGACGCGAATTATCAATCTCTTTCGCAGAGCAAAGCTTAAGATTATGACAAAGCGCACATAATTTATGTCGTTTTGTTACAGACTTACTTCTCAGTATTTTTAACGATAAGTCATGGTTATATCGGAAAAAAACTGATAATTGATGAAAGCTGAAACGGTTAAATGTAAATATGCAGGCAGGAAGAGATGGGTAATTATTACTGTGTTTTAATAAGATTAATTCGCATCGAAAAAATATCAGTTTTTAATCCACTGATTCTGCAATAAAAAAACGCCGCAGGGCGCGGCGTTTCATGAATACGGCGAGAATTACTCGCCGATTTTAGCCCAGGTGTCACGCAGGCCAACGGTGCGGTTGAAGACCAGATGGCTTTCGGTGGCATAGCGGCTGTCGAGGCAGAAGTAACCTTCGCGCTCGAACTGGTATGCTTTACCCGCCTGCGCTTTCGACAGGCTCGGTTCCGCAAAACCTTGCTTAATGACCAGCGATTCCGGGTTCATTACCGCCAGGAAGTCATCCGCCGCGCCCGGGTTCGGTACGCTGAACAGACGATCGTAAAGGCGGATTTCAACCGGCAGCGCGTGCGCCGCGCTCACCCAGTGGATAACGCCTTTAACCTTGCGGCCATCGGCCGGGTCTTTGCTCAGGGTATCGGCATCGTAAGTACAGAAGATGGTAGTGATATTACCTTCTGCATCTTTCTCAACGCGCTCAGCTTTGATCACGTAGGCGTTGCGCAGACGCACTTCTTTACCCAGCACCAGACGCTTGTACTGTTTGTTGGCTTCTTCACGGAAGTCCGCGCGATCGATCCAGATCTCAGCGCTGAACGGAACCTCGCGGCTGCCCATTTCCGGCTTGTTCGGATGGTTCGGCATCGCCACCATTTCACTTGCGCCCTGCGGATAGTTTTCGATAACCAGTTTAACCGGATCGATCACCGCCATCGCGCGCGGGGCGTTTTCGTTCAGATCTTCACGAATGCACGACTCCAGCGACGCCATCTCAATGGTGTTGTCCTGCTTGGTCACGCCGATACGTTTGCAGAACTCGCGGATGGATTCAGCGGTATAACCACGACGGCGCAGACCGGAAATAGTCGGCATACGCGGGTCATCCCAGCCTTCAACGTGCTTCTCGGTCACCAGCTGATTCAGCTTACGCTTGGACATCACGGTGTATTCGAGATTCAGGCGCGAGAATTCATACTGACGCGGATGCACCGGAATACTGATGTTGTCGAGCACCCAGTCGTACAGACGACGGTTGTCCTGGAACTCCAGGGTACACAGCGAGTGGGTGATACCTTCCAGCGCATCGCTAATGCAGTGGGTGAAGTCGTACATCGGGTAGATGCACCACTTGTTGCCGGTCTGATGGTGTTCCGCAAATTTAATGCGATACAGCACCGGGTCACGCATCACGATGAACGGCGACGCCATGTCGATCTTGGCGCGCAGGCAGGCTTTGCCCTCTTCGAAGCCGCCGGTGCGCATTTTTTCGAACAGCGCGAGGTTCTCTTCCACGCTACGATCGCGGTATGGGCTGTTTTTACCCGGCTCTTTCAGAGTACCGCGGTATTCGCGGATCTCGTCGGCGGACAGCTCGTCAACGTAAGCCAAACCTTTGTTGATCAGTTCAACCGCATACTGATGCAGCTGATCGAAGTAATCAGAGGAGTAGCAGACATCGCCGGACCAGTGGAAACCTAACCACTGCACGTCGTTTTTAATCGACTCTACGTATTCGATATCTTCTTTAACCGGGTTGGTGTCATCGAAACGCAGATTACATTGACCTTGATAATCCTGGGCGATGCCGAAGTTCAGGCAAATGGATTTTGCATGGCCAATGTGCAGATAGCCGTTCGGTTCCGGCGGGAAGCGGGTATGAACGGTGGTGTGCTTACCGGTAGCCAGATCTTCATCGATGATCTGACGGATAAAGTTAGTCGGGCGGGCTTCTGCCTCACTCATCACGGGTTCCTCAAAGCGTAAACAACGTATAACGGCACATGATCTTACAAGCAGGACGCAGAGACAACTATTAGTTACGCAAAATACGTATCTGTTGTTGGATATGGGGGTATTTGCTGCAAAAAAAAGCGGCGCAGGTTTCGCTGCGCCGCTGAGGCAAAACTCTACTCAGGAGCCTTACTTGCCTTTAATCTCGAACAACGGCGTTTGGCCGGCGACAACGTTACCCGTTGCCTGAATCACCAGCGCGCTGTAATCATCGCTGTTGCTGCAGACGACCGGACTAATCATCGAGCGAGCGTTGGCGTTGAGGAACGCCAGATCCATTTCCAGAATCGGCTCGCCGGCTTTCACCTGTGCGCCCTCTTCAACCAGACGTTTAAAGCCTTTCCCTTCCAGCGCGACGGTATCGATGCCCATATGGACGACGATTTCCGCGCCGTTATCGGTTTCCAGGCAGAACGCGTGGTTGGTGTTGAAGATTTTCACCACCGTACCGGCCGCCGGCGCGACAACGATGTTATCGGTCGGTTTCACCGCGACACCGTCACCGACGGCTTTGCTGGCGAAGGCTTCATCCGGTACCTGCTCAAGCGCCACCACTTCGCCGGTAATCGGGGAAACCAGCGCTTCGACGGTTTTAGCGTTGGCAACCGCCTGCGGTTTGGCCACAGGCGCGGCGGCTGGCGAGCTGTCAGTCGAGGCAGCCGCTGCGGCAACCGGGCCACGCGCCACCACTTTCTTCATCGCGTCGCCCACGGATTCCGCTTTCGCGCCAACGATGACCTGGATGGTCTGTTTGTTCAGTTTCACCACGCCGGAGGCGCCGAGACGTTTACAGGCGGCATCGTTGACTTTCGCCGAGTCGCCGACGGTCAGACGCAGACGGGTGATACAGGCATCAATAGCTTTCAGGTTATCGGTACCGCCTACGGCTGCGATGTAGTTGGTCGCCAGCTGAGTCAGACCTTCTTCGGTGTTGCTGTTAGCTTCTTCAGTCACGACGTCGTCGGTTTTATCTTCACGACCCGGCGTTTTCAGGTTGAACATGCGGATAACCGCGCTGAACAACAGGAAGTAAACGAAGAAGAACACCACGCCCATCACCAACAGCATCCAGACGTTTTTGCTGGCTGCCGGCAGGCTGTACATCAACACGTAGTCGATAGCGCCCGCGGAGAAGGAGAAGCCCGCATGGATACCCAGCGCCGTTGCGATGAACAGGCTGATACCGGTCAGGATTGCGTGCAGGAGGTACAGCAATGGCGCCAGGAACATGAACAGGAATTCCAGCGGCTCGGTCACACCGGTCAGGAACGCGGTGATGGCGACGGACAGCAGCATACCGCCGACCATCGGACGACGCTCTTTCGGCGCAGCCAGATACATCGCCAGCGCCGCGCCCGGCAGACCGAACATCATGATCGGGAAGAAGCCGGACATGAACATCCCCGCGGTGCCGTCACCGGCGTAGAAGCGGTTGATGTCGCCGTGGAAGACCGCGCCCGCGGCGTTGGTGAACTCGCCAATCTGGAACCAGGCAATGGTGTTCAGCACCTGATGCAGACCGGTTGGGATCAGCAGACGGTTGATGAAACCGAAGATACCGGAGCCCAGCGCGCCCGCAGAGACGATCCATTCGCCGCCCGCATGAATAGCGTGCTGTACCGGCGGCCAGACATAGCCGAAGATAGCAGCCAGCACCAGACAGAAGAAGCCGGTAGCGATCGGTACGAAGCGTTTGCCGCCGAAGAAGCTCAGGAAGTCTGGCAGTTTAATGCCGGCCCAGCGGTTATAAACAGCACCCGCGACCAGACCGGTAATGATACCCGCCAGCACGCCCATGTTAATTTCCGGGTTAATGGTGACCATCGCTTTGGTCATCACGAAATAACCTACCGCGCCGGCCAGCGCCGCAGAACCCGCATTATCCTTGGACCAGCTTGATGCCACGCCGATGGCGAAGATCAACGCTAAGTTGTCAAAGATTGCCCCACCCGCTTGCGCGATGAAGGGTACGTTCAGCAGATCTGGTTGCCCGAATCGCAGCAGCAATGCCGCGACCGGCAGCACTGCGATAGGGAGCTGTAAAGCCCTACCCAGCCGCTGAAAGAAACCTAAAATATTCATCTTATTCCCCCTATGAGACCCCGATGAGGCTCATTTCAAAGCCACTTTTTTATTGTGTAACAAGGTCGGATTTATCACTTACCGGCAAAGTGTGTGAAAAATTAATTCGTATCGCAAATTAAACGGGTATTTTTTGTGACTATAATCACCAAATATCGTATTCACCCCTCCCTTTGACTGGCTAACATCGAAAACTTATTTTATCATTCAAAAAATCAACACGGATTGACCCCGGTCGGCGCAGTTGCTGCAATACTCTTCATAGTATGCTGGCGCCAATCCGCCAGGTTCTAATTTAACTATAGAGGTGAAGAATGAGACTGATCCCCCTGGTAACAGCTGAACAAGTAGGTAAATGGGCTGCCCGTCATATCGTTAACCGCATTAACGCGTTCAAACCGACCGCGGACCGTCCGTTCGTACTGGGCCTGCCTACCGGTGGTACGCCTCTTACCGCTTACAAAGCGCTGGTTGAAATGCATAAAGCAGGCCAGGTTAGCTTCAAGCACGTTGTTACCTTCAACATGGATGAGTATGTTGGCCTGCCGAAAGAGCATCCGGAAAGCTATCATAGCTTCATGCACCGCAATTTCTTTGACCATGTTGATATTCCAGCTGAAAATATCAACCTGCTGAATGGTAATGCGCCGGATATCGATGCAGAATGCCGTCGTTATGAAGAAAAAATTCGCTCCTACGGTAAAATCCACCTATTCATGGGCGGCGTAGGTAACGATGGTCATATCGCGTTTAACGAACCGGCCTCTTCTCTGGCATCCCGTACCCGTATTAAAACCCTGACCCATGACACCCGCGTGGCCAACTCTCGTTTCTTCGATGGCGACGTGGATCTGGTGCCGAAATATGCGCTGACCGTGGGTGTGGGAACCCTGCTGGATGCGGAAGAAGTGATGATTCTGGTGCTGGGCCATCAGAAAGCGCTGGCGCTGCAGGCGGCGGTAGAAGGTAACGTCAACCACATGTGGACCATCACCTGTCTGCAACTGCATCCGAAAGCGGTTGTGGTCTGCGACGAGCCGTCCACGATGGAACTGAAAGTGAAGACCCTGAAATATTTCAACGAATTAGAAGCTGAAAATATTAAAGGTCTGTAATGTAGTCCGTCCCGCGCCCTGGCGTGGGACCATCTTTTTCTTTGTATGCAACGCCAGAACAATGCGAGTTGAGCTGGTGGGGCGTATATACCGGGGGTCGTAATGTATGCATTAACCCAGGGCCGGGTTTACACCGGTCATGAAATTCTCGATGACCATGCGGTTGTTATCGCCAATGGCCGTATCGAACGTCTCTGTCCGCTGGCTGATTTGCCGTCTGAAATTGAGCAACGCTCGGTCAACGGCGCGATTATTGCCCCCGGTTTCATCGACGTCCAGCTGAACGGCTGCGGCGGCGTGCAGTTCAACGATAGTCCGGATGCGGTCACCGTCGAAACGCTGGAAATTATGCAGAAAGCGAACGAACGTTCCGGCTGCACCAACTTCCTGCCGACGCTGATTACTTCCAGCGATGATCTGATGAAGCAAGGCATCCGCGTCATGCGCGAATACCTGCAAAAACACCCCAACCAGGCGCTGGGTCTGCATCTGGAAGGACCGTGGCTGAATATCGTCAAGAAAGGCACCCATAACCCGGACTACGTGCGTAAACCGGACGCCGCGCTGGTTGATTTCCTGTGCGACAACGCCGACGTTATCACCAAAGTGACGCTGGCCCCTGAGCGCGTCGAGCCGGAAGTGATCCGTAAACTGGTCGCCGCCGGCATCGTGGTTTCGGCAGGCCACTCTAACGCTACGCTGAAAGAAGCGAAAATCGGTTTCCGCGCCGGTATCACTTTTGCGACGCACCTTTATAATGCCATGCCGTATATTACCGGCCGTGAACCGGGCCTGGCCGGCGCCATTTTCGACGAGCCGGATGTCTACTGCGGTATCATCGTTGACGGCATGCACGTCGACTACGCCAACGTGCGTAACGCGAAACGGCTGAAAGGCGATAAACTATGCCTGGTGACCGACGCCACTGCGCCGGCAGGGGCTAATATTGACCAGTTCATTTTTGCTGGTAAAACAATATACTACCGTAATGGTCTGTGCGTGGATGAAAACGGCACTCTCAGCGGTTCTTCGCTGACCATGATTGAAGGGGTACGTAACCTCGTTGAACATTGCGGCGTGGCGTTGGATGAAGTGTTGCGTATGGCGACGCTCTACCCGGCGCGCGCGATTGGCGTGGACAAGCAGCTCGGTAGCATTGCGCCGGGTATGGTCGCTAACCTGACCGCTTTCAGCCGCGATTATAAAATCATCAAGACCATCGTTAATGGTAACGAGGTCGTCACTGAGTAAGTAAAAGTATGACAGCAGGCGGACAAGCTCAAATTGGTAACGTCGATCTGGTAAAACAGCTGAACAGCGCGGCCGTCTATCGGCTGATTGACCAACATGGTCCCATCTCGCGCATTCAGATAGCGGAACAAAGTCAGCTTGCCCCTGCCAGCGTAACCAAAATTACGCGTCAGCTTATTGAGCGCGGCCTGATCAAAGAAGTCGATCAGCAGGCCTCCACCGGGGGGCGCCGCGCCATCTCTATCATCGCGGAAACCCGCAATTTCAACGCTATCGGCGTGCGGCTAGGCCGCTATGACGCCACCCTGACCCTTTATGATTTAAGCAGTAAAACGCTGGAAGAAGAGCACTTCCCGCTGCCGGAGCGTACCCAGGAAACGCTCGAGCACGCGCTGCTGAATATCATCGCCACCTTTATTGAAAATTGTCAGCGCAAAATCCGCGAGCTTATCGCCATTTCGGTCATTCTGCCGGGGCTGGTCGACCCTGAAAGCGGCGTTATCCGCTATATGCCGCATATTCAGGTGGAGAACTGGGGGCTGGTCGAAGCGCTGGAAAAACGCTTTAACGTCACCTGTTTTGTCGGCCACGACATCCGCAGCCTGGCGCTGGCCGAGCACTATTTTGGCGCAAGCCAGGATTGCGAAGACTCTATTCTGGTGCGCGTACACCGCGGTACCGGCGCGGGCATTATTTCCAACGGGCGTATTTTTATCGGCCGTAACGGCAACGTTGGCGAAATTGGCCATATCCAGGTCGACCCGTTAGGCGAGCGCTGTCACTGCGGCAACTTCGGCTGTCTGGAAACCGTCGCCGCGAACGCCGCTATTGAGCACCGTGTCCGCCATCTGCTTGAGCAGGGCTATCAAAGCCGTATCACGCTTGATGACTGCAATATCAAAACTATCTGCAAAGCGGCAAATAAAGGCGATGCGCTGGCCTGCGAAGTGGTCGAATACGTTGGCCGTCATCTGGGCAAAACCATCGCCATCGCTATCAACCTGTTTAACCCGCAAAAAGTGGTGATTGCCGGTGAAATCGTCGAGGCGGAAAAGGTGCTGCTACCGGCCATTGAAAGCTGTATCAACGGCCAGGCGTTGAAAGCGTTTCGCCACAATCTGCCGGTGGTACGCTCGACGCTCGATCACCGCTCAGCCATCGGCGCCTTTGCGCTGGTCAAGCGCGCGATGCTCAACGGCATCCTGTTACAGCATTTGCTGGAAAGTTAATCCAGCTTTATAGTTTCGCCTTTCGTTAATGATGTTGGACTGTTCATGACCATTCAAAACGTAATTTGTGATATCGACGGCGTGCTGATGCACGATAACGTGGCTGTTCCCGGCGCCGCTGAATTTATCAAGCGCATCCTGGATAAAGGTATGCCGCTGGTGATGCTGACCAACTATCCTTCGCAAACCGGACAGGACCTGGCCAACCGCTTCGCCACCGCCGGTATCGAAGTGCCGGATACCGCGTTCTACACTTCCGCCATGGCCACCGCCGATTTCCTGCGTCGCCAAGAAGGTAAGAAGGCCTACGTGGTTGGCGAAGGCGCGCTCATCCACGAATTGTATAAGGCTGGCTTCACCATCACCGACGTTAATCCTGATTTCGTCATCGTTGGCGAGACCCGCTCCTTTAACTGGGAAATGATGCATAAAGCGGCTTTCTTTGTCGCCAACGGCGCGCGCTTTATCGCCACCAACCCGGATACTCACGGTCGCGGCTACTACCCTGCTTGCGGCGCGCTCTGTGCGGGGATTGAAAAAATCTCCGGCCGGAAACCGTTTTATGTCGGTAAGCCGAGCCCGTGGATTATCCGTTCCGCGCTCAACAAAATGCAGGCCCACTCCGAGCAAACGGTGATCGTCGGCGATAACCTGCGTACCGATATCCTCGCTGGTTTCCAGGCGGGCCTTGAGACCATTCTGGTGCTCTCCGGAGTCTCCACGCTGGACGATATCGATAGCATGCCGTTCCGCCCGTCGTGGATTTATCCGTCGGTCGCCGAAATCGACGTTTTTTGAGCCGAAACCACGTCCCAGGACGTGGTTTTTTATTTATAGCACCGCAAAAAATAGATTCATCTAATGAAAACGACTTATTGCTAAACATTCATCAATAAAGCTGCGCTAAACATACGCATTTTTCAACATTCGACAATCAGTATTGCACTTTTTACTTTTCCGCCGGTAAATCTCTTGCGCCCCACTCTCCTTTACGGCATTTTCTTTAACACGCACTAAGACCTTGCAAGAGACGAGGTCTGCACAACATCACCACATGACAGGGTAACGGAGAAGGCTATGTGTTCTATTTTTGGCGTACTGGATATTAAAACTGACGCAGGCGAACTGCGTAAAAAGGCACTGGAACTTTCCCGCCTGATGCGCCACCGCGGACCGGACTGGTCCGGCGTTTATGCCAGCGATAAAGCGATTCTCGCCCACGAACGTCTGTCGATAGTCGACGTCAACGCCGGGGCCCAGCCGCTCTATAACCAACAAAAAACCCATGCGCTGGCGGTCAACGGTGAAATCTACAACCACCAGGCGCTGCGCGCCGAATATGGCGACCGCTACCAGTTCCAGACCGGTTCCGACTGTGAAGTGATCCTCGCGCTGTACCAGGAAAAAGGGCCGGAGTTCCTCGATGAACTGCAGGGAATGTTTGCCTTCGCGCTGTATGACAGCGAGAAAGACGCTTACCTGATTGGCCGCGACCATATCGGTATTATCCCGCTGTATATGGGCCACGACGAACACGGCAACTTCTACGTAGCCTCCGAAATGAAAGCGCTGGTGCCGGTTTGCCGCACGATTAAAGAGTTCCCTGCAGGTAGCTACCTGTGGAGCCAGGATGGTGAAATTCGCCAGTACTATCAGCGCGACTGGTTCGACTACGACGCGGTAAAAGACAACGTCACGGATAAAAACGAACTGCGTCAGGCGCTGGAAGAGTCGGTGAAAAGCCACCTGATGTCGGATGTGCCTTACGGCGTGCTGCTTTCCGGCGGCCTGGACTCTTCGGTGATTTCGGCCATTACCAAAAAATACGCCGCACGCCGCGTTGAAGATCAGGAGCGCAGCGAAGCCTGGTGGCCGCAGCTGCACTCATTCGCGGTCGGCCTCGAAGGCTCCCCTGACCTGAAAGCGGCACAGGAAGTCGCAAACCACCTCGGCACCGTGCATCACGAAATTCACTTTACGGTGCAGGAAGGGCTGGATGCGATCCGCGATGTTATCTATCACATCGAAACGTATGACGTGACCACCATTCGCGCCTCGACGCCGATGTACCTGATGTCGCGTAAAATTAAAGCCATGGGCATTAAAATGGTGCTCTCCGGCGAAGGCTCCGATGAAGTATTCGGCGGGTATCTCTACTTCCACAAAGCGCCGAATGCCAAAGAACTGCATGAAGAAACGGTGCGTAAACTGCAGGCGCTGCACATGTTTGACTGCGCCCGCGCCAACAAAGCGATGTCCGCCTGGGGGGTAGAGGCCCGCGTACCGTTCCTCGATAAGAAATTCCTCGATGTGGCGATGCGCATCAACCCGCAGGATAAAATGTGCGGCAACGGCAAAATGGAAAAACATATTTTGCGCGAATGCTTTGAGTCCTATCTGCCGGCCAGTGTCGCCTGGCGCCAGAAAGAGCAGTTCTCCGACGGCGTAGGCTATAGCTGGATTGATACGCTGAAAGAGGTGGCGGCAAAACAGATTAGCGACCAGCAGCTGGAGACGGCGAGCTTCCGCTTCCCGTACAACACGCCGACCTCTAAAGAAGGCTATCTGTACCGCGAAATCTTCGAAGAGCTGTTCCCGCTGCCAAGCGCGGCGGAATGCGTCCCCGGCGGCCCGTCCGTCGCCTGCTCTTCGGCGAAAGCCATCGAGTGGGATGAAGCGTTCAAAACCATGAACGATCCATCAGGACGCGCGGTCGGCGTCCACCAGTCGGCTTATAAGTAAGCCATTCTGGCGAATAACGGATCCTACGGGGTCCGTTTTTTTATGCCGAATTTGGCAAATAAAAACGATAAATAATCAATTCTTGCCGATTATTGCAGCATGCTGTTCGCAACCTAACCAAACAGTCACATTACGACGATTTTCCTTGAAAAAGTGGTTGACGCTCGCAGGCCCAATACGCATAATGCGCCCCGCAACGCCGATAAGGTAACGCGAAAAAAAGATGGCTACGTAGCTCAGCTGGTTAGAGCACATCACTCATAATGATGGGGTCACAGGTTCGAATCCCGTCGTAGCCACCATCTTTTTTGCGGGAGTGGCGAAATTGGTAGACGCACCAGATTTAGGTTCTGGCGCCGCAAGGTGTGCGAGTTCAAGTCTCGCCTCCCGCACCATTCACTAAAAAGCGTTGCACGGATGGGGTATCGCCAAGCGGTAAGGCACCGGTTTTTGATACCGGCATTCCCTGGTTCGAATCCAGGTACCCCAGCCATATTTCTTCGATATTTGCGGTTAGCCGCGACGGTATTGGGGTATCGCCAAGCGGTAAGGCACCGGTTTTTGATACCGGCATTCCCTGGTTCGAATCCAGGTACCCCAGCCATCGAAGAAACAGCATGACAATTTGGCTACGTAGCTCAGCTGGTTAGAGCACATCACTCATAATGATGGGGTCACAGGTTCGAATCCCGTCGTAGCCACCATATTCAGGACTATCGGTTAACATCGGTAAATCCGTAAAAATTTGTTGGGGTATCGCCAAGCGGTAAGGCACCGGATTCTGATTCCGGCATTCCGAGGTTCGAATCCTCGTACCCCAGCCAAATTCAAAAGACGTTCCTCCGTGAACGCAACCTGTTGGGGTATCGCCAGGCCGTAAGGCCACCGGGCTGAGTCCGGCACACGAAACACCAGCAGACAATTGGGGTATCGCCAAGCGGTAAGGCACCGGATTCTGATTCCGGCATTCCGAGGTTCGAATCCTCGTACCCCAGCCACTTATTAACAAAAAAGCTCACTTCGGTGAGCTTTTTTGCTTTCTGCTGATGGCTATTTCCCCGCCGGGGACTGCAAAACCTGCCCGCAGTCCCATGGGTATAGACTTACTACAATCCTAATGCATACTTCAATGCCTGGCGTTTCAATACTCCGGCACGTTCGGCTGCCATCAGGCCAATATTACGCAGCACGCGTACCGGCGCTAAATCGTTGCTGAAGCCCGCATAGAACAGATCCATGCCGGATTGCATAATAAAGTTATCCGCCCGGCGCCGCGCCTGATAGCGCTTCAGCACCGGCAAACTGGACCAGGCCTCACCGCGCCCGCGGGCTTCCGCCAAAATATCCAGCAGCGCGTCAACGTCGCGATAGCCAAGGTTGACCCCCTGCCCCGCCAACGGATGAATGGTATGCGCCGCATCCCCAACCAACGCCAGTCCCGGTTGCACGTACTGCAACGCATGACGGCGGGTTAACGGGAAGGCGCCGGCGCTCATCGGCGTCACGCTGCCCAGACGTTTTGGGAAATGCGCGGTGATTTCCTGCTGCAGTTGGGTCATCGACATCGCCTGCAGCTGGCGGATGCGCGCCGGGGTGTCGTACCACACCAGCGACGCCCAGTTATCAAATAGCGGCAGGAACGCGCGCGGCCCGCTGGGGGTAAACTGTTGCCAGGTACTATCGCCGGGATCGTCGGCGCACTGCACGCTGATTAGCATACAGGATTGCTGATATTGCCACGCCTGCACGCCAATGCCGGCCAGCTCGCGCACCTGCGAATTCGCGCCGTCGGCGCCGATCGCCAGTTGCGCCGCGCAAACGCTCTCATCACTCAGGCGCAGCGAAACGCCCTGCGGCTCACGATTAAGCTCGCTTAACGTCACGCCAACCCGCAAGGTCACCTGCGGATGGGCTTCGAGCGCCTGCCACAGCGCCAGCTGTAGCACGTTATTTTCCACCATATAGCCAAGCTCAGGCAGCTTCAGTTCGGCGGCATTAAAGTCAACGTGCGCGCTTTCCCACTCCCAGGTTTCAAGTCGCCGATAAGCATGCGCGCGCATACCACGCACCGCCTCCCAGACGCCGAGGCTTTTGAGCAGGCCGACCGACGACGCGCTGATCGCCGAAATACGCACATCCGGCGCCGCAGCGGCATCAAAGGCCGGAGGCGCGTGTTTTTCTATCACCGCTACCGAAAACCCGTGTTGCGCCAGCCCCAGCGCCAGCGCACCGCCGACCATTCCGCCGCCGACGATGGCGATATCTGTTGCATGAATTGTCATGGCAATTATCCTTAAAGCTGATTTCCTTAAGTTTACCGGATTTTTTGAGCCTTGCGGGGATCGTGGTCGCACTGGTCAGGTGGCAACCAAAGCATTACAATGCGTACCCTGCAAACGAATTCTAATTCTTAACTTATACCCGTCTTTATAATTGAGCATGAGCAAGTCGATGACAAAAAAACTCCATATTAAAACCTGGGGCTGTCAGATGAACGAATACGATTCATCCAAGATGGCCGATCTGCTGGATGCCACCCATGGGTATCAACTCACAGAAGTGGCCGAAGAAGCGGACGTGCTGCTGCTCAACACCTGCTCAATTCGCGAGAAGGCGCAGGAAAAAGTGTTCCATCAGCTTGGCCGCTGGAAACTGCTAAAAGAGAAAAAACCCGGAGTCATTATCGGCGTCGGCGGCTGTGTCGCCTCCCAGGAAGGTAAGCTGATTCGCCAGCGCGCCCATTACGTTGACATTATTTTTGGCCCGCAGACGCTGCACCGCCTGCCGGAGATGATCGACGCGGTGCGCAACAACCATAAACCGGTTATCGACGTGAGCTTCCCGGAAATCGAAAAATTCGATCGCCTGCCGGAACCGCGCGCCGAGGGGCCGACCGCCTTCGTTTCCATCATGGAAGGCTGCAACAAATATTGTACTTACTGCGTGGTGCCCTATACCCGCGGTGAAGAAGTGAGCCGTCCGTGCGACGATATTCTGTTTGAAATCGCCCAACTGGCGGCGCAAGGGGTGCGTGAAGTCAACCTGCTGGGGCAGAACGTTAACGCCTGGCGCGGTGAAAACTACGACGGCACGACCGGCAACTTTGCCGATCTGCTGCGTCTGGTCGCCGCCATCGACGGTATCGATCGTATTCGCTTCACCACCAGCCACCCGATTGAGTTTACTGACGATATCATCGAGGTCTATCGCGATACTCCTGAACTGGTGAGCTTCCTGCATTTGCCGGTACAGGCCGGTTCCGATCGCGTACTGAACCTGATGGGCCGTACCCACACCGTGCTGGAATATAAAGCGATTATCCGCAAGCTGCGCGAAGCGCGCCCGGATATTCAGATTAGCTCCGATTTTATCGTCGGCTTCCCTGGCGAAACGACGGAAGACTTCGAAAAAACTATGAAGCTGATTGCCGAGGTTAACTTTGACGTCAGCTACAGCTTTATCTTCTCTGCCCGCCCGGGCACCCCGGCGGCGGATATGGTCGACGATGTTTCTGAAGCCGATAAAAAACAGCGCCTGTACATTCTGCAGGAGCGTATTAATCAGCAAGCGATGGCGTGGAGTCGCCGCATGCTCGGCACCACCCAGCGTATTCTGGTAGAAGGCACGTCGCGTAAGAGCCTGATGGAGCTCTCCGGGCGCACCGAGAACAACCGCGTGGTGAACTTCGAAGGCACGCCGGATATGGTCGGTAAATTCGTCGACGTGGAAATCGTCGATGTCTACACTAACTCATTACGCGGCAAAATCGTCCGCACCGAAGACGAGATGGGGCTGCGCGTCGTGGAGTCGCCGGAGTCGGTCATTGCGCGTACGCGTAAAGAAAACGATCTGGGCGTCGGCATCTATCAGCCGTAATCCCCGCAGGCCTGTCGGTTCCGGCAGGCCTTGCATTTCCCCTCCTCGCCCCTATATCTACAGCAATGCTTGCGCCATATTCCCGTGACGTGAATAATTTCCTTATTGGCCGGATGACGAACGCCCTCCGGCAACACGCGTAATAAGAGGAACAGTTTGAACATAGAAACCCGTGAAATTACCCTGGAGCCAGCGGACAATACCCGCCTGTTAGCGCTGTGCGGCCCGTTTGACGACAACATCAAACAGCTGGAGCGCCGGTTGGGGATTGAGATCAACCGCCGCGACAATCATTTTAAACTGACCGGCCGCGCGATCTGCGTGCACGCCGCGGCCGATATTCTGACAAGCCTGTATGTCGATACCGCGCCAATGCGCGGCCAGATTCAGGATATTGAACCGGAACAAATCCATCTGGCTATTAAAGAAGCTCGGGTGCTCGAGCAGAGCGCCGAGAGCGTGCCGGAATACGGTAAGGCCATCAATATCAAAACCAAACGCGGGGTTATCAAACCGCGTACGCCAAACCAGGCGCAGTACATCGCCAACATCCTCGACCACGACATTACCTTTGGCGTCGGGCCGGCGGGTACCGGTAAAACCTACCTCGCGGTTGCCGCGGCGGTCGATGCTCTGGAACGCCAGGAGATTCGGCGTATTCTGCTGACTCGTCCTGCGGTCGAAGCGGGCGAGAAGCTTGGCTTCCTGCCGGGCGACTTAAGCCAGAAGGTTGACCCCTATTTGCGCCCGCTGTATGACGCGCTGTTCGAGATGCTCGGCTTTGAGAAAGTCGAGAAGCTGATTGAGCGCAACGTGATTGAAGTCGCGCCGCTGGCCTATATGCGCGGGCGTACGCTGAATGACGCCTTTATCATTCTCGACGAAAGCCAGAACACCACCATCGAACAGATGAAGATGTTCCTGACCCGTATCGGCTTTAACTCGAAAGCGGTTATCACCGGCGACGTTACCCAGATTGACCTGCCGCGTAATACCAAATCAGGCCTGCGTCACGCCGTTGAAGTGCTGGCGGAAGTCGATGAAATCAGCTTCAACTTCTTCCACAGCGAAGATGTGGTTCGCCATCCGGTGGTCGCCCGCATCGTCAATGCCTATGAGGCATGGGAAGAAGCCGAACAAAAACGTAAAGCAGAACTGGCCGCCGAGCGCAAACGCGAAGCCCAGGAACAGGAGCAAAAATGAGTCAGGTGATTCTCGATTTACAGCTGGCCTGCGAAGACACCAGCGGTCTACCGGACGAAGCCCTCTTTCAACGCTGGGTGGATGCCGTCATCCCGCAATTCCAGGAAGAGTCAGAGTTAACGATTCGCCTGGTGGATGTCGCCGAAAGCCACGAGCTGAACCTGACCTATCGCGGCAAGGATAAGCCGACTAACGTCCTCTCCTTCCCTTTCGAAGCCCCGCCGGGCATTGAGATGCCGCTGCTCGGCGATCTGATCATCTGCCGCCAGGTGGTTGAACAGGAAGCCAAAGAGCAGGAAAAACCGCTGGAGGCCCACTGGGCGCACATGGTCGTGCACGGTAGCCTGCACCTGCTGGGCTACGATCATATCGAAGACGACGAAGCGGAAGAAATGGAAGGCCTCGAAACAGAGATAATGCTTGCTCTGGGCTATGAGGATCCGTACATTGCCGAGAAGATTGCTGAATAGTAACTTGCCGGATGACGGCGCGAGCGCCTTATCCGGCCTACATTCATGCGTATCGAAGGCCTGACAGGCGTAGCGCCATCAGGCTAAACATGCCGTACGACGCTGAGTTTACGCGCGACGAGCGACAATTAAATCAACACGAGAACCCATACGACGCCATGAGCGACGACAATTCACACAGTAGTGACACAGTAAACAGCAAAAAGGGATTTTTCTCCCTCTTACTCAGCCAACTTTTTCACGGTGAACCGAAAAACCGTGATGAATTATTGGCGCTGATCCGTGACTCCGGGCAGAACGAGCTTATCGATGAAGATACGCGCGACATGCTCGAAGGGGTAATGGATATCGCCGACCAGCGCGTCCGCGATATTATGATCCCGCGCTCGCAAATGATTACCCTGAAACGCAACCAGACGCTGGACGAGTGCCTCGATGTGATCATCGAATCCGCCCACTCGCGTTTCCCGGTCATTAGCGAAGATAAAGATCACATTGAAGGGATTCTGATGGCTAAGGATCTGCTGCCGTTTATGCGCAGCGACGCCGAAGCTTTCAGCATGGAAAAAGTGTTACGCCCGGCGGTTGTCGTGCCTGAAAGCAAGCGGGTTGACCGCATGCTGAAAGAGTTCCGCTCGCAACGTTATCATATGGCGATCGTCATCGACGAGTTCGGCGGCGTCTCCGGCCTGGTGACGATTGAAGACATCCTTGAGCTTATCGTCGGCGAAATCGAAGACGAGTATGACGAAGAGGAAGATATCGATTTCCGTCAGCTAAGCCGTCATACCTGGACGGTACGCGCGCTGGCATCGATTGAAGACTTCAATAAAGCCTACGGCACCCACTTCAGCGATGAAGAGGTCGATACCATCGGCGGGCTGGTGATGCAGGCCTTTGGTCATCTGCCGGCCCGCGGCGAGTCGATTGACATTGATGGTTACCAATTCAAGGTCGCAATGGCTGACAGCAGACGTATTATTCAGGTCCATGTAAAGCTTCCTGATGATGCGCCGCAGCCGAAGCTGGAAGACTAATTTAACGGGACGATTAACCTAAATGGTATTTGCCTCTTTACTTGAACGCCAGCGCGTACGTCTGCTGCTGGCGCTGTTATTCGGAGCCAGCGGAACGCTGGCTTTTTCACCTTACGACTTCTGGCCGGCGGCCATCGTCTCGCTATTTGGTCTGCAGGCGCTCACTCTTAACCGTCGCCCGCTACAGAGCGCCTGGATTGGCTACTTCTGGGGGCTTGGGCTATTCGGCACCGGCATCAACTGGGTTTACGTTAGCATCGCGCAGTTCGGCGGCATGCCGGGCCCGGTTAACGTTTTCCTCGTTGCCCTCCTGGCGGCCTATCTATCGCTGTATACCGGCCTTTTCGCCGGGATCCTCGCGAAACTGTGGCCGAAAACCAACTGGATCCGTCTGGCCATCGCCGCGCCTGCGGTCTGGCAAATTACCGAATTTCTCCGCGGCTGGGTATTGACCGGTTTCCCGTGGCTACAGTTCGGCTATAGCCAGATTGACGGCCCGCTGAAAGGTCTGGCGCCAGTGATGGGCGTTGAGGCGATAAATTTTCTGTTAATGGTGGTCAGCGGTCTGCTGGCGCTGGCTATTGTGCAACGCAGCTGGAAACCGCTGCTGATCGCCGCGGTGCTGTTTGCCCTGCCCTTCCCGCTGCGTTACATTCAGTGGTACCAGTTGCTGCCGGCACGCGCGACGGAAGTCTCGCTGGTGCAGGGCGATATCCCGCAGGCGATGAAATGGGATGAAAACCAGCTGGTTAATACCCTGAAAACCTACCTCGATCTCACCCAGCCGCATATGGGTAAATCGCAGCTGATTATCTGGCCGGAATCTGCGATCCCGGATCTGGAAATCAATCAGCAGCATTTCCTCAGCATGGTTGATGACCTGATGCGGGCCAAAAATAGCTCGCTGATTACCGGTATTGTCGATGCGCGGCTCAATAAACAAAACCGCTACGATACCTACAACACCATCATTACGCTGGGTAAAGATAATCCGTACAGCTACGACTCGACCAACCGCTACAACAAGAACCATCTGGTGCCGTTCGGCGAATTTGTGCCGCTGGAGTCGATTTTACGCCCGCTGGCGCCGTTCTTCGATTTGCCGATGTCCTCGTTCAGCCGCGGTCCTTACGTGCAGCCGCAGCTGGTAGCGCATAACCTGAAACTCACGGCGGCAATTTGCTACGAAATTATTCTCGGCGAACAGGTCCGCGATAATTTCCGCCCGGATACCGATTACCTGCTGACCATCTCCAACGATGCGTGGTTTGGTAAATCGATCGGCCCGTGGCAGCACTTCCAGATGGCGCGGATGCGCGCGCTGGAGCTGGCGCGCCCGCTGCTGCGCAGCACCAACAATGGTATTACCGCCGTTATCGGCCCGCGTGGTGAAATTCAGGACATGATCCCGCAGTTTACCCGCGCGGTGTTGACCACTAAGGTCACGCCAACCACCGGCCTGACGCCGTATGCCCGTACCGGCAACTGGCCGCTGTGGGCGTTAACCGCCCTCTTCGGCTTTGCCGCGCTGGTGATGAGCCTGCGCCAGCGTCGTCGCTAACCTTCTCCGCCGGGCTGCCGCCCGGCCAACTCCCGGCGGCGTTTGTCGCCGGTGACTCTTCCCAGCTTTACGCTCCCTTGCGCCAATCTGGCACGCCCATTGCTTAATTTCCCCCTGTAGACGATTTTGACCGCGGTTGCACCGGGGTTGCACCGAAAGCGTTCGCACTTCGCGCCATGTTGGTGCAACAAACCATTTTTGCCCATAAATGGTGCGGAGTGCTTCGCAAAAATAAACAATAACGCATCAAAATCTTTACATTAAGCCAAACTAAATGCTAACAAGCTCATACAAATACTGCACTTTAAGATTGCAGACGATTCCCGAAAGCGCCGCCTTACGGCAGAGCTAACGGGAATAACAACACATACACACAATCACAATGGGTATCACTAGCGTCCCTGGCGTTAAGGATAAGGAGTTGGATATGCAATTACGTAAACTGGCCGCCGCAATGCTGGTCATGGGAGTGACCGCCGGTCTGGCGCACGCTGAAGATGCCGCCCCGGCCGCAGGTCAGAGCACGCTGGATAAAATCGCTAAAAATGGGGTGATCGTCGTCGGCCACCGCGAATCTTCCGTACCATTCTCCTACTACGATAACCAACAGAAAGTGGTGGGTTACTCTCAGGATTACTCCAACGCTATCGTTGAAGCCATCAAGAAAAAACTGAACAAACCCGATCTGCAGGTGAAGCTGATTCCGGTCACCTCGCAGAACCGTATCCCGCTGCTGCAGAACGGCACCTATGATTTCGAGTGCGGCTCCACCACCAACAACCTGGAGCGCCAGAAACAGGCCGCCTTCTCTGACACGATCTTCGTCGTCGGCACCCGTCTGCTGGTGAAAAAAGGCGGCCCGATTAAAGACTTCCCGGATCTGAAAGACAAAGCGGTGGTCGTCACCTCCGGTACCACCTCGGAAGTCCTGCTGCATAAGCTCAACGACGAGAAGAAAATGAACATGCGCATCATCAGCGCGAAAGATCACGGTGACTCCTTCCGTACTCTGGAAAGCGGCCGCGCGGTGGCCTTTATGATGGATGATGCCCTGCTGGCCGGCGAGCGCGCAAAAGCGAAGAAACCGGATAACTGGGAAATCGTCGGTACGCCGCAATCGAAAGAGGCCTATGGCTGCATGCTGCGTAAAGACGACGCGTCGTTCAAAACGCTGGTCGATGACACCGTCGCCCAGGCGCAGACCTCCGGCGAAGCGGCAAAATGGTTCGACACCTGGTTCAAGAACCCGATTCCGCCGAAAAATCTGAACCTGAACTTCGAACTGTCCGACGACATGAAGGCGCTGTTCAAATCACCGAATGATAAAGCTCTTAACTAATTAAAAAAACAGGGGCTCGACAAAGTAGCCCTCCCGATTGTTGCCTTCGCACGGACAGACTATACGGCGGCTGGTCGTTCCCCAGCCGCCGCGAATACCGAAACAAGCAGGGCAACAATCTTCGAGGGTAGCGCTGCTACCCTTTTTTTTCTGGAGTTTATTTATGTCAATAGACTGGAACTGGGGAATATTCCTGCAACCCGCCCCGTTCGGCAACACCACTTACTTAGGCTGGTTATGGAGCGGCTTTCAGGTTACCGTCGCACTGTCGATTAGCGCCTGGATTATCGCTTTCCTTGTCGGCTCGCTGTTCGGCATTCTGCGTACCGTCCCTAACCGCTGGTTAGCCGGGATTGGTACCTGTTACGTCGAACTGTTTCGTAACGTTCCACTGATCGTGCAGTTCTTTACCTGGTACCTTGTTATTCCGGAATTTCTGCCGGAAAACGTCGGTATGTGGTTTAAATCCGAGCTGGATCCCAATATTCAGTTCTTTGTCTCCTCAATGCTGTGCCTCGGGCTGTTTACCGCCGCCCGCGTCTGCGAGCAGGTCCGCGCCGCGATACAGTCCCTTCCACGCGGGCAAAAAAATGCCGGCCTGGCGATGGGCCTGACCCTGCCGCAAACCTATCGCTACGTGCTGCTGCCGAACGCTTATCGCGTTATCGTGCCGCCGATGACCTCGGAAATGATGAACCTGGTAAAAAACTCGGCCATCGCTTCCACCATCGGCCTGGCGGATATGGCGGCGCAGGCCGGCAAGTTACTGGATTACTCTGCCCACGCCTGGGAATCGTTTACCGCGATCACCCTCGCCTATGTCTTCATCAACGCCGTCATTATGCTGGTGATGTACGTGGTTGAACGTAAAGTTCGTCTGCCGGGCAATATGGGAGGCAAATAATGTACGATTTTGACTGGAGTTCAATTGTTCCTTCCATGCCCTACCTGCTGGCAGGATTGGTCATTACGCTGAAAATCACCGTCACGGCGATTATTTTCGGTATCGTTTGGGGCACCATTCTGGCGGTGATGCGCCTGTCAAGCTTCCTGCCGCTGGCGTGGTTTGCCAAAACTTACGTTAACGTTTTCCGCTCGATTCCGCTGGTGATGGTGCTGCTGTGGTTCTATCTGATCGTTCCCGGATTCCTGCAAAACGTGCTGGGGCTGTCGCCGAAAACCGATATTCGCCTGATTTCGGCAATGGTGGCATTTTCGATGTTTGAAGCGGCCTACTATTCGGAAATTATTCGCGCCGGTATCCAGAGCATTTCCCGCGGTCAATCAAGCGCCGCGCTGGCGCTGGGAATGACCCACTGGCAATCGATGAAGCTGGTGATCCTGCCGCAGGCCTTCCGCGCGATGGTCCCGCTGCTATTAACCCAGGGGATTGTGCTGTTCCAGGATACCTCACTGGTGTATGTCCTGAGTCTGGCCGATTTCTTCCGTACCGCCTCTACTATTGGCGAGCGCGACGGAACCCAGGTGGAAATGATCCTGTTCGCAGGCGCCGTTTATTTTGTATTTAGTCTCAGCGCATCGCTGTTGGTCAGCTGGTTGAAGAAAAGGACTGTGTAATGATTACCCTGAAAAATATTTCAAAATGGTATGGTCACTTTCAGGTGCTGACCGATTGCTCCACCGAAGTGAAAAAAGGCGAAGTCGTCGTGGTCTGCGGGCCGTCTGGCTCCGGTAAATCGACGCTGATTAAAACCGTTAACGGCCTGGAGCCGGTCCAGCAAGGCGAAATTATCGTTGATGGCACCCAGGTTAACGATAAGAAAACCAATCTTGCTAAATTGCGTTCCCGCGTCGGCATGGTATTCCAGCACTTTGAACTGTTCCCGCATCTGTCGATCATCGACAATCTGACGCTGGCGCAAATTAAGGTTCTTAATCGCGATAAAGAATCTTCCCGTAAAAAGGGTCTCAAATTATTGGAGCGCGTGGGCCTGGCGGCTCATGCGGAAAAATATCCGGCGCAGCTCTCCGGCGGTCAGCAGCAGCGTGTCGCGATCGCCCGCGCGCTGTGTATGGATCCGATTGCGATGCTGTTCGATGAGCCGACCTCAGCGCTTGACCCGGAGATGATCAACGAAGTGCTGGATGTCATGGTCGAACTGGCTAACGAAGGCATGACCATGATGGTAGTGACGCACGAAATGGGCTTTGCCCGTAAAGTAGCCAACCGGGTCATCTTTATGGATGAAGGTAAAATTGTCGAAGATGTCGATAAAGAAGCCTTCTTCGCCAACCCGCAATCAGAACGCGCGAAAGATTTCCTCGCCAAAATCCTGCACTAAAATCCCAGCGCGCACCTCATGTGCGCGCCTTCTTTCCCCCTGCAATATTGCACACATATATTAGTGGTTTATTTTAAGACTATCTCTATTAAGTCAGTAAATGAATCAGCCGCCGCGCCCAATAATTCACATTCTAAATTAGTTTAATTCATATAAAATTCAGTTTCCTTCGCATAGCTAAGCGTTACCGCCACAGCTAACATACCCCCCGTTAAAAACGGCTTCAGGGAAAATTTCTCTACATAACATTACGCTTAAATAAAAATAATTTTTCTAAAGATGCACCTGCGCGCTTAAAAACACGACACACCCATTCAATGAAACAAATGGATCTTGCTTCATGTTTAATAAACACAATCTGATTCACGCCCTGCTAATTTTATTTTTATATCAGCAGCAGGCTATTGCCAGCACCATTGCCTCGGCCACAACGAATCAAAATGAGCAGGATAAAGCGCGTCAGGCGGCGCTAACGCCACAGCACCAGGGCACTCAAGCTTCGCAAATTAATACCGACAGACAAACGCTAACGTTTCCCGAGGAAAAAAACTGTCGGTTAATCAACACCATTCGTATCGATTCCGCCGAGCCGGGGCTCACACATAAGCTACTGGATAATCTCACGTCTCAAGCTCTGCATCGTTGCCTTGGGATTAACGGCATTCAGTACCTCGCCATGGCATTACAAAATGAGTTAATCGCCCGCGGTTATATCACTTCATTAGTGACTATCCCGGAACAGTCATTGACGCAAGGGACACTAAAGCTCGAGCTGGCGTATGGCAGAATCGGTGAAATACTCTGGTCAACGACAAGTGAGCAACCCACCAGTATCTGGAACAATATCCCCGCGAGTGAGGGAGATATTCTGCGCCTCTCTGACCTGGAACAGGGGATGGAAAACCTGCTTCGCCTGCCGGGAAGTTCAGCGAATATGCAAATCTTGCCGGGACAGCGGGAGGCGGAAAGCAATCTGATGCTTACGCGTCGTCTGGATAAAAAGTGGCAGGTCGGCGCCTGGGTTGATGATGCTGGCAGCCGCGCCAGCGGCCGCTATCAGGCCGGCGGCGCGCTCTATTTGTATGATGTCACCACGCTCAACGATATTTTCTATGTCTCCGGCGGCGGCGATATTGAATTTAATCAGCATAATGACGGCAACCAGAATGGCAGTCTTTATTACTCGATCCCCTTCGGCTACTGGTCATTAAGTCTTTACGGTTCGCAGAGTCAATATAGACAGCTGTTCAAAGGCGCCTGGTCGCAAACGGACTATAAAAGTAAAAACCGCTACTACAGCGCTACGCTGTCGCGACTCCTGTCGCATACTCGTCAGCAACAGACATCGCTGGATTTACGCATCGCAAAAAGCGCTTCACGCTACTACTTTGGCGGTGAGGAGCTCGGGGTGATGCGCAAACAAAACCCGACATGGGAGCTGACGCTACGCCAGCAACGTTATTTCGATAAAAAAGTCGTCGCCGCCAGTCTGGGGCTACAACACCGCCTTCCATGGCTAAGCTCCGTCGCTACGCCAGAAGAAAAAGCAGGCCTGTTCAGCAAGCGTTCACGCGTCGTGCACGCCGACTTGCAGGCTTTGATGAAATTCGATTTAACCGGCGACAAATTCAGTTACGCACCGCATTTTAATGCGCAATACAGCCCGGATATTCTCTCTTCGGATAACCAATTTAATATTGGCAACCGCTGGACGGTCCGCGGATTTGATGGCGAATATACTCTCTCAGGCAATCAGGGCTGGTACTGGAGTAATGATTTTATCTGGGATATTGCCGGCCCGGAACAGCAATTTTATTTAGGATTAGATATTGGTCGTATTATTGGCAGCGAACAATATCGGCAAGGGAAAGTGATTTCAGGTGCGGTTAGCGGATTACGTGGCAAGCTGCTTTCCACGCAATATGATCTTTTTATCGGTACGCCGCTAAGTAAGCCGGATAACTTTCAGAGCGACTCGATCAATATGGGCTTCGCATTGAAATGGAAGTATTAAAACCAACATATTGCCAATCATATTTAAAGGAATGAATTCATGTTTAAGTTTAAATTAACCTATGTTGCTTTAGCAGCAGCGTTAAGCTCGACGGTAGTGTATGCCGACCCGACGACTTATACCCATCTATCAGGCGCAAAGGTAGTGGATATTGAAGCGCCAAATGCTGCAGGCGTTTCGCACAACCTGTATCGTGAATTTAACGTTGACGGCAACGGTTTAATACTCAATAACAGCAGCAGTGATATTGATCACGCGACTTTTGGCAATATCGCTAAAAACAACAATCTGACCAACGGCGGGGCGTCGGTGATCCTCAATGAAGTCACCTCCAATAAAGCCAGTTCACTGAATGGTTTTATTGAAGTCGCCGGTCTAAAAGCCGACGTCGTCATTGCCAACCCCAATGGCATTACCTGCTCCGGGTGTAGTTTCGTTAACACCAACAAGGCGGTATTAACCACCGGCCAGGTCAATCTGACCGATGAAGGCGCTATCGGCAGCTATACCATTACCAAGGGCAAAGTCACTATCGGTGAAAAGGGTATGGATGCTTCCACCAGCTATGCCGCATTGCTGGCAGACGCCGTCGCCATCAATGGTATGGTCAACGCCGGTAGTTCCGTGGTCGGTGGCGGTAATTTCACCTTCGATAACAGCACGGGCGTTATGACATCCGCAGGAAAAACCGCCACCATGCTGCAAATGCTCAATCCGGTATATAGCATTGATATCAGCAGCCTTGGTGGCATTAAAGCCAACAGCATCAGTATGGTCGGAAACAATCTAGGCTTCGGCGTACGTAATAAAGGCTCTATCACCGCCAACTCTTCACTTTCCATGACCAACAATGGATTACTGACCAACGATGGGTCCATCACCAGTAATGGCCTTCTCACCAGCATCGCCGCCTCCGGTAACTTCACCAATAACGGTACGCTGACGACTAAAAACTTGACGAAAATCACCACCTACGGCGCACTCACTAACGGCGGTAAGGGCACTATCAGCTCCACTAAACAATTAGTTCTGAGTGCCGTAGGCAATTTACAAAATAGTGGAACGATTAGCGCTACCTCCAATCTGATCGCCGCCAGCAACGGAGCGATAACCAACAACGCCGGGGCTAAAATCACTTCGGGCGCCCAGATTACCGCCACATCAATAGGTAATTTCACCAATGCCGGCACCATCAGCGGTAAAAATACCGTATTGAACTTTGTCGGCAGCAACTTTAAAAATACCGGCGCTATCAGCGCGACAGGTAAGGTTACCGTCAAGTCGTTAAATCAGGACAACACCACCAACACCGGTGAGATTTATAATCAGGGCAGCATGACCGGTGAAAATATCGATATGCTAACGAATGGGACTCTGGCGCAAAGCGCCAATGGAACAATGACGGCCACCAACGCCATTACCGCTCACAGCTATTGGCTGAATAATAATGGCGCGATGAACGCCGGCAGTATTACAACCGACCACGGCCCGGTAAACAATACCGGCACCATAATAGCAAATACAATTTCGATCACCAGCACCGGAGATATTGTTAACGAAGGCACTATCTACAGCACCGGTGATTTGCTGCTGGACACGCAAAACAAAGCGAATATCTACAACTATTATTTACTACAGGCGGATGACACCCTGACCCTGACCGCGAAAAAAATCGTTAATAGCGGTCGCGGCTGCGGCTGGTTAAAGTGGAGTACCTGTGATATCGGCACCATTCGTACTAACAAGCTGATACTAAACTCATCGCATAACTATACCAATGAAATGGGCGGTTATCAGTACTTTAAGATTGCGGAAATCAATACCGTTCTGTAATAACTCAGCGATGCGCAGCACAATGCGCATCGCTGCTTTACCGATTACGGTTCAAAGGGTCGACGCTGGAACTGGTCATGCCCACATTTTGGGCAGCGCGGCAGCACATCCGGTGTGTACACCGCCAGATGGTAATGACACTTTTCGCATACCAGATTACCCAGCCCCACCACCTCTCCACTGTGATAAACCCCGTGGTGGTTCAAGTCCTGGAATACTTCGCGCCATTCAAGCTGCGTTTTATCCGTAATATCCGCAAGTTCCTGCCACAGGCTCTCTTTGATGACCCGCATGAAGACGCTGTCGCTATCGTCTTCATGGCTCTCTTCGTAGCTGCGGGCAAATTCTTCTAAATCGCGCTTTACCGCCGCGATCAGCGACTCGACCTCGCTCTGCGTCAGATCGCCTGCCTGGGTGATTTTCTCCCTCGCCTGCTTCACCAGCGCGTCAATGTCACGCTCTCCATTGCGCAGCCGTTCACTGAGCGAGGAGACCAGTTCCCGGTAATATTGAGCAACCTTGTTCATCATTTCGCCTCCGGTGTGATTAACTGCTTCTAATAATAGACGTTATCTGCGGTTTGCTTTGCCAGCCGCGCCACAGAGTCGTGAAAAATTCTGCTTCGCTTTTGCCGATGTTAATGTGCGAAAGGCTGTTTTGACGTGGACGTTTGGGCTATGCTATGCCGATCTGAAATAACACATCCATTGGCTACATTTTGTAGCTGTATTGAAAACAGGACCACTGGCTGCCATGCAAGAGCAATACCGCCCGGAAGAGATAGAATCGAAAGTCCAGCTTCACTGGGACGAAAATCGTACATTTGAAGTAACTGAAGACGAGAGCAAAGAGAAGTATTACTGCCTGTCGATGCTTCCTTATCCTTCTGGTCGACTACACATGGGTCACGTGCGTAACTACACCATCGGCGACGTCATCGCGCGCTATCAGCGCATGCTGGGCAAAAACGTCCTGCAGCCGATCGGTTGGGATGCGTTTGGTCTGCCTGCGGAAGGCGCGGCGGTGAAAAACAATACCGCCCCGGCGCCGTGGACCTACGACAACATCGCATACATGAAAAACCAGCTGAAAAAGCTGGGCTTCGGCTATGACTGGAGCCGTGAAATTGCGACCTGCACCCCGGAATACTACCGCTGGGAGCAAAAATTCTTCACCGAGCTGTATAAAAAAGGCCTGGTGTACAAGAAAACCTCCGCGGTCAACTGGTGTCCGAATGACCAGACCGTGCTGGCTAACGAACAGGTTATCGACGGCTGCTGCTGGCGCTGCGACACCAAGGTTGAGCGTAAAGAAATCCCGCAGTGGTTTATTAAAATCACCGCCTACGCCGATGAACTGCTCAACGATCTGGACAATCTGGACCACTGGCCAGACACCGTTAAGACCATGCAGCGCAACTGGATCGGCCGCTCTGAAGGGGTGGAAATCTCCTTTGACGTCAACGACTACGCCGATAAGCTGACCGTCTACACCACCCGCCCGGATACCTTTATGGGCTGCACCTACCTGGCGGTCGCTGCGGGTCACCCGTTGGCCCAGCAGGCTGCGGCTAACAATCCGGCGCTGGCCGCCTTTATTGACGAATGCCGTAACACCAAAGTTGCCGAAGCCGACATGGCGACAATGGAGAAAAAAGGCGTCGACACCGGCTTTAAAGCTATTCACCCGCTGACCGGCGAAGCGATTCCGGTATGGGCGGCGAACTTCGTGCTGATGGAATACGGTACCGGCGCGGTGATGGCCGTCCCGGGTCACGACCAACGCGACTACGAGTTTGCCAGCAAATACGGCCTGAACATCAAGCCGGTTATCCTCGCCGCCGACGGTTCCGAGCCGGATCTCTCCGAGCAGGCGCTGACTGAAAAAGGCGTGCTGTTTAATTCCGGCGAATTTAGCGGCCTGGATTACGAAGCGGGCTTCAACGCCATCGCCGATAAATTGGCCGCGATGGGCGTTGGCGAGCGCAAAGTTAACTACCGCCTGCGCGACTGGGGGGTTTCCCGCCAGCGTTACTGGGGCGCGCCAATTCCGATGGTGACCCTGGAAGACGGTACCGTGATGCCGACGCCGGAAGATCAGCTGCCGGTTATTCTGCCGGAAGACGTGGTCATGGACGGCATCACCAGTCCGATCAAAGCCGACCCGGAGTGGGCGAAAACCACCGTTAACGGCATGCCGGCGCTGCGTGAAACCGACACCTTTGACACCTTTATGGAGTCTTCCTGGTACTACGCGCGCTATACCTGCCCGCAGTACGATAAAGGCATGCTGGACCCGAATGCCGCGAACTACTGGCTGCCGGTGGATATCTATATCGGCGGTATCGAACACGCGATTATGCACCTGCTCTATTTCCGCTTCTTCCACAAGCTGATGCGCGATGCCGGTATGGTGAACTCCGATGAGCCAGCCAAACAGCTGCTGTGCCAGGGCATGGTACTGGCCGATGCGTTCTACTACGTCGGCGAAAACGGCGAGCGTAACTGGGTATCACCGATTGACGCTACCGTTGAGCGTGATGAAAAAGGCCGCATCGTTAAAGCCTTCGATCCGCAGGGCCGCGAGCTGGTGTACACCGGCATGAGCAAAATGTCCAAGTCGAAGAACAACGGTATCGACCCGCAGGTGATGGTTGAACGCTACGGCGCGGATACCGTACGTCTGTTCATGATGTTCGCGTCTCCGGCGGAAATGACCCTGGAGTGGCAGGAATCCGGCGTAGAAGGCGCGAACCGCTTCCTGAAACGCGTCTGGAAACTGGTTTACGAGCATACCTCTCAGGGCCCGGCTGTCGCTCTGGATGTGGCAAGCCTCAGCGAAGATCAGCAAGCGCTGCGTCGCGACGTGCATAAAACGATTGCCAAAGTGACCGATGATATCGGCCGTCGTCAGACCTTCAATACCGCCATTGCCGCGGTGATGGAGCTGATGAACAAACTGGCGAAAGCGCCGCAGGAAGGCGAGCAGGATCGCGCGCTGATGCGTGAGGCTCTGCTGGCAGTCGTACGTATGCTCAACCCGTTCACCCCGCATGCCTGCTTCACCCTGTGGCAAGAACTGGGCGGCGAAGGCGATATCGACAACGCGCCGTGGCCGGTAGCGGACGAAAGTGCAATGGTTGAAAACACGACTCTGGTCGTCGTCCAGGTAAACGGTAAAGTTCGTGGTAAAATTACCGTTGCGGTAGATGCAACCGAGGAGCAGGTTCGTGAACGTGCAGGCCAGGAACATCTGGTCGCAAAATACCTTGAAGGCGTGACCGTACGTAAAGTGATTTACGTTCCGGGCAAACTGCTCAATCTGGTCGTTGGCTAAGCGCGGGAGGAAGCGTGCGATATCTGGCAACAATGCTGTTATCTCTGGCGGTGTTAATCACCGCCGGTTGCGGCTGGCATCTGCGTAGCAATACGCAGGTTCCAACCACAATGAAAACTATGATTTTCCAGTCAAGCGATCCGAACGGTCCGTTAAGCCGTGCGGTACGTAATCAGCTGCGTTTGAATGGCGTTGAGCTGATCGATGCCGATACGCTGCGTAAGGACGTTCCGTCCCTGCGTCTGGGTAACTCATCCATTCAGAAAGATACGGCATCCATTTTCCAGGATGGTCGTACTGCTGAATACCAGATGGTGCTGACCGTTAACGCCACCGTATTGATCCCGGGTCATGACATTTACCCAATCAATACCAAGGTTTATCGTTCATTCTTCGATAACCCGCAGGCGGCGCTGGCGAAAGATGCCGAGCAGGACATGATTGTTCGTGAGATGTACGACAAGGCCGCGGAGCAGCTGATCCGCAAATTGCCGAGCGTGCATGTTGCGGATGTCGAAGCCACCAAAGAGGCTGAGCAACCGGTGTCTGGAACCCCGGCCGCCTCGACCTCCGGCAACCGCGTTTCCACTACGCTGGGTAACTGATGATTCGGTTGTACCCGGAACAACTCCGCGCGCAGCTCACTGAAGGGCTGCGCGCGGCGTATTTATTGCTTGGTAACGATCCGCTGTTGTTACAGGAAAGCCAGGATGCCATCCGCGAAGCCGCGGCCGCCCAGGGCTTTACCGAACATCACACCGCGACCATCGATGCCAGCACCGACTGGCCCGCCCTTTTCTCCTTAAGTCAGGCGCTGAGCCTCTTTTCCAGCCGCCAGACGCTTCTGCTTATTCTGCCGGAAAACGGTCCGAATGCGGCGATTAACGAACAGCTAGCCACGCTGGTCGGTATGCTGCATGAAGATCTGCTGCTGATTGTCCGCGGCAATAAGCTTACCAAAGCCCAGGAAAACGCAGCATGGGTGACCGCGCTTGCCAGCCGCGCCGTACAGGTCAGCTGTCAGACGCCGGAATACGCGCAGCTACCGCGCTGGCTGGCCGCCCGCGCTAAGCAGAACAAGCTGCAATTAGATGAAGCCGCCAGCCAACTGCTGTGCTACTGCTATGAAGGTAATCTGCTGGCGTTAGCGCAGGCGCTGGAGCGGCTCTCGCTGCTGTGGCCTGACGGCAAGCTGACGTTGCCTCGCGTTGAACAGGCGGTGAATGATGCCGCCCACTTCACGCCATATCACTGGGTCGATGCCCTGCTGGCCGGCAAGAGCAAGCGCGTACTGCACGTCCTGCAGCAACTGCGCCTTGAAGGCTGCGAACCCGCCATTTTGCTGCGCACGCTGCAGCGCGAACTGCTGCTGCTGGTGAACCTGAAGCGCCAGTCGGCGCATACGCCGCTGCGTACGCTGTTTGATAAACACCGGGTCTGGCAGAACCGCCGTCAACTGGTGGGTGACGCGCTCACGCGCCTCAGCGCCGAGCAACTGCGCCAGGCCGTCACGTTATTAACCCGCGCCGAGCTCACCTTCAAACAAGATTATGGCCAGTCAATATGGCCCGAGCTGGAAAGTCTTTCGTTACTGCTCTGCCATAAAGCGCTGGCGGACGTTTTCATTGATGGTTGATATGACTCAGTTGCAGGCGATGTACGGCGGCACCTTCGATCCGGTGCATTATGGCCACCTGAAGCCGGTAGAAATTCTGGCGAACCAGATCGGTCTTAACCGGGTGATCATCGTCCCCAATAACGTCCCGCCGCATCGTCCGCAGCCGGAGGCCACCAGCGCCCAGCGCGTACATATGCTCGAGCTGGCGATAGCGGATAAACCGCTGTTTGTCCTCGATGAGCGCGAGCTGCGGCGCGATACCCTCTCCTGGACGGCGCAAACGTTGCAGGAGTGGCGACAGGAACAGGGTCCCGACCGACCGCTGGCGTTTATTATTGGTCAGGATTCGCTGTTGACCTTCCCCACCTGGCATAACTACGCCACGATCCTCGATAACGCCCATCTGATCGTCTGCCGGCGTCCGGGATATCCACTGGCGATGAATCGCGAAGAAGATCAGCAATGGCTCGATAAACATCTCACCCACGATATCGAGCTGTTACATAACCGCCCCGCCGGCGCTATCTATCTGGCGGAAACGCCGTGGTTCGATATTTCCGCCACGCTGATTCGTCAGCGTCTGCAGCAGGGGGTCTCCTGCGCCGATATGCTGCCCGCGGCCGTGCTGGACTACATTCACCAGCAGAAGCTCTATTGCTGAGAACCCGCTGCGGGGATATCGTTACGCTACGCGATTTCCACGGAGTGCATCATGAAATTATGGCTGGTTCGCCACGGCGAAACGCAGGCTAACGTCGACGGGCTGTATAGCGGTCACGCCCCAACCCCGCTCACCGAACGCGGTATCCAGCAGGCGCGCTCGCTGGGTGACTGTCTGCGGGAGGTACCTTTCGAGCTGGTATTGTGCAGCGAGCTGGAGAGGACCCAGCATACCGCCGACCTGGTGCTCGCTGGTCGGCTAATCCCACGGCAAGTGATTCCTTCGTTGAATGAGATGTTTTTTGGCGATTGGGAAATGCGCCACCATCGCGATCTGCAAAAAGAAGATCCGCAGAACTACGCCGCATGGTGCAAAGACTGGCAGAACGCCGCGCCGACCAATGGCGAAAGCTTCCAGGCCTTCGCGCAGCGTATCGCGGCTTTTGTCGCCACCCTCGGGCAATATCAGCCGCGGGATAACCTGCTGATCGTCGGCCACCAGGGCGCTTTAAGCCTGTTAATCGCACTCTTATTGCAGATGCCTGCCTCAGCAATGTGGCATTTTCCCCTCGCCCACGGCTGCTGGAGCCTTATCGAACGACGCGACGATTTTACAACCCTGCGGGTATTAAATAGCCAGGCGCAGTGGCGCGCGGAATAAGAATTCATGACCGCCCATTGACAGCCCCGAGCAGGCTGCTATTCTCCGCAGCCAGGCTACACCCGCTATACGCATCTTACAGAAATTGTTTTACAAAAATGGCGATGCATTCGTCGGCAAGGGATGGGATGATAGCCCGCTTTCAAGGGCTGAAAGCTGACTTTTCTCCCGACATTGCCATGACTTCGGGTATACTGTCAGGCTCGTTATTGTTATCACTCTTCACGCACCCAGGGGGAACACTTGCAGGGTAAAGCACTCCAGGATTTTGTTATCGACAAAATTGATGACCTGAAAGGTCAGGACATCGTCGCCATTGATGTACATGGCAAATCCAGCATCACCGATTGCATGATTATTTGCACCGGCACGTCTACGCGCCACGTGATGTCCATCGCCGACCATGTGGTGCAGGAATCCCGCGCCGCCGGGATGCTGCCGCTGGGCGTTGAAGGTGAAGCCGCCGCCGACTGGATCGTGGTCGATCTGGGCGACGTAATGGTTCACGTCATGCAGGAAGAGAGCCGTCGTTTGTACGAGCTGGAAAAACTCTGGAGTTAATGCGTGAAGCTACAATTGGTGGCCGTTGGCACCAAAATGCCGGACTGGGTTCAGACCGGCTTTAGCGAATATCTGCGCCGTTTTCCAAAAGATATGCCGTTCGAACTGGTAGAGATCCCTGCCGGTAAGCGCGGAAAAAATGCCGATATCAAACGCATCCTCGAAAAAGAGGGCGAAATGATGCTGGCGGCCGCAGGCAAGAACCGTATCGTGACCCTGGATATTCCCGGTAAGCCCTGGGATACGCCGCAGCTGGCGCGAGAACTGGAACGCTGGAAGCAGGATGGCCGGGACGTCAGTTTACTCATTGGCGGCCCGGAAGGTCTCTCTCCGGCCTGCAAAGCGGCAGCGGAACAGAGTTGGTCCCTTTCCACGCTCACATTGCCTCACCCGTTAGTTCGCGTGCTGGTGGCTGAGAGCCTGTATCGTGCGTGGAGCATTACGACTAACCACCCTTACCACCGTGAGTAATGATGACCTGGGTAGACTAAGCAGCGAATGAAATTACAGAATTCTTTCCGCGACTATACGGCTGAATCCTCGCTGTTTGTACGCCGGGCGCTGGTCGCTTTTACGGGCATTTTGTTGCTTACCGGCGTGCTGATTGCCAACCTCTACAACGTACAGATTGTCCGTTTCAACGACTATCAAACGCGTTCCAATGAAAACCGTATTAAGCTGGTCCCCATTCCGCCCAGCCGCGGCATTATCTACGATCGCAACGGCACGCCGCTGGCGCTGAACCGCACCATCTATCAGTTAGAGATGATGCCGGAAAAAGTCGATAACGTGCAGCAGACGCTGGATGCGCTGCGCGACGTCGTCGACCTGACCGACGACGACATCGCCGGCTTTAAAAAAGAGCGCGCGCGCTCTCACCGCTTCACCTCAATTCCGGTGAAGGTCAATCTTAATGAAGTCCAGGTGGCGCGCTTCGCCGTAAACCAGTACCGCTTCCCCGGCGTCGAAGTCAAAGGCTACAAGCGCCGCTACTATCCCTATAACTCCGCCCTGACCCACGTTATCGGCTACGTCTCTAAAATTAACGATAAAGACGTCGATCGCCTGGATAAAGAGGGCAAGCTGGCTAACTACGCGTCGACCCACGACATCGGTAAGCTGGGAATCGAGCGCTATTATGAAGACGTGCTGCACGGGCAAACCGGTTATGAAGAGGTTGAAGTCAACAACCGCGGCCGCGTTATTCGCCAGTTAAAAGAAGTGCCTCCGCAGGCCGGACGCGATATCTACTTAACCCTTGATTTGAAGCTGCAGCAGTATATCGAAACGCTGCTGGCGGGCAGCCGCGCGGCGGTAGTGGTCACCGACCCGCGCAGCGGCGCGATTCTGGCGCTGGTTTCAACCCCGAGCTACGATCCCAACCTGTTTGTCGATGGTATCTCCAGCAAAGATTATTCCGGACTCCTCAACGATCCGAATACCCCTCTGGTTAACCGCGCCACGCAGGGGGTCTATCCACCCGCCTCGACGGTAAAACCCTACGTCGCCGTCTCGGCCTTGAGCGCCGGCGTCATTACCCGCAATACCAGTCTGTTCGACCCCGGCTGGTGGCAGTTGCCTGGCTCGGAAAAACGCTATCGCGACTGGAAGAAATGGGGCCACGGTCACCTGAACGTCACTAAAGCGCTGGAAGAGTCCGCGGATACCTATTTCTATCAGGTCGCCTATGATATGGGCATCGACCGCCTTTCCGAATGGATGAGTAAATTCGGCTACGGCGACTACACCGGCGTCGACCTGGCGGAAGAGCGCTCCGGCAACATGCCAACTCGCGAATGGAAGCTCAAGCGCTTTAAGAAACCCTGGTACCAGGGCGACACCATCCCGGTCGGTATCGGCCAGGGCTACTGGACCGCTACGCCGATTCAGATGAACAAAGCGCTGATGATCCTGATAAATGACGGTGTGGTTAAAGTCCCTCACCTGCTGCAAAGCACGCTTGAAGACGGTAAACAGGTACCGTGGGTTCAGCCGCATGAACCGCCGGTCGGCGATATTCATTCCGGCTATTGGGAAATCGCTAAAGACGGGATGTATGGCGTTGCCAACCGCGGCAACGGTACCGCGCACAAATACTTTGCCAGCGCGCCGTATAAGATTGCGGCGAAGTCCGGTACCGCGCAGGTATTCGGCCTGAAAGCCAACGAAACCTATAACGCGCACCGAATTTCCGAGCGTCTGCGTGACCACAAGCTCATGACGGCGTTTGCGCCTTACAACAACCCCCAGGTCGCGGTGGCGATGATCCTGGAGAATGGCGGCGCCGGCCCGGCGGTCGGTACCATTATGCGCCAGATCCTCGATCACATCATGCTGGGTGATAACAACACCAATCTGCCGAGTGAGAACCCGGCGGTGACGGCGGGGGAGGATCAATAATGACCGATAATCCGAACAAAAAATCGCTATGGGATAAAATCCATCTTGACCCAACGATGCTGCTCATTCTGCTGGCGCTGCTCACCTACAGCGCGCTGGTTATCTGGAGCGCCAGCGGCCAGGACGTAGGCATGATGGAGCGCAAAATCGGCCAAATCGCCATGGGCGTGGTGATTATGATCGTGATGGCGCAGATCCCGCCGCGGGTATATGAGGGCTGGGCGCCCTACCTGTATATTTTCTGTATTATTTTGCTGGTTGCCGTAGACGCCTTCGGCGCTATCTCCAAAGGCGCACAGCGCTGGCTCGATCTCGGTATTGTGCGTTTTCAGCCCTCGGAGATTGCCAAAATAGCGGTGCCGCTGATGGTGGCGCGGTTCATAAACCGCGATGTCTGTCCGCCTTCACTGAAGAATACCGCCATCGCGCTGGTCCTGATCTTCCTGCCGACCCTGCTGGTTGCGGCGCAGCCAGACCTCGGCACTTCAATTTTGATCGCCCTCTCCGGCCTGTTTGTTCTGTTCCTCTCCGGCCTGAGCTGGCGCTTAATCGGCATCGCGGTGGTACTTGTCGCCGCCTTCATTCCGATTTTATGGTTCTTCCTGATGCACGACTACCAGCGTCAGCGCGTAATGATGCTGCTCGATCCGGAGACCGATCCGCTGGGCGCGGGCTATCATATTATTCAGTCCAAAATCGCTATTGGTTCCGGCGGATTACGCGGTAAAGGCTGGTTGCATGGTACTCAGTCGCAGCTCGAATTCCTGCCAGAGCGCCATACCGACTTTATCTTCGCCGTACTGGCGGAAGAGCTGGGGCTCATCGGGGTGTTGATCCTGCTGGCATTGTACATTTTGCTTATCATGCGCGGACTATGGATCGCCGCCCAGGCGCAAACCACCTTTGGCCGCGTCATGGCAGGCGGTTTAATGTTGATTTTATTCGTTTATGTCTTCGTAAATATTGGTATGGTAAGTGGTATTTTGCCGGTGGTGGGGGTACCTTTGCCGCTGGTCAGCTACGGGGGCTCAGCCCTAATCGTATTGATGGCCGGGTTTGGTATCGTTATGTCGATCCATACCCACAGAAAAATGTTGTCGAAAAGCGTTTAAGGGGTTCGCAATGCGTAAGCAATGGCTGGGGATCTGCATAGCAGCAGGGCTGCTGGCGGCATGTTCAGGTGAAGACGTTCAGCAGAAGACGGTTAGCGTCCCGCAGCCGGCTGTCTGTAATGGTCCGACGGTAGAAATCAGCGGCGCCGATCCGCATTTCGAAACGCTGAATGCCACGGCCAATCAGGATTATGAGCGCGACGGCAAAAGCTATAAAATCGTCCAGGATCCGGCTAACTTCACCCAGACCGGTCTGGCGGCAATTTATGATGCCGAACCGAACAGCAACCTGACCGCCTCTGGCGAAGCGTTCGATCCGACACAGCTTACCGCCGCGCATCCTACGTTGCCTATCCCAAGCTATGCGCGTATCACTAACCTGGCCAATGGCCGGATGATCGTAGTGCGCATTAACGATCGTGGCCCGTACGGCAATGACCGGGTCATTTCCCTGTCCCGCGCCTCAGCGGACCGCCTGAACACTTCTAACAATACTAAAGTTCGTATCGATCCAATTATTGTCTCTCAGGACGGCGCGTTATCCGGTCCAGGTATGGCGTGCACCACCGTCGCCAAACAGACCTATGCCTTGCCTTCGCGTCCAAACCTTGATGGCGATGGTTCCGCGGCCATCTCACCGGCCGACCAATCAAACGTTCATGCCATTAGCAACTCAACGCTTAAGCCTGAAGATAACGTGGGCGCGCCGGTTAACGGTAGTGGATTCCTCGGCGCTCCGACGCCGCTGAATAATGGCGTACTGGAAGGTAGCGAACCCGCTACTGCTGCGCCTGCCGCCGTCGCCGCAACGCCTGCAACGCCCAGCGCGCCGGTTACCGCGCCTGGCTCGATTCAAGGTAGCGTCGCGCCTGCCGCGACCGCAACAGCAGCAGCAACCGCCGCTGTTGCCGCGCCAAACGCCGGCACCAGCGGCGAGTTCGTCGTGCAGGTCGGCGCCGTTAGCGACCAGGCTCGCGCCCAGCAATATCAGCAGCGCCTGAGCCAACAGTTCGCCGTTCCCGGCCGTGTGATGCAAAACGGCGCCGTATGGCGGATTCAACTGGGTCCATTTGCCAGTAAGTCGCAAGCGACGACGGTACAACAGCGTCTGCAAAACGAAGCGCAGCTACAATCATTTATTACTCGCGCCAACTAAACGTGACGCCGCGGTATCTCCCGCCACAGCATATGTAAAAGTCGTTAACAAAGTCATATGCAATGTCGGATGCCGCTGCGAAACGCATTTGTTATAGTAAGGCACTTTTTTTAATTTCATCACGGATGCCGTTGTTCTAACCATGAAGACCTCTTTCACCGCTCGTTTACTCGTTACGGCCCTCTCCGTTGCGGCACTGTCTACCGCTGCCCGCGCCGATGACCTGAATATGAAAACCATGATCCCAGGCGCTCCGCAGATCGATGCTGAATCCTGGGTTCTTATCGATTACAACTCAGGTAAAGTGCTGGCGGAAAACAACGCCGACGCCCGCCGCGATCCGGCGAGCCTGACCAAAATGATGACCAGCTATGTCATAGGCCAGGCCATGAAGGCGGGCAAATTCAAAGAATCCGATCTGGTCACCGTGGGTAACGACGCGTGGGCAACCGGTAACCCGGTGTTTAAAGGTTCTTCCCTGATGTTCCTGAAGCCGGGCATGCAGGTGCCGGTTTCGCAGTTGATCCGCGGCATCAACCTGCAATCCGGTAACGATGCCTGCGTGGCGATGGCCGACTACGTCGCCGGCAGCCAGGACGCATTTGTCAGCCTGATGAACAACTACGTAAACGCGTTGGGCCTGAAAAATACCCATTTCCAGACCGTTCACGGCCTGGACGCCGACGGCCAGTACAGTTCCGCGCGTGACATGGCGCTGATCGGCCAGGCGCTGATCCGCGACGTACCGAATGAGTATTCCATCTACCGTGAGAAAGAGTTCACCTTTAACGGTATTCGCCAGCTGAATCGTAACGGCCTGCTGTGGGATAACAGCCTCAACGTCGACGGCATTAAAACCGGCCATACCGACAAAGCCGGCTACAACCTGGTTGCCTCCGCTACCGAAGGCCAGATGCGCCTGATCTCCGCGGTGATGGGCGGGCGTACTTACAAAGGTCGTGAGTCCGAAAGCAAGAAACTGCTGACCTGGGGCTTCCGCTTCTTCGAAACCGTGAACCCCATTAAAGCAGGTAAAGAGTTCGCCTCTGAACCGGCCTGGTTCGGCGATAGCGATCGCGCTTCTCTGGGCGTAGATAAAGACGTCTATCTGACTATCCCGCGCGGGCGCATGAAAGACCTGAAAGCCAGCTATGTACTGAACAACACCGAACTGCACGCGCCGCTGCAGAAAAACCAGGTGGTCGGTACCATTAACTTCCAGCTGGATGGCAAAACTATCGATCAGCGTCCGTTAGTGGTGCTGCAGGAAATTCCGGAAGGGAATTTCTTCGGCAAAATCATTGATTACATTAAGTTAATGTTCCATCACTGGTTTGGTTAAAAATTGAACACTTGAAAGTGTGATTTCTATCCCCATATACTATTCATCAAAGAAACCTGATAACTCCCACATCACGTGGGAGTTATTATTTTAGTCGTCACACCGGAGCTGACATGAAAACCAAACTTAACGAACTGCTTGAATTCCCTACGCCATTTACTTACAAAGTAATGGGGCAGGCGTTGCCTGAGCTGGTTGATCAGGTGGTGGAAGTGGTACAGCGCCATGCGCCTGGTGATTACTCTCCGTCAGTAAAACCGAGCAGCAAAGGTAACTACCACTCGGTCTCCATCACCATTAACGCCACCCACATCGAACAGGTCGAAGCCCTGTACGAAGAGTTGGGCAATATCGAAATCGTGCGGATGGTGCTGTAATCCCTCGCCTTACCCGGCCTCAAGCGCCGGGTAATTCTCCTTCTTTCGCTGTGATATACTCTCCCCACTTAAGTCATCCCTCTCGGCGGAGACGTTGTTTTGCAGCACAATACCATTCTTATTCGACAACTCGGCCTGCAACCTTACGAACCCATCTCGCAGGCAATGCATGAATTTACCGACAGTCGTGACGACACGACGCTGGATGAAATCTGGCTGGTAGAACATCACCCGGTGTTTACTCAGGGTCAGGCCGGCAAAGCCGAACACGTACTGGTACCCGGTGATATCCCGGTCATTCAGAGCGACCGCGGCGGCCAGGTGACCTATCACGGGCCAGGCCAACAGGTGATGTATGTCTTGCTGAATCTTAAACGGCGTAAACTCGGCGTGCGCGAATTAGTGACGCTGCTGGAGCAGACCGTGGTCAATACGCTGGCGGAGTATCAGATTGAATCTCATCCTCGCGCCGATGCGCCGGGAGTTTACGTTGGTGAACAGAAAATCTGCTCGCTGGGACTGCGTATTCGTAAAGGTTGTTCTTTCCACGGGCTGGCGCTGAATGTGGCAATGGATTTGACGCCGTTCCTGCGTATTAATCCGTGTGGCTATGCCGGCATGGAGATGACGCAAATGCGCCAGTGGCAGCCGCAGGCCGCTACAGAAAACGTCGCGCCGCGGCTGGTCGCCAACCTGCTGGCGCTGCTGAACAACCCACCGCATGAATATGTCGCCGCTTGATGCGCACCGCGCTCTGAACCTTCAGAGCGCAACTCCTTATTAATACTTCATATTTGCAATCAATTGTCACGCAACGCCACATCATCGCCCGCTATAATAAGCCTATGACCCAACGACCGGATCCGCGAGTGGCCGACAATCATCCCCCATTGGAAAACAACGAACAGCCAGAAGATCGGCAGATCTTTCGTATTCTGCGTAATATCGATCTTAATCTGTTAACTATCTTCGAAGCCGTGTACGTCCATAAAGGCATCGTCAATGCGGCGAAGGTGCTCAATATCACGCCTTCGGCCATTAGCCAGTCGATCAATAAACTACGGGCTCTGTTCCCCGACCCTCTCTTTATTCGAAAAGGACAGGGGGTGACGCCGACGGCTTTTGCGACTCACCTGCATCAATATATCAGCCAGGGGATGGAAGCCTTTCTCAATGCGCTGGATTTGGGCAGCAGCTCGCAGCAGCAGCGCGTGCTCACCATCGCTACCGCGCCGACCATCGGCGCATTGGTGATGCCAACCATCGCCAACGCGTTAAAAGCGCGGTTTCCTCAAGTATTGCTGCACAATATTGCGATTACCGATGCCGCCAGCCAGCTCAACCAGCGGCAGGTTGATTTGCTAATCGATACCTATAACCATAGCGGGCTGGCCATTGCGCATCAGGTGCTGTTTTCCGAGCCGGTTGTTATGTTTTGCCGCGAAAATCACCCAATTTTGCCTCTTCCGCTGACGCGGGAAAATCTACAGCAGTTTGAGTTTGCGCTGCTGCTGCCGGAAGGACAGCGCTACCCTGCCCTGCATCGGCAACTTGATGAATTCATCGGGGAACGGAGGTGCGGTTTTAGCAGCTATAACCTGTTGACTCAGGCGGCGATGATGAATAATAGCGATTTGCTGGGGCTGACGCCTGAGAGTATGTTCGCGCTGGTGGCGAAGATCTGGCCTCTACAGGCGATGCCTTTCCCGCCGTTACAAGACCAGCGCATTGATTTCTCGCTACATTACAACCGGCAAAGCGCCCAGGAGCCGTTACTGAAAGAGATTATCGACACTATTCTGCAAACTTATTCCCGCTAACCGCACGCGAGGGAAAAGGATAAAACAACAACTATTTTACAATTTGCCGGGCAACCAGGCTGCTTTCAACCCCGTATCAATGATATACTGCCTGTCCTTAGTTCAAAAATAGTTGATAAATACAACATTTGATTGAATTAATTCGCTTTCCTTCGTGACTCGCAACTGGAACACGCACGCTATGAGTAAACCCATTGTGATGGAACGCGGTGTTAAGTACCGCGACGCCGATAAAATGGCCCTTATCCCGGTGAAAAACGTGGCAACTGAGCGTGAAGCTCTGCTCAGAAAACCGGAATGGATGAAAATCAAACTTCCGGCTGACTCGTCCCGTATTCAGGGGATCAAGGCAGCGATGCGTAAGAATGGCCTGCACTCCGTGTGCGAAGAAGCCTCTTGCCCGAACCTTGCCGAGTGCTTCAACCACGGCACCGCGACCTTTATGATCCTCGGCGCTATCTGTACTCGCCGTTGCCCATTCTGCGATGTGGCCCACGGTCGTCCGGTGACGCCTGATGCCAACGAGCCGCAAAAACTGGCGCAAACCATCGCCGATATGGGGCTGCGCTATGTGGTGGTGACTTCCGTTGACCGCGACGATCTTCGTGACGGCGGCGCGCAGCATTTCGCCGACTGCATCAGCGCTATCCGCGAGAAGAGCCCGAATATCAAAATTGAAACGCTGGTACCGGATTTCCGTGGTCGTATGGATCGCGCGCTGGATATCCTGAAAGTGACGCCGCCGGATGTGTTTAACCACAACCTGGAAAACGTACCGCGCCTGTATCGTCAGGTACGTCCGGGCGCAGATTATAACTGGTCGCTGAAGCTACTGGAGCGCTTTAAAGAAGCGCATCCGGAAATCCCGACCAAATCGGGTCTGATGGTCGGTCTTGGCGAAACCAATGAAGAGATCATCGAAGTGATGCGCGATCTGCGCCGTCATGGCGTTACCATGTTGACGCTGGGTCAGTATCTGCAGCCGAGCCGCCACCACCTGCCGGTACAGCGCTACGTCAGCCCGGAAGAGTTTGAAGAGATGAAAGCTGAAGCCATGGCGATGGGCTTTACCCATGCCGCCTGCGGCCCGTTCGTCCGCTCTTCCTATCATGCCGATCTGCAGGCAAAAGGTATGGAAGTAAAATAACCTCTGCCTTTCTCTGGCCGTCGTTCGCGGCGGCCTGATTTCTCCAGTTCCCCCCAACTTCCAACTTCCCGTTGTCACACTTCGTTTCATCTTTTCATCGCCAGAGTACCGGCAATAAAAAAGGCGACAACGAATACGCTGCCGCCTCTTTGCCGCCAGAGCTTCACACCCGGCCGCGACGCGCCCCCGTTCATCGGGAGCCCGTGATTAATTACTCTTTATGAGAGAGTTTCTGTGCCGGCGCTTCTTCCTCAGCGCTGGTCTTTTTGGCACTGTCATCGTCATCATTCATGGCTTTCTTGAAGCCTTTGATAGCCGAACCCAGGTCTCCACCCAGCGTGCGTAATTTTTTGGTACCAAACACTAAAATAATCAGCGCTGCGACTACCAGCAGTTTGGTAATACTAATCTCACCCATAGCTAACCTTCTTCTCTATACAAGCTCAAGCTGCGAATACGCCATCATACACATATACGCATACAATTAACGGCTATTTGACGCGCCGACACAATAGCAATCTGTAACAAGGTGAATCAAGCCTTGTTTAAAAAAACGTCACAATAATTGCGGTGGCGCAAATCTGCGATTACGCAGCACCGGCAAACTCTCACGCACCTGACGAATATAATCTGCGGATATCTCAGCAAAAATCAGCTGCGGTTGAGCGGCGGCGCCAGCAATAGTGGTACCGAGCGGATCGATAATCCGGCTCTGGCCGATATTACGCGTTCCGCACTCGCCTGCCGCAATAATATAGCAGGTAGTATCCAGCGCCCTTGCCGCCAGCAGCGTCGCCCAGTGATGTTCCTTCATAGGCCCGCGAACCCAGGCGGTCGGCAGCACCAGGACATCGGCCCCCTGTAACGCTAACGATAGCGCTAATTCGGGAAAGCGTAAATCGTAGCAGGTCATTAAGCCGATTCGCATCCCATTTACCTCTATTAAAGGAGGGATTTGCTCACCGGCATCCACCAGCCGTGACTCCTGCATATTAAACGCATCGTACAAATGGAGCTTCTGGTATTGTGCGCAAATTGCCCCTCGGCATATCGCCACCAGCGTATTGCTCGCGCGCCCTTCAGCAGAGGGCACGTGCAGCGTTAATATCGTGGTTAAGTCATTACGCCGGCTTTCGGCCAGCAGTTGCTGCATGAAACCGCCGTCCAGCGCCTGCGCTGATTTTACCGACATATCCGGATCGTTATCGGCCCGCGCCAGTAACGCCTCAGGCAAGACCAGTAACGAAGCGCCGCAGTCTGCCGCCTGACGCATCAGCTCAACGCAGATCTGCGCATTAGTTTGCCACTGCGCCGTGACGGCGAATTGCCCTGCTGCTACCCGCATCTCTTTCTCCCACTTGCGAATCCATAGCCAAAAACGCCTTTGTCGCGCTACACTCGACCCTCTACCTAACCAAATAGCAGGAAATGACCGTGTTACAACTCCTTTTAGCCGTTTTTGTTGGCGGCGGAACCGGCAGCGTGTTGCGCTGGTGGCTGGGCATGAAATTTAACCCAATGCATCATGCAATTCCCATTGGCACGCTAGTCGCTAACCTGCTGGGCGCATTTATAATCGGCGCCGGGTTGGCGTGGTTCAATCGCCTGACGCATGTTGATCCGATGTGGAAACTGCTTATTACCACCGGCTTCTGCGGTGGCCTGACGACCTTCTCCACCTTTTCCGCGGAGGTCGTGTTTCTGCTCCAGCAGGGACGTTTCAGCTGGGCGTTGCTAAACGTTCTCGTCAACCTACTTGGTTCTTTCGCCATGACCGCGACGGCATTCTGGCTGTTTTCACAGTCAGCCGCCCGTTAACGTCAGGCAAAAAAAAACCCGCTATGAGCGGGTTTTTATATTCTACTGACGTGTTGGTTAGATAGCCATTACGTTTGCAGCAGAAGGGCCTTTGGCACCGTTAGTGATTTCGAACTCTACGCGCTGACCTTCAGCCAGAGTTTTGAAACCGTTGGACTGGATTGCAGAGAAGTGTACGAATACATCTTTGCTGCCATCTTCCGGAGTAATGAAACCGAATCCTTTGGACTCATTAAACCACTTAACGTTACCTTTAATCTTAGACATCAAAATTACCTTTAAATTAAAAAACGACACTAATGCTGTGTCGGATACCAGTACATCAATTGTGATGCCTTTTGTCCAGCGTAACTTTCTTAAAAAGTGATAAAAGTCTCTATCTTTATAGCCGACAGTTACGTTAGTCATTGTTTTTCAACAAGACAAAGAACTTATCACTTTTGTCACTACGTTATAACGATTAAAACTGTATGCGCGCCCAGGCAAAATAAACGTTGCCGTTGTTATAAGTCCCGGGGATGTAGGTCATCTGGAACGTCGCCGGACCGTAGCCAATCGAGGCCAGGGGCAGCACCACCGGGATCGGGATATAGTTCCAGTTGTCGCGCGCCGTTACGCCAAGGGTGTAACCAAGGCCAAGGTGGAAGTTGTCATCGGCTAGCGGACGCCAGGTTTTCTCCCAGCCATAGCCGCCAATCGGCTCCCACTTATTAAAGGAATCTTTAAACGCCATCAGATACAGGCCGTGCCAGTTACCTTTATCGTCCCAACGCGACATGCCAAAACCCGCGCCCCATGGACGTTCGTTATACTTGTCGGTTTTCTCTTTGTCATAGGCAAAGCGGGCGTGCCAGGTGATCGCCGGAACGTACAGATCGTAGTGCTCAGGCTCGTTCCAGGTTTGTGCGACATTGTCCGTCAGCGTATTGTAGCCATCACGGATCGTTGACGAGAACGAAGCGTTAGCATAGCCGGACGACAGCAACAGGCCGGACAGCGCGACAATAAACAATGCAAATTGGCGTAGTTTCAACACTTCTCTATTACCGATTTCAATTTTAAAAACGAAGTAAAGTAACAAATGTAATCTTAATAGACTGTTAACGGAATAAGGTAAAATCCTGAATTGCGCCGTGGCAAAAACTTCACTCTGGTAGACGACTTTTGTGATGTTAGCCGCGCCACGGGTTCCGATTAGTCAATTCTCAGTATTTTATTGATTTGGGTCAGCAAGTTCTGCCCGTTTTTTGGGCACATTCCCTCACTTAATTTTTGTAGTGCTTTAGATATCAGCAGATTCTTTGGGTTAATGGCTTAGGGGTAAAGTATGCTTACGCTTGTTGAGATCCTTATCGGGGTCGTGGTTATTGTGGGCGTCGCCCGCTACATTATAAAAGGCTATTCTGCGACAGGCGTGCTGTTTGTCGGCGGTTTAATCTTGCTTATCGCCAGCGCCATCATGGGGCATAAGGTTCTCCCGGCTAGCGCCGCCAGCACGGGTTATACCGCGACCGATATCTTTGAGTATATTAAAATACTGCTCATGAGCCGCGGCGGCGACCTCGGCATGATGATAATGATGCTCTGCGGTTTCGCCACCTACATGACCCATATCGGCGCTAACGATATGGTGGTTAAACTGGCCTCTAAACCGCTGCGATATATTAACTCGCCTTATCTGTTGATGATTGCCGCCTACTTCCTCGCCTGTCTGATGTCGCTGGCGGTCTCCTCGGCGACCGGCCTCGGCGTGCTGCTGATGGCGACGCTGTTCCCGGTAATGGTCAACGTCGGCATTAGCCGCGGCGCCGCGGCGGCGATTTGCGCCTCCCCTGCCGCGTTGATCCTGTCGCCGACCTCCGGTGACGTCGTGCTGGCCGCCAAAGCTGCCGAAATGCCGCTGATAGATTTCGCTTTCAAAACCACTTTACCTATCTCGATTGCCGCTATCGTCTGTATGGCTATCGCTCACTTCTTCTGGCAGCGCTACCTCGATAAAAAAGAGAACGCCTCACACGAGATGCTCGATGTCAATGAGATAACCACCACCGCCCCGGCGCTGTACGCCATTTTGCCTTTCACGCCAATTATCGGGGTGCTGATTTTTGACGGCAAATGGGGGCCAGAGCTACACATCATCACTATTCTGGTGCTCTGTATGGTACTGGCTTCGATACTGGAATTTCTGCGCAGTTTCGATACAAAAAAGGTCTTCGCCGGGCTGGAGGCCGCCTATCGCGGCATGGCTGACGCCTTCGCCAGCGTCGTCATGCTATTGGTCGCGGCGGGCGTATTTGCCCAGGGGCTGAGCACTATCGGTTTTATCGACGGTCTTATCTCCATAGCCACCTCGTTCGGTTCCGCCAGTATCATTCTGATGCTGGTGCTGGTGATCCTGACCATGCTGGCAGCGATGACCACCGGTTCCGGCAACGCGCCGTTTTACGCCTTCGTTGAGATGATCCCGAAACTTGCCCACTCTTCCGGCATCAACCCGGCCTACCTGTCGATCCCTATGCTGCAGGCGTCGAATCTGGGCCGCACTATTTCACCGGTTTCCGGCGTGGTGGTCGCGGTGGCGGGAATGGCGAAGATTTCTCCGTTCGAAGTCGTTAAACGCACCTCGGTTCCCGTTATCGTCGGTCTGTTGGTGGTGATCATCGCCACCGAGATTCTGGTCCCCGGCGCCGCGATTCAATAAACCACAAACCACACTGAAAAGGCGCCAGCAGGCGCCTTTTTTATGCTTTAATAAATCCCAGCAATTAATCATCTCCCACTATCAGGAATAAAAATGTTCAGGAAGGATGTCGTCGCCATTGCCCTTTTACTCGGCGCAACGCAGGTTGGCGCAGAACCGCTTACCGCGACGAAATACGGTGATTTCGATCGTTACGTGCTGGCACTGTCCTGGCAAACCGGTTTTTGTCAAAGCATGCTGGATAGTAACCGTAATGAGCCTGAGGAGTGTCGGCTACAGCAGGACGAACGTAATAAAGCCGATTTTCTGACGGTACATGGCCTGTGGCCGGGCCTGCCGAAGTCGATCGCCTCGCGCGGCGTCGACGAGCGCCGCTGGATGCGCTATGGCTGCGCGACGCGCCCTATCCCCAATATGCCGGAAGTCAAAGCCGGGCGTAAATGCCAGGCGGCGGAAACCGGGCTGTCGCTGGAAATGGCGAATAAGCTGAACAGCGTGATGCCGGGTTCCGGCGGGAACTCTTGTCTGGAACGCTATGAGTATGCCAAGCATGGCGTCTGTTTCGGCTTCGATCCGGATAACTACTTCGGCACGATGGTGCGCCTGAATGGCGAAGTGAAGCAAAGCGCAATCGGTGATTTCCTGGCGAAGCACTACGGACAAACCGTTAGCCGTAGCGATTTTGATGCCGCCGTCGCCAAAGCGTATGGCGCGCAAAACGTCAAAGCCTTTAAATTAACCTGCGACGGCAACCCGGCTTATTTAACGGAAATGCAAATTTCCATTAAAGCTGGCGCTATCAATGCCCCGTTGGGCGCAGATTCGTTCCTGCCTCAGCCGCATCCGGGCAACTGTGGGAAGCAGTTTGTGCTGGATAAAGTGGGTTCTTGATAGCAGGACCAGCCATCTTATCGTCCACTTCATCTGCTTTTGCTCACGATGCGCTGAATGTGCGCTTAATCACTTCAAACATCAGGCAAGTCTCAGTATGATGAAGGGACATTAACCCTTGCCCCTTTCGGCGAGGGTTTTCTTTTACGGAAAAGGTTCCTGGATAACATGGAGTATGCAATGACCAGACCCGCAATCATTATTAATGAATTCGATGCTGAACGTATCGATAGACTGCTTGAGCAACCGGCTTACGCGAATTCGCCGGTCGCCGATGCCCTGAACGACGAACTGGATCGCGCGCAAATGTTGGCGCCGGAAGCGATGCCGCACGATGTCGTGAGCATGAACAGCAAAGTCCGCTTCCGCGATTTAACCAGCGGTGAAGAGCGCGTGCGGACCCTGGTCTTCCCGGCTCAGGCGACCGATAGCGCCACTCAGCTTTCCGTTCTGGCGCCGGTTGGCGCGGCGCTGCTTGGGCTGAAAGTCGGCACCTCCATTCACTGGGAGTTACCCGGTGGCGCATCGGCACACCTGGAAGTACTGGAATTGTTGTACCAGCCGGAAGCCGCAGGCGAATTCCATCGCTAAGTTTCCCGCTGCCTGAGGCGTTTGACGCTTTATTCAGAGGATGCCTCGCCATCCTCTTTCTGTTTCCCTCCCGCTATGACAAATTTTTACCTCATCCCGTGACGGGGCATACAGTTTTGCGACCTGAATGCCACATTATCCTTGTATAATATGTTGATATAGAAACAGACAAACAAGGAGAAATGCATATGTATAAAACTATCATTATGCCGGTTGATGTCTTTGAAATGGAGCTGAGCGACAAGGCTGTCCGCCATGCAGAGTTTCTCGCCCAACAGGACGGCATTATTCATTTGCTTCACGTGTTACCCGGTTCATCGAGTTTCACCATGAGCCGTTTTACTGCCGATCTGCGCCGCTTTGAAGAGCATCTGCAGCATGAAGCGGAGACCCGCTTACAGACCATGGTCGGCCATTTTAGCATCGACCCCTCTCGTATTAAGAGCCATGTGCGTTTCGGCAATGTCCGCGATATGGTTAATGAACTGGCCAATGAAATAAAAGCTGACGTAGTGGTGATTGGCTCACGCAATCCGTCGATCAGCACCCATTTGCTGGGTTCAAACGCCTCAAGCGTCATCCGTCATGCGCATATTCCGGTAATGGTCGTGAGATAACGGAACGGTGAAATAAGCAAAAAAAAGAGGCGACCACAAGGTCGCCTCTTTGCTGTGTGCAGGGAATGTCTTACAACTTTTTATGATTATGCGGTTTTGGTGCGAATCAGATAATCGAATGAGCTCAAAGAAGCTTTCGCGCCTTCGCCAGTGGCGATAATAATTTGTTTGTACGGCACGGTAGTACAGTCGCCGGCCGCAAACACGCCTTTCACGTTGGTTTCACATTTGGCATCAATGATGATTTCACCCATGCGGTTACGCTCAACCGTACCTTCCAGCCAGTTGGTATTCGGCAACAAACCGATCTGGACAAAAATACCGGCTAACGCGACATGATGCTCATCGCCACTGACGCGGTCGCGGTACTGCAGCCCCGTCACCTTACTGCCATCGCCAACCACTTCGGTGGTCTGGGCGTTGAGAATAATATCGACATTTTTCAGGCTACGTACTTTGTCCTGCAGCACCTGGTCGGCTTTCATTTCTGGTGCGAATTCCAGTAGCGTTACGTGTTCAACGACGCCCGCCAGATCGATCGCCGCTTCAACGCCGGAGTTACCGCCGCCAATCACCGCCACGCGTTTACCTTTAAACAGCGGGCCGTCACAGTGCGGGCAGTAGGTTACGCCTTTAGTCCGGTATTGGTCTTCACCCGGGACGTTCATGTTACGCCATTTAGCGCCCGTTGCGATGATCACGCTGCGCGCTTTCAGCACCGCGCCGGAGGCGGTTTCAATCTGATGCAAGCCGCCTTCGACAGCTGCCGGGATCAGTTTTGCCGCGCTTTGTGAATCAATCACATCAACATCATATTCACTGACGTGCGCTTTCAGCGCGCCGGCCAACTTTTGACCTTCGGTTTTCGGTACGGAAATATAGTTTTCGATATCTACGGTATCCAGCACCTGACCGCCGAAACGTTCGCCCATCAGGCCAGTACGAATGCCTTTACGCGCGGAGTAAACAGCCGCCGCGGCACCAGACGGGCCGGAACCAACAATCAAAACGTCATAAGCATCACGTTTGTTCAGCTCTTCCGCCGCACGTTTTTCCGCGCCGGTATCCACTTTGGCAACGATTTCAGTCAGCGTCATACGGCCTTGACCAAATTCCTGACCATTCACAAACACCGCCGGAACACCCATCACGTTGCGTTCAGTGATTTCATTCTGGAAGGTTCCGCCATCAATCGCCGTGTGTTTGATGCGTGGGTTAAGCACCGCCATCAGGTTCAACGCCTGCACCACGTCCGGACAGTTGTGGCAAGAGAGCGAGTAGTAGGTCTCAAATTCAAAATCACCGTCAAGATTGCGGATCTGCTCGAGCAGCGACTGGGCTTCTTTCGACGGATGACCGCCGGTCCACAGCAGCGCCAGCACTAATGAGGTGAATTCATGTCCCAGAGGAGAACCTGCGAAACGCGGCCCCTGGTTAGAACCTGGATTAGTAATCAGGAACGATGGCTTACGTACCGCCAGCGTGTTGTCTTCTTTAAAGGTGACTTTGTCTGACAGTTCAGCGATTTCAGCCAACAGTTCCTTGATCTCTGCCGATTTAGCGCTGTCATCCAGCGTGGCAATCAGCTCAACAGGTTTGGTCAGCTTCTCAAGATAGGCCTTGAGCTGGGTTTTCATGTTGGTGTCGAGCATTTTTATCTCCTGGGCTTAAAACATCATCATGCAAGCGGCCTTTATCAGGCAGCCTGAATGCGCTTGCATCATGGTGTTGGAATAAAACGGGCGCGGGTACGCCCGTTGATTAGCGGGAATAAAACGAATTAGATCTTACCAACCAGATCTAAAGAAGGAGCCAGGGTCGCTTCACCTTCTTTCCACTTAGCCGGGCACACTTCGCCTGGGTGGGAAGCAACGTACTGAGCAGCCTTGATTTTACGCAGCAGGTCAGACGCATCACGGCCGATACCTTCAGCGGTAACTTCGATTGCCTGGATGATACCCTGCGGGTCAACGACGAAGGTCGCGCGGTCAGCCAGACCTTCATCTTCACGCATGTTGTCGAAGTTACGGGTCAGGGCGCCAGTCGGGTCGCCGATCATCGCGTATTTGATTTTAGCGATGGTGTCAGAGCTGCTGTGCCACGCTTTGTGGGTGAAGTGGGTGTCGGTAGAAACAGAGTACACGTCTACGCCCAGTTTCTGCAGCTCTTCGTAATGGTCAGCCACGTCGCCCAGCTCGGTCGGGCAAACGAAAGTGAAGTCAGCCGGGTAGAAGAAGAAGACGCTCCAGCGGCCTTCAGTATCTTTTTCGGTAACTTCGATGAATTCACCGTTTTTGAATGCCTGGTTTTTGAAAGGTTTGATTTTGGTATTAATTAAAGACATCGATACTTCCTCCGTGTTTTTGTTGAGGTCTAAGTTAACGAATTTTTCCTGACTCGACCAATGCGTTTGCATTATCAAATCAATAAGCGTTATCTAACAACCGTAACAAGACAACTTTGTGAACCTGCCTTCGCGATCGCGGTTTTTCTCCGTTTTTCGCCTCATTTCGCTGAAAGTAAAAAGGCCGCCCTCTCAGGCGGCCCCGTTACCTGAAATACCCGCAGGTAGCTTCAGCGCCAGAATGGCTGGCAATATGTTGCGCTCTACACCTTAATGTAACAGCATGAGGGATTACATCATTCGCCGAACTAAAGGGCAACCAAACGCCCGGCAGGTCTTATCTATGACTGCGATAGGTTTGACCACTACTTCGCATTATCTTCTGATTTAAAAGGAATACTCATGTTAAAACGACTACTTTTCCTGAGCCTGCTGCCGTTATGTAGCTATGCCGAAGACCTCCCCGCCCCCGTAAAAGCAATAGAGAAACAGGGTATTACTATCATTAAGCCCTTTGAGGCGCCGGGCGGCGTCAAAGGCTGGCTCGGGAAGTATCAGGATATGGGCGTTGCTATTTATCTCACTCCCGACGGTAAACACGCCATTTCCGGCTACATGTACGACGAAAACGGCAACAATCTGAGCGAACAGCTTTTCCAGAAAGAGCTCTATACCCCGGCGGGACAGGCGATGTGGAAAAAACTCGAGTCCGCTAACTGGCTGCTGGAAGGCAAAAAAGAGGCCCCCATCGTCCTTTATGTGTTTGCCGACCCTTTCTGTCCTTATTGTAAACAGTTCTGGCAACAGGCGCGGCCGTGGGTTGAATCCGGTAAGGTGCAACTGCGTACCTTATTGGTCGGCGTGATAAAACCTGAGAGCCCGGCCACCGCGGCAGCGATTCTGGCAAGCAAAAACCCGGCGCAAACCTGGCATGATTACGAACAGTCCAACGGCAAAATGAAGCTCAACGTCCCGGCAGATATCCCTGCGGACTTGATGAGGACGCTAAATATCAATCAGCAGTTGATGGATGACCTCGGCGCTAACGCCACCCCGGCTATTTACTATATGAATAAAGACAGCATGCTGCAGCAGGTGGTGGGATTACCCGATAAAGAGAAACTGCAGGTGATGATGGGTGAAAAGCAGCAGTAAAAAATAACGCATTTCCGCCAGAAGCTTAAGGACACAAAAGGATCTGGCGGAAAGCGATCGCTTGGTATACATTAAGTAGGGGTTAATTGTATATTTAGCTATAGTAATGATAATTCACGATATCACTTCAAATTTATTACGATAAGTAATAGTAATCCGTTCGCCTCGACGCAACATAAACAGGACGTTAAGCATGGCTAACCTTTATGACTTAAAAAAATTCGACCTAAACCTGTTGGTTATTTTTGAGTGTATTTATCAACATCTTAGCATCAGTAAAGCGGCAGAAACGCTGTTTATTACGCCTTCTGCAGTAAGTCAGTCGCTACAAAGGTTACGCAATCAATTAAACGATCCGCTATTTGTCCGTTCCGGGAAGGGGATAACTCCGACGACCGTTGGTGTGAATTTACATCATCATTTGGAACAGAATCTCAACCAATTAGAAAAAACGATTAATATTGCCAATCATTCTGAATTAAGTAAAAAATTTGTTATTTATAGCCCACAACTTCTTATATCACCAGGAACAATGGATTTAATAAATAGATTAAATATGGATCCTAACTTGCAAATCGATCACCGCGATCTTCTTCTGTCGCCAGAAAGCGTCGAAGATCTTCTGGCCTACCGTAAAGCAGACTTAATCTATAGCGTTACCCCACTGTCAAATCATAGTACGATTTGCCAGCCTTTTCTGGAATTACAGATTGTGCTCGTTTGCCGCGAAGGTCACCCCCGTGCGGACCACCTTAACTCATATGAAGCTATTTCACGTGAGGGATTTACGCTTTACGCTTCTTCAGATCCTAAATTAAAGGCCTTTCAACAGAATAACGACGAACGAATGCCTGAAAGAAGAATTGCGTTTCGCAGTAACTCTCTGATAGCTATTTTAACCATGATCAATCAGAGCGATCTGCTAGGATTTGTACCTAAGCATGCGATAGATTATTTTAGCGCTTCATTTAATTTTCGTGAGCTTTCACTTCCCCACCCTATTCCTACCATAACAACCTATATGATTTATAATCGTTCATCATTGAACAACCCCAAATTCGCCGAATTTATTACGCTAAGTACCGCAGCTAATTAATTTGTCATTTCAAACATATTCACAAAGTGAATATGTTTGTGTGAATTACATTGACCTCGCTTAAAACATTACTATTTCATATTAACCTTACCATTAATGTGTTCTACACTACCTGAAAAAGCGTACCTATCACATTAAAGGATTAATGGTAATGTCATTAATAAAAATTCCATTACCCGAGTCCGTTCTTCAGGCTAGCCAGCAGCGGATACAGTGGGTATTAGAAAATTTTTCACGCATCTGCATCTCTTTCTCCGGCGGAAAAGACTCCACCACCATGCTGCACCTGGCGGCGCTTTGCGCCCGGCAAATGGGTAAAAAATTCAGCGTGCTGTTTATCGATTGGGAGGCGCAATTTTCCTGTACCATCCAGCATTGCGAAAATATCCGCGCCGAATACCGGGATGTTATTGAAAAATTTTATTGGGTTGCCCTACCGCTCACCACGCAAAATTCACTGACTCAGTTTTCGCCGGAGTGGCAATGCTGGGAACCTGGCGTCAACTGGGTACGCCAGCCCCCCGCTGACGCCATTACCAATCCCGGCTATTTCCCGTTTTATCGTAGCGGAATGAGCTTTGAAGAGTTCGTTCGCGATTTCGCCGACTGGTTTTCGCAAAACCGCCCGGCGGCGATGATGGTGGGTATCCGGGCAGATGAATCGCTTAATCGTTTTATGACCATCTCATCGCAGCGCAAACTGCGCTTTGCCGACGACAAGCCATGGACAACTTCGGCGCCGGGCGGTCATACCTGGTACATCTATCCGATCTATGACTGGAAAACCGCCGATATCTGGACGTGGTTTAGCAAAAGCGGCCATACCTATAACCCCCTCTACGATCTGATGTATCAGGCCGGGGTGCCGCCACGCTATATGCGGATTTGCGAACCTTTTGGCCCCGAGCAGCGCCAGGGGCTCTGGCTGTATCACGTGCTGGAACCTGAGCGTTGGGCAGCCATTTGCCAGCGCGTAAACGGCGTGCACAGCGGCGGTATTTATGCCGGATATGACAACAAATTTTATGGTCACCGTAAACTCGATAAACCCGGGCACCACAGCTGGAAGAGTTATGCCCTGTTTCTGCTGGATAGCATGCCGCGACCAACTGCCGAGCACTATCGCAACAAAATCGCGGTCTACCTGCATTTGTATCAAAAACAGGGAATGGACGATATTCCCGATTGCCAGGAGGGCGACATCGGCACCCGGGATATCCCTTCGTGGCGACGCGTCTGCAAGGTGTTATTGAATAATGATTACTGGTGTCGCCAGCTTTCTTTTAGCCCAACTAAAGCCACCCGCTATAAAAACTACTGTGAGCGTATAAGTAAAAAACGCCAACAATGGGGACTGTTATGCAACAACGACTAATAACCCAGATAGAAGAGTATCTGGCCGCTCTGCCGGAAGAGGAGAAAATCGACGCACTAAACCGCTTTCGCCAGGCTTTGCATCGCCATAGTCCTTTTCGCAACCAGCCGGTTGACTGCGTGCTATGGGTTAAAGAGGGAGAAGTGGTTCCCAATGATTACAACCCTAACAATCTTGCACCACCGGAAAAGCGGCTGTTACTAACCTCGCTGGAGGCCAACGGCTTTACGCAACCTATTGTAGTGCAGCATCAGCAGCCAAAGCGTTATACCATCGTTGACGGTTTTCACCGCCACGAACTGGCCAGTAATAAAGTGTCGCTGAAAAAGCAGCTCAAGGGGTATTTGCCGGTAACCTGTCTGACGGCGAACAGCCACCCGCGCGATGCCCTGATGGCCGCCACTATCCGCCACTACCGGGCCCGCGGACGCCATCAGATCCACGCGATGTCGGAAATTGTCCGCGAGCTGGCCAATCTCGGCTGGAGCAATAGCAAAATCAGTAAAGAGCTGGGGATGGACGCCGATGAAGTGCTGCGCCTGAAGCAAATTAACGGTCTGGCCGAGATATTCGGCGACCGTCAATTTTCTCAGGCGTGGACGGTAAAATAGCTACAGCCGACGCAGACGGTCTGCCGCCGCCAGCAGGGTCTCCGGCTGCTTGGCGAAGCACAGACGAATCAACTTATGCGGGAAAGGATCGGCGCAGAATACCGACAGCGGGATCGCCGCCACGCCGACTTCAGTGGTCAGCCAGCGACAGAAGCTGACGTCATCAAGATCAGAGATTGCGCTATAGTCGGCCAGCAGGAAGTAGGTCCCTTCACAAGGCAAAATCTCCAGCCGGCTATCGCGTAGCGCATCGATAAACAGATCCCGACGCTGCCGATAAAACGCTGGCAGCTCGCGGTAGTGCTCCGGCTGCGCGCGCAGCATATCCGCCAGCGCCAGCTGAGCCGGCGTGTTAACGGCAAAGGTTAAATACTGATGCACTTTACGCAGCTCGGCGCTGATGGCGGCAGGCGCCACGCAATACCCCACTTTCCAGCCGGTCATGTGGAAGGTTTTACCGAAAGAAGAAACCGCCACAGCCCGCTCCCGCAGCTGCGGATGGGCCAGTACGCTGGCATGTCCCTGCTCAGCAAAACAGATATGCTCGTATACTTCGTCGCTGATAACGTAAATTTCCCGTCCGGCGATAGCCTGCCACAGCGCGGCGAAGTCTTCCCGCTGCCAGACGGTGGCGGACGGGTTATGCGGCGTATTAAGAATGACCAAACGGGTGCGGTCGCTTAACGTGGCGGCAAACTGCTGCCAGTCAACGCGGAAATGCGGCGGCTGCAGAGCAATCCGTTTCAGCACCCCGCCGGAAAGCTCTACCGCCGGCGCGTAGCTGTCGTAGCTCGGGTCAAAGCAGATCGCTTCATCACCCGCCCTCACCAGCGCGGTAATCGCCGCATACAGCGCTTCGGTCGCCCCCGCGGTGACGGTGACATCGCTATTCGCATCCGGGCGATAGCCATACAGCTCAGCGGTTTTATCGGCAATGGCTTCGCGCAGCGCCGTTACGCCGGTCATCGGAGCGTACTGGTTAGCCCCCTGGGCGACGTGCCAGGCCAACCGTTCCTGTAGGTAACGCGGACCGTCAAAATCCGGGAAACCTTGTGATAGATTGATGGCCTGATGCTGCTGCGCCAGCGCGCTCATCTGGGTAAAAATAGTGGTGCCTAATGCAGGGAGTTTACTCTCAGGAATCAGTGGCTTATTGCTCATTCTCTTTGTTCCGATTGTAATGCTGTTGTTGAAGCCACTATAACACGATGTTAATATTTGGCAATCAAGACGCTTAGACGTCTAAATGCTAACGTTATTTCGCTTGCCGCAGGCAGGCGGCAAACCGACGCCACCGGCAGCACGGCGCACTATCCACTCTGGAGATACCATGATCCGCGCTATCGTGACCGATATTGAAGGCACAACCAGCGACATTCGCTTCGTCCATAACGTCTTATTCCCCTACGCCCGCGAGCGGCTGGCCGCGTTTGTCAACGCGCAGCAGTACGTCGAGCCGGTCAGTACCATTCTCGACAATCTGCGTACGGAAATTGCCTCCCCCGAAGCCAGCACCGCCCAGCTTATCGATACGCTATTCCGCTTCATGGACGAGGATCGTAAATCGACGGCGCTGAAAGCGCTGCAGGGCATTATCTGGCGCGAGGGCTATCTGAACGGTGATTTTACCGGCCATCTTTACCCCGATGTTCTCCCGGCGCTGGAGAAATGGAAGGCAATGGGCATTGATTTATATGTATATTCCTCAGGCTCGGTTGCCGCGCAGAAATTGTTATTTGGCTACAGCGACGAAGGTGATATTACTCATCTATTCAGTGGATATTTCGATACCCTGGTCGGCGCCAAACGCGAAGTTCAATCCTATCGCACTATCGCTGAGCAACTGGGGCATAACCCGGCGCGCATTCTGTTCCTCTCAGATATTCATCAGGAGCTGGACGCCGCCGAAGCGGCAGGTTTCCGCACCCTGCAGCTGGTACGCGGCGACCGCGACCCGGCCAGCCATCATCCACAGGTTCAGCGTTTTGACGACATCGACCCGGAGCAACTTCCCTCATGAGCGCATTAACTATTTTTTCCGTTAACGACGCCAGCCATCCACGCTGGCACAGCAGCAACGCCGATGAAATCCAGCAGCAATTGAGCGCAAAAGGGGTGCGCTTCGAGCGCTGGCAGGCCGATCGCTACCTGGGCCCAGCGCCAACCGCTGAAACCGTTATTGCGGCCTATCAACACGCGATCGATAAACTGGTCGCTGAAAAGGGTTACCAGAGCTGGGATGTCATTAGCCTGCGAGCGGATAATCCGCAGAAAGAGGCGCTGCGGGCAAAATTCCTCAATGAGCATACCCATGGCGAAGATGAAGTGCGCTTCTTTGTCGAAGGCGCCGGGCTATTTTGCCTGCATATCAGCGATGAAGTTTTTCAGGTGCTGTGCGAAAAGAACGATCTGATCTCCGTTCCGGCGAATACCCCACACTGGTTCGATATGGGGTCGGAGCCGAATTTCACCGCCATTCGCATTTTTGACAACCCGGAAGGCTGGATAGCGCAGTTCACCGGCGATGCTATCGCCGATGCCTACCCGCGCTTACCCTAATCGCCTTTACGCATAGCGGCGGCGCAGCAGCTCGCATTCGAAAAGGAATTCGAGCCCTTCCAGCTGACGCCGCGCCTCGCTAACATCCCTGCCCCAACAGGTTAAACCGTGGCCGCGGATCAAAAATCCATAACGTAAAGGATGACTACGGGCATACGCTTCAATCCGCGCCGCCAGCGCCTCGATATCCTGATCGTTATCAAAAATCGCCACCGCTACGCTATCGAGATGGCTATGCTGCCCGCTCAGCGTTTTTTGCATTTCATAGCCCTGCAGCTGAAGAGCATTGCCGGTTTCAAGGCGTGAGAGCACCGTAGCGTGCACGGTATGCACGTGCAGCACGACGTTCGCTTCCGGAAACAGACGATAGACCAGCGTATGCAACCCGGTCTCCGCCGACGGTTTCCGCCCCGACGGCGCATTATTGTTTAGGATATCTACCTGAAGAAAATCGTCGCAGGTCAGGCTGCCCTTATCGCGCCCCGATTCACTTAACCAACACCAGCGCGCATCCTCGCGTACTGACATATTGCCGCCGGTTGCCGGCGCCCACCCTTTCGCGCCAATCCAGTGACAGGTGGTCACCAGTTGTGCGAGTCGCTCTTGCCACATAATTGTTCCTTATCGAGGTTAACCGTTACGCCAGCGGCGCAAATATACCGTCCGCCACCCGCTGTGGCGTCACCACGCCGCTATCCAGCACCCAACCGCTGATTAACGACGCTGGCGTCACGTCAAAGGCCGGATTGTAAACCGGCGCGTTTTCTGGCGCCCACTGCACCGCGCCAAAGCTGCCTTTTACGCCGGTCACCTCTTGCGCCGCACGCTGTTCAATCGGGATCGCCGCGCCGTTCGGGCAGTGGCGATCGAGAGTGGTTTGCGGCGCCGCCACGTAGAAAGGAATGCGATGATAGTGAGCCAGCACCGCCAGCGAATAGGTCCCGATTTTGTTCGCCACGTCGCCATTGGCGGCGATCCGATCCGCGCCGACCCATACCGCATCAACCTGCCCCTGCGCCATCAGGCTGGCAGCCATGGAGTCGGTAATCAGCTGATACGGCACGCCCAGTTCACCCAGCTCCCAGGCGGTCAGTCGCCCGCCCTGCAGCAGCGGTCGCGTCTCGTCGACCCAGACGTTAGCCACTTTGCCCTGTTCATGAGCCAGGGCGATAACCCCCAGCGCGGTACCAACCCCCGCCGTCGCCAGACCGCCGGTATTACAGTGGGTTAACAAGCGGCTACCCGGCGTCACCAATGTATTACCGGCTTCGGCAATACTGGCGCACAGCTGTTTATCTTCGGCAATCAGGCGCAGCGCTTCGCTCTCCAACGCCTGCGGATAGTTTTCCTGCGCCAGCGCCTGCTTCATCCGATCGAGATTGTTCATCAGATTGACCGCGGTCGGCCGCGCCGCACGCAATGTTTCCAGCGCCTGAGCAAGCTCGTCGCGGGAAAGACCGCGCTGGGCTAACAGCGCCAACAGCAGGCTGGCGGAAAGACCGATCAACGGCGCGCCGCGCACCCGCAGGGCATGAATATGGTCCACCAGCAGCGCAACGTTATCCGCCGCCAGCCAGCGTTTTTCCTGCGGCAATGCCTGTTGATCGAGAATAAAAAGCTGATTTTCGCTTACCCGCAGGCTGGTGGTCTGTAGTGTCTGCATATCGTTAAATCCCTGTTGCGTTGTTGTATCACATTGTGTCAGGATGAAATCCAGATGTATAGACGTCTGAACGGCTTAATTCAGCACTTTTGAGGATCGAGGCAATGTCGCAATACCATACCTTCACGGCCAGCGATGCGGTGGCTTACGCACAACAATTTGGCGGGCTCGACGATCCGTCTGAGCTGGTGTCGGCGCAGGAGGTAGGCGACGGCAACCTCAATCTGGTGTTCAAAATTTTCGATGCTCAGGGCGTGAGCCGAATTATTGTTAAGCAGGCGCTGCCCTATGTGCGCTGCGTCGGCGAATCCTGGCCGCTGACCCTTGACCGCGCGCGCCTCGAAGCGCAGACCCTGGTCGCGCACTACCAACACAGCCCGCAACATACGGTACAAATTCTCCATTTCGATCCCGCTCTGGCGGTCATGGTAATGGAAGACCTTTCCGACCACCGTATCTGGCGCGGCGAGCTTATCGGCAACGTCTACTATCCGCAGGCGGCGCGCCAGTTGGGCGAATATCTGGCGCAGGCGCTGTTCCACACCAGCGATTTCTATCTCCATCCGCATGAGAAAAAACCGCAGGTGGCGCAGTTTATCAATCCCGAAATGTGCGAGATCACCGAGGATCTGTTTTTTAACGATCCGTATCAGATCCACGAGCGCAATAACTACCCGGCGGAGCTGGAAGAAGAGGTTGCCGCCCTGCGTGAGGACGCTCAGCTTAAGCTGGCGGTGGCGGCGCTGAAGCACCGCTTTTTCTCACAGGCCGAAGCCCTGCTGCACGGCGATATTCATAGCGGCTCCATCTTCGTCGCTGAAAATAGCCTTAAAGCCATCGATGCCGAATTTGGCTATTTCGGCCCTATCGGTTTTGACGTCGGCACCGCCATTGGCAACTTGCTGCTTAACTACTGTGGTCTGCCGGGCCATCTCGGCATTCGCGATGCCGCCGCCGCGCGCGAACAGCGGCTCAACGATATTCAGACCTTATGGCACACCTTCAGCGAGCGTTTCCAGGCGCTGGCGGCGGAGAAAACCCGCGATGCGGCGCTGGCCTGCCCCGGTTACGCCTCAGTATTCCTGAAAAAAGTATGGTGCGATGCCATTGGATTCTGTGGTACCGAACTGATACGCCGCAGCGTCGGGCTTTCACACGTCGCCGATATCGATTCGATTCAGGACACGGCCATGCGCCACGAATGTCTGCGCCACGCGATAACGCTCGGCAAAGCGCTGATCGTCATCGCCGAGCGTATCGATAGCGTGGACGAACTTATCGCCCGCGTACGCCAGTACAGTTAATCGCTTGATTATTTATGTTGGGCTTCCAGCGTGGCAAACCACGGGGCAATAAAATCTTCGGTCTGCCCCCAGCCAGGGATTATTTTCCCCAGCGACGCCACGTTGACCGCCCCCGGCTGCGCCGCCAGCAGCGCCTGCGGAATCGCCGCCGCCTTGAAATCGTAGGTAGCCGGGGTACTTTCCCCGGCAATTTTATTGGCGATCAAGCGGACGTTGGTGGCGCCGATGAGTTTCGGGTCGACCGCCACGCTAACCTTCCACGGACTACCGGCTTCCCGCATCAGCTGTAAATCCTGATTGGAAATATCGATGCTGTAGAGTTTGATTTCACTACGGCCGTTTTCTTTCAGTGCTTTATAGGCTCCCTGGCTAAAGGCATCCCACGTGCCCCAGATGGCGTCAATTTTACCTTTGGGATACTTGGCCAGAATCGCGCCGACTTTGTTGGCGGTGTCGCCCTGCACGTCGGATGACACGGCGCCGATCGACTCCAGCTCTTTAATCCCCGGATTTTGTTTAAGCAGCGTCTGGTAGGCCGCCTGACGGCGCTCCATTGGCGGGAATCCTGCCACCCATAACTTGATAATGTTGGCCTTGCCGTTGAAGTCTTTTACCAGTTGGCCAAAAGAGAGCTCGGTCAACGAGGCGTCATCCTGCTGGCTAACCGTCACGCCGGGGATAGTTCCCTGCACCGCGGTATCGAATACCGCCACTTTTATCCCGGCATCGACCGCTTTTTTCACCAGTGCGGTCGAGTAGGGATCGCGTCCCTGGGAAAGAATAATACCGTCGTATTTCTGGCTAATAGCCTGATTGACGAAATCCTGGAATTTCGCGTCATCGCCGTTGCTCAGGAAGGTGCTAACTTTAAAACCGAGTTTTTTACCTTCCTGAATCGCCCCGGCGACAAACTGGGTGGTGTTATCGTCAGAACCGAGATTGCGAATCACCGCGATGCGGATCGGGCCGTTATGCTCAGCGATCGCCGCCGGAACCGGCGTCGGGGTCTGCGCCAGCGCTGCCATCGACTGCAGCAGGCCCAGCGCCATGAGAGAAAGTGCTATCTTTTTCATTTTGTTTACCCTGTAAAATGTTAGGTACGGCGCTGAAAATAGGTCAGTGCCAGCGCGCCAGCCAGCACCAGCCCTTTAATAATGTCCATCGCGTAATACGGCACCGAGAGCATCACCAGGCCATTGGAAAGCACGCCGAGGATCACCGCTCCCACCAGCGTCCCCAACGCATTCGGTTTGCCGGAGCCCGCCAGCGAAAAGCCGATCCACGCCGCCGCGACCGCATCCATCAGGTAACCGCCGCCGGCGTTCACCTGGGAAGAGCCAATTCTTGATGCCAGTAAAATGCCGCCCAATCCGGCCAGTAGCGAAGCAATCACGTAGGCCGCTACTTTATAGCGCGTGATCCGCAACCCGGAGAGCCGCGCCGCCTCCGGATTACCACCGATGGCGTACATCCGCCGCCCGTGGGTGGTGAACGACAGCGCCAGCTGCGCGATTAACGTCACCACCAGCATGATAATGACGATGGTCGGCACCTGCCCCAGCGCGCCAAATGCTGCCGGGATCGTGCCTTCGGCCATCTCGCCGCTCGGCAGCACCATATTTTCGGTGATCGAGCCGCCGTAGCTGTAGGTCATCGCCACGCCCTGAATCACAAACAGGCTGGCAAGCGTGGCGAGCATGTCAGGAATGCGCAGCACCACGATCAGAAACGCATTGAATAACCCCACCAGCGTACAGAGCGCGAGGGTGATCAGAATGGCTTCAGTGGTGTTCAGGCCGTGCCAGACAAACAACGAAATCACTAACGCATTTGCCAGCGACGCCGTCGACCCCACCGACAGATCAAAGCCGCCGATGGTGAGCGAAATCGACACCCCAATGGCAATCACCGTCACAATAGCGATGGAGCGCAGAATGTTGATGATGTTAAACGGGTCAAGAAAGTTATCCGAGGCTAAACCAAAGACGCCAACCAGCAGCACCACTGTCAGCAACATGCCCCATTTATAGAGAAAATCGAAAAACCGTTGACGGCCCGATACCGTCGCGTTGACTGCCAGGGCCTTGCTCACGCTGCCGCTCCTCCGGTGGAGTAATAAAGAATCGTCTCTTCCCGCGCCTCGGCGCCGGGAATTTCCGCCACAATGCGCCCATCCCACAGCACGCAGATGCGATCGCACAGGCCTACCAGCTCGGAAAATTCGCCGGAGGCGTAAATCACGCCCCGGCCTTCCCGCGCCAGGCCATCAATCAACTGAAACAGATCGGTTTTCGCTTTCACGTCCACCCCTTTCGTCGGTTCGTCGAAAATCAGCACGTTTGCACTGCCGCGCAGCCATTTGCCGATGGCCACTTTTTGCTGATTACCGCCGGAGAGCCGACGCAGCGTCTGCCCCGGCCCGGTGGCGCGCACGCCGATACGGGCAATAACCTCCTGCGCCCACCGCCACGCCTGCCGATGGCCGAACAGGCTCCAGCGCGAAAAGCTGTTATCGGCGCTGACCGCCAGATTCATGGCGATCGCCTCATCGATGAATATCCCCTCTTTGCGCCGCTCTTCCGGCACCAGCGCCAGGCCCTGGAGGACGGAATCAGCCGGGTCGCGCGGCCGCCACGGCCGGCCGTTAAGTTCGCCGTGGCGCAGGCGGCTTTTACTGGCGCCGAATAAGGCTTTGCACAGTTCAGTTTTCCCCGCGCCCGCTAAGCCGGCGATACCGAGAATTTCCCCCTTATGCAGGCGTAGCGAGATATCCTGCAACAGCGCCTCGTCATGCAAACCCTCAACCTGCAACAGCACCTCTGCGCCGTGCGGCGGACGCGCAGGCGGGAAAATATCGCTCAGCTCGTGACCGAGCATTTTTTCGACGATCTGCTCGCCGCTGAGCTCGGCCATCGGGCCGCTTTCGATTAAACGGCCATCGCGCAGCACCGTCAGGGTGTCGCAAATCGCTTTGAGTTCATGAATACGGTGCGAAATAAAGACCACGCCGATCCCCTGCTGCTGCAGACGACGAACCACCGTAAATAAGCGTTCGCTTTCGTGCTGATCCAAGGGCGCGGTGGGTTCATCAAGAATCAAAAAACGGCAATGGTGCGACAGTGCGCGAGCCAGCAGAATTTGCTGCTTTTCGGCAAGGGTACAGCTATCGATTGAACGTCGAACATCCAGCGCAATATCAAGCTGCGCCAGCGCGTCGCGCGCCTGCTGACGCACATGCGACCAGCGAAAAACCGCCCCCGGCTCAGCCAGCCTGTCCAGCATGATATTTTCGGCAATGCTCAACCCCGGAACCAACGCAACATCCACCTCTTGCTGTACCAGATGAATTCCCAGTTGCTTTGCATCGCGCGGCGAACGAATGCTAACCGGCTGGTTATTGATCACCACTTCGCCTTCGTAATCGGCATGCGTCCCGCACAACACCGCCATCAGCGTCGATTTGCCAGCGCCGTTGGCGCCGGTCAACGCATGCACCGTTCCGCCCTTAAGGGTAAACGCCACCTTGCTCAGCGCCTGAAAACCGGAAAAAGCCAGGCTAATGTTATGCATCTCAAGGCGATTCACGCTCATCACCCTCCCCGGGGCAATTAATATTCTGATTTAACGAATTTTTCACAGCCGCCGATGCCTGACAACTGCGTAAAAAGCATAAGATAAAACCAAATAATATTAGCCATCTGGATGTCCAGACATAACATCAGGTTAGCCCAACACCTATAAGGACTGCTTCCCACCGGGGTAGCGCTTTAGCCTGCCGATGACGTTAACCCTGACGTTCTGCGCGCGGCGTTCGAGAAGGTGGAATACTTCAGCCGTTAATCACCCCGACCGTCTATACCTAATGATGATTCTCACCACTCTCGCAACGAGGTCATCATGCAGATCGATTTAACAGGTAAGAAGGCGCTGGTTACCGGCGCCAGCCGTGGGTTGGGTCGCGCTATTGCGCTGTCGCTGGCGCGCGCCGGCGCCGATGTGGTTATTACGTATGAAAAATCGGCCGATAAAGCCCAGGCGGTTGCCGATGAAATAAAGGCCCTGGGTCGGTACGGCGAAGCGGTGCAGGCCGACAGCGCCAGCGCGCAGGCCATTCAGGATGCCGTCACCCATGCGGCCCGGGCCCTCGGCGGACTGGATATTCTGGTCAACAACGCTGGCATCGCCCGCGGCGGTCCACTGGAATCCATGACGCTGGCGGACATTGACGCCCTTATCAACGTCAATATTCGTGGGGTGGTTATCGCCATCCAGGAAGCACTGGTGCATATGTCCGATGGCGGACGGATCATCAACATCGGCAGCTGTCTGGCCAACCGCGTAGCCATGCCGGGTATCGCGGTTTACGCCATGACCAAGTCCGCCCTCAACTCCCTGACCCGTGGGCTGGCGCGTGATTTAGGCCCTCGCGGGATCACCGTTAACCTTGTCCATCCAGGGCCGACTAACAGCGATATGAACCCGGAGGATGGGGAACAGGCGGAAGCCCAGCGCCAGATGATTGCGGTCGGTCACTACGGCCAGCCGCAAGACATCGCCGCGGCGGTCACCTTCCTGGCCAGCCCGGCCGCCGGGCAGATCTCCGGTACGGGGCTCGACGTGGATGGCGGCTTGAACGCCTGATCGCCTATTTTCTGCAAGCCTCTGTCGCCCGGCAGAGGCCTTCCCGCGCCGCCTCGACGGGTTGCGTTTTGCCTCTTACCTGCGTTTACAGATGGCAGAGATCGACGACGAAACCGACGACGATCTGGAAGATATTGAAATCGAACACGATTGCTATGATGACGTAATGCTGTCAGGTGAAGTATGCGACGTGATGCATAAAGAAAATCAGCCTCTACTTACCGAAAGAAGGCTAGCAGCACTTCGCCCCGCCCTTACCGCCGTAGCGCGCGTCCTGGCGTTCGCGAAAGAACTCTTCATAGGTCATCGGCGTCCGATCCGGATGGGTCAGCCGCATATGCTCGACGTAGTTATCGTAATCCGGCACGCCGATCATCATCTTCGCCGCCTGGCCTAAATATTTTCCTGCTTTGGAAAGGGTGTCGAACATAATGAGTTTCTCGCTTATTTCCCTCACCCCAGCCCTCTCCCACAGGGAGAGGGAGGAGAAGAAAGGTAGGCCGGGTCAGCGCTAGCGCCCCCCGGCAAACAGGTTAATGCGCGCGCTTCGCCTGCGCCGTTAAGGTCTGCGCATCCGCGGGCATCGCTTCATACGGCGTCTCTTTCGCCGTCGGTTTATCCTCTTTCAGCGCCGCCAGCGCGGTTTTAATCGAGAACAGCGCCAGAACCACCACCACAATCATAAAGAAGATAGTCAGCCCGGCATCGAGACGGTTATTAAACACCAGCTGCGCCAGCTGCGATTCCGTATACTGCGGCGGAATGGTACCGCTGTCGATCATCGCCTGGAATTTATTGGCGATGGCCAGGAAGCCGACTTTGGTATCCGGACTAAACGATTTCTGCCAGCCAGCGGTCAGCGTACAAATCAGCAGCCAGCTTGTCGGCAGCAGCGTCACCCACGCATAGCGCTGGCGTTTCATCTTGAACAGTACCACCGCGCACAGCATTAGCGCCATCCCCGCCAGCATCTGGTTGGCGATACCGAACAGCGGCCACAGGGTATTAATACCGCCCAGCGGGTCAACCACCCCCTGATGCAGGAAGTAGCCCCACGCCAGGACGCACAGCGCGGTCGCCAGCAGGTTAGCCGGAAGCGAGCTGGTTTTTTTCAACCCGGGGCTAATCACGCCCAGCAGATCCTGCAGCATGAATCGCGCCGCGCGGGTGCCGGCATCAACCGCCGTCAGGATAAACAGCGCCTCAAACAGAATGGCGAAGTGGTACCAGAAAGAGACATCCATCAACCCGCCCAGCGAGCCGTGCAGAATGTAAGCCATCCCCACCGCCAGCGTCGGCGCGCCGCCGGCGCGTGAAATGATCGACTGTTCGCCGACCTCACTGGCTATTTGATTCAGCGTATCCGGGGTAATGCTAAAGCCCCAGCCGCTCACTACCTGCGCCGCCGAGGCCACGACGTCAGTCGTCCCCGCCGGCGCCAGCACCGCCATCGGGCTGTTCATCGCGAAGTAGACGCCCGGATCGATAATACAGGCCGCCACCAGCGCCATAATCGCGACGAAGGATTCCATCAACATGCCGCCGTAACCGATAAAGCAGGCCTGCCCTTCGTTGGCCAACATTTTCGGCGTGGTGCCTGAGGAGATCAGCGCGTGGAAGCCGGAAACCGCGCCGCAGGCGATGGTGATAAACAGGAACGGGAACAGGTTGCCGGTCCATACCGGGCCGGTGCCGTCAACGAACTTCGTCAGCGCCGGCATGGTCAGCGTCGGGCGCATAATCAGGATGCCAATCGCCAGACCAACGATGGTGCCAATTTTCAGGAACGTGGAGAGATAGTCGCGCGGCGCCAGCAGCAGCCAGACCGGCAGTACCGCAGCAACAAAGCCGTAACCCACCAGAATCCACGTCAGCTGTACGCCGGTGTAATCAAACCACGGCGCCCAGGTCGGGCTTTCAGCCACCCAGCCGCCGGAAATGATCGCGAACACCAGCATCACCAGGCCTATCACCGACACCTCGCCGATGCGCCCCGGGCGCAGGTAGCGAATATAGATACCCATAAAAATCGCCAGCGGGATGGTAAAGGCGACGGTGTATGTCCCCCACGGACTGTGGGTCAATGCTTTCACCACGATCATCGCCAGTACCGCGAGGATGATCACCATGATCATAAAACAGGCCACCAGCGCCAGTACGCCAGCGGTCGGCCCCATCTCCTCTTTAACCAGTTCGCCAAGCGAACGGCCATCGCGACGGGTCGAAACAAACAGCACCATAAAGTCCTGCACGGCGCCGGCCAGCACCACGCCGGCGAGGATCCAGATCATCCCCGGCAGGTAGCCCATCTGCGCGGCAAGCACCGGCCCCACCAGCGGCCCTGCGCCGGCAATCGCGGCAAAATGGTGACCGAACAGCACTTTTTTGTCAGTCGGAACATAGTCGAGGCCGTCATTATGACGCACCGCCGGCGTCATTCGCGTTGGGTCAACGCCGAGGACGGTTTTGGCGATATACAGGCCGTAGAAACGATACGCGATCAGATAAACGCAGACCGCCGCGACGACAATCCACAGCGCGTTTATCTGCTCACCCCGGTTTAAGGCGATATAGCCGAGGGCAAAGGCTCCGATCACGGAGAGCAGTGTCCAGATGAGGTATTTCCCTGAATTATTCATTGTTGTGGTCCACCGGTAGGGTAATCAGGATGTTACAGTTTGTTTCTAGAACACAACGCAGAATTTAACAACTTCGAAACAGCGCGGATGATGCACCGCGGCGGAGATTTATCTCACATTGCTAGCGGGATCACTTAAGACAGGAAAATAAATGAAAGGATTACCGTGAACGGTGTCGTTTTTTTGTCGGGTGGCGGCCTCAAAACCCCCGGTGGCGCTACCGCTTACCGGGGCTACAGCACTGTGCGATTTGCTAGCCCGGAGAAGGCGCCGATCCGTAGCCCGGCTCAGCGCAGCGCAAGCCGGGGAAATAGCGGCTTCTTAGCCTAGCACCGCGGTACCCAGACGACAGGTGCAGCAGCGCCGCCCCCTTTCGTCATACACCACAATTTCCCAGCTCTGACTCTGGCGGCCAAGATGCAGCGGTCGGCATTCGCCTCGTACTTTCCCGCTGGAGACCGGACGATGGTGGCTAGCGTTAAGCTCGGTGCCCACCACGCACTGCCCATCCTCGGTCATCAGCCAACCGGCCATCGAGCCCAGCGTCTCCGCCAGCGCCGCGGAAGCGCCGCCGTGCAGCAGGCCAAACGGCTGATGCGTGCGCGCATCCACCGGCATCTCCGCCTCCAGCAGCCCCTCTTCCAGCCGGGTGTAGACGATGCCAAGATGCGCCACCATGGTGTTTTCGCTACTGGCGTTCAATGCCGCAAGCGTGAGCTCTCGTTTCCAGGCCATTTACGCCCCCAGCGTCGAGCCGCCATCGACCACAATATCCTGCAGCGTGATATGGCTGGCGTGAGAAGAGGCGAGGAACAAAATGGTATTGGCGATCTCCTGCGGGCGGGCGATTTTGCCCAGCGGGATGCCAAGCTTAAACTGCTCGCCAAATCCGCGGATCCGCTGCTGTTCCGCATCGTCATTGACCCACAGAGTACGTTGCATGTCGGTATCGGTGGAGCCAGGCGACACCAGGTTGCAGCGTACGCCGCTCCCTGCCAGCTCAAGCCCGACGGTCAACGCCAGGCTTTTCAGCGCCGCTTTCGAAGCGCCATAGGCGCTCATGCCGATACGCGGCGTATGCGCGGCATCGGAAGCGACGGTGACGATCGCCCCGCCACGCTGACGACGGAACTGCGCCATCGTCTGCTGAAACAGATTAAACGCGCCGCCAACGTTCACCGCGAAGGTCTGCTGCCAGTCCTCCGCGCTCAGTTGATCGGTCGCGCCCATGCGCAGGATCCCTGCCGCATTCACCAGTACATCCAGTCGTTCGATGCCGTTGAGCAAACGCGCGCACACGTCGCGTACCTGGTCGGCATCGGCGACGTCCAGCGTTTCGGTGGTAAACGGGTAGCCTTCGCCGGTAAAGGCAAGGTCGAAACCGGTGACGTTGGCCCCGGCCTCGACGAAAGCCAACGCGGTGGCATAGCCAATGCCTTTACCTGCGCCGGTCACCCATACGGTCTGACCGCGAAAATCCAGCGCCGCCATTATTTCACCTCGCGGGAGAGCAACGCCCACCAGGCGTCGATGGTCGGATTCTTCGCCAGCATCACAAAGTCGATATCGCCGTGCACTTTGCGCCAGCGGGCGGCCAGCGCCATCATGCGCACCGAATCCAGGCCGTAGTCGATCAGGTTTTCATCATCCAGCGGTTCGTCGGATTCGTCGAGCAGCGGCAGGATCAGCGCGCGCAGCGCCGCTTTGGAGGCCGGCAGCGGCAGCAGCTCTTCGGTCATTACCACGCGTCCGGAACGGCCGGCGACGTATTTCAGCGCCATCAAATGTTCTTCGCGGCTGAAATCCGCCAGCGCGTCGGCGACAAAGAACGGTTTGATATCGCGCATAAAAGCATCTGTGGCGGTAGTCATGCAGCCGATATGGGCGTAAACGCCGGTGATGATCAGCTGGTCGCGGCCGGTCTCTTTCAGCATCTCTTCAAGCGGCGAGCGATGAAACGCGCTGTAGCGCCATTTCACCAGCACCGTATCCTGTTCATCCGGCGCCAGCGCGGCAATCACCTGCTGCTGTTCCGGCGAGCGGGTCAACCCCGGCCCCCACATATCATTCAACAGGGCGCGATCTTCATCGCTCTGCTCTTTCGGCTGGGCGGTGTAGTACACCGGAATACCGTTTTGTTTGCAGAAATCGCGCAGGGCGGCGATATTAGCCACCACTTTCTCCATCATCGCGCTGTTTTCGCCCCAGAAGTTGAGGAAATACTCCTGCATATCGTGGATCAGCAGCGCGGCGCGCGACGGCTCAAAGGCCCAGTTAACTTTGTTCGCCGGAATATCGCTGGCTTCCGGCAGCGCGTAAGCCTGTAATTTAGGGATTGCCATTTTCTGTTCTCCTTCAGCCCAGCTTGCCTTCGGCCAGCCACTGACGTAATTGTTTTTTATCGACTTTGCCCACCGGCGTCAGCGGCAGCGCGGCAACGCACTCCACGCGATCCGGCAATTTAAATTCGGCCACGCCCTGCTCGCGCAGAAAGCGACGTACCGCGACGGCGCGCAGCGGCGAGGTCACCACCAGATAAGCGCAGCTCTTCTCGCCGAGCAGATTGTCTTCAATGCTGACCAACGCGGCGTGGATCACCGCCTCATGACGCAGCAGCAGGTTTTCGATCTCTTCAGCGGCGATCTTCTCGCCGCCGCGGTTGATCTGATCTTTTTCCCGCCCCTGGACGGTGATATAGCCATCTTCATCGATCGAAATCAGATCGCCTGAGCAGTAAAATCCATCGGCATCAAAGGCTTCCGCGTTATGTTGCGGGCTGTTGTAGTAGCCGCGGAAGGTATAAGGGCCGCGGGTCATCAGACGGCCCACTTCGCCGCGCGGCAGCGGGTTGCCATCGGCATCCGCTACCCACACTTCGTCGTCCGGGCACATCGGGCAACCCTGGGTGTTGATAATTCGCTGCGGGCTATCGTTGAGGCGGGTGTAGTTAACCAGCCCCTCGGCCATGCCGAACACCTGCTGCAGCTGGCAGCCGATTTCCGCCGGGATACGCGCGGCGAGCGTCGCGGACAGGCGCGCTCCGCCAACCTGCAACAGCTGCAGAGATTGCAGTTGCGCGTTGCCGCCCCATTCATGAATAGCCTGCAGCCACAGGCTGACCGCCGGCGGCACCAGAGAAGCGACGTTTATCTGATGCTTTTCAATCAGCGGGAAACAGAGCGTGGCGCTCGGGTCGGCGGCGAGGATCACCCGGCCGCCGGCAAGAAAGACGCCCAGTGAGCCCGGCGAGCTCATCGCATAGTTGTGCGCCGCTGGCAATGCGTTGAGATAGCGCGTATCGGCGTTAATACCGCAGATCTCGTTGCTGCGGCGGATACTGTAGTCGTAATCGTTATGGGTTCGTGGGATAAGCTTCGGCGTCCCGGTACTGCCGCCGGAGAGCTGGAAAAAGGCGACTTCGTCAGCCGGCGTCGGATTGGCGACAAAGTTATCCGCCGTGCGGTTAATTTCCGTTGCCAGATCGCGCTCGCCGCCGTCGTTACGCAGCAGCGCGACGCGCAGCGAAGGATGCTCAGCGATAAAACCATTAAGGAAACTATCGTCAGCAAACAGCGCGTGCTCGCGATCGGCAATCAGCAGCACCGGTTTAATCTGCGCGGCATAGGCGTTGAGTTCGCTGCGCTGGTGGCTAAACAAGGCGTTAACCGGAGCGACGCCGATACGCAGCAGCGCAAAGAAGGTAATGTAAAACTCAGCGACGTTGCCAAGCTGCACCAGCGCGGTTTCTCCGCGCTTAAGTCCCTGATGCTGCAGGGAGGACGCGAGGTTATCCACCAGCTGGTTAAACTGGCGGTAGCTAATCTGCCGCTCGCCGTCGATAATCGCCACGGCGTCATTTTGCGCATGACGGGTAATCAGATTGGTTAACGGCAGATCCTGCCAATAACCTTTTTGACGATAGCGGGCCGCAAACTCTTCCGGCCAACGGGTAAATGCAATCATCCTTGCCTCTTAATTCAAGCCAAATACGTTGAGCATGGTGGTCAATTTGACGCCGGTTTCGCGCCATTCGCCCAGCGGCGAGGAGGCCGGAACGATACCCGCACCGGCAAACAGGCGCAGCGAGCGTTGATGCAGGCGCGCGCAGCGGATGGTCACCACCCATTCGCCGTTGCCTTCGTCGTCGCACCAGCCGACGATGCCGCCAAACAGCTGGCGATCGAAGGGTTCGAGCTCGGCTATCAGCCGCTTTGCCACCTGATGCGGGAAGCCGCTCAGCGCCGGAGTCGGATGCAGCAGACAGGCCAGCGACATGGCGTTTTCTTCCGCCAGCGCCGTACCTTCGATCGGCGTCGCCAGATGCCAGAGCGTCGGGGTGGTAATCAGCTGCGGCGATTCCGGTAGCGACAGCTGACTGCTGCGCGGGCCAAGCACGCTCTTCATCGCCTGCGTGACCAGATCATGCTCATGGCGATCTTTGCCTGACGCCAGCAGCTTGTTGCCCGCTTCCCGATCCAGCACATCGTCAGGCTGACGGCGGGCGGAGCCGGCCAGCGGCAGCGAACTGAAGTGCAGCCCTTCTTTACGCAACAGCAGTTCCGGACTGGCGCCCAGCAGTACCCCGCCGTCTGACAACGGGACATGGAAGTTAAAGCTCGCCGGGTTCTGGGCGATCAGCCGTTCCAGCAGCGCGCCGCTATCGACCCGGTCGCGGGTAGTGATATCAATCAGCCTGGAGAGCACCACTTTGTCGACTTCGGGAGTCGCCGTCAGCGCGGCGGCACGTTCTACCATCGCCAGAAACTCGTCCTGCTCCGGGATCTCCTGACGATCGACAACATCCATCGCCTTGAGCGGCGCCGCGTAACGCGCGGACTGTTGTTTGTCGGTACGGGAGAAAGATTCCCAGCGTTCGGGGATATAGAGTTCGGAAGGCTGATTGGTGTCGAACGGGATCGCCCCGACCATGACCGGCTTGCGGATCCCCGCCGCGCGGGCTTCGGCAAATGCGGCCGCCATTTTCTGCTGAAACTCGCCGTTCAGCGAATCACCACCGACTGCAGGTTGGGAAAAACGGCTAAAACAGCCGGTGGTACTGAAGCTGCGGTACGGCGACATAAAGAAGAAGCTTTGCGGCGACAGGGTCTGCGTTTTTTCCTGTACATCCTCAGCCAGTGACGTTTCCATATCATCCTCCAAAAACGATAAAGATATTAAGAATAATTATCATTTATATTTTTGTTGGCTAACCTAAAAGGTATTGCTCTCCTTGTCAACCGCACAAACAGCAGGTTATGCGACTTAAACTTGCATCCGGGTTACACAAAGTTGAAAATGAGACGTATTTACTACAACTGACTCAGGATGCGAATTCGTGAATTTTGCCACTTTTTGCCGTCGTACTTTACTCGCCAGCGGGCTGTGCCTTTTAGGAATTACCTCAGCGCTGGCGGCGGACTGGCCGCGTCAGATCACCGACAGTCGCGGTACCCATACGCTGGAAAGCCAGCCGCTGCGCATAGTCTCAACCAGCGTCACCCTCACCGGTTCGTTGCTGGCTATTGATGCGCCGGTGGTCGCCAGCGGCGCGACCACGCCGAATAACCGCGTGGCCGATGCACAGGGCTTTCTGCGCCAGTGGGGCGATATCGCTAAAAAGCGCAAACTAGCGCGACTGTATATTGGCGAACCCAGCGCCGAAGCGGTAGCGGCGCAGATGCCGGATCTGATCCTGATTAGCGCCACCGGCGGCGATTCCGCGCTGGCGCTGTACGACCAGCTTTCGACTATCGCGCCGACCCTTATCATCAACTACGACGATAAAAGCTGGCAGACGCTTCTAACCCAATTGGGACATATTACCGGTCATGAAAAGCAGGCGGACGCGCGCATTGCCGAGTTCAATAAACAGCTCGTTTCGTTAAAAGAGAAACTGAAGTTGCCGCCGCAGCCGGTCACCGCGCTGGTTTATACCGCCGCGGCGCATAGCGCCAATATCTGGACGCCGGAATCAGCGCAGGGTCAGATGCTGGAACAGTTAGGCTTTAAGCTGGCGACACTGCCGGGTGGTCTGCACGCCAGCCAGAGCCAGGGTAAGCGTCACGATATCGTGCAGTTGGGCGGCGAAAACCTGGCCGCCGGAATTAACGGCGAAAGCCTGTTCCTGTTCGCCGGCGACGAGAAAGACGCCGGGGCAATTTACGCCAATCCGCTACTGGCGCATTTGCCAGCCGTTGCTGCAAAGCGCGTTTATCCGCTGGGGACGGAAACCTTCCGTCTTGACTACTACAGCGCCATGCTGGTGCTACAACGTTTATCGGCGCTCTTTGCCTGATTCTCTTCCCGGCCCTGGGGCCGGGATCTCATTTCACATCATCAACTACATCATCCTTTTGTTATAAAATAACTTTTTATTGCCTTCCCCACTTGAGACCTCATCGGCGCCTCACGCGAATCATCATCGTTTGAGGTGTTGTTTTGTGATTAGCCATCGCCGTCGCGTTCCTCGAATATCTGCCCCACACCACTTGAGGTGGACATTCAACTCATAAGGAAATTACCGTGACGACAAGCAAATTGATTAAGGGCGATACCCTGACCGAAACCAGTAACGCTGCTGATGGTTTTAACCCGGCAACAGAAGTCAGCAACTACAGCTATACTTCGGACCGCGTCGCCAAACCGGTGTATAACAAATACAAAAGCGCAACCAACAAACCTAAAGTATTCGGTTATTACACCGACTGGTCTCAGTACGATGGCCGCCTGCAGGGCAGCGATGCGAAAGATAACCGCGGCCGCGGCTACGACCTGACTAACGTCTCCCCTACCGCTTACGATAAAATCATCGTTGGCTTCGTCGGCGTAACCGGCTTCCATAAAGTGGATGGTCAGTGGCGTGATGTGGTGGCCGAAGGGGCAGAGCAGTGCGGCAAAGTGAAATATGAACCGACCTTCCTTGATCCGTGGGGCGATTTCCAGTCTTACGTTAACGTTGGCCACAGCGTCAGCGGCTGGGATGTTGATCCGAAAACCGTAACCCAGACAAACACCAAAGGCCTGCTCGGCGGTCTGCGTGACCTGCAGGCGAAAGCCAAACAGCAGGGCCACAACCTGGTGCTGTCAATGAGCATCGGCGGCTGGACCATGAGCAACGGTTTTCATGAAACCGCGGCGTCGGATTCTGCCCGTAAAACCTTCGCCAAAGGCGTGGTGAAACTGTTCAAACAATTCCCGATGTTCAGCGAAGTGGATATCGACTGGGAATACCCGAACGCCGAAGGCGCCGGTAACCCATACGGCCCGGAAGATGGCGATAATTACGCCCTGCTGATTGGTGAACTGCGTAAACAGCTCGATTCCGCCGGCCTGAGCGATGTCAAAATCTCCATTGCCAGCTCCGCGGTAGTAAAAACGTTTGGTTATTCCAACGTCAAAGCGCTGATGAATGCCGGTCTGTACGGCATCAACGTCATGACCTATGACTTCTTCGGCACCCCGTGGGCGGAAAGCATCACCCACCACACCAACCTGAAAGCCATTGAGCAAGGCGACTGGGCGATTAATACCATTGTTGAACACCTGCTGGCGGAAGGTTTCCCGGCTGAGCGCATCAACATCGGTTACGCCGGCTATACCCGTAACGGCCGCAATGCCGAGCTGGAATCGCTGTCGCCGCTGAAAGGCACCTATAACCCGGGTAACGGTACCACTGTCGGTACATTTGAATCCGGCACCAACGAATGGTATGACGTCATTTATAACTACCTGGACCTGGAAAACCAGAAAGGCCGTAACGGCTTCAACGTCTACACCGACCAGGTAGCTGATGCTGACTTCCTCTACAACCCGGAATCCAAACTCTTCATGTCGCTGGATACCCCGCGCACCGTCAAAGCCAAAGGCGAATACGCTGCCAGCCTGGGGCTGGGCGGTCTGTTTACCTGGACTATTGACCATGATAACGGCGTGCTGGTTAACGCCGCCCGTGAAGGTCTGGGGTATGAAATCGCTTCTGAAGTTATCGATATGGACCCGTTCTATTTCGAAGGCATCAACGTTGTGCCTGCTGATGAACAGGATGACGATAAGTCAGAAGATGAGCCAACCGAACCAACGGTAAACCATGCGCCGGAAGCGGCGATTGAAATGATGGTCGTAGGCGGCTCTCGCGTTCGCCTGTCCGGTGAAAAATCATCTGATGAAGATAGCGACGAGCTGAGCTACAGCTGGGGCGTGCCGGCAGCGATTGATGTCGCTGATAAAACCGCCGCGGTCATTGAGTTCGACGTACCGGAAGTCACCGCGGACACTGAATTTACTTTCACGCTGTTCGTTCGCGATACCTGGGGCGAACCGTCAACCCAGCAGCGCTTTATCCTCTCCGTGGTCGTGGCTTCCCAGAATGGCCAGAGCGATGACAAGCCAGCCGATGAGCCGGCTGATGAACCGGCTGACGACGAAAAAGATGCCGATGACGTGCCGGCAAAGGATGATGACGTTGTTCCTTCTGACGATGCCGCCGCGCCTTACCCGCAGTGGAATGCCAATACTGTTTATGGCGGCAACTGGGGTACCTTTGAAACCGTGAGCTGGAAAGGCCATAACTACCAGGTGAAATGGTGGTCTCAGGGCAACCAGCCGGACCTGAACTGCGGCCAGTTCGACGTCTGGAAAGATCTCGGCGCGTACTAAGTGTTATAAGTGAAGCCAGGCCCCGGAGTAATCCGGGGCCTTTTTGCTATTGTTGCATTTAACTTTCGCTGACCATCTCCGGACGCTGAAAACGGCGTAGCTCGCGCAATAAGCCAACCAGTAATATTCCCACAATCACCAGCGCCCAGCCGCTGGCGCTGGCCGAAGCCACCGGGGTCATTACCGCCCCTAACCCCCCCAGCAGCGCCGCGCCAATAGCATCGCCGGTCACGTTCTGCGCGGTCCACAGGCCATTAATGCGCCCCAGCATATTTTCCGGCGTTTGCGTCTGAATCAGCGTGTACTGCAGCAGCGAACTTATCGCGCTCAGCCAACCAAACAGCGCCAGACAGAGCGCGCCCAGCGCCCAGAACGGCATCACGCTGAATAGCGCAATCGCCACAAACGACCCCACCGTTGTCGTCAACATCAACGCCCCCGGCCTGGCGGTATGCGCCAGTTGTCCGCTGGTTAACGCACCCAGCGCCGCGCCAAGCGGAATGGCGGCGTACAACAGGCCAATCTGCGAATTTGACATCTGCCAGCCCTCCGCCAGCGCCGGATAAAGCACCCGCACCGCGCTGGCCATCGTCAACAGGCCGCCGAGCAGCGCAATACCGCCAATAAGCGGGCTATTAAAGAGAAATTTAAGCCCCGCCAGCAGAGATTTCAGCGGATGCTCGCGCGGCTGCGGCGGCGGAGGCAGCAGCGGCAGACGCAGCAGCGTCAGGGTGGTAATGAACGTCCCCGCCGCCGCCAGGCCGTAGTTCCAGGCCACGCCGCCGGTCGCCAGCAGCAACCCGCCGATCATCGGCGATATCACCGAACCGAGACGCACGGTCAACATGGTGATCGCCCCGGCTTGCATCAGGTTTTCGCGGCCCACCAACGCCGGCGTCGCCGCCAGCAGCGCGGTCACCCCTAAGGAGGCGAAGAAGCCATCCCAAATCCCCAGCAGGTAAATGGCCGCCAGCGACGGTTCCGGCAGCATGGCGTTCAGGCACAGGCCGACGAAGCCCACGCCGCAGGTGCCACGCGCCAGCAGGATCAGGTGTTTACGCTCATAACGGTCGGCCAGCACGCCGCCAACCATCAGCCCAACGAACATCGAACAACCGGTCAGCATTACCGACAGTCCGACCTGCCAGGTCGAGTGGGTCATTGTCTGGATTTGAACCGGGATCGCCACGCCTAGCAGGCCAAGCGACAGGATCGAGATAAAGCGAGCGATAAAGACGGCGCGGAACGCCGGATGGGTGCGCAGGAGGCTGACATCAAGCAGCCGGGAAGGTCGATTCATGCAAGGGCCTTGTCGTTATTTTTCATACCATTTTTATGGTTTCTCATGGTAACATACCTGAATAAAATCGATAACGATAATTACTATCATTATCATATCAGGGATTTGAACTATGTCGTTTTCTACGACCACGGTGCGCGCCGTCGCCGTGCCGGGTCTCTTGTTACTTTTGGCTCTTGCGATTGCGCTCAGCCTGCTTATCGGCGCCAAACCGTTGCCGCCTTCGGTGATTATCGATGCCTTTTCCGGCAGTTGTCAGAGCGCCGACTGTACCATCGTACTGGATGCCCGCCTGCCGCGTACGCTGGCCGGATTGCTGGCCGGCTGCGCGCTTGGCCTCGCCGGCGCGCTAATGCAAACCCTCACCCGTAACCCGTTGGCCGACCCGGGCCTGCTCGGCGTCAACTCCGGCGCCAGCTTCGCCATCGTGCTCGGCGCGGCGCTGTTCGGCATAACATCGCCGCAGGAGCAGTTGCTGATGGCCTTCTGCGGAGCCTTCGCCGCGTCGCTACTGGTCGCGTTTACCGGCAGCCAGGGCGGCGGCCAGCTCAGCCCGGTGCGCCTGACCCTCGCGGGCGTGGCGCTGGCGGCGGTACTGGAAGGTTTATCTAACGGCATCGCCCTGCTCAACCCGGACGTGTATGACCAGCTGCGCTTCTGGCAGGCCGGCTCGCTGGATATTCGCACCCTGCAAACGCTGAAAATAGTCCTGCTGCCGGTGCTGATTGCCGCCGTGGTAACCCTGTTTCTTAGCCGGGCGCTGAACAGCCTGAGCCTCGGCGCCGACACCGCCACCGCGCTCGGTAGCCGGGTCGCACGTACCCAATTGATCGGCCTGCTGGCGATCACCGTCCTGTGCGGCAGCGCGACGGCGCTGGTCGGCCCTATCGCCTTTATCGGCCTGATGATGCCGCATATGGCGCGCTGGCTGGTGGGGGCGGATCACCGCTGGTCATTGCCGGTTACGCTGCTCGCCACCCCTGCCCTGTTGCTGTTTGCCGACGTGATTGGCCGCCTGTTGGTGCCTGGTGAACTGCGCGTTTCGGTGGTCAGCGCCTTTATCGGCGCGCCGGTGCTGATCTGGCTGGTTCGCCGTCAGCCGCGAGGAGGTGCGCTGTGATAGCTCCCTCCCGCCGCCTGATTTTCTGCTGCCTGCTGCTGATTTTCGCGAGCTTGCTGGTGTCCCTGTTCGGTCTGGGTAATGGCCTGGTGCCGCTCAGCACTGAACAGGTGATTTCCGCGCTACTCGGCGACGCACCGCGCAGCGTCAGCATGGTGGTCACCGAATGGCGACTGCCGCGCGTGCTGATGGCGCTGCTTATCGGCGCCGGGCTTGGCGTCAGCGGCGCCATTTTTCAGTCATTGATGCGTAATCCGCTGGGTAGCCCGGACGTAATGGGTTTCAACACCGGCGCCTGGAGCGGCGTGCTGGTAGCAATGGTGATGTTCGGCCAGAACCTAACCGCCATCGCGCTGGCGGCGATGCTCGGCGGCGTGCTGACCTCGCTGGTGGTGTGGCTACTGGCGTGGCGCAACGGCATAGAAACCTTCCGCCTGATCATTATCGGCATCGGCGTGCGCGCCATGCTGGTGGCATTCAATACCTGGCTGCTGCTGCGCGCGTCGCTTGAGACCGCCCTTTCCGCCGGATTGTGGAATGCCGGTTCGCTCAACGGCCTGACGTGGGGCAAAACCTGGCCTTCGGCGCCGCTTATCCTGTTGATGTTGGCGTGCAGCGCCCTACTGGCGCGGCGGATGCGGCTGCTGGAGATGGGCGACGATACCGCCTGCGCGCTGGGGGTTCGAGTCGAACGTTCGCGCCTGCTGCTGATGCTGGTGGCGGTGTTGCTGACCGCTTCCGCCACCGCGCTGGCCGGGCCTATTTCTTTCGTCGCGCTGGTCGCGCCGCATATCGCCCGGCGGATAAGCGGCACCGCGCGCTGGGGATTAACCCAGTCGGCGCTGTGCGGCGCGCTGCTGCTGGCGCTGGCCGATTACTGCGCTCAGCGCCTGTTCATGCCTTATCAGTTACCGGTCGGGGTGGTCACCGTCAGCCTTGGCGGTATCTACCTCATCGCGTTATTAATTCAGGAGTCCCGCAAAAAATGACCGCTGTCACCTCCCGTTTGCGCGGCGACCAGTTGACCCTGGCCTACGGTAAAAAGACCATCGCCGAATCGCTGAACGTCACAATTCCTGACGGCCATTTTACGGCGATTATCGGCCCCAACGGCTGTGGTAAATCAACCCTGCTGCGTACCCTTAGCCGTCTGATGACGCCGTCCAGCGGACACGTTTATCTCGATGGCGAGCAGATCCAGCACTACGCCAGCAAAGAGGTGGCGAAGCGGATCGGCCTGCTGGCGCAGAATGCCACCACGCCCGGCGATATCACCGTACAGGAGCTGGTGGCGCGCGGGCGCTATCCGCATCAGCCGATGTTTACCCGTTGGCGTAAAGAGGACGAAGCAGCGGTAAATAACGCGATGCGGGCGACGGGTATTGTCGACCTCGCGCTGCAGAGCGTGGATACCCTCTCCGGCGGCCAGCGCCAGCGGGCGTGGATTGCAATGGTACTGGCGCAGGAGACGGCGATTATGCTGCTTGATGAGCCGACGACCTGGCTTGATATCAGCCATCAGATCGACCTGCTGGAGCTGTTAAGCGAGCTGAATCGCGAGAAGGGATATACGCTGGCGGCGGTACTGCACGATCTCAATCAGGCCTGTCGTTACGCCACCCATCTGATCGCCCTGCGCGACGGTAAGATCGTCGCCGAAGGCGCGCCGAAAGAGATCGTCACGGCGGATCTGATTGAGCGTATCTATGGCCTGCGCTGCACGATCATCGAGGATCCGGTAGCGCATACGCCGCTGGTGGTGCCGCTGGGACGCCGATAATCTTTTCTTTACCATCGCATCCCCGGCTTGCGCTGCGCTGAGCCGGGCTACCAAAAACGGGTAGCCCGAGCTCTACCGTTACCCCAGAATCTCCCGCACTACCGGGCCTATCGCTTCAAAGGCCTGCGGCGAGATAATCTCGACGTGGGCGCAGTTCTGGCTGAACACCTCCAGCTCGCCAACCCACGGCCCCCATGCGACCTGCGGATCCATCCCTTTCTGGCGCGTTTTCTCCGCCACAAATAGCGTTGCCTTACCGTCAAACTTCGCGCTGTGCGCGGTCGTCAACAGGCGCACCGCATCGGCGTAGTTACCTTCAATCGCGCTGAACAGCTCGCCGGAAGCCTGCCCCTGCTGCGCGGCGAGAAACGCTTCGCGCTCGCGGGCGATTTCCGCCAGCACCTCGGGATCCAGGCCGTTCGCCTCTTTCTCCGCCCAGTTTTGCGTCTCCGGCGGCCAGGTATCGAGCAGGCCAAGGAACGCCACCTCTTCGCCGCGCTGGCGTAAACGGGCGGCAATCCCCTGCGCCAGCGTTCCGCCGAGCGAATAGCCAAACAGATAGTAAGGCCCATGCGGCTGCTGCGCTAAAAGCGTGCGCAGATGATGCTCGCAGACCTCGTCGAGGTTGGCGGCGGAGGCCATGGGCCCCGTCGGACGCGGCGACTGAATTCCGGTAATCGACCAGCGCGGGCTAAGATAACGCGCCAGCACGCTGAACTGCCAGGCAAAACCGGAAGCCGGATGGAAGCAGAACAGCGTCGGACCATCGCTCTCGCGCAGCGGCAACAGCGCATCAAAGCCAAGACGCTGCGCCTGCTCGTCGCTCAGGTCGGAAGCCAGCAGCGCGCTCAGCTTGCCGACCGTCGAAGCGACCATCACCTGCCCCGGCGTCACCTGCCGCGCCAGCTCGCGGCTAAGCTGCGCCGCCAGCCGCATCGCCAGCAGCGAATGGCCGCCGAGGGCGAAGAAATCGGCGTCGATATCATTTACCTCGCAGCCCAGCAGTTGGCTGAACGCCGCGGCAACGGTCAACTCGGTAGCCGATTGCGGCGGGCGACCGCTGCGCTCGCTGCTTAAGGAGGGGAGCGGTAGCGCTTTACGGTCCAGCTTACCGTTGGCGCTGAGCGGGAAGGATTCCAGTTGGATCAGCACCACCGGCACCATGTGCGGCGGCAGCTGTTCGCTAAGACGCGCCTTCAGCGCCGCCACGTCCAACGGCTGGCCGGACTCGCTCACCAGATAACCGACGAGCTGACGGGCATCGCCGCCGGTGGCCGCGGCCTGATTGAAGACGCAGGCGTGGCACACCGCCTGCGCGACGTCCGGCAGCGCCGCCATCACCCGGTCGATCTCGCCAAGCTCAATGCGCTGGCCGCGAATTTTCAACTGATCGTCGCTGCGGCCAAGATACTCTACCGCCCCGTTATCCAGCCAGCGCGCCACATCGCCGGTGCGGTACATGCGCTCGCCGGGAGCAAACGGGTCGGCAATAAAGCGGCTGGCGGTCAGATCCGGGCGCCCCATATATCCCTGCGCCAGCTGAATGCCCGTTAAGTACAAATCACCCGCCACGCCCGGCGGCACCGGGCGCATGGTGGCATCAAGAATACGTAATCCAGTGTTCCATACCGGCCAACCGATGGGCACGCTGTTGCCGGTGACCGCCGCCAGCTCTGGCCCACAGGCGGGATACCAGCTGACATCCACCGCCGCTTCCGTCGGCCCGTACAGGTTATGCAGCGGCGCGCCGGTTAAGCGTTCCCATTCGCGACACAGTTCCGTCGGCAGCGCTTCGCCGCTGCAGAAAACGCGTTTTAGCGTCCGGCAGGACGACACATTATCGCTATCCAGCGAGGCGACAAACGCCGCCAGCATCGACGGAACAAAGTGGGTGGTGGTCACGCCGTACTGCGCGAAGAACCGCTGCATCGCCTGCGGATCGCGATGCGCCTCCGGCGCCGCCATCACCAGCTGCGCGCCGGTCATAAACGGCCACCAGAACTCCCATACCGAGACATCAAAGCTGCACGGCGTCTTCTGCGCCACCACATCGGCGGCGGTTAACGGATAGTGATTTTGCATCCACAGCAGGCGGTTCACGATGGCGGTCTGGCCGACCATCACCCCTTTCGGCCGCCCGGTGGAGCCGGAGGTGAAGATGATATAGGCGGTATGTTCCGGTTTTGACAGCGCCAGCGGCGTATCATCTTCAGCGGCCAGCGGCTGCTGATAACACAAGCTGCTCAGCCCAGGAATATCGCTAAAACGGGCCAGTTGATCGTCAGAGGTAATCAGCAGCGAAGGCCGCGCATCTTCCAGCATCATCCGCAGACGGTCATCCGGGTAGCCGGTGTCCAGCGGCAGCCAGGCGGCGCCGGCTTCGACAATGCCGTGCAGCGCCAGCGTCAGGAAGACCGAACGCGGTAAGGCAACCGCCACGCTATCCCCCGGCTTCACGCCGCGTTGCTGCAGCAGGTTGGCCAGCGCCACCACCTGCTGGCGCATTTCGCGGTAGCTAAAGCGCCAGTTGGCATCCGCCAGCGCCGGGGCATCCGGCGTTTTCCGCGCCTGTTCCGCCACCAGCGCGCTGAGGGTGGTGGTCGGCAGCGGCATCGCGGTATTGTTGATCAATGCCAGCTGCGCGCCTTCTTCCGCCGACAGCATCTCCGCTTCGCCGCAGCGCAGCGCCGGATTGGCGGCAAACTGCGCCAGTAACGATGTCAGACGCGATACGTGGCGGTTCAGCGTCGCCTCATCGTAGCGTGCTTTGTTGGCGAGGATCTCCAGCGACAGGCCGCCGCGTTCGTCCGGGAACAGTGCCAGCTCGAGGTCATTCACCGGGCCGGTGGCGAGGGTATGCGTCTGCGCCTGCACGCCGTCGATATCCAACTGGTAATCAAAGACTTTGATGTTCAGCACCGGGCCGAACAGCGGTTCGTCGCCCGCCGCTTTGCCGCTATCGCGGACAATTTGCTCAGCATCGTAGCGCTGATGGCGGCGCATTTTTTTCAGCTGCCCGGAGAGACGCGTCGCCAGCTGCGCCAGCGTCTCCTGCGCGTCGATATTCACCGCCAGCGGCAGTACGTTGAGTACCGGGCCGGTGGCGGTCAGCGCCGCCGATCCCATGCGGCGCATAAAGATAAAGCCAGCCGCGTAATCCATGCGGCCGCACAACCGTCCCAGCCACAACGTCGTCAGCGCCAGCGCCAGATCGGCACGCTGGCACTGCGGCGCGCTGGCGGCGAGCTGGCTGAAGACAGCCGGATCGGCCTCCAGTTTCAGGCGCCAGATATCACTGCTGGTCGCCCGCCCGGCCAGCGGCGCGTCAGATAGCGAAGCCGGAGACGGCAACGCCTGACGCTGCGCCTGCCAGAAGGCTTTATCGCGCTGCCACGCCTCGCTGCCGTAGTAGCGCTGATACTCTTCCACCACCTCGGCGAACGGGGTAAACGGTGAATCCGGCGTCTCTTCCCCGCGTTGCCAGGCGCGATAAATCGCGGCGATCTGGCGGGTAATGGCCGGGAAGCTAAAGCCATCAACCAGCAAATGGTGATAGCGCTGATACCAGTACCAGCAATCGTCGCCAACGCGCATGAGCTGATGGCAGACCAGCGGATTACCGCTATCGACACGCAGATTCTGCCCGAGATCGCTTTGCATCAGGGCCAGCGCGGCCATGTGCGGATCGGCCTGCTGGCGCAGGTCGACGTTTTGCGGCTCGGCAAACTCGCGCGCGTCATCAACCCACTGCCACGCTTCGCCGTTATCTTCGCAAAAGCGCATGCTCAGGGTATCGGCCTGCTTAAGCCCGGCGACGATAGCCTTACTCAGCAGCGCCGGATCGAGATTGCCGCGCAGTTCAACATAGTGGGCAACGCTCCAGGCGCCGGGTAGCGTAGAGAGGCGTTCAGCCATCCAAATCCCCGGCTGCGCCGCAACCAGCGGTAAACGTGTACTCATCGAAAGCTCCTCAGGAGGCGTAGTGCGCTGGAATAAGGGTTGACCAGTTGGCGGCAAGCCAGGCGTTACAGGCCTCTAATGACTGCGGCGGACACTCCACCGTCCAGCCTGTCGGCAGCGCGCAGTGATGCGGCCACAGGCTAAATTGCCCCTGTGCGTTGCGCAGAATGTAAAACTGCCCTTGGGGATTATCGAAGGGGTTGCTGAATTGCATCTCTCACTCCTCGTTAAGCGCGTGTTGTTGCCCGCGGCGCAAAGACTGCCACAGCTGGATAAGCCCGGACGTCAGCCCGCCGCGCCAGCATAGCGCGTCATGCCCGCCGTCAACCTGGCGCCAGAAAATGGACGGCGTGGTCTGCCGCAGCTGCGCGAAAAGCGCCTGGTTGGCGCGAAAAATAATCGGTTCGCGCACGCCGGCTTCCAGCCAGATACGCAGCCCCTGCGGCCGAAGTTCGCCGCGCTGCAGTTGTTCAAGTATCACCCCCGGCTGGCTACTGCCGCGCTGCGGCCACCAGTACGACCCCGACTGGCTCAGGACGCAGCCAAAACGCTGCGGCCAGTGGAGCGCGGCATACATCGCCGCCAGACCGCCAAAGCTCTGCCCCGCCACCACCGTCCGGTCGGCGCGATCGCTGAATGGCGCCACTGCCTGCACCTGCGGCAGCAGTTCTTCCTGTACCGCCAGCCAGAAATCACGGTTGCAGGGCAGCTCGACGCTGCGGTGTTGATTGTCGATAACGTCGATCAGCACATAGACCGCCGGCGGCAGGCGGCCTTCCCGCGTCAGCCCCGCCAGCGGCGCAAAAATCGGCATGCTTTCGGCCCAGAACTGGCCGTCAAGCAGGATCGCCAGCGGGCGATCCGTCCCACTGCCGATGGTGTAAATCCACACTCGTCGCTGGTTACCTAATCGCTGGCTGCGCCATTCAATACAGCGCGGCGCAGGCGAAACCGGCTCGCGATAATGCCAACCCGGCTGTTCCGGCGCCTGCGGCAGTTCCAGCGCCGAGACCGCGTGGCCGCGTCCCCCCTTCCAGCTTTGCGGATTGCGGGGATCGGCAATCGCCCGCGGCAGCAGTTTGCGCCAGCCTTCGCGCAGCAGCGCGCGGTCCGGCGCTTCACCGTTAAAAAGCTGCGGTGAAAAATCGTCGTCGCGTTCGGAGGGAATAAAACAGTAGCTGCCGCGCCAACTGGCGGGGAGCGTGGTTTGCCAGCGCCAGGCATCGGTACCGGGGATGCGCTGCAGGGTTTGCGGCGCCGCGTTGTGGTGATGATCGGTGACGCCGGTAATGTAAATCCACACCCGCCGAATCGGCGACGTGGTTTCGCTGCCGGCCGGATCGCGCCACCAGAAGGTCACCCGATATGCGTCGCCCAGCGCCTCAGTCTGCGGGCCGGCGATCCCCCGCCACCAGTCATCACTTCCCGTTATTTGCATTCCGTCAGTAACCCTATGTTTACCGTGATTTTTATCAACAAAGGTAATATTTATTGATAATATTATTGATAACTATTTGCATTTGCAATAGCGTATTAACGCGCCTATGGGTAGCGCGTCTTCTCATTACATTAAATCAAGGTCAGAGAGGGTCTTTTCTGAGCGTTTGGCTCGGTGGGCTACGGAAAGCGTTCACCTTCTACTGGCTACATTTATGCCGTCTCCCCTCCCGGTGGGAAGGGGCTTCTGGGGAAAGCGGCAAAGAAAAGCGGAACTGACTTACAATGAATAACAGGATTAAGTCCCTGGCCTTAATGGTCAATCTGGGTATCTACGGGGTGGCATTCCCGCTGTGCGCGGCAGAAGAAACCACCGACAGTAAACAAGCCGCCGGTGAAGAAACGATGGTCGTCACCGCCGAGGTGCAAAACCTGCAGGCGCCGGGCGTTTCGACCATTACCGCCGATGAAATTCGCAAACGTCCGCCGGCGCGCGACGTCTCTGAAATCATCCGTACCATGCCGGGCGTCAACCTGACCGGCAACTCCACCAGCGGCCAGCGCGGCAACAATCGCCAGATTGATATTCGCGGCATGGGCCCGGAAAACACCTTAATCCTGATTGACGGTAAGCCCGTGACCAGCCGTAACTCCATTCGTCTCGGCTGGCGCGGCGAGCGCGACACCCGCGGCGATACCAGCTGGGTACCGCCGGAAATGATCGAACGTATTGACGTTATCCGCGGCCCGGCGGCGGCGCGCTACGGCAACGGCGCGGCGGGCGGCGTGGTCAACATCATTACTAAAAAATTCGACAACCAGTGGCATGGTTCGTGGAACGCCTACATGAACATGCCGGAGCATAAAGACGAAGGCGCGACCAAGCGTACCGACTTTAGCCTCAGCGGCCCGCTGGGCGGCGATTTCAGCTTCCGCATGTATGGCAACCTCGATAAAACCCAGGCTGATGCCTGGGATATCAACCAGGGTCATCAGTCTGAACGTACCGGCATTTACGCCGATACCCTGCCCGCCGGGCGTGAAGGGGTAGAAAACAAAAACATCAACGGCGTGGTGCGCTGGGATTTCGCGCCGATGCAGTCGCTGGAATTTGAAGCCGGCTATAGCCGCCAGGGCAACCTCTACGCCGGTGACACGCAAAACACCAACAGCAACGCTCTGGTGAAAGAGAACTACGGTAAAGAGACCAACCGTCTCTATCGCAATACTTACTCCGTGACCTGGAACGGCGGCTGGGATAACGGTGTGACCACCAGCAACTGGGCGCAGTACGAACACACCCGCAACTCGCGTAAAGGCGAAGGTCTGGCGGGCGGCACCGAGGGGATCTTCAGCAGCAACCAGTTTACCGATATCGACCTGTCGGACGTGATGCTGCACAGCGAAGTCAATATTCCGTTCGACCTGTGGGTTAACCAGAACCTGACGCTGGGTACCGAATGGAACCAGCAGCGCATGAAGGACAACGCCTCCAATACTCAGGCTCTGTCTGGCGGCGAAATTCCGGGCTACGACAGCACCGGCCGCAGCCCGTATTCGAAAGCGGAAATCTTCTCCCTGTTCGCCGAGAACAACATGGAAGTGACCGATACCATCATGCTGACGCCGGCGCTGCGTTTCGATCACCACAGTATTGTCGGTAATAACTGGAGCCCGTCGCTGAACCTGTCGCAGGGTCTGGGCGACGACTTTACCCTGAAAATGGGTATCGCCCGCGCCTATAAAGCGCCGAGCCTGTATCAGACCAACCCCAACTATATTCTCTACAGTAAAGGTCAGGGCTGCTACGCCAGTAAAGAAGGCTGCTATCTGCAAGGGAATGACGACTTAAAAGCCGAGACCAGCATCAACAAAGAGATTGGCCTCGAGTTCAAACGCGACGGCTGGCTGGCGGGCGTCACCTGGTTCCGTAACGACTACCGCAACAAGATTGAAGCGGGATATGCCCCGGTCTATCAAAACAATAAAGGTACCGACCTGTACCAGTGGGAAAACGTGCCGAAAGCGGTAGTTGAAGGGCTGGAAGGCACGTTGAACGTGCCGGTCAGCGAGACGGTGAACTGGACCAACAACATCACCTACATGCTGCAGAGTAAGAACAAAGAGACCGGCGATCGCCTGTCGATTATTCCGGAATACACGCTGAACTCGACGCTGAGCTGGCAGGTTTATCAGGACGTTTCTGTGCAATCGACCTTCACCTGGTACGGCAAGCAGGAACCGAAGAAGTACAACTACAAAGGCCAGCCAGTCACCGGCAGCGAGAAGAACGAGGTCAGCCCGTATAGCATTCTCGGCCTGAGCGCGACCTGGGACGTGACCAAAAACGTCAGCCTGACCGGCGGCGTGGATAACGTCTTCGACAAGCGCCACTGGCGCGCGGGGAACGCCCAAACCACCGGCGGCGACAAAGGGAGTATGTACGGCGCTGGCGCTGAGACCTATAACGAATCCGGTCGTACCTGGTATATGAGCGTCAACACCCACTTCTGATGCCCCCCCTCAAAGAGCACGGACGCACCCCTCGCCCCTTCGGGTGGGGGTTAGGAAGAGGGGGAAATCTGCTGATTAGTCAGCTCGTTATCCCCCTCACCCCGGCCATCTCCCTGGGAGGGAGAGGGAGAAAAAGAACCCTCATTCACTTTTAAGCACGTTTGTCAGCAGTCTGACGCCCTCCCCATGGAGGGCGTTGTGCTTCAACCCCGTACTGACTTCTGTACTCGCACGACAATCGACGCCGCGTCAAAACCGTGATGTTGACGCAGCCAGCCGCGATCGGCGGCCGCCGCATACTCGCCATCCGGGATCCCCAGACGCTGCAAGGCAATCCCTGTCCCCGCTTCCGCCAGCACTTCGGCGACCAGGCTCCCCAGCCCGCCGTTGACGTTATGTTCTTCGACGGTAATAACTGAACGGCATGACTGCAGCGCCGCCAGCAGCGCCGCGGTATCGCAGGGTCGAATCGACGGCACGCTAACCACTTTAGCCTCAATACCAAGGTCGGCAAGCTGCTGCGCCGCCTCCACCACTTCGTGCACCGTCGAGCCGGTCGCCACCAGCGCCACCGCTTCGCCTTCGCGCAGGGTCAGCACCGCGCCGGGCACAAAACGGTACGCTTCGTCATGCAACTCCGGCAGCGCCTTGCCATCCAGACGAATATAAACCGGCCCCTGATACGCCAGGGCGTAGTCGATAATCTGCCGACATTCGCGCGGCGTGGAGGGGGCGAAAATCTGGATATTGCCGAAACCGCGCATTACCGCCAGATCGTCAATGGCATGGTGGGTACTGGCCAATGGGCCATAGCTGGCGCCGGCGTTGAGGCCAAAGAGCTTGACGTTGGTGTTGTTGTAGCAGACATCAACTTTAATCTGCTCGTTGGCGCGAGAGACAAGGAACGGCGCGGCGTTACAGGTCACCGCCACTTTACCGCCGAGCGCCAGACCCGCGGCGGTGCCGACCATGCTCTGCTCGGCGATACCGACGTTAACCAGCCGTCCGGGGAACTGCTTAATAAAGGGAGCGATCTTGGCCGTTGAGGTGGAGTCCGCGACCACCGGCACCAGATCGACGCCCTTTTCCACCGCGGCGATAAACGCCTCGACCATCACGTTCGCCAGGTGTTCTGCATTACTCATCTTTCAGTTCCTCCAGCGCCAGTGCGATTTCCTCGCCTTTCGGCACCCGGTGGTGCCACTCCGGGCGCCCCTGGATAAAGGAGATGCCCGCGCCCTTCGTGGTGTTGGCAATAATGACGTTAGGTTTACCGTTCTGCTGTAGCCCTTCGAGAGTCGCGACCACCGAGGCCATATCGTTGCCCTCGCATTCGCTGACCTCCATGCCGAAGGCGCGCCATTTATCGGCCAGCGGATCGGTATTCATAATTTCGCGGGTTGGCCCGGCCAGCTGAAGATTGTTCTTATCATTAATAATGACCAGGTTATCGAGGCCGTAATGGGCCGCCGCCAGCGCCGCCTCCCAGTTACTGCCTTCCGCCAGTTCGCCGTCGCCGGTGATTAAAAAGATGCGGCGTGAGCTGTTGCTTTTCTTCGCGGCCAGCGCCAGCCCCACCGCAACGGGCAAACCGTGGCCCAGCGCGCCGGTGTTGAGCTCAATGCCCGGCGTTTTCTGCCGCACCGGATGGCCGGGAAGATGCGAGTTCGCATGCTGGTAGGTCTCCAGCCAATCGATCGGGAAGAAACCTGCTTCCGCCAGGACGCAGTAGTAGCAGCCCACCGCATGGCCTTTCGACTGGATATAGATATCGCGCTGCGGGTCGTCCAGCCGATCGGGCGCCGCATTGAGCACACGGAAGTAGAGCGCGGTTAACAGCTCGACCTGCGACAGGTCGGCCCCGGTGTGCCCGCCAGCCGGACTATTGGCGTTTAAGCGGACAATGTGGCGGCGCACGGCGCGCGCTTTGCGCTCAAGCGTCTGGACATCAAATCTGTAGGGATTCATTTAATACCTCTGAATTTATTTTCAATATGGAATATTTATTCCGTCAGGGACTAAAAAAACCAGATATCCCCATGCCGGTGGTTAGCCTTCCGCCCCAGCGCCATACTCAGGAACATTCTGCCTCCCGCTCCAGGCGAAGCCCGGATAAACTCGTTGACTCAAAACCGCCTTGAATATATATTCAATGATGATTCTTTATTCGATTATGGCCTGGCTGTTTTGTTTTTGTCCATAGCCGATTTTGATGAGTGGTAAAAATTTGACCATCATCACACTTAAGTGTGATTTTTTTTCGCGTATGATAAAAGTCACTACGATAATGGCTGCAGCTAAACGCCTGAAGAAAGGCGATAAATGATTTTCGAGGATTAATATGGCTAAGCAGGATGAACAACGGCTATTGGTGAAGATTGCCACGCTTTACTATCTGGAAGGACGAAAGCAGTCTGATATCGCCCAACTTCTCTCGCTGTCTCAGTCATTTGTCTCTCGCGCGATTACCCGCTGCCAAAAAGAGGGCGTTGTCAAAATCAGCGTCGTACAGCCATCAAATATCTTCCTCAATCTCGAAAAGGGGCTTGAGGATCGCTACGGGCTTAAACAGGCGGTGGTGGTCGATACCGAAGAAGAGGCCAGCGACCATACCATCAAGCGGGCGATTGGCTCAGCCGCCGCCCACTACCTGGAAACCCGCCTGCGGCCAAAAGATCTGATTGGCGTCTCTTCATGGAGCTCAACCATCCGCGCGATGGTTGATGAGGTCCACGCGCAAAACCTGAAGGCCAGCGGCGTCATCCAACTGCTTGGCGGCGTCGGGCCCAACGGCAACGTGCAGGCGACGATCCTCACCCAGACGCTGGCCCAGCGTCTTAACTGCGATGCCTGGCTGCTGCCGTCGCAAAGCATCGAAGGTTCCATGGAAGAGCGCAACCGCCTGCTGGCCAGCAAAGATGTCGCCGATGTGGTTTCACGCTTTGACGAGGTCGATATCGCCATTGTCGGCATTGGCATTCTCGAACCTTCCCAGTTGCTGAAAACGTCGGGTAACTATTATCACGAAGATATGCTGCAGGTGCTGGCGGCGCGGGGTGCGGTTGGCGATATCTGCCTGCACTACTACGACAAATACGGCCAGCCGGTGTTACGCGAAGATGAAGATCCGGTGATCGGCATGGCGCTGGAGAAAGTCAAAAAATGTCCGAACGTGGTCGCGCTGGCCGGCGGCACCGACAAAGTCGCGGCAATAAAAGGCGCGCTTACCGGCGGCTATATCGATGTTTTAATCACCGATTACCCCACCGCCAGACTGCTGGTTAGCGACTAATCCTCCGCAGTTTTATGCCTCGTCAATCCCTGAGGCTGTTTTTTCAGCAACAGGGATTGCAAAATAACCCATTATAATTCAACAAATTAAACCACTCACTTCCCCACCGTCGTGTCATATTCCCAATCTGCGAAATGTGATTGCCAGCACAATTGATGATTTTTCAGGTAGCCCATCACCGGGTTTGTGGCTTAAGGTATCAAATAAATAATCACTATCGAATATATATTCAGTGATTAAAAAAACGATAACGATATGTCACATCATGGCCTGCATAGACGCATGCAATGGCCGGAGACCATCTCTGTTTCCGCCGTTCCAGGACAATGTGTGACCGAGGAGAGCATCATATGCAGGCGACAGCCAAAGAGTTCATCATTGCGCTGGATGAAGGCACCACCAACGCGAAAGCCGTGGTGCTGGACGGCAAAGGCAAGGTCAGCGTCAAGTTCTCGCAGCCGCTGGCGATCCAAACCCCGCGCGAAGGTTGGGTGGAACAATCCGGCGAGGCGCTGATGGCGGCCTCGATTGCGGTGATCGCCAAAGCGGTGGCGCACGTCGGCGCGGAAAACGTCGCGGCGCTGGCTATCAGTAATCAACGAGAAACCGCCATCGGCTGGTATCGCGCCAGCGGCGAACCGATTAACGCCGCCATCACATGGCAATGTACCCGCAGCGCCGCTTTCTGCGACACGCTGCGTCGCGATCGTCAGGAGCAGCGCATTAAGCACGCCACCGGCCTGCCGATTGCACCGCTGTTTTCCGCCTCCAAAATGCGCTGGCTGCTGGATGCCACTCCCGATGGTTATCAGCTTGCCGCGCGCGGCGAGATTTGCCTCGGCACTATCGACAGCTGGCTGCTGTGGAATTTAACCGGCGGACAATCTTTCTTCTGCGATTACTCCAACGCTGCCCGCACCCAATTGCTGAATCTGCACCGCGGCGAGTGGGATGACGAGATGCTCACGCTGTTTGGTATTCCGCGCGCGGCGCTGCCGGAGATTAAACCGTCGAGCGGGCTGTTCGGCTACACCAAAGGGCTGGCGGCGATCCCCGACGGTATCCCGGTGATGGCGATGATTGGCGACTCCCACGCCGCGCTATTCGGCCACGCCCTTGGCGAAGCTGGCTGTGTGAAAGCCACCTACGGTACCGGCTCCTCGGTGATGGCGCCGGTCCAATCAGCCCAGTGCGATATTGCCGCCCTGGCGACCACCGTCGCCTGGCACGATGGCGACCAGCTGGTGTGGGGACTGGAAGGCAACATCCCCCATACCGGCGATGCGGTAGCATGGATGGCGGACAGCACCGGACTGAGCGAACTCTCCGCAGCCGACCTGGCCCATGAGCTGAATACCCTGCCCGCCTCCGTCGATTCGACTTTAGGGGTCTACTTCGTATCGGCGCTGACCGGGCTCGGCGCCCCCTGGTGGGACGACAGCGCCCGCGGGGTAATCTGCGGCCTTAGCCGCGGGGTCAAGCGCGCGCACCTGATCCGCGCGGCGCTGGAATCCATTACCTATCAAATCGCCGACGTGGTGGCGGCGATGCGCCAGCACGCTGAATTCACCCTGACGGCATTAATGGTCGACGGCGGTCCAACCAACAACGACTGGCTGATGCAATACCAGGCCGACCTGCTCGGCTGCCCGGTGATGCGCAGCGATATCCCGGAACTGTCCGCCATCGGCGCGGCGCTGCTGGCGCGAAAAGCCCTCACTCCCGGTGAAACCGCTGACCTGCAAGCCTTCTTAACCGAACACAGCGCTTTTCAACCCGACATGGCCCGCCACCAGCGCCTACAGCAGCGCTGGCAGGAGTGGCGCCATGCGGTAAACAGAACATTATGGAAACCGGATTCGCCGGCCTGATGCCCATCGGCGTCAGATTGGGCGACGAACCTTATTAACCCACTACAGGAGAACCCCGGCCCATAACGATGTATCGCAACCCCCGAATTTATTCTGGGGAAATTTCAGACCGTAAACCCTGCCCGCTCAGGGATCATTTGTTCGAATATAAAAATACAGGAACAGAGTCATGAAATTACGTTTAACTCTTTTAACCGCTGCGACCCTGACCGCCTTTTCCTTTGCCGCGCATAGCGCCGAAAAAGGCACCATTATGATAATGGTTAACTCGCTGGATAACCCTTATTACGCCTCGGAAGCCAAAGGCGCCAGCGAAAAAGCGCAAGCCCTCGGCTATAAAACGACCGTGCTTTCGCATGGCGAAGATGTCAAAAAGCAAAATGAGCTGATTGATACCGCCATTGGTAAAAAGGTGCAGGGAATTATTCTCGATAATGCCGACTCCACCGCCAGCGTCGCCGCCATTGAAAAAGCCAAAAAAGCGGGTATTCCGGTGGTCTTAATTAACCGTGAAATTCCGGTTGATGATGTCGCGCTGGAACAAATTACCCACAATAACTTCCAGGCCGGTTCAGAAGTCGCCAACGTATTTGTTGAGAAAATGGCGGAAAAAGGCAAATACGCCGAACTGACCTGCAACCTCGCCGATAATAACTGCGTCACCCGTTCTAAATCCTTCCACCAGGTGATTGACCAGTACCCGGATATGGTCAGCGTGGCAAAACAGGATGCCAAAGGCACCCTGATCGACGGCAAACGCATTATGGATAGCATTCTGCAGGCTCACCCGGATGTCAAAGGGGTGATCTGCGGTAACGGCCCGGTGGCTCTTGGCGCCATCGCGGCGCTGAAAGCGGCCAATCGTAACGATGTGATTGTCGTCGGCATCGACGGTAGCAACGACGAACGCGATGCGGTGAAGGCAGGCACGCTACAGGCGACCGTGATGCTCCAGGCGCAGGCCATCGCCGCCCAGGGCGTTACCGATCTCGATAACTACCTGCAAAAAGGCGAAAAGCCGGCGAAGCAGCGCGTGATGTTCCGCGGCATTCTGATTACCCAGGATAACGCAGATAAAGTTCAGGACTTCAATATCAAGTCCTGAGTTCGGGTGGTTGCGCCCCTGCGGGGGCGCAGAGGAGAGCATTATGTATAAGAAAACCTGTCTGGCGCTGGCCGTTCTGGCGCTTGGCGGCTGCCGCATCGTCTCGCAGCAGGAGCTGGCAGACCTGAAATCCCCGCCCAATCCGCATATGGCGAACATCGATAAAACCTGGCAGCAGAGCATCGTGCCGCAGGTGGTCGCCAACGCCCGCCCGGCGGCGGAGTTGATGAGCGCGCTGAAGGCGCAAAAAGATATCGATAGCGCCTGCAAAGCGCTGGGCTACCGCGCCCAGGACGAAAACCCGTGCATCTTTTACGTCAAGGTGGCGGGCGCCGTCAGCAAGCTGGATAGCGCCTCGCGCAGCGGCAAGATGACCCTAGCCGATGGCAGCATCGGTAATGTGCTGGTTCAGATTGGCCCTACTCTGCGCGGCACCCTGCTGCGCGACGGTTACCGCGGCGCCAGCTACCAGGACTTTAACGACCAGGTGCTGTTTGGCGAATACAGCAAAAATATTAATAGTCAGGCGGTCAAAATGATTCAGGCGGCCAACCTGAAAACCGGCGACAACGTAGAAGTGTATGGCGTCTTTTCGGCCTGGGATATTCCGCAAACTATTCCGGAAATCACCCCGGCGAAAATCGTTCATCCGGGGGGACAATAATATGACGCCGCAAGATATCGTCGCTCCCCACCCAGTCGAATCTGAAGTGATTATCGAAACCCGCGGCCTTTCGCGCATTTATCCCGGCGTGACCGCGCTGGATAACGTGAATTACCGGGTCTATCGAAATAAGGTTAACGTTCTGATCGGAGAAAATGGTGCGGGTAAATCCACCATGATGAAAATGCTTGCCGGCGTGGAAACGCCCTCCTCCGGTCAAATTATTCTCGATGGCGAAGCGGTGACTTTAAACTCTACCCACCAGGCAGAGAAATTAGGCATCAGCATTATTTTCCAGGAACTGAATTTATTCCCCAATATGAATGTGATGGACAACATATTCATGGCTAATGAATTCTTTCAGAAAGGACGCATCAACGAAAAATATCAATATGCGTTAGCCAAATCGCTACTGGAGCGGCTGGAGCTCGACGTCGATCCCTACACGCAGCTGGGCGAACTGGGGATTGGTCATCAGCAGCTGGTTGAAATCGCCCGCGCGCTATCGAAAGACACCCGCGTGCTGATTATGGATGAACCCACCTCGGCGCTGAGCCAGTCAGAAGTCAAAGTGCTGTTTAAGGTTATCGAGCAGCTTAAGCGCCGCGGCGTCACCATTATCTACATTTCGCATCGCCTCGAAGAGCTGATGGAGATTGGCGACAACATCACCATTTTCCGCGACGGCCGCTTTATCAGCGAGCGTAACGTCAGCGACGCCAGCGTGCCGTGGATCATCGAGCAGATGGTCGGCGACAAGAAAAAGCACTTTGATTATCAGCCCGCGCCAAAAGGCAACGCGGTGCTTGAGGTCAAGGGGCTGACCGCGCTGCATCCGAGCGGCGGCTACAAACTCAATGATGTCACCTTCACCCTCAGCAGGGGCGAAGTGATCGGTATTTACGGCCTGCTGGGCGCCGGGCGCACCGAGCTGTTTAAAGGGCTGGTCGGCCTGATGCCCTGCCAGAGCGGCGAGGTACATCTTAACGGCGAAAGCATCGGTAAATCTCGCTTTCAACATCGCCTGAAAAAGGGGCTGGCGCTGGTGCCGGAAGACCGCCAGGGCGAAGGCGTGGTGCAGATGATGTCGATTCAATCCAACATGACGCTCTCTGATTTTAGCCTGCAGGGTTTTCGCCGCGCCTGGCGCTGGCTGAATCCGCAGAAAGAAGAGTCCTGCGTAAAAGAGATGATTCAGCAACTGGCGATCAAAGTAAGCGACGCCAATTTGCCCATCACCTCGCTGAGCGGCGGCAACCAACAAAAAGTGGTGCTGGGTAAGGCGCTGATGACCCAGCCGCAGGTGGTGTTCCTTGATGAACCGACGCGCGGCATCGACGTCGGCGCGAAAACCGACGTCTATCACCTGATCGGCAAAATGGCCCAGCAGGGGCTGGCGGTCATGTTCTCCTCTTCGGAGCTGGATGAAGTGATGGCGCTGGCCGACCGCATCCTGGTGATGGCCGATGGCCGCATTACCGCCGATTTACCGCGCCATGCGGTGACCCGCGAAAAGTTAATCGCGGCTTCAACACCTCAAGATTAATCAGGCTGGAATCCATCATGAACCAGAAATATATGATTTATATGTACCTGCTGAAGGCCAGAACCTTCATCGCCCTGCTGCTGGTGATCGCATTCTTCAGCGTGATGGTACCGAACTTCCTGACCGCCTCTAACCTGCTGATCATGACCCAGCACGTGGCGATTACCGGCCTGTTGGCCATCGGTATGACGCTGGTGATCCTCACCGGCGGCATTGACCTGTCCGTCGGCGCGGTGGCAGGTATCTGCGGGATGGTCGCGGGCGCGCTGCTGACCAACGGGCTACCGCTATGGAACGGCGATATCATCTTCTTTAACGTCCCGGAGGTCATCCTTTGCGTCGCGGTCTTCGGCGTGCTGGTAGGGCTGGTTAACGGCGCGGTGATTACCCGCTTCGGCGTCGCGCCGTTTATCTGCACCTTAGGGATGATGTACGTCGCCCGCGGCTCCGCCCTGCTGTTTAACAACGGCAGCACCTACCCGAACCTCAACGGCATGGAAGCGCTGGGCAATACCGGTTTCGCCACGCTGGGCTCCGGTACGCTGCTTGGCGTTTATCTGCCGATCTGGTTGATGATCGGCTTCCTGGTACTGGGCTACTGGCTGACGACCAAAACGCCGCTTGGTCGCTACATCTACGCTATCGGCGGCAACGAATCCGCCGCTCGCCTCGCCGGCGTACCGATCGTCAAAGCCAAAATTTTCGTCTACGCCTTCTCCGGCCTGTGCGCCGCCTTCGTCGGCTTGATCGTCGCCTCTCAGCTACAAACCGCCCACCCGATGACCGGCAACATGTTTGAGATGGACGCCATCGGCGCCACCGTGCTTGGCGGAACCGCGCTGGCAGGAGGCCGCGGTCGGGTGACCGGCTCGATTATCGGCGCCTTCGTGATCGTCTTCCTCGCCGACGGCATGGTGATGATGGGAGTTAGCGACTTCTGGCAGATGGTCATTAAGGGCCTGGTGATCGTCACCGCCGTTGTCGTCGACCAGTTCCAGCAGAAGCTGCAGAACAAAGTCATTCTGATGCGCCGCCACGAAGAGAAGCTGGCCGCGATCCCGCCGAACGGCGCCACCTCCAGCTAATCGCAACCGTATTCACGTATTCCGCCGGGCCCGGCGCCCGGCTTATCGAAAGGGAAAAAATATGCAACGAGATTTCCATAATAAAACGGTAGTTATCACCGGCGCTTGCCGCGGCATCGGCGCAGGTATTGCGGAGCGCTTTGCCCGCGACGGCGCTAATCTGGTGATGGTCTCCAACGCCGAGCGCGTTCACGAGACCGCCGAAACCCTGCGTCAGCGCTATCAGGCGGATATTTTATCGCTGCAGGTCGATGTGACCGACGAAGCGCAGGTACAGTCGCTGTATGAGCAGGCCGCCGCGCGCTTCGGAGCCATTGACGTCTCAATTCAGAACGCCGGGGTGATCACCATCGATTACTACGATCGGATGCCAAAGGCCGATTTTGAAAAAGTGCTCGCGGTTAACACCACCGGCGTGTGGCTGTGCTGCCGCGAGGCCGCTAAATATATGGTGAAACAGAACCACGGCAGCCTGATTAATACCTCTTCCGGCCAGGGGCGTCAGGGCTTTATCTACACGCCGCACTACGCCGCCAGCAAAATGGGCGTGATCGGTATTACCCAAAGCCTGGCGCACGAACTGGCGCCGTGGAACATCACCGTCAACGCCTTCTGCCCCGGCATCATTGAGAGTGAAATGTGGGATTACAACGATCGCGTGTGGGGAGAAATTCTCAGCACCGAGCAGAAGCGCTACGGCAAGGGCGAACTGATGGCGGAATGGGTCGAAGGGATCCCGATGAAACGTGCCGGTAAGCCGGAAGACGTGGCCGGGCTGGTGGCCTTCCTCGCCTCCGACGACGCACGCTACCTCACCGGGCAGACCATCAATATCGATGGCGGTTTGATTATGTCGTAATCCCCCGAGGTTAGCGGGCCCTATCGCCCGAATAAGGCATCCCGCATTGGCGCCACCACTCCGGGACGGCCCCCGGTGGCGCTTTGCTTACCGGGGCTACGTAATACCGCCGAAGGGTAGCCCGGATAAGGCGCTACGCGCCGCCATCCGGGAAACCGGGACCCCGACGTTCGACACTATACTGAAGAGAGTAATCACTATGATCGGCAAAGACTTTGCACAGCAGCTGTTTAACCTGCAGGAGCGCGTCGCTTTCGTGACCGGCGCCGGCAGCGGCATCGGCCAAACCATCGCATGCGCGCTCGCCAGCGCCGGCGCGCGGGTAGTCTGTTTTGATCTTCGCGACGACGGCGGCCTGGCGGAAACGGTCGGCCATATTGAATCCATCGGCGGCCAGGCCTGTTCTTACACTGGCGAAGTCCGCCAGCTTGCCGACCTGCGCGCCGCCGTTGCGCTGGCCAAAAGCCGCTTTGGCCGCCTCGATATCGCCGTTAACGCCGCCGGTATCGCCAACGCCAATCCGGCCCTGGAGATGGAAAGCGAGCAGTGGCAGCGGGTTATCGACATCAACCTCACCGGCGTTTGGAACTCCTGCAAAGCAGAAGCGGAATTAATGCAGGAGTCTGGCGGCGGGTCGATTATTAATATCGCCTCGATGTCGGGGATTATCGTTAACCGCGGCCTCGATCAGGCGCATTACAACTGTTCGAAAGCCGGCGTTATCCATCTGTCGAAAAGCCTGGCCATGGAGTGGGTTGATAAAGGGATCCGCGTCAACGCCATCAGCCCCGGCTATACCGCCACGCCGATGAATACCCGCCCGGAGATGGTGCATCAGACCCGCGAGTTTGAAAGCCAGACCCCGATGCAGCGCATGGCGAAGGTTGAAGAGATGGCCGGCCCGGCGCTATTCCTCGCCAGCGACGCCGCCTCATTCTGCACCGGCGTGGATCTGGTGGTCGATGGCGGGTTTATCTGCTGGTAAAACCGGTCTTGCCCCGGCTAACGATGCCTAAGCCGGGGCTATTTCATTCCACTCTTGCACGTCTACGCAGAGCGCATGACGGATCATGAAGATGGCTCATGCCGTATTGAAATTAACTCTCTTTCACTCACTCAATGACTCTGGCAAAAATAGTCTTCAGCAACTGCAGACAATATGAATGCTACTGAATAATAAATCCAGATAAATCGCAAGGTCATTCTGGGAATGTGAAATACCTGCATTTTTATATCAGAACCCAGGGTGGAAAGAGACGATGACAGACTTTACCTTTACGATTAAACGCAGTCGTTTTGATGAACACTATAACCCGGCGAAAAATACGCGTATTACCACCAATTTTGCCAACCTGGCGCGGGGCGAAAACCGTCAGCAGAACCTGCGCAACACGCTGACGATGATTGATAATCGCTTTAATAACCTGGTGCAGTGGGATAATCCGCACGGCGACCGTTATTCCGTCGAACTCGATATTATCTCAGTCGAGATGAATATTACCGCTAACGGCCAGAATGCGGCATTCCCGGTGATTGAGATTCTGCAAACCAATATTATCGATAAAGCCACCAATACGCGTAGCGAAGGCATTGTAGGAAATAACTTTTCCTCTTATGTGCGCGATTATGATTTTAGCGTATTACTGCCGGAATATAATAAAGACAAGGCAACCTTCAGCGTGCCGGAAGATTATGGCGTTCTGCATGGCAATATCTTCAAGCACTTCACGCACTCTGCCGAATACCATGAATGTTTTAAAAAATCGCCGGTCATCTGCCTGAGCGTATCCAATAAGCATACTTACCGCCGGACCGGTAATCAGCACCCTATTCTCGGCGTCGAATACCAGCAGGATGGCGTGGCCCTCACCGAAGCCTATTTCAATAAGATGGGCCTGCAGGTGCGTTACTTTATGCCGGCCAATAGCGTAGCGCCGCTGGCCTTCTTCTGCGCGGGGGATCTGCTTAGCGATTACAGCAACCTTGAGCTTGCTAGTACCATTAGCACCATGGAAACGTTCCAGAAGATTTATCGCCCGGAAATTTACAACGCCAACTCCGCGGCCGGGCAGTGCTATCAGCCGAACCTGAATAATCAGGATCATTCGTTTACCCGGATTGTCTATGACCGCGAAGAGCGCAGCCGCCTGGCGATTGAACAGGGCAAATTTACCGAACAACAGTTTATTAAGCCGTACCAGCATATTCTTGAGCAATGGTCAGCTCATTACGCTCTCTAAATCATAAAAAATAAAGGTCACCTGTATGAAAACATTGCTCCCGACATCCACCGCAGGCAGTTTACCGAAACCGACCTGGCTGGCGCAGCCCGAAACGCTGTGGTCGCCGTGGAAATTACAGAATGAAGAGTTAGTATTGGGCAAACGCGATGCGCTGCGTTTATCGCTCGACGATCAGCTGCGCGCAGGCATTGATATCGTCAGCGATGGCGAGCAGACGCGTCAGCACTTTGTCACCACCTTTATTGAACATCTCAGCGGCGTCGATTTTGAGAAACGGCAAACGGTGAGAATTCGCAACCGCTATGACGCCAGCGTGCCGACCGTCGTCAGCGCCGTCGAGCGCCAGCAGCCGGTGTTTGTCGAAGATGCGAAATATCTGCGTCAACTCACCAACAAACCGATTAAATGGGCCCTGCCGGGGCCAATGACCATGATCGATACGCTGTATGACGATCACTATAAAAGCCGTGAAAAGCTGGCATGGGAATTTGCCAAAATTCTCAACCAGGAAGCCCGGGAATTAGAAGCCGCCGGGGTAGATATTATTCAGTTTGATGAACCCGCCTTTAACGTCTTCTTTGATGAAGTCAATGAATGGGGGATCGCCGCGCTGGAAAAAGCCGTTGAAGGGCTGAAATGCGAAACCGCCGTACATATCTGCTATGGCTACGGCATTAAGGCCAATACCGACTGGAAAAAAACGCTCGGCTCCGAATGGCGCCAGTATGAAGAGGCGTTCCCGAAACTGCAGACCTCTTCTATCGATATTATTTCGCTGGAGTGCCACAACTCGCGCGTACCGATGGACCTGCTGGAGCTCATCCGCGGTAAGAAAGTGATGGTCGGAGCAATCGATGTGGCGACCAACGCCATTGAGACGCCAGAAGAGGTGGCCAGCACGCTGCGTAAAGCCCTGCAGTTCGTCGACGCCGACAAGCTCTATCCATCAACCAACTGCGGCATGGCGCCGTTATCGCGTCAGGTCGCCAGCGGTAAGCTGCATGCGCTAAGCGCCGGGGCGGAAATCATTCGCCGGGAGCTGGCGGCGAAATAGTATTCACCGATTTCTACTCTCTGATACTAAAATAGTAGCCGGGTCTACCCGGTTGCTGTTATTTATCCCCACAAGGTTATCATCTCTGTCTTAACTCCTGATGATAATAATCTAACTTACTGTACTTCGGATTAGCCCGATAGTAGATCACGGGCACCTCTTTTCCCACATAAACCTTATCGAGATCCACCATATTAATAGTCATAAACTGATTGGCCTTGCTATAAATTTTACCTCCGGCACTAAAGCTGTACGTTAATACAATACTCACCTCGCCACGATCGTTCGGTGTTTTAGGATAATAAGAGACGATACTAGCGCGAGTCGCTACGGGATCCCTTTTAATCAGCCAGTAGAAGAAAAAACCTCGGGCAAAGCAGAAGACAACCGCAGCCATCAAGGCATAGAAGGGCCCACGAATGATGATCCCTGAATATTTTTCCATTATATTTCTCATGTAATGATTGTTAATAGTGCGGTCTGCAAAGACAATAAATTATACTCCAGCCTATTACCATTGATCTCAAAATGCGCCCCGCCGCCGCGAAACTTAAACACCACGGGATTAGTTTCGTATTTTAATCCTTTGACGCTAATTTCTGTTAGGGCCAGCGCGGTACCATTAAGTTTGACCGACATCGCCGCCGCTTTATATTCAAAATAATCCGGGCACTGGAGGTCAATTTTCTTTTCTCCTCGCAATATCATGGTATCAGGGGTCGATATCTCGATATCACCGGTAGTCACTTTTTGGGCCCAACCTCCAGCTACGGTTGTTGTTAATCCGCCGATGATGGTATTTTTACGCCCGCCGCTACGGACTATTAATTCATCGCCGTCGTGGATTTCAACGTGCCGTCCTCCCGCGGAAACCTTCAGCCACATGCTGCCATCTTCCAGGGTCAGGTACCGATCGCCGATGTTTATTGTCGTGCAGGCAGTACCATTAATGGTGGTCGTCACATCACCGTTAATCTGTGAAAAATCGCCGCCGTCGGTGATGGCCAGTTTTTTCCCCTTCGCGATTGTCTTGGTTTCACCCTGGTTAAAAATGGATTCTTCTGCTTTTTCAACCCTGGTGGTACGCCGGGACAGATAAGTAAAAACGGCGTCATCCATCACTTCATGGGTCTGCGTTTTGCCTATTTTTGTGAGATAGTGGCCATCAATAGCCGCAGTTTTATCGTTCTCTACTGAAATATTCATATCTCTTTCAGCGTGTAAATCAACCGATTCGCTGCCCGCCCGATCTTCGAAGAAAAGATAGCTCGCATTATCTTTATGCCCATCTTTGCTACGGGTCATAAACCCCATCCGCGTGGCCTCGTTCGGTAGCGCCCACGGCGGTAAACTAGATTCGTTATAAACGCGCCCGATAATTATTGGGCGGTCGGGATCGCCGTTAATAAAGTCAACGATCACTTCATCATTGACCCTCGGGATCTGTATCCCGCCAAACCCCTGTCCTGCCCAGACGCTCGATACGCGTACCCAACAGGAACTGCTATCGTCGTTATTTCCTTCTCGATCCCAGTGGAATTTCACTTTTACGCGCCCATATTTATCGGTCCAGATACTCTCAGCACGAGGGCCCACCACTCTTGCTGTCTGCGGACCATAGGTACGCGGCCAGGGTGTCGCCAGTGGCGGACGGAAGACGGTAGACGACGGGATCACGACAAAATCAATGCGCTGAATGGCCTGATTATCAGCACCACTGGCGTAACGATTTTCCTCGAATTCATAATGCGCCTGGATGGTAAGATATTCGCCATTGTCGCCAAAGAACGGCGCGTTGCTTAATTGAAATCGCGCGCCAGGCACAATGCCCGGCGCCGTCGAGGCAGCGTTAATTTTATGCTGTTCCACCTGCCAGCGCTGTTGACGAAGACGGGCGTAGTTTGCCCCCTGTTCATGCTCCACAAAGCGGCCAGGCCAGTCATAAACATCAATTTTTCCCGGCCGTGGGGAGAGCGGATTTTGTCGCGCCTGCAGCAACCAGGCATTCGGTTTACGAAAATCATAATCATCAAGGCTATATAGTCCCGGAGTGACGTTATCCTGCATCGCCCAGCGTGAAATGCCCTCGGCCGGCGTACTTCCACGCAATGATGTGCACTGGTAGGGAATGTCTTCATAACCAGTAATCGAATGATAACTTTCAGCGGCATCAACCAGAACCAGCGTATGCTTATCACGATCGTGGCGAAAATAATAAGCAATACCTTCGTGCTCCATTAAGCGGCTGATAAAATCAAAACTACTTTCCTGATATTGAACACAGTAATCCCAGACACGATATTGTTCCAGCAGCGCATCTTCAACATTTACCTGGTATTCAGCCAATAGCATGACCACAATCTGCGGAACTGTTTTTTCCTGAAAGATGCGCGAATTACGATCGCGCTGCATCGGCCATAAATCTGATTCAAGCGTCAGCGAATAAGCCGCATATCGGTTCCCTGACAGCTCTATCGCCCCCACGCCAATCCCGGTGACTTTGCCATTAAAATATCGCGGTTCTAACGCGTTTTTTACAGGAACAGCAACCGTAACCGACTCTCCCAGCAAGGTGCTACGATCGATACGCGCATCCGTCGCCAGCAACACGGCTTCAAAAGAAAATGGCGTTGAAATTGCTGCATCTCCAGACAATTTCCAGAAAGAAAGTCCGTCAATCGGAAGCTCAACAGATATACGGTTAAATATCGTTGTCGCTCCTGGAAGCAATCCTGGAGGACTCATTATTTCATTCCATTATTTGCAAATAATGATATTTAAGCGTAGATATCCCCCCATGACTATATGACAACCAGTAATAACACAAATAAAACATTTTAATTAAGCACAAATAGTACATTAAATGGCTATTTAATAATTAAAGCTGTAAATTGACAATGTATTAGATTGCAAGAAAAGGGCGTCATTTATTACATGACGCCCTGGTAAAAGCGGGTTTACATTCCAGGGAAGGTGACGCTATTCCCCGGCGCTTCCCTGTGTAGATGAATAAAGTTCAGGTGCCGCTCGTACTGGTCGAGAATATCGGTGATCACCTGCTCTTTGCTGTAATCCATCAGGTCGTTACCCTGGCTTCCTTCCAGCAGGAAAGTCTCAAGACGGTAGTAGGTCGATTTGCCGCTGCGCGCCCGGTAGGTAAAACCGGGAATCGAGTACTGCTGCGGCCAAATCTGGTAGACGAAGTTTTGTTCGTCGCCCATATGCACCAGCAGATCGAGGTGACCAAGGTTATCGCCCTCTTCCGGCGGCAGGCTTTTCAGCTCAACGTAAGCGCCGCGCAGCTTCAGCTCCTGCGCCACCTCTTCCATCGCCGGGAAGCATACCGTCTCCATCATCTGGCGGGTATAGCGCGTGCCGGGATAGTTCATCAGGCGTGACAGGCGCTTTTTCCAGCTCAGACGATCCTGCACGCCAAGCGGGCGCGGCGCAGTGTCGCGATTGGCGCTTTCACGGCGATAATCCTCCACCTTCAATGACTTATATAACCCCGCCATCACGAAGAAAATCACAAAGCTGAACGGTAGCCCCATGATCACCGTCGCGTTCTGTAGGGCAGAGATGCCGTTAGTCATCAGCATACCGAGGGTCAACAGGCCAATCACCACCGACCAGAAGATGCGCAGCCAGTTCGGTGCATCGCTATTAATATCCTTCAGCTTCGAAGTGAAGTTGCCGAGCACCAGCGCGCCGGAGTCCGCTGAGGTGACATAAAACAGCAGGCCGGTAATGGTGGCGACCGAGGCGCTAAAGGTAAACGCCGGATACTGCGCCAGCAGGTTATAGAAACCGCGCTCCGGGTGAGCGATGGCTTCGGCGGCAAAATCCGCATTGCCGTGAATAATTTCATACAGCGCGCTATTGCCGAATACCGACAGCCACAGCAGGGTGAAAGTGAACGGAATAATCAGCGTACCTACCACAAACTGGCGAATGGTGCGCCCGCGCGAAATACGCGCCAGGAACAGGCCGACAAACGGCGACCATGCCACCCACCAGGCCCAGAAGAATAACGTCCAGTTATTCATCCATTCCACCGGGCGGTCGAAGGCGAAGCTGTTCAGCGTCATTCCCATAAAGCGATTGACGTAATCCCCGACGTTCAACACCAGCGCATTGAGCAGGAACTCGGTATCGCCCATAAACAGAATGAATAAGATCAGCCCCAGCGCCAGTACCACGTTGAGCTCGGAAAGGATACGAATGCCCTTATCCACTCCGGAGGTCACCGAAATGGTGGCGATAATCACCGACAATACAATCAGCGCCGCCTTTGCCCCCAATGAATCAGGAATATGGAACAGCACGCTCAGGCCATAATTGAGCTGCACCACGCCGATACCGAGGGTGGTGGCGATACCGAAAATCGTACCGATCACCGCGGCGATATCGACGCTGTGGCCGATGGGGCCATTAATCTTTTTCCCGAAGATAGGATAGAGCGCGGAACGGATGGTAAGCGGCAAATTATAACGATAGCTAAAGTATCCCAGCGCCATTCCCATCAGGGCGTACATCGACCAGCCGGTGAGCCCGTAGTGGAATAGCGTCCACACCATCGCCTGGCGGGCGGCTTCCATGGTCTGCCCCGCCCCTTCCGGCGGCTGCATATACTGCGTGACCGGTTCGGCGACCGAGAAGAACATCAGGTCGATGCCGATCCCGGCGGCAAACAGCATCGCCGCCCAGCTCAGCACGCTAAACTCCGGCTTCGAGTGCTCCGGCCCCAGTTTCACCGAGCCAAAGCGGGAACAGGCAATACAGACGACGAACACGATATACAGCGTGGCGGCGAGTAAATAATACCAGCCGAAGGTTTTAGAAACCCAGTTCAGGGTACGGCCAATCCAGGCCGCGGAAAAATCGCTGAAGAAGATAGTCATCAGGGAAAACAACAAAATCAGTCCTGCGGAAGTGTAAAAAACCACCGGATTGATTTTGTCCTTTTCTCTGCTCGGCGAAAGGTCTGTCATCCATTCTCCTTACATTTATTGCAACTATTAAAAAGCAAATCGGTAACAATTAAGACACATTTTATATTGAACGTCCAATCAAAAACCGCTTTAATAGATAAACAAATCTGATGAATGGAGTCCGGGAAATGCCAAAACTGGGGATGCAATCGATACGTCAGCGACAGCTGATTGACGCTACGCTGGCGGCGATTAATGAGGTCGGCATGCATGACGCCACCATCGCGCAGATCGCCCGCCGGGCGGGCGTATCGACGGGCATCATCAGCCACTATTTCAAGGACAAAAACGGCCTGCTGGAGGCAACGATGCGCGACATCACCGGTCAGCTGCGTCATGCGGTATTACAGCGGCTGCGGGCGCTGCCCGGCGCCAGCGCCGAACGCCGTCTGCGGGCGATCGTCGCCGGCAACTTTGATGACAGCCAGATAAGCGGCGCGGCGATGAAGGCCTGGCTCGCCTTCTGGGCCAGCAGCATGCATCAGCCGATGCTCTATCGCCTGCAGCAGGTCAGCAGTAAGCGTTTGTTATCGAATATCGTTTATGAGTTTCAGCGTCAGCTGCCGCGCGAGCAGGCGCAGGAAGCGGGCTACGGCCTGGCGGCGCTGATCGATGGCCTGTGGCTGCGGGCGGCGTTAAGCGGGAAACCGCTCGACAAAGCCCGCGCTGAGGCGCTCGCGGACCATTTCATCAGGCAGTATCTGCCACCGACTTCGCAATAATGGAGGAAACCATGTCCCGAATGGCCGAACAGCAGCTTTATATTCACGGCAAGTTTGTCGCCGCCACCAGCGGTAAAACTTTCGAGACCATCAACCCTGCCACTGGGGAAGTGCTGGCAACCGTCCAGGCCGCCGGGCGTGAAGACGTCGACCGTGCGGTAAAAAGCGCCCAACAGGGGCAAAAAGTCTGGGCGGCGATGAGCGCCATGGCGCGCTCGCGGATCCTGCGTAAAGCGGTTGATATTCTGCGCGAACGTAACGATGAGCTGGCGCGTCTGGAGACGCTTGATACCGGCAAACCGCTGAGCGAAACCGCCGCCGTCGATATCGTGACCGGCGCCGATGTACTGGAGTACTACGCCGGATTGATCCCGGCGCTGGAAGGCAGCCAGATCCCGCTGCGCGACAGTGCTTTTGTCTACACCCGCCGTGAACCGCTTGGCGTGGTCGCCGGTATCGGCGCCTGGAACTACCCGATCCAGATAGCGCTGTGGAAATCGGCCCCGGCGCTGGCCGCCGGTAATGCGATGATCTTTAAACCAAGCGAAGTCACTCCGCTCACCGCGCTGAAGCTGGCGGAAATCTACCGCGAAGCGGGTCTGCCGGAAGGGGTCTTCAACGTCCTGCCGGGGATCGGCGCCGAAACCGGCCAGTACCTGACCGAGCATCCGGACATCGCCAAAATCTCCTTCACCGGCGGTGTCGCCAGCGGCAAAAAAGTCATGGCCAACTCCGCCGCCTCTTCTTTAAAAGAGGTGACCATGGAGCTGGGCGGTAAATCACCGCTGATTATCGCGGAAGATGCCAACCTCGACCTCGCCGCCGATATCGCCATGATGGCCAATTTCTACAGCTCCGGTCAGGTCTGCACCAACGGCACCCGCGTGTTTGTGCCCACGAAATTTAAAGCCGAATTTGAGCACAAGATCCTCGAGCGCGTGGGCCGTATCCGCGCCGGAGACCTGTTTGCCGACGATACCAACTTCGGCCCGCTGGTCAGCTTCCCGCATCGCCAGAATGTCCTGCGCTATATCGAGAGCGGCAAAAGCGAAGGCGCTCGCCTGCTGTGCGGCGGCGATGTGCTCAAAGGCGAAGGCTTCGATAATGGCGCATGGGTCGCTCCGACGGTCTTCACGGACTGCACCGACGACATGACTATCGTGCGCGAAGAGATCTTCGGACCGGTGATGTCGATTCTCAGCTATGACGACGAAGCGGAAGTGATTCGCCGCGCCAACGCCACCGAGTACGGCCTTGCCGCTGGCGTCGTCACGCCGGATCTGAACCGCGCTCACCGCATCATCCACCAGCTGGAAGCGGGCATTTGCTGGATCAACAGCTGGGGCGAATCGCCGGCGGAAATGCCGGTCGGCGGCTATAAGCACTCCGGCATTGGCCGAGAAAACGGCGTGATGACGCTACAGAGCTATACCCAAGTGAAATCCATCCAGGTTGAGATGGGTCAGTTTCAATCCATATTTTAACCAGGAGGTCATTTTTGCAGTTTGACTACATCATTATTGGTGCCGGCTCCGCCGGCAACGTCCTCGCGACGCGTTTAACGGAAGATCCCAACACCACCGTCCTGCTGCTGGAAGCGGGCGGTCCGGATTACCGCTTTGATTTCCGCACCCAGATGCCCGCCGCGCTGGCTTTCCCGCTGCAGGGCAAACGCTACAACTGGGCCTATGAGACCGAACCGGAACCCTATATGAACCACCGCCGCATGGAGTGCGGACGCGGTAAAGGTCTCGGCGGCTCCTCGCTGATTAACGGCATGTGTTATATCCGCGGCAACGCCATGGACCTTGATAACTGGGCCGCCGCGCCGGGGCTGGAACACTGGAGCTACCTCGACTGCCTACCCTATTACCGAAAAGCGGAAACCCGCGATATCGGCCCTAACGACTATCACGGCGGCGACGGCCCGGTGAGCGTCGCTACGCCGAAACAGAATAATAATCCGCTGTTCCATGCGATGGTGGAAGCCGGCGTGCAGGCGGGCTATCCGCGCACTGACGATCTCAACGGTTATCAGCAGGAAGGGTTTGGCCCGATGGATCGCACCGTGACGCCGCAGGGGCGTCGCGCCAGCACCGCCCGCGGCTATCTCGATCAGGCCCGCAGCCGCGCAAACCTGACCATCCGCACCCATGCCATGACCGATCACATTATTTTTGACGGCAAACGCGCCGTCGGCGTCGAGTGGCTGGAAGGCGATAGCAGCGCGCCGTCAAAAGCGACAGCCAATAAGGAAGTGCTGCTGTGCGCCGGCGCCATCGCCTCACCGCAAATTCTGCAGCGTTCCGGCGTCGGCAACCCGGAGCTACTGCGCCAGTTTGATATTCCGCTGGTCCACGCCCTGCCCGGCGTGGGTGAAAATCTGCAGGATCATCTTGAGATGTATCTGCAGTACGAGTGCAAAGAGCCAGTGTCGCTGTATCCGGCGCTACAGTGGTGGAACCAGCCGAAAATCGGCGCGGAATGGCTGTTCGGCGGCACCGGGATTGGCGCCAGCAATCAATTCGAAGCGGGCGGATTTATCCGCAGCCGCGAGGAATTCGCCTGGCCAAATATTCAGTACCACTTCCTGCCGGTGGCGATTAACTACAATGGCTCCAATGCGGTTAAAGAGCATGGTTTCCAGTGCCACGTTGGCTCGATGCGTTCACCAAGCCGCGGCCATGTGCGCCTGAAATCGCGCGACCCGCATGCCCATCCGGCAATCCTGTTTAACTATATGTCGAGCGAACAGGACTGGCAGGAGTTCCGCGACGCCATCCGTATTACCCGCGAAATCATGAACCAGCCGGCGCTGGATAAGTATCGCGGGCGTGAAATCAGTCCTGGCGTTGAGTGCCAGAGCGATGCGGAGTTAGATGAGTTTGTACGTAATCACGCCGAAACCGCGTTCCACCCGTGCGGCACCTGTAAGATGGGGTACGACGACATGGCGGTGGTCGACGGAGAAGGCCGCGTCCACGGTCTGGAAGGGTTACGGGTGGTCGATGCGTCGATTATGCCGCAGATTATTACCGGCAACCTGAACGCCACCACGATCATGATTGGCGAGAAGATGGCCGATGCCATTCGCGGGCGTCAGCCGTTACCGCGCAGCACCGCGGCCTACTATGTCGCCGGCGACGCGCCGGTTCGCCGCTAAACGAGCAGGTCCCCGGATTGCGCTACGCTAATCCGGGCTACCAAATCGCACAGCGCTGTAGCCCCGGTAAGCGACAGCGCCACCGGGGATTTTGAAGCCGCCAGCACCGGTGTCAGCAATATGCCACCCGGCCTTCCCGGATTGCGCTACGCTCATCCGGGCTACCAAATCGCACAGCGCTGTAGCCCCGGTAAGCGACTGCGCCACCGGAGTTTTTGAAGCCACCAGCACCGGTGTCAGCGATATGCCCTCCCCGGATTGCGCTGCGCTCATCCGGGCTACCAAATCGCACAACTCTGTAGCCCCGGTAAGCGACAGCGCCACCGGGGATTTTGAAGCCGCCCGCACCGGTGTCAGCGATATGCCACCCGGCCTTCCCGGATTGCGCTACGCTCATCCGGGCTACCAAATCGCACAACGCTGTAGCCCCGGTAAGCGACAGCGCCACCGGGGATTTTGAAGCCGC